>JAUCCG010000078.1:0-40072 GCA_034676465.1 Brevundimonas sp. | reverse complement strand
ACAGCACCTTGGATGCTGTGCCGCCGGGCATGGCGCGCAGCCGGCGCAGGAAGGTCAGGCCGTCCATCACCGGCATGCTCCAGTCGAGCAGGATGACGTCGGGCATGATGCTGCTGCAGAAGGCCAGGGCCTCGGACCCGTCGGCAGCCTCGTCGACCTCGAAGCCGAGGCCCTCGACGATCCGCCGGGCCACCTTGCGGATGATCCGGCTGTCATCAACGATGAGACAGGTCTTCAGGGTCAAGGCTGGTTTCCAAATGGCGGGGCATGTGCCCGCGACGCGACGCCATGATCGCCGATGGGCGGTTAACGAGGTGTTGGGAAAGCCCGTTAAGCTCTCTTAGCCATGTGCGTCAGCCGGGCATCCGGGCGAGCAGGCGGACGCGGCCTTCCTCGAGCTCGACCTCCAGACTGCCACCGGCCCCCGTGACCGTCAGCCACAGCCAGTAGGGCTGGATCCACTGGCCCGCCAGACCCTCGCTGAGCCGTTCGCCGGCGAGACCGGTGGTGGCCTCGGGCTTGAGACGGGCGCGGGCGCCGACGGCGGTGCCGTCCATGATCACGACCTCGCCCTCGCGGCGCACGGTGATCGTGGCCACGCCGCCCGAGGGCAGGGCCCCGACAGTCAGGTAGGCGAGGTTGACCAGGGCCCGGGCCGCCGGCTTGCCGAAGTCGCCGTCATCGACCGTCCACTCCATCGTTGCGCGCCCGCCCTCGATCATGCCGGCCACCAGCCGGTGCAGTTCCGGCTCGGCGAAGCGTTCGCTGGTGGTGGCGGCCCCGAAGGCGACCCGGGCGAAATGGACCAGATTGACCAGCTTGCTCGCGCTCTGGGCGATCAGGCCCATGGCGTCGTCGCGCATGTCCTGGGCCGAGGGGTCGGCCAGAAGATCGAGGCCGGAGGCGATGGCTCCGGCCGGGCTGATGAAGTCATGGCACAGCTTGGCCGCGACGTAGGTGGCCAGCTCCTGGCCGTCGACAGGAAGGTCAGTGGCGGTGTCGTTCACGGTCATCGATACTCTGCACCAGCAAGGGAAGCGTTCGTACAGGCTGACGTGATTTGCCGGTTCGTGAAACCGGCCGGATCGGCTATCGAGGCCGCACATGACCAAAACCCTGCAAGCCGACCTCGCCTCCGGTGCCCTGGCCGAGGCGATCGCTGATATCGCCGAGGACGCGGCCCGCCTGATCCTGCCCTACTGGCGCGCGGACACAGTGGTCGAGACCAAGGCGGACGCCAGTCCGGTGACCGAGGCCGACCGCGCGGCGGAAGCCCTGATCCTGACCCGGCTGGCGGCGCTCTACCCCGGAATCCAGACCGTGGCCGAGGAGGCCGTGGCGGCCGACGGCGCGCCGGCGCAGGCCGAGGCCTGGTTCTGGCTGATCGACCCCCTGGACGGCACGCGCGGGTTTGTCGCAGGTCGTGAGAGCTTTACCGTCAACATCGCGCTGATTCATGACGGTGCTCCGGTCGCCGGGGTGGTGGTGGCTCCGGCCACCGCGACGACCTGGGTCTCGGCCGCGGGCGAGGGGACGGGCGTCCTGCGCCGGCGTTTCGGCGAGCCCTGGCAGACGGTGCGGGTGCGCGACCGGCCGACGACGCCGGTCGCGGTACTGAGCCACAGCATGACCGATGAGGAGGCCGAACGGCTGGCGGCACGCCACGGCTGCGCAGAATGGCAGGGCGTGGATTCATCATTGAAATTCTGCCTGATCGCCGAAGGCCGGTTCGACGCCTATCCGCGGACCGGCCCGACTTCGGAATGGGATACGGCGGCGGGACAGGCGGTGCTGGAAGCGGCCGGCGGCCGGGTGCTGGGCGACGATGGCCAGCCGCTGCGCTACGGCAAGCCGAATTTCCTCAACGGCCCGTTTGTCGCCCTGGGCGGCTGAGGCGTCGTCAAACCCGAACGGCGCGGCCCGCGATCAGCGCCTCGGCCCGGGCGGCCAGAACGGTCACGCCCAGCTCGCGAGCGGTGGCGGCGGCCTCGACCAGGGACATGTCCAGACCGGCCGCGTCGCGACCGGTCAGGCGACCGAGTGCCAGATTGATCCGGGCGATGGCGATCTGGTCAGCCGCCCAGTCCAGCGGCGACGCTCGGCTTGAGTGGTCGCCCAGCCGGCCGCACAGGCGGGTCCGCAGGTCTGACAGGGTTTTGAGATCGCCCGCGGCCTCGGCCGCGAGAGTTTCGCGAGCGTAGCGGGCTTCCCGGGCCAGGGCACCGAGGATCAGGCCGCCACCTTCGGTCAGGGCCTGGGCCTGGGCGAGGGCGATCAGGGGTGAACGATCGTCGGCGCGGACGATCTGGATCGCGACCCAGTCCAGGGGGCTGTGGTCGACCGTGAACTGGTCGGCCGCGGCGTCGAACATCGCCTGGCCCTGGCGCATGATGGCAGCGTCACCGGCCATGGCGGCCAGCAGCTTCATGCCTGCCCCGCACAGGGACAGGGCGCGGGCCCGGGTCAGCGGGCGGTATTCCGGTGTGGCGTGCTCGACCAGATCGCGCAGGTCGCGGCCGGCCTGATCCAGCAGCCGTGGATCGCAACGGGCCACGCCCGTCTCGAGGGCGAGGGCGGCCCGGTCGAGGCGGACTTCGTCAGCGGCGGGGCCGGAGTCCGGCGCGAGATCATGCAGGGCAGCGTCGAGCAGGGCGGCGGCATCGAGCATGGCATTGGGATCGGTGGAGAGTTGGGCCTGCCGGGCCTTCAGACGCGCATGGATGACGGCTGCAGCCCGCGCGGTCTCGGGACGGTTGACGCGACCGAGGGCATCGATGGCGGCGACCGCACAGTCCAGTCCGGCCGTGCCCCCGCACAGGTCGAATTCCAGCATCAGCACATGGGCCGTCTCGATCGCCGCCAGCGCGGCCTGATCGTCGCCGCTGGCGGTGCGAACCGCTTCGGCCGCGACCGTGTGGGCCCGCTGGAGGCTGTCGTTGAAGCCGGTGCGCCGGGCATGTTCGCGCCACAGGGCGGATGATCGCAGGCCGGCCTCGAACGGGTGGGTGCAGGATACACGACCGGCGTCGATCGACTGCTGGCGTGCCTCGGCGCGGACCAGATCGGCCCCGATCAGCTCGACCCAGCCCAGATCGTCGCTTTCACGCGCCTGGGCGAACAGCTTTCTCAGATCCCTGCCGAACTCAAACATGCGGCCAATGACTCCGTCGTCCCGCTTCGGGACGTACACCGGTCCCTCTCGCTTCCTTTGCAAACGCGACGCCGCGCGAGTGGTTCGGTCAGACTATGCCGGTTTCGTCTCGAGCCCGAGTCCGCACCCGACGACCGCTACGTCACAGCCAGGGCCGCGCCGCGAGAGTCGACGCGGTCACGGTCTGACGGCGGCGGCCAGTTCCCGCCGGGCAACGGGGTCGTTCAACCGGTGAGCGAGGCCGATCGGCGGAGGCCACTGACATCCGGTGCAGTCATATTTGACTTGTAATGCGGAGGCGGTCTGGCCTTTGTGCGCCGCATCATGCTCATTCGCCGCCTGCTCCAGCTCCACCTCGGGCTTGCCCTGTTCGGGGTCTCCCTCGCCCTGATGGTGCGCGCGACCCTGGGTCTCGATCCGTGGAATGTCTTTCAGCAGGGTCTGATGGATGTGGTCGGCCTGACCCTGGGGCAGGTCTCCATTGGCATCGGTGCGGTCGTGATGCTGGCCTGGATCCCCCTGCGTCAGAAGCCGGGCTATGGCACCCTCGCCAACATCATCGTCATCGGCCTGGTGCTCGACGCCACCCTGGCGGTCCTGCCGGTGTTCGAAGGCTTGCCCCTGCGAGGTGCCATGATGGTTTCGGGCGTGGTGCTGAATGCGGTCGCCAGCGCCGCCTATATCGGTGCGGGCATGGGGCCGGGGCCGCGCGACGGGCTGATGACCGGCCTGCACCAGCGGCTGGGCTGGTCGATCCGTGTGTCCCGTCTGAGCATCGAAGCATCGGTGCTGGCGGCCGGCTGGCTGCTCGGCGGGGTCGTCGGGGTCGGCACGGTGCTGTACGCCGTCGCCCTGGGGCCGCTGGTGCAGCTGTTCCTGCCGATGCTCACGGTGACGCCGCCGCTGACGGTCAGCCCCGCTCCTTCGTCTTCGTGAAGGCGACCTTGGGGAACCGCTCCATCACATAGCCGGTCTCCCAGCTCGACTTGGCCAGGAAGACGGAATCGTCGTCGATGTCCCGGGCCATCTGGCCGCGGTATTTACCCATGAAGTCCTCGAGGTCGGCACTGGTCCCGCCGATCCAGCGGGCCTCGGCCCAGGGCGAGGGCTCGAAGATAACGTCCAGACCGTATTCCTCACCCAGCCGGTCGGCCATGACCTCGAACTGCAGCTGGCCGACGGCACCGACGATGAAGTCGGCCCCCATCTCGGGGCGGAACAGCTGGGTCACACCCTCTTCGGCCAGGCCGTCCAGCGCCTTGCGCAGGTGTTTGGCCTTGAGCGGATCCTTGACCCGCACGCGCTGCAGGATTTCAGGCGCGAAATTCGGCAGGCCGGCGAAACGGATCAGGCCACTCTCCGACAGGCTGTCACCGACGCGCAGAACGCCGTGGTTGGGGATGCCGATCACGTCCCCGGCGAAGGCTTCGTCGGCCAGTTCGCGATCGGAGGCGAAGAACATGATGGGCGCGTTCACCGACAGCTGTTTGGCGGTGTTCTGGACCTTCAGCTTCATGCCCCGCTGGAATTTGCCGGAGGCCATGCGGAACATGGCGATGCGGTCGCGGTGGTTGGGGTCCATATTGGCCTGGACCTTGAACACGAAGCCGGTGACCTCGGGCGCACCCGGTTCGACCACGACCTCCACCGGCTCGGCGGCGTTGCGGGATCCGGCCAGTGCCCCGTATTTGCGCGCCTTCATGGCCTTGGGTGGCGGGGCCCATTCGCCGATCGCGGCCAGCAGCTCGTCGATGCCGAAATGGCGCAGGGCCGAGCCCCACAGCACCGGGGTCATATGGCCCTCGAGGAAGGACTGGCGGTTGAAGGCCGGATAGCCGCCGGTGACCAGTTCGGCCGCGTCCAGCATGTCCTGATGTTCGCCGTCCTCGAAATAGCGCGCGGCCTCGGCCAGCGGCAGGGCGTCGGGGTGGGGCTCGTCAACCACCGCCCCCGGAACCTTGCGGGCATAGGGCTGGAAGCGACCCGTGCCGATCTCGACCATGCCGCGCAGCCGGTTACCGCTCTGGGCCGGCCACCAGATCGGCGAGGGATCCAGGGCCAGGCGCGAGGCGATCTCGTCCAGCAGGGCCATCGGGTCCTGGGCCTCGCGGTCCAGCTTGTTGATGAAGGTGATGATCGGAATGTCGCGCAGGCGGCAGACCTCGAACAGCTTCAGCGTCTGGGGCTCGATGCCCTTGGCGGCGTCCAGCACCATGATGGCGCAGTCGGCGGCGGTCAGGGTGCGGTAGGTGTCTTCGGAGAAGTCCTCGTGCCCGGGCGTGTCGAGCAGGTTGAACATCTTGCCGTCATGCTCGAACGTCATCACCGACGCCGAGACCGAGATGCCGCGCTCTTTCTCGATCTTCATCCAGTCGGACTGGGTGCGCCGGTTCTCGCCGCGCGCGCGCACCGCCCCGGCCGCGCGAATGGCCCCGCCGGCCAGCAGGATATGTTCGGTCAGCGTGGTCTTGCCCGCATCGGGGTGGGCGATGATGGCGAAGGTCCGGCGACGACCGGCCTCCTCGGCGAGTGTGAATTTCGACATGGCGGCGGGAGGTAGCGCGTCAGGCGGCAGAAGTCACTCGCCGGTGTCACGCATCGCTGTCGTCGCGCGCCGGGTCGGGTTGACCTGCCTCCGGTTCGAGCTCGTCGGGATCATTCTGGCTGACAGCCTCGATATCGGACGCGTCCAGGGTTGTGTCTCCGGCCCTGATCCGTTCCAGAATTCTCTGGGCGGCGTCAGCGGCACCGCCGCCGTGCGGTGAGTTGGCCAGCGGAACCAGCAGGGCCTCCGCCCGCTCGGCCTCGCCGGACATCAGCAGAACCTGGGCATAGCCCAAACGGGTCTGGGCCAGTTGCGGGGCGATCTGGAACGCGAGTTGCCAGGTCGCCACCTGGTTCTCCGTCGGGCCATCCTGCCCGTAATACTGCATCTCGCCCAGCATGATGTAGGTCAGGTAGCTGGTTTCGTCCGCGCGGAAGGCGCGGGCCAGATACTGGCGCGCGGCATTTTCATAGGGCAGCGGGTCGCCGTCGGTCTCGCGGGCTTTTTGCTGCTCGCGCGCGGCGAGGAGGTGGAGCGCCTCGACGTTTTCAGGCTCCCGCTCAAGCAGGCGGGTCAGGATCGCCTCGCCCACTTCGGGGTCGCCAAAATGCAGCTCGGCGTGACCCAGTTGGAGCTGGGCGAAACTGTCATCCGGGTGATCTGCCGCGGCACGCCGGACGTCCTCGGCGGTGCCGGGCCGGTCTTCGTCGGGGACACCGACCTTGAGGCGCTGACCCAGCAGCAGCAGATCGTCGGCGGAGCGGGGCAGAACGGTGACGGTAATGTTTGTCTGGGCGAACTGTTGGCGATAGCGCGTCATCGGGACGCGACCGTTGAAATAGGATCGCAGGGTCCGGGTCAGTTCGGGCAGCGACTGGCCGGTCGCCCGCTCCATCGCCTCGACCGGGTCGCCGCCGTTGCCGATGTCGGTCAGGTATTCGGCTAGCACGGCCCGACGTTCAGCGGTACCCATCAACCAGTGGGTCAGCAGCCAGGCGACCGGATAATAGGTCTCCCGATAGCTGCTGCGACGCACCTCATGTGGACGGTTGGACAGTAGTTCGGCCAGCGGAATCCAGTTGGCGCTCTGAAGCCAGTACAGGCGATTCTTCGTTGAAGCCCCCGATGACCACCTGGTCGGACCGGATGTCCGCGGTCATGAAATATTCGGCGAAACCCTCGGTCAACCAGCCCGGATAGACGGCGTGGGAGTTCTGGAACATGAAATGGTGAGCATATTCATGCAGCAGTGTGTCATCGCCGTCGCCCCGGATGGCGACGGCGAAAATATCCTCCTCGACCGGGAAATAGGTGCCGGCGACGTTGTCGTGGCTGGCAGGGTGAACCCGGAGAAGGTCGCGCCGCCCGTTGACCAGATAGATCGGGAATTTCCGGTCAGGCAACGCATCGATCGGCAGGCCGAGCCGGACCCGCATGATGTAGTCATAGATCTCGAGCTTCTGGACGTATTCCCGCAGTGCGGCTTCGCGACCGTTCGAATAGACGATGAATTTCCGGACTCTCGGCCCGGCGCCATTCCGCCAGAGCCGAGGATCCGCCCGACAGGGCGACGGCCACGGCGAGCGCGACACGCACGAAAAGGCGGTGAGACACCGGCATGGACAGACCCCACAAACACTTCCAAGTTGCAGGGTGGCACGCCGGGGCGGGTCTGACTATCCGGGAAATGGCAATCAGGCGGCCATGCGGTTCCAGACAACACGATCGGCGGCGACGGCGTCGAGTTTGCCGCGGGCATCGCGCTGGCTGAGCTGGCGCAGAATGGCCTTCGGCAGGGCACAGAAGCGCGGCTCGACGAGTTCCGGCGCACAGTTCTGCGCGGGGGCCGCGAACATGGCGGCGTTGACCTCGGGGCTGCGGTCGGCGATCAGCCAGGCCAGACGGCGGGCCCGGACCGGATCGTTGCGGTGCAGAAGCGGGTCTTCGGAGAACAGTTCGCAGCCGAGCTCCAGGACATAGTCCAGTCCCAGCTTCTCGAACCGACGCGCGTCCCTGGCCGTGACCGGGCAGGTCTCGTCGAGGTCGAATACAGCGTCGTTGAGAAGAAACAGCATAGGGGCAAACTCACCATCACCGGACGTGTTTCCATCCGTTGATCCAACCCTAGACGCGGACCACTTGCGGCCCGGTTCACGAACGCGGTTAAGCCTTTACGACCAAGCCGGCCGGTCGTTCATGTCTGGTCAGCGACTGTCTCGGTGATGAAGTGGCGGCCGTCCCGATCCTCGATCTCGACCACCCAGAGGTCGCTGTCATAGGCGATCTGGCGCTGGATATAGGCGTCCAGTTCGGACTCGAGCTCACTGACCACCGGCTGAATCCACAGACGGTCGCCGTCCGGGCCGAACGCTTCCGTATAGAGGCGCGCGCGACGGTTGCGGGTGTCAAAGGCCTTGACCACGACGGTGCCGGCGCGCTCGTCGCCGCGCCGGACCACGGTGGCGAAGGCTCCGCCCAGTTCGGCCCGGCGGATCAGGGCGGAGACCCAGAGGTCGCTCGACAGAAGCAATTTGATAACCCCTGCTCGGAAACCAGACCGGAACGCGTTGGGCATAGGGTCGGTCTCATGACGATAGGCTTTCACCACCCAACCGCCAAAGCCGCAATGCTGGCGATGGTACTGGTTGCGGCCCCGACTGCTGCCCTGGCGCAGCCGACGGGTCCCTGTTACGAGCGCAGCTTTGTGCTGGCCGCTGACGCGCGTTGCGACCTGTTCCAGCCGGACGTCGCCGCGGCCCTGTCCGCGGCGACGCAGCAGGCCCGCAGCGCCGCCCTCCGGGCCGGAACGAGCGAGGCTGACGTTCGGGCCGCCGGCGACCGGGCGCTGAGTCGCGCCCGGCGAGTGTCGTGTGCCGATCCGCAGCTGGCCACGGTCCGGCAAAGGGTGGAGCATGCGTTCGCAGGCTGGGCCCGGCTGCCGCGGATGGAGTTTCCCGGCGTGCGCGCCAGCTGGATCGCCAATCGCGTCCCGGCGACAGGGCCCAGCTGGATCCTGACCCAGGCTTCGGTGACCGGCGCTTCGCCCGTGACCGTCGGCTATACCGCCGGCGAAGTTGGCGACCGGCTGACAGCGGTGGTGTCGTTCGTCGGCCGCCCCCGTCCCTATGCAGCGCGGATCGTCATGCGTGATCCCAAACGTGCCCCCCGGGCCTGGCTGGGCGGGGCGTCCGACCTGCCGCCGACGTCGGTCCGTCACGGATTCTGGGCCGTGTCGTTCGGGAATGCGGATCCGGGCCTGCTGGTGGCCGGAAAGTCGACCGGCGAGGCGTGGCGTTTTCCGACCGAGGCCGCTCACGCGCTGGAGAAGCTGGATCCGCGCGAGACCTTTGCCATTGAATTCCTGTTCCGCGACGACAGCGTCGCCCGCGCCACCTTCGAGGCCGGGGATTTCGCGGCCGGACGGGCCTTCCTGTCGCTGGGGCCGCTGGGCAGACTGGCCGCCTGAGGCCGTAGACAGTCGATCAGGCTTCGGCGTTGCGCGACGGATCCGCCTCGGCCAGGCTGATAATCTCGGCTCCGCCGGGTGGGACCGGTGCCCGTCCGGCGACGACCACCGGCAGGCGGACGGTTACGGCGGTACCCTCACCGAGGGGACTGTCAATGGTCATCCGGCCGCCGTGCAGCTCGGCCAGGGCCCGGACGAGCGACAGGCCGAGGCCCGTGCCCTGGGCACGCTGGTCAGCGTCGCCGGCCTGTTCAAACGGCCGCCCGAGCCGCTTCAGATCGGCAGGGGCGACGCCGACGCCCGTGTCGGAAACAATAACTTCCAGATACGGACCGATGGCTTCCAGCGTGACCGTCACCGACCCCTGGGCCGGCGTGAATTTGATCGCGTTCGACAGCAGGTTGAGCATGATCTGTTTCAGCGCCCGGCGGTCAGCCGCGACCTCGACCGGCTCGTCCGGCAGGACCCCGGCCAGTTCGACAGCCTTGTCATTGGCCGACAGCCGCACAAGGGCGATCCCGGCCGAGACCACGTCGCGGGCGTCGAACCGTTCAACGGACAGGGGGTAGCGGTGAGCCTCGATCTTGGACACGTCCAGCACATCGTTGATCAGGTCGAGCAGATGGCCACCGGCCTCATGGATGGAGTCGGCATATTCCGCGTATTTTTTGGGCAGGGGACCGAACAGGCGCTGGCGCATGATGTCGGAGAAGCCGATCACGGCGTTCAGCGGCGTGCGCAGTTCGTGGCTCATATTGGCCAGGAAGCGGCTCTTGCCGGCGTTCTGGCTCTCGGCCTCGTTACGGGCCGCCTCCAGCCCCAGTTCGCGGGCGTACTGGTTGGTCGCGTCGAACGCCTGAACGATGAGGCGAGGGACCCCCTCGACGGGGCCCGTGCCGGGGTCGTCGAAGCGGCGCAGGATCAGGGTCACGCGCCGGTCCAGCGCCAGGCGTGGCGCAAACAGGATGGCGGTTTCGGTCCCGCCCAGCGCGCTCTCCATCGCCGACATCACGGTGGGCCGGTCCGGCGCGTGGACGGCGGCGATCAGCCCCTGGGCGAACAGGGGGTCGACGGGCAGCGCGGGCGGCGGGGCGCCGTAGGCGGCCAGCACCCGGCCGGACGGCTCCAGCACCAGGGTCAGGCCGGGCTGGCGGGACAGCAGGGCCTCGACCCGGCCAACCGACGTTTCGGCGGCAACCAGGCGCGCCTCACCGGTCCGCCACGACAGGCGCAGACCAAGGGCGGCGGCCGTGGCAACCATCAGGACCGAGATGGCGGCCACCAGGGGGTTGGGTGTCCAAACTCCGCCGAACTGGGCCGAGACAGCCCCGACCGCGGCGGCCACAACGACGCCGATCAGGCCGGTCCGCGCGCGCTTCTCGGTACCAAGGGCGAGGCCGACGGCCAGGGGCATGAAGATGAAACCGGCGATCGCTCCGGACAGCCCCCCGGAAAGGGCTGCCGCCACAGCGCTGGCGAGGCTCCAGACAAGGAGGGTGGCGAGTCGCTCGCGCGCGCCGTCCCGGGCCAGCAGACCGAGGCCGGCGATACCGGGTATGACCATGACCACCACGGCGTAGAAGGCCGTTCCGTCCAATCCTCCGAACCAGCGCCCGGCGAGGGCCAGAAGGGCCGCCGCCACAGCCCAGGCGGCATGCCAGGCGGCCAGGGCCGGCAGGTCCCTCGCGACCGAGGGAGCGCGGGGCGATCCGTCATGATGGTCGGGAGGTGTCAATCGGGGTCCGGAATTGAGGGTGGCGCAGCACCGCAGGGTGGGGGCAGGGTCCGACCAGACTAGCCCTCCCGGCGAGTCAGCTAAAGGCCGCTCCCGTTTCAGGCGACTGTCCACGGTGCATCGTGGCAATTGTCTGGGGACCACTGGCAAGGTTGTCGTTAATGCCCCGTCGGCCTATCTGGCGGCGATGACCGACTCCAAACCCACGATCGACGAGACGCTGGCTGAACTGGTCGAGTCGTTCGACCTGCTCGGCGACTGGGAGAGCCGGATCGGCTATGTCATCGATCTGGGCAAGGACCTTGAGCCACTGCCTGAGACCGACAGGGTCAACGCCAACAAGGTCCCCGGCTGTGCGGCCCAGGTGTGGCTGAGCCAGAGGCAGGTCGGCGACCGTCTGGTGTTCTACGCCAACTCCGACAGCGCCCTGTCCAAGGGCAATATCGCCCTGTTGCTGCAGCTTTATTCGGACCGAACGCCGGATCAGATCCTGGCGTTTGACGCCCGCGCGGCGCTGGATCGTCTGGGTCTGCCGCAGGCGCTGACACGGCAGCGGGCCAACGGGCTGAATAATATGGTCGGCCAAATTCGCGAGGCGGCGTTGGCCGTGACGGCTAGCGACTGACTGGTGCGGCCGGGCTTTCCAGCCCGTAGTGGACGGCCAGGGCCTGGAGGCCCTGTTTCAGCAGCGCGCGACCCTGACGGCGGCGCAGGCCGAGCTCGGCCTCGGCGCATTGCAGACCCAGGTCCCGTACGCAAACGCGATCGATCATGCCTCTGACCTGCGGCGCGCAGGCCTGAAGGGCCGCCTCGACCCGGCGTCCGGCGGCGATGGCACGATCGGTGGGCTCGACACGGGCGGCGCTGGCGCCGCCGGCCCGCGGCAGGGCATCCCACCGCATCGTCAGGGACGGGCCGCGCAATGCCAGTTCGGCCTCGGCCCGCAGGCGCTCGCCGGCGGCGAGTTCGACCGAAGTCAGCCACGGCCGCCCGGTTGAAGTCCTTGTGACGGGCCAGCCAGAGAAGGGCGGATTCGCCCAGATTGGCCCGGTGTCGGGTCAGGCGACCGTCCGCCTGCATCACCGACCGCTCGCCCTCGATCCAGCCCGGCCGACCGGGAGCGGGGCCCGGGGTGGGGGCGACCGTGTGGCGGACGCACCAGCCGCCGCCGCGACGCAGGCGCAGACCAGGGGCGGCGATCAGGGCACGAAAGCCCGCCTCGTCCAGACGAAGGATAACGCGCGACCGTCGATCCTGACCGAGCCGGAGGGCATACTGGCCACCTTCGGCGTCCAGCCACGCCCGGCCACGGATCAGCAGGTGCCGGGCCCGGTCCAGTCGCCCGGTCACGTCGGCAACTCGCAGGCCGGGGCGTCGCAGATGTCGCGGGCGCAAGCTTCCAGCCGGTCGAGCCAGACGTCCAGTGCGGGACGGTCGCGTTCGTCCTCGACCCAGCGGCAGGCGGCGGACACTGTGGCCCGGTTCAGACCAAAGGCGTGACCGACCCGCTCCAGCGGCCAGCCGAACGCGATATGGGCCAGATAGAGGGCCAGCCAGCGGGCCCGGCACGCGCGGCTGCCCCGGCGTCGCCGCGCGGTCATCCGTTCCGCCGATACGCCGGTCGCCGTGGCGATCAGCTGGATCGCAAGGGCGGCCCTGATCCGGTCGGCCTCGGTAACCGGCACCCTGTAGCCCTCTGTCACTGCCTGCTCTCCATCGCTGATCGTGCCCGCCGGTCCGGACGGCCTCGCTCGGAAATGGGAATATAATCCTGCGTTGCGCCAGCTGCGGTCGCAGGCGCTGAAGGCGAGGTGATCCGGACGATCGGAGGGCGGTCAGGACCGTCAAACCCAGGCACAGCGGGCCGGGAGAAAAAAACAGCGTCGTCTTAACTCGCGGGCCTCGACGCCATTCGCAAATCAGCCTACAATTCGCCTCAATGGGGTGCCGTTAACCCTTCTTAAGGTTTTGGTCGGTTAACTCCCGAACAAGGTTACCGCAACTGCGGCGGCCTGAACCGATTTCAAGCTTTGCCTGGAGGGGCACGAATGCGGGTTCTGCTTATCGAGGACGACAGCGCGACGGCCCAGAGCATCGAATTGATGCTGAAGTCCGAAAGCTTCAACGTCTACACCACGGACCTCGGCGAGGAGGGTGTCGATCTGGGCAAGCTCTACGATTACGACATCATCCTGCTCGACCTCAACCTGCCCGACATGTCGGGCTACGAGGTCCTGCGCACGCTGCGCCTGTCCAAGGTCAAGACGCCGATCCTGATCCTCTCCGGCATGGCCGGCATCGAGGACAAGGTGCGCGGCCTCGGCTTCGGCGCCGACGACTACATGACCAAGCCCTTCCACAAGGACGAGCTGGTCGCCCGCATCCACGCCATCGTGCGCCGCTCCAAGGGCCATGCCCAGTCGGTCATCCCCACCGGCGACCTCATCGTCAACCTCGACGCCAAGACGGTCGAGGTCGGCGGTCAGCGCGTCCACCTGACGGGCAAGGAATACCAGATGCTGGAGCTGCTCTCGCTGCGCAAGGGCACCACGCTGACCAAGGAAATGTTCCTCAACCACCTCTATGGCGGCATGGACGAGCCGGAGCTGAAGATCATCGACGTCTTCATCTGCAAGCTGCGCAAGAAGCTGGCCACGGCCGCCGGCGGCAAGAACTATATCGAGACCGTCTGGGGCCGCGGCTATGTGCTGCGCGACCCGTCGGAAAACACCGCGCCGACCCCGACCCCGGCCAGCGAAGCCGCCTGAACCCGTCTTCAGTCCAGATACAAAACGCCCGCCGGATCGCTCCGGCGGGCGTTTTGCTGTGCGGGGCGGGTGAAGTCTAGCGGGCCGACATATAGGTCATCGGTTCGACCAGGGTTACGCCCTCGGTGCCGACGGTGAATTTCAGCCCTTCGAAGGTCGGCATGGCCATCAGGGGCTGGCCCTTGTTGGAGAAGGCGTAGCCTTCTTCCGGCATGCCGGACGCATCCATGTCGAATCGCCCGTTCTCGTTGGCGTCGTGCATGACCATCAGCGCGTAGTCGCCCGGGGCCACGTCGCGAAAGGTCAGCACCACATCGCCCGAAGTGTTGCCGGGCGCACTGGCGATATAGTCGGCACCCCGCATGAAGGTGCCGGCGGTGTTGAGGACGGCGGAAACCTGACCGCCCCGGGCTTCGACGCCCTTGACGGTGACGGTGACATCAGCAGCCAGGGCCGGGACGGCGGTGGCGCACAGGGCGAGGCAGGCGAGCGAAAGACGGATCATGGGACGGCTCCAGTTAATTGCGTGAAGCACTTTATAAAATGAAGTTGATTACTGTCAAGGGGCGCGGCGGGTGGAACCGTGCGTGGGCCTGTCTAGGTCTGGAAGGCTGTGGCCAGGGCCCGGGCCATCGGGTTGGGCTGGCCGGCAGCATCGAACGGCAACGGTCTGTCCTTGCCGTCGTCCTTGTCGTCACGGCGATACCAGCTGTCGGTGTCGCGCAGACCCCAGGTGGTGAAGGCGAAGCGCTGGGCGGCCGGCAGGCGCATATAGACCTCGGCCAGTTCGGTGACCCGGGCGGTCTGGAGCGACAGGCGATACTGCTGCCCACGCAGGTCCAGCGCGCTGTCGGTGCGCAGGCTGACGTCCAGTTCGGATACATGGATGGGCAGGCCGAACTGGGCCAGCTCATGCATGAAGGCTGCGATCTGGCCGTCGGGGATGTCGATCCACAAATGTGATTGCGTGCCGAGCCCCTGAAGCGGGCAGCCGGCCTTCAGCAGGCGTTCAACCAGACGCAGGAATTGGGCTCCCTTGGCCGGGACGCCTTCCAGATTGTATTCGTTCAGGAACAGGACCGCCTCGGGATCGGCGATCCGGGCCTGGTCGAAGGCCCGACGGATATAGCCGTCCTGGCCGTAGCGCCGGCTCCAGTGGCAGTCGCGCAGGCCCGAGCCGTCATCGAGAATCGGCTCATTGACCACGTCCCAGCTTCGGACCTTGCCGCGGTAGTGGCCGGCGACCGTGGCGATATAGCCGTCGAAGGCCCGGTCGAAGGCGGCGTTGTCGAGACCGGCAAAGGCCTCCTGACCCTGGGAATACCAGATCAGGGTGTGGCCATGCAGGGCCATGCCGTTGTCGGCGGCGAAGCGGGCGATGCGGTCGGTCCGGTCCAGACGCAGGCGATCGAGGCCGTCGGCCAGGATGTATTCCATCTTCATCTCCCATTCGGGCGTGAGCTGGGAGACGTGGGTGCGGGCCAGATCCAGCCAGGCCGGATCGGTGAGATTGGCGACCTGGACGCAGGTGCCGAAGGCACCGGGGGTGATGGTCCTGAGCGGGGGAAGACCCCCCCGGGGCGTGCTGGCGACCGCGGAGCGTCGGCAGCCGGCGATCAATGGGGCCACCGCCAGCGATGTCAGCAGTGTCCGCCGGTTCATGTCAGCCCGCGCGCCGCCTCAGGCCCAGTTCGTCGTAGGCGGCGGATTCACGCTTGCCGGCGGCGATGACGGCGTTCAGGCGGGTGGTTTCGGCGACGTGTTCAAACTTCTTCAGCTCCTCAAACGCACCGGTCAGGGCGTCGCGGGCCCCTTCCTCCTCGAGGTCGAGCGTCTGGACCTCGGTGAGGGCCGCGCTGCGGCGCATCTTCCAGCCGTTGAGGTAGGCCTGCAGCAGCATGGCGGCGTCGGCGTCGCCGCGCGCCTGTTCCCGCTCGATCTCGACCTCCGCGTCCAGTACGGCGACGCGCATCTCGGCAGAGGCGCGCCGGGCCGTGATCTCGGCCAGCCGTTTTTGCAGGGTCTCGACCTCATAGTTCGAGATGCGGATCAGCGAATGGGCCCAGGCAGTCATTGGTTCACTCCGGTCACTCCACCATTCCTTGGTTCAGAATAGTTTCCAGACGGTCAAAGGAATCCGACATTCTCATCGTCTCGTCCTTGTCCTGGCCCAGAAAGGCCTCGAGATCAGGGTTGAGGGCGATGGCGCGGTCGACGATCGGATCGGCCCCGGTGCGATAGGCTCCGATGCGGATCAGTTCTTCCATGTTGGCGTAGGCGCTCAGGCACTGGCGGGCGCGCTTGTTCAGCTCGCGCTCGGGCGGGGTCTGGCAGGCGGGCAGGGTGCGGCTGACCGATTTGAGCACGTCGATGGCCGGGAAGCGCCCACGTTCGGCGATCTTGCGGTCCATGACGATGTGGCCGTCGAGAATACCGCGCACGGCGTCGGCGATCGGTTCGTCATGATCGCCGCCGTCGACGAGGACGGTGAACATGGCCGTGATCGGGGCCGCCGTGGTGCCGTCGGGCCGGATCGGCCCGGGACCGGCGCGTTCCAGCAGCTTGGGCAGTTCGGAGAAGACGGTCGGCGTATAGCCCTTGGTCGTCGGCGGCTCGCCGGCCGCCAGACCGATCTCGCGCTGGGCCATGGCGAAACGGGTGACGGAGTCCATCAGACACAGGACCTCGAGGTCCTGGTCGCGCAGGAATTCGGCGATGGCCATGGTCATATAGGCGGCCTGGCGGCGCTTGAGGGCCGGTTCGTCACTGGTGGCGACGACGACGATGGCGCGGCGCAGGCCTTCCTCGCCGAGGGTTTCCTCGATGAACTCGCGCACCTCGCGGCCCCGTTCACCGATCAGACCGACGACGACGACATCGCAGCTGGCCTGACGCGCCAGCATCGACAGCAACACCGACTTGCCGACCCCGGAGCCGGCGAAGATACCGAGACGCTGGCCGCGGCAGGTGGTGGTGAAGACGTCCATGGCGCGCACACCGAGATCGAGTCGCTCGCCGACCCGGCCGCGGGAATGGGCCGGCGGCGGCGGCGCGCGCAGCGGATAGGCGGCGCGGCCGACCGGCAGGGGGCCCTTGCCGTCGATGGGTGTCCCGAAGGCGTCGATGATCCGGCCCAGCCAGTCCGTGGTCGGGCGGACAGAACCGGCCTGGTCGGTGATGTAGATGTCAGCCCCGGGAGCCACGCCCTCGACCGGGCCGAACGGCATCAGCAGGGCCTTGGAGTTCGCGGAAGCCGACGACCTCGGCGGGCAGGGGCGACTGGCCACGTCGCCCGATCTCGGCCCGGGCCCCGACGGCGAGGCGCGACAGGCCACCCCGGGATTCGATCAGCAGGCCGCTGACGCCCGCGACCTTGCCGGTCACGACCAACGGGTCGATCGCTTCGATGGCGGCAACGAGATTACGCAAGAACAGAGACCCCGGATCAGCCCGTTAACGATTGGGCCATCGTGGTTAATGGCGGGTGAAGGTCTGGCGTGAGCGGGCCTGCCTCCTGCCGTTCCGTCGGCCGTTGACGGGGCCTGGCGCGCGATCATTGTCAGGGAAGTCGAGGGCGTGGGCAGCCCTGGGTTGAGCCCGACCGGTTGTCGGCCGCTCCGAAAACTGCTCCTATGCCATTGAAGTTAATCAATTAGTTAGTCTAGATGTCCGTTCCGGCCGGAAGGGTTGCCTTGACAGTGCGTCGCCCCTGCGGAACGCTGGTCTTTCATCGGGCAGTGTTCAGGCGATCAATCCAGCGAGGAGAAGATCATGACGGAATTCAACAGGCGATCCTTCCTCGAGCGGGTTGTTGGTACTGGCCTGGCAGGCGGTGCCCTGGCCAGTGTGGCCGGAACAGCCTGGGCCCGGTCACCGGTCCAGCAGTCGGACAATGACCCCAATGATCCTGTCGGTCAGGGCCGCAACATGACGGGCCAGAGCGATAATGATCCATCGGACCCTGCGGGCCAGGGTCGCAATATGACCGGCCAGAATGACAATGACCCCTCGGACCGGGCCGGCCAGGGCCGGAACATGACGGGCAGAGTGACAATGATCCGTCCGACCCCGCAGGTCAGGGTCGCAATATGACCGGTCAGAGTGACAACGATTCCTCTGACCGGGCCGGTCAGGGCCGGAACATGACGGGGCAGAGCGACAATGATCCGTCCGACCCCGCCGGCCAGGGTCGAAACATGACTGGCCAGAGTGACAACGATTCCTCCGACCGGGCCGGCCAGGGCCGGAACATGACGGGGCAGAGTGACAATGATCCATCGGACCCCGCAGGTCAGGGTCGCAATATGACCGGTCAGAGTGACAACAACTCCTCGGACCGGGCCGGCCAGGGCCGCAATATGACCGGCTGCAGTGACAGCGACTCCAGTGACCGGTTCGGTCAGGGGCGGTGCGGATAGGTTGCCGGGATTGATCAGCTCGGTCGCGGAGGGTGCGAATGATCGCTGACGACGTGCTGGACTGGATGATCGGCATACCGACGCCGCGCTTCGTCGCTGACCATTATGAGCGCGCGCCACTGGTTCATACGCGGGGCGGTGACGGACGGTTCGACGCCCTGTTGACCCTGACGCGCCTGAATGACCGGATCGCCGAGCTGGACCTCCGCGCCGGCATGATCGAGCTGGCCAATGCGCAGAATCCGATCCCGAGATCCGACTACGAGCAGGGCGATTTCGTTGATCGGGTCGCGGTCGCGCGCGGGTACCGGCAGGGCGCGACGATTGTCTTCAACCAACTACAGCACAGCGACCGGCGCATGGCGGCCTTCTGCCGGCAGCTTGAGCGGGTGTTCTCGTGCCACATTCAGACAAACACCTATCTGACTCCGCCCGCGGAGCAGGGCTTTCGCACCCATTACGACAGCCACGACGTCTTTATCCTGCAGGTCGCCGGATCCAAGAATTGGCGGCTGTACGGCGACCCGGAGGATTTGCCGTTCCGGGGCGAGCGGTTCCAGGGCATGCACCGTCCGGCAGGTGAGCCCGTGCTGGAGTTCACGCTGAACCCCGGCGACTGTGCCTATATTCCACGCGGCTATTACCATGACGCGGTGAACGTCGGATCCGTCCCGTCCCTGCACATTACGGTCGGGCTGATTGTCCGCACCTGGGCTGATCTGATGCTGGAGGCTGTGTCCCAGGTCTGCGTGGCCGACCCGAACTTCCGGCGGGCCTTGCCGCCCGGCTATGCTGACCCGAGCGCTGACCGGACCGCGCTTGCCGCGACGTTCGACCGGCTGGCCGCAACGCTCGCAGGGCAGGTGAAGATGGAGCCGGCGATTGACACGATTGCCGAGGCCTTCATCCGTTCACGCGAGCCCGACCTGACCGGCGCCCTGGTCGACAGTCACATCGACCCGCAAGGCACCTATGCCGCGCGAACATCCCTGCACACCATCACGGAGACGGATACGGAGGTTCGAGTGCTGGCCCCGGGATGTGAGTTCAAATTCGGCCGGGCCCCGCTGTCGCTGATCACCCGGATCCTGGATGGCACACCCTTTCGGGTCGCGGATCTGGATCACTCCGAGGCGCTGGATGTGCTGGGACGGATGATAGCGGCGGGATTGATCGAGCGGCGCGATGGCAAGGTCGGCTAGGACCGACGCCGACCCACCGCCTCGCCCGCCCGGCCATCAAGGCTGTTCGATCATGTCCCGGATCTTTTCACCCAGTTCGCTCATGACGAAGGGTTTGGTCAGGACCTCCATGCCGTCGTCGCGCAACCCGTCGCCGACGGCGGCATTTTCGGCGTAGCCGGTCACGAACAAGACCTTGAGCCCGGGCCGGGTTTCACGGGCGGCGTCAGCGACCTGACGGCCGTTCATGCCGCCGGGCAAACCGACATCGGTGATCAGCAGGTCGACCTGCGGGCTGGCGTGCAGCAGCGCCAGTCCGGAAGGGCCGTCGCCAGCCTGCAGTGTCCGGTAACCGGCTTCCTCCAGCACCTCGACGATGAGCATCCGCACCGTCGGTTCGTCGTCGATGACCAGTACGGTTTCACCGTGGCCCTCGACGGCCGAATGTGGGCCCTGGGCGGCACTCTCTTCACCGATCTCACCCATGAACCGGGGAAGGTAGAGGCAAAAAATCGTACACTTGCCGACCTCGGACCGAAGGCGCACCTGGCCACCCGACTGTCTGACAAAGCCGTGGATCATCGACAGTCCGAGCCCGGTTCCCTGACCCAGGGGTTTGGTGGTGAAAAAGGGATCAAAGGCCTGGGCAATGATCTCGGGTGACATGCCGGTTCCGGTATCGGTGACGCTCAGGGAGACATACTGGCCGGGGGGCAGGTCGAGTTCTGCGGCGGCGTTGTCATCCAGGGTGTTGTTGGCAGTCTCGATGGTCAGCTGTCCGCCGTCGGGCATCATCGCGTCGCGGCTGTTGATGCACAGGTTCAGCAGGGCGTTTTCAAGCTGGGATGGATCGATACGCGTGGCCCACACGTCGTCGGCCTCGACGAACGCGACCTTCACAGTGGGTCCGGCGCTGCGGCGGATCAAATCCTCCATACCTGAAATCAGACGGTTCACGTCGATGGCCTTCGGATCGAGCGTCTGCCGGCGTGAGAAAGCCAGAAGGCGTTGGGTCAGGGCGGCCGCACGTTCCGCCGCGCCCTGGGCGGCGGTAATGTACCGTTTGACTCCACCCAGGCGGCCTTCGCCTATCCGCTTCTGGAGCAATTCCAGACTGCCGCTTATTCCGGCCAGCAGATTGTTGAAATCGTGGGCGATGCCGCCGGTCAGCTGGCCGACGGCCTCCATCTTCTGGGACTGGCGCAGCGCATCCTGGGCCTGCATCAGCTGATGTTCCCGTGCCTTGTCCTCGGTCAGGTCGCGACCGACGGCGATGAAATTCTCGCCGTCTGGCTCGGGAGCCACGGTCCAGTCGATCGGGGTCCAAACCCCGTCCTTCGATTGAATCCGGTTCTGGAACCGTGTCGGGCGCCCGGTTTCCCGCATCCTTGTCAGCGCTGCAACCGTGGCCTCGGTGTCCTCCGGGTCGATGATGTCGGCGTAGGGGTTGGTCAGGAGTTCCTGCTCGGTCCAGCCGAGCGTTTCCGTCCATGCCGGGTTCACCGCTGACAAGCCGCCCTCATAGTCGGCGCGGGCCAGCATGTCGGTCGACAGGGTCCACAGCTGGTCCCTCTCGGCGGTGGCACCGGTCAGCAGGTCTGACAGGATGTCATTGACCCGCTCCAGCTCCTCGCCCTGTCGACGGATATCCTCGATGTCGATGTTGGCACCGACCCAGCGGGTGATCTCGCCTGTGTCGTCGCGCACCGGCTCGGCATGGACGGCGAAGCGACGCCATTCGCCGTCAGCGCGGCGGATACGAAATTCGGCGCGGTAGGCCTGGCCACTCCGTAAGGCTCGACCCCAGGTCTCGGCCGCCTGGGCCACGTCGTCGGCATGGACGATCGCGCCCCAGCCCTCCTTTCCATCCAGAGAGCCCTCGTCCGCACCCGTGTAGAGATAGACCTGCTCGTTGAACCAATACAGATAGCCGTCCGGTTGGCTGGCCCAGACCTGGTTGGGAACGGCCTGGGCGAAGGCGCGGAACTGGGCCTCGCTTTCGCGCAGGGCCCGCTCGGCGGTTCTGCGTTCGGTCAGATCCTTGAACAGGACCGCGACCTGTCGGCGGCTGGCGGGTTCGATGCGGAAGGCCGCCAGCTCCAGAAAGCGGCCGGTCGGTCGGAATTCCTTTTCGAAGCGGATCGCCTTTCCGGTGCGCAGAACCTCGCCGTACAGGTCGATCCAGGGCTGGGCCTCTTCGCCGGCGAGCTCGCGAATGGTGCGACCCTCGACTTCGGCCAGGCCGACCTGTTCGCCCGCCGCCGGGTTGGCCTCGACATGCAAATAGTCACTCAGGGGACCGTGCGGTCCGTCGACGAATTCAATGACGGCGAAGCCCTCGTCGATGGTCTGGAACAGCGTCCGGTACCGAACTCTCGCTGTCGCGCAAGGCGGTGACATCCTGGGCCGTGCCGGCCATCCGGACCGGCGTGTCACCGTCGAACTGCACCTGACCGGTGATCGTCAGCCAGCGCAGGGTACCGTCCGGCTGAATTATGCGGACGTCGTGGCTCAGCCGGTGATTGCCGGCCGGATCGAGCGAGCGATCGACCGCTTCGGCATAGGCCGGCCTGTCTTCGGGGTAGACGCACTGCTCCAGGGCGGTCTGCAGCGTCAGGACTTCATCCGCAGGCAGGCCGAACATGGCCAACATCCGCTCATCGGCCTCCGCGATATCCCGGTCCGGAAACCAGACGAAGGTCCCCAGATTGGCCGCTTCCAGCGCCTGGTCGAGCCGCACCTGGTTTTCCTGGAGCGCGTGTGCCGCCACGGATATCTCGGTGGAGTCGTATCCGCCGACGAAAATCCCGGACACCTCGCCGTCCGCATCGCGGATCGGTTCGTAGACAAAATCGATGGTCCGATCGCCATTCTGTCGCTCGAGGCGAACCGGCAGGTTCCGCGCAATGTGCTGCTCACCACTGGCGTAGACCTGGTCCAGGAGTTCGAAGAAACCCTGACCCTCGAGTTCGGGGAAGACGTCCCGGACGGAGCGGCCAATAAATTCACGCGGGCCGGAAATCTCGATGTAGGCGTCGTTGACGTAGTCGAAGACGTGATCCGGTCCGGACAGGACTGCGGCAAAGCCGGGCATCTGCTGCAACATGGCACGTTGCCGGGCCTGTTCGGCCGCGACGCGCCGGTCGGCCAGAACGCGGTCCGTGGTTTCGGTGCAGGCGCAGAATACCCCGGTTACCTCGCCGCTCTCGTCGCGGGCCGGGGAGTAGGAAAAGGTGAACCAGGTCTGTTCGTCATGCCCCTTGCGGTTCATGAGCAGCGGCAGGTCCTCGAAATAGGTGGCCTTGCCGTCCATCGCAGCCTCGACCATCGGGACAATGTCGGTCCAGATCTCGGACCAGATTTTCTGGAAAGGCTGTCCCAGCGCGGCCGGGTGCTTGTCGCCAAGAATGGGCACATAGGCGTCGTTGTAGAGGAACCCCAGGTCCTTGCCCCAGGCGAGGAACATGGGGAATTGTGACGCCAGCATCAGTTCGACGACAGTGTGCAGCGACGCCGGCCAGCACCCGGGCGATCCCAGTGGCGACTGTGACCAGTCCTCCGAGCGAATAAGGTCCGCGACCCGTCCCGTGGCTTTCAGCGGCCCACGCTGCCCCTCCGCTTCGGCATCGGTCGCGGCGCGCCCGCCGGACGCACTGCCTGACGTATCCTTCAATGGCCTGCCCCTCGACGATTCACGCGACCCCGCGCCCCCTCAACGCACGAAAACCGTAAAGGCTTCAACTCCTGTGTCATGGACAGGCTTAAGCGAAGGCTCGCCGTTGCGCTCGCAGGCCGTGCTTCCTAGGTCGGTCTGGCCGAAGCCGGGGCGCGCGCACCGTGTGGGCGCAACCGACTGTCGCCTGCTGGAGCCGGCCATGACCGACAACGCCTACGATCCCTCCCCGTCACCGCAAGACCGGTCGCGGCAGGATTTTTCCGTCCATTCTCGACACGATCGGTGACACGCCGCTGGTCGGCCTGCCGCGCCTGTCGGCCGAGCTGAAGCCGAAGGCAACGGTGCTGGCCAAGCTGGAGTTCTTCAACCCGATCGGCTCGGTCAAGGACCGGATCGGCGTGTCGATGATCGATGCGCTGGAACAGGCCGGAAAGCTCACATCGGGCGCGGTATTGATTGAGCCGACCAGCGGCAATACCGGCATTGCCCTGGCCTTTGTGGCTGCGGCCCGGGGGTATCGTCTGATCCTGACCATGCCCGAGAGTATGTCGATCGAACGGCGCAAGATGCTGGCCCTGCTGGGGGCCGAGCTGGTGCTGACCCCGGCGGAAAAGGGCATGCAGGGGGCCATCGCCATGGCGCATGAGCTCAAAGCCCGCACGCCGGGCGCGGTCATCCCCTCGCAGTTCGAGAATCCCGCCAATCCGGCGATCCATCGCGTCACGACGGCGGAGGAAATCTGGAACGATACCGCGGGAGCGGTCGACATCGTCGTCTCCGGCGTGGGCACGGGCGGCACCATCACCGGCGTCGGTCAGGCCCTGAAGGCCCGCAAGCCTTCGGTCCGGATGATTGCGGTTGAACCGTCTGCCTCTCCGGTCCTGTCGGGCGGCGAGCCGGGTCCGCACAGGATCCAGGGCATCGGGGCCGGCTTCATTCCCGCCATTGTCGACCGGTCGATCATCGACGGGGTCGAGCAGGTCACCAACGAGGAGGCCTTTGCCATGACCCGCAAGGTCGCGCGGGTCGAGGGTATTCCGGTCGGGATCAGCTCGGGCGCGGCGTTGGTTGCGGCCTTCCGCCAGGCGGCCCTGCCCGAGAATGTCGGCAAGACCATCGTCGTCATCCTTCCCAGTTTCGCCGAACGCTATCTGTCGACGGCCCTGTTCGAAGGCCTGTAACGGCCCGTCATTCGCGGTTAACCGAACCACGGCTACGTTCAGCGGGATATGTCCGATGCTGCGGCCCCTGTAGATGAGGGTGCATCCCCGACGGGGCTGCGCGCCCGCCATGCGCTGCTGAAGCGCCTGGCGGATGTCGTGTCGTTGCCCGGTAGCCGGATCAATGCCTTCGAACGGTCAGTGACGGGTGACCTGCTGGTCGAGATGTTGCGGCTGGCCGCCCCGCTGGAGCGCAAGCGGGTGGCCGCCCGGCTGGCTCCGCTGGCGGAGTTGCCGAACAGTCTGACCCGGATGTTGCTGCGCGACGAACCCGAGATCGCCGGTCAGCTGATCGAGCTGTGCGACTCGCTGACCGACGCCGATCTGGTGTCATGCGCACGCGACGCCGGGGCGGAACACCGGCTCATGATCGCTCACCGGCGCAGCCTGTCCGAAGTCGTGACCGAGACCTTGCTGACGTTCGGAGAGGTCGCGGTCACGGAGGCGGTGCTGCGCAACACCGCCGCAAGACTAAGTCAGACCGCGATCGAGACGATCGTCGGCCACAGCCGCCAGACACCCGAGTTCTGCGGCCTGCTGTTGAAGCGACCGGAACTGAGGCCGGCGGGGGCCTATGTGATGTTCTGGTGGTGCGGGGCCGAGGACCGTCGCACGATCCTGCAGCGTTTCGCCGTGTCCCGCGAAGTCATGCAGGAGGTTTCGGAAGACGTCTTCGTCATGGCCGCAGCGGAAGGCTGGAACGATCCGGTATCGCGCAAGGCCCTGCAGTTCATCGAGCGGCGGCAACGCAACCGTTCGGCGATCGACAAGAGCCCCTATGACAGTCTCGAGCACGCGGTTGCTGTGGCCGCGGCTGACGGGCTCAAGCCGGACACCGCTTCGGAAATCGCCTATCTGGCGGGGATCAAACCCCTGACCGGTGCCAAGATCATCGGCGACGTCGGGGGTGAACCCCTGGCGATCCTGTGCAAGGCAACAGGTATGGGGCGGACGGATCTTCAGTCCCTGTGGCGTTCGATGCGGCGACCCGAAGTCGGTGCGGACGGCGCGGTGGCTCCGGACTGGGACCGCGTCCAGACCACGTTCGAGATGTTGGCGGTTGATCGGGCCCAGACCGTCCTGCGTTACTGGAACTGGTCGCTGTCGTCAGCACTGACGCCGGCCCTGATGCGGGCGATCCGCGATGGCGAGGACGACGCCATCGACGAGTATTCAACCCCTGAACGTGCCGCCATGATGGCACTGGCCGAAAACTTCGGACGATAGTCAACGGTCAAACCGGTTATCCGGGGTTGTGGTGATGTGCATCCGGACACGCGTAATCGGGGCGGATTGCCATTATTGACGAACATCATTATTGAAACCCGGGGCGACGGGTCGATGTTGATCAGTCAAGAAAACAATCAAACGGATGAGACTGAGCTTATGGAAGAGAATTCCCAACTGCTGGAAATGACCGCAGATATCGTGTCGGCCTATGTCGGTAACAACAACGTCCAGGCGACCGAGCTGCCGTCACTGATCGCGAACATCCATGCCGCGCTGACGCAAGTCTCCGGCGGTGCGCCCGAGCCTGAACCCGAAGTCAAGGAGCCGGCTGTGCCGATCCGCAAGTCGATTACCCCCGACTTCCTGATCTGCCTTGAGGATGGCCGCAAATTCAAGTCTTTGAAGCGCCACCTGCGGACCAAATACAATATCAGCCCGGAAGAGTACCGGGCCAAATGGGGTCTCGCGAAGGACTATCCCATGGTGGCTCCCAACTACGCCAAGGCGCGTTCGGACCTGGCCAAGCAGATGGGCCTGGGCCAGGGGGGGCGCAAGCCGGCCCGGACCCCGGTGCGCGCTAAGAAATAGGCGACTGCCCCTGACGATTGAAGACGCCCGTTTCCGCGAGGAGGCGGGCGTTTTTCTTTGCGGGGCGAGCCTCAGGCCGCCTGGGCGGTGCGCCGCATGCGCCAGAAGCGCAGGGTGCGTTGGGAGGCCTCGATTGTCAGTTCCGCATACATTCGCGCATAGGCATGGGCCTTGCCCATCGCGTCGCCGTCGTCATTGAGCAGAACCACGGCGTAGGTCAGGAACAGGGCCCGGTCGAGATCGGCCGAACGACAGACCACGGCGAGGGCGTCGAGGTCGCGCCGTTGCACGATCTGGCTGGCGGTGTGGAAGTCGATGTCGGCGAGTTGCGACAGGGCGATCAGGAAGGACGTCTGGCCACCCGAGCGAAGGAAGCGGGCCAGCATCTGCGGCGTCAACTGGCCGGCGGCCTTCAGCTCCTCGACATAGGCGAGGCTCTCACTGTAGTCGGCGGGAAGCGCACCGTCGCTGGAAGCGACGCGCGTACGGCCGGCGGCCAGGGCCAATTCCAGCAGGGCAGGGTCCATCCGCGCGTTCTGCTCGAGGATCTGCTGGCGCAGCCGTGCCTCGACCACGAAATACATCTCGTTCAGAAGATCGGCCGGCAGGGCGCTACGTGTGACCGTGGCCTCATGCAGCGCCGGATTGACCTTGGCCCGTTCGACGGCGGTTTCGGACGCCGCACGCGACAGTTGGGCCCCGTCATTGCGCAACAGGGTGCCGAGGGTCACGTCGTCGCCGCGTTCGACGATGACGTCGGAAACTGCTTCTGACACGGTTGGACGGATCGAAACGGCGCGAAGGTGCTCCTGCCCATGGGTTCGAACCACGGAGAGCAGATCCTCGTCGGTGAGAATGGGTGAGGCCCGCAGTACCGCCCCGGCGACGGCAGCCTCGTCATTGGCGAGTCGCCGGATCAGGCCGCGGGGGGCGTCTGCCACATCGGCGAAACGGGCGGCCAGTTCAGCGCGGACCGCCGTCTCCATGTCGGTGGTGAGACTGACGAGCACAGCGTCATACAGGCTGTCTTCGGCGGCTGAACGCGTGGGGGCGCCGAAGAAGCTCTCGGTCAGCTCACGGAGCAATTTGCGGACGATTCTCGCTTGAGCCGTCGGCGGCCATGGCGATCAGGTCGGGCAGGCGGGAGGCGGGCGCGGCGTCGCTCATAGCTGGTCCGGAGTGGAAGTGTCGGGCATGGCCTGGAGTTTTCCCTGGGCGTTGCGGATCAGGGTCGGGGGTTCCGGCGGTGCGGCGAGATCCTGGGAAGCCAGGGAGGCGGGCAGGTCGACGGCGATGGCGTCGACATAGGTCGCGGCCGGCAGGGGCGTGGGGTCCGGCTGGCGGTTGTTCTGGCGGTGTACAGAGTAATAGCGCGCGCCCTGCTCGGCGGGGCCGGGGGGCGAGTCGGCGACCGGCGTCCGGGACGGAGCGACGACGGGCCGGGACTGGGGCTGGGGCTGGGTGGGCGCGGCGGGCGTGGGATCTGACGCGTCCTGCAGTTGGAAAATCAACGCATCCCGGCGCGGTGCCATCGGGTCGGCGACCGCCGCCGGAACCGGACTGGCCGCAGCCGTTGCAGCAGGCGGCGGTGCCATTGGCGCGGGTGCCGCCGGTGCCGGCGTCGCGGGGGTCATCCAGGCATTGGCCGGGGTCAGGCCCCGGGCAACTGGAGACACAGTCCCGGGGGCTGCCGGTTGCGCGGGGGTACCGTGCGGAATGATCGCGGGCGTCGGACGGCGGGTGGGTGTGGGCACGGGGGCTGTAGCGGTGGTTGCCGGACGGCGCGTTGAGGTGGTGGCCGGCCGTTCCGGTGCAGCGCGAGCGGATGTGGTGCGGCCCGGCCAGGTCAGGTAGCGCAGGCCCAAACTCTGGCCATTATCGCCCGTTCGCTCCGGCGGTTGCTGGGCAGCGACCGGTGCCGCGGCCACGCAGGCCGCGACAGCAAAAAGGGTAATCGTGAGGGCGCGTCGCACAGGCACAACTCCCGCTGCAAGGACTGGAACCGCACGGTAGCCGGAGCGGGCTTAACCTGCCGCTAACGGCCGCGTCTGAATCCGCGGGCCGTCAATAATGTCAGCCTCAACCTGGCAGATACTGGGTGGTGAAGGCCTCGCGCCAGTTCAGCGTTGTGGGGTAGACGCCGGCTTCGGACATGGTCTCGAAGAAGGCCCGCCAGCGGTCCTCGGTCATGGTGCCGAGGCCGTAGAGGGCAGCGTCGCCGCCGTCGACGATGCCGTTGTCTTTCAGCGCCTGTCGGGTGTGATCCAGCTCCGCCTGGGGCATTTGCGGATTGTCGCGGCGGATCAGGGCGTCCGCGGCCCGGGCATCGCCATGGATATAGTCGCGCCAGCCCTCGGCCGAGGCCGCAATGAAGCTGCGCAGGGCAGCGGCATTGTCGCGGGCAAAGGCATTCGGGGCCAGAACCATGGCAGCGTAGGATGGATAGTCCTCATCGGCCAGAAGGAAGGTGCGCGGCGTGAACCCGGCCGCCTGTTCGATCGTATAGGTGTCGGTTCCGAGGTAGCCCTGTTGCACCGCGCGCGGGTCGGCGATGAAGGGGGCGGGGTCGAAATCATACGGGCGCAGTTGGTCGTCGCTGAAGCCGTAGCGCGCCTTGAGCCAGACCCAGAAGGTCGCGGCCGCGGCTTCGGTCAGCAGGAACGGCCGGCCCTGGAGGTCGGCCATCGATTCAAGCGCGGCGTCCGGATGGGTGATCAGGGTCCGGTGGTCTTTCTGGAAGAAGGCGGCCACCGCCTTTACGGGTGCCCCTTCGGCCACGAGGTTCAGGGGGATGAAGCTGTCGGAACCCATTCCCAGCTCGACCGCGCCGGACGCCAGCAATTCGGGCACATCGACATCGGGTCGACCCTGGACGATCTGGACGTTGAGCCCCCGTCGCGCATAGGCACCGCCGGCCAGGGCCTGATAGAAGCCGCCGTGTCCGGCGCGGGCATACCAGTCCGTTGCGAAGCGCAGGCGGACGCGCCCTTCTTCGTCGACCGGGGCCTCTGATCGTCCGCAGGCGGCCAGGGTCGTGGCTGCGAGAGCCCCCGCGAGGAGGCTGCGACGACTGGCAAAAGAGGGGCGATTCTGGTCCCGCGACATGGGCGGGAGCCTAGGGCGACGGTGCGGCCTTGGAAAGGCAAACCGGCAGCAAATCGGACGCCGGAATTGAGCGAGGGGACGCATGCCCGGTCGAACCGTTGCCTACGTCCCCTCGCCAAGTCCGGGTTGGGACTTGGCCATTGAGGTTCAGGGCCTTGGCATCAGCATCAGCGGGCGAACCCGATGATGGTCAGCTGTTTCCTGGCGACTCCTGGTCTTTGGCGTTCCGCCGGGTTTGACCCCGACGCCGTCCATCGATCCCGGTCTGGTTCTCCGTCGTCCCGCACCGAAGCGCTAAAGACGGGGAGCCTGGACCCTGCCCGGTCTTTCCATGTCCCCCGAAGAGGTCAGGAACCCTTGGTCAGAGAGCCGGACCGGTTCGCTTGAGCCCCGGGTCTCCCCGGATTTCCGCGCCGCCGTGTCCCTCGGCCTGATCAAGCTCGCCCCAATCCACCGATCCCGCAAGCGCCATCCGGCATCCAATTGTGGACGATTTGGTGGATGAATCTATCAATTTCGCGAACCAGTGCGGGGATGGTTAACAAAATTTTGCTGGCCGCCAAGGACTTGCAGGGTCGTACACAGCCAGATTCCCAGCGCTCGGAATTCCTCCGGTCAGGCGTCCTGAAGGGCTTCCCGCTTGGCCTCGAGCGCGAGCCATTCCTCTTCGGCGGCGGCCGGCAGGGCGCGGGCACGGTCGGCGTTGGTGGTGGCGCGGTCGAAGGCCTTGCGGTCGCGAGCGTAGAGGCCGGGGTCGGCCAGGGTGGCCTCGTGGCGGGCGATGTCGGCGGGCAGGGAGGCGAGCAGGCCTTCGAGCTCCTTGAGCCGGTGGGTGTCCTTGAACGACATCTTGGCGGGCTTCTTCGCCGCGACGGGTGCCGCGACGGTGGCCGGGGCGGGGCTGGCGGCGGCGCGGCGCGCGGCCTCGGCATCCTGGGGGCGCTGGTGGGTGCCGGGCTTGAGGAAGCCGGGGTTCTGGCGGATGAAATCGGTCCAGCCGCCGGGGGTCTCGACGATGTCGCCGCGGCCGTTCATGGCGATGGTCGAGGTGGCGAGACGGTCGACGAAATCGCGGTCGTGGCTGACCAGGATCAGGGTGCCGTCATAGGTCTCGAGCAGCTCTTCCAGCTTGTCGAGCGTGTCCATGTCGAGGTCGTTGGTCGGTTCGTCGAGGATCAGCATATTGGCCGGCTTGGCCAGGGCCCTGGCCAGAAGCAGGCGGTTGCGCTCGCCGCCGGACAGGGTCGAGATCGGCTGGCGCAGCTGGCCTTCCTGGAACAGGAAGTCCTTGGCGTAGGCGGCGACGTGTTTGGACACGCCGCGCACGAGGATGGAGTCGCCGCCGCCCGGCGTCAGGGCGTCCCAGAGGGTCATGTCGCTGCGCAGGCCCTCGCGCGACTGGTCGAGATAGACCGGGTCGAGATTGGCTCCCAGCTTGACGGTACCCTCGTCGGGGGCGAGTTCGCCGAGCAGGATCTTGACCAGGGTGGTCTTGCCCGCGCCGTTGGGGCCGACGATGGCCAGCCGGTCACCGCGGACGATACGGGTGGTGAAGGGTTTGATGACGGTGCGGTCGCCGAAGGCCTTGGAGACGCCCTTGAGGTCGGCGACCAGCTTGCCCGACAGGGCCCCGGAATCGACCCCGAGATACAGGTCCCGCGGCACGTCCTTGACCCTTTCGGCGCGGTCGGCGCGCATCGAGTTCGAGGGCCCGGGCCCGGCCCTCGTTGCGGGTACGGCGGGCGGTGATCGAGCGGTAGAAGGTCTCGGTCTCGCGTTCGATGGTCTTGGTCAGCCGCTGCAGGGACTGGGCCTCTTCCTCGGTGACCTTGGTCGACCATTCGTCGAAGGCGTCGAAACTCTTGTTCAGACTGCGGACGCGACGACCTTCCAGCCAGTGACAGGTCTGGGTCACGCGGTTGAGGAAGGCGCGGTCGTGGCTGACCACCAGCACGGCGCAACGGGCCGAGATCAGTTCTTCCTCAAGCAGTTCGATGGCGAGGATGTCGAGGTGGTTGGTCGGCTCGTCGAGGAGCATCAGGTCCGGCTCTTCGGCGAAGGCCTTGGCCAGGGCGGCGCGGCGGATCTCGCCACCGGACAGGTTGATCGCCGGCTTTTCCGGGTCGAGGCCGAAGGTGTGGAGCCAGGCCTCGGCGGTCCAGGACTGGGCGTCGCCGGAGACGGCGTAGTCCAGCAGGGTTTCGCCGGTGATGACGGGTTCCTGGGGCACATAGGCGAAGCGGACGCCGGACTGGACGGTGCGTTCGCCCGAGTCGGGTTCGACCTGACCCATGATGATCTTCATCAGGGTGGACTTGCCGGCCCCGTTGCGGCCGACGAGACAGGCGCGGGTGCGCGGCTCGATGGCGAGATCGACGCCATCGAACAGGGGACGTTGACCGTCCTGGAGACGGACGCCCTTGAGGGCGATGAGAGGGGGACGGGCTGCCATGGGACGCGGCATATAGACTGCGATTGTGCCCGATGCGAGACACAGCGGACCGATCGGCGTAATGAGCCGCCCGATGACCGAGCCGTTCTGGGAAACCAAAACCCTGTCCGAGATGTCCCGCGAGGAGTGGGAGAGCCTGTGCGACGGCTGTGGCCTGTGCTGCCTGATCCGGTTCGAGGACGAGGACACGGGGGCGATCACGCCAACGCGGGTCCATTGCAAGCTGTTCGACAGCCAGGCCTGCACCTGTATCGACTACGCCAACCGGCGCGAACAGGTGCCCGACTGCATCAAGCTGACGCCGTGGAATATCGAGGCGCTGAAGTGGATGCCGCTGTCGTGCGGCTATCGCCGGGTGCATGAGGGCCGTGGCCTGGCGGCCTGGCATCCGCTGGTGTCGGGCGATCCCGAGAGCGTTCATGCGGCGGGGGTATCGATCCGCGGGCAGACGGTGTCGGAATTGTCGCTGGCCGAGCCCGAAGACGCGCTGGCCTTCGAGGCGCCGGAGTGGATTCCCGAACGAGGCGGGTGAACTGCGTGCGGCGACGGTAACGAAGCCTTTCCGTGTAACTGGTAACCGTGGTTGTTCCATCGATCCGGAGACGATGAATGCGTCGTGTGGGCAAGCCCGCCATCAACCTCGACAGTCCCTTCGACCGGCTGACGGCGTTACTGTGCAAGACCTTCGATACGCCGTTCGGGCTGATCGCGGTGGTGGACGGCGATGAAGTTGTGTTCCGCTCAGAGATCGGTCTGGGCGCGGCACCCATGCCGCGAGACAGCAGCGTCAGCAGCGTCCTTATCAAGATGGGGCCCGGGGCCACACTGGTGATCGAGGACGCGCTTGCACACCCGGAACTGTGTCAACATCCAAGGGTGGCCGGGTCTCCTCATCTGCGTTTCTTCGCGGGCGCGACGGTCTCGACGGCGGACGGCAGTCCGGTCGGTGCGGTCGGCGTCATGGATGTGGCACCGCGTCCGCCCCTGACAGGCGAACAGATCGAAACCCTGAAGCTGATCGCGAAAATCGCCGGCGACATGGTGGACCAGGCGGCGGCGGCACGGACCCAGGCCGAACAGCTGCAATTGCTGGAGATGGCGGGGACGGTGACCGGTATCGGCCACTGGCGCCTGGACCGGACCACGAACCGGGTGGTCTGGTCGGACGAAGTGTACCGGATCTACGGAGTCGCGCGCGGGGCGTTCGATCCCTCCCTCGACGACGCGATGAAATATTATCATCCGGAAGACCGGATTATTCTGGCGGGACTGCTGGAGCGGGCCGCCGAGACCGGCGAAGGATTCGAAGTCCGGTTACGGCTTATCCGTGACGACGGCGAGATGCGCCACGTCGTCTCCCGCGGGAGTGCCGAGCGTCTGGAGGACGGGTGCATCGGCGCGCTGTTCGGTGTGTTCCAGGATCTGACCGAGTCCGACCTGGCCCATGAGCGGCTGGTGCGGAGCGAGGCCCAGTACCGGCTGCTGGCCGACCGGGCGACCGACGTCATCGTCACCTATGATCGGGAGGGGAACTTCACCTACGTGTCCCCGTCGATCGAAACCGTCACGGGACACAAGCCGCAGGATCTGATCGGTCGATCGGTTCTGTCGCTGATTCTGGACGAGGATGTTCCTGAACTGACGGCCCGGTTCCGGGACATGGTGAAGGGGCAGGCCGAGGACAGCCACGACCGACTGCGCTATCGCGCCGTCACCCGGACGGGTGGGGCCAAGTGGTGCGAGGCCCAGACCACGATCATCCGGAACGCGGAGGGCCTGGCTGTCGAGTTTCAGGATGTGATCCGCGACATCTCCGAGACCAAGCAGCTGGAGGATCAGTTGATCCGGGCGCGGGACCGGGCCGAGGCCGGGGCGCAGGCAAAATCGGAATTCCTGGCCAATATGAGCCACGAGCTGCGGACGCCGCTGACCAGTGTGATCGGCTTTTCGGACCTGCTGCAGGCCAGCAAGAACCTGCCGTCAGTCGAACGGGGCCACGCCGAACGCATTCATACGGCCAGCGGGGCGCTGCTGAGCGTGATCAACGACATCCTCGACTACTCCAAGCTGGAGGCCGAGGCGGTCGATATGGAGCCCCGCGCCTTCGCGCCCCGGGATCTGGCCGAGGGGGCGGCCGCGATCGTTGAAACCCAATGCCTCGACAAGGGTCTGGTGCTGGCCGTCGAGATCGATCCGGCCCTGCCGCAGGCCCTGACCGGCGACGAGGGCCGGCTAAGGCAGGTGATGCTGAACTTCCTGTCGAACGCGGTGAAATTCACGCCGCGCGGGCGCGTTGAGCTGGCGGTCGGCGGTGACCTCGCCGCGAACGGTCAATGGCGATTGAGGGTCTCGGTCACCGACACGGGGATCGGCCTGTCCGCCGACCAGGTTTCGACCATGTTCGAGCGGTTCACCCAGGGCGACGCCTCAACCACGCGGGTCTACGGCGGCACAGGGCTGGGGCTGGCCATTTCACAGCGGCTGGTGGAGCTGATGGGGGGACAGGTCGGAGTCGACAGCGAGCCGGGTAAGGGCTCGACCTTCTGGCTGGAGGTGCTGCTGCCGGTGGCGACGTTGGTGGCCCGTTCGAACGAGGATGTGGTGCGGGTTCCCGTTGCCGGCCATCGCATTCTGGTCGCTGATGATGCGCCGGCCAACCGGGAGCTGATCGTGGCGATTCTGGCCGGGCTGGGGCTGGAGGCGGACGCGGTCTGTGACGGGGCGGAGGCGGTCGATGCGGCGCGGACCGGCCTCTATAATCTGGTGTTGATGGACATGCAGATGCCGGTAATGGACGGACTGGCGGCCACGCGGGCCATCCGGGCCATGGATGAGCCGGTTGCCGGTATGCCGATCCTGGCACTCAGCGCCAATGTCCAGCGGGAACAGATCGACCGCTGCCTGGCGGCGGGCATGGACGGCCATCTGGGCAAGCCGATCCAGATTCCGGCGCTGGCCGAGGCCCTCGGTCGCTTTCTGAAGCCGACAGCCGCCGACGAGCAGGCGGCCTGATCCGGCCGGTCGCAAAAATCCTCCGGATCCTTCAGAAATTACCCTGCACGAACAACCGGGTGACCTTTTCTACTCGCTGATTACCCACCCTGGGGCGCTGCTGGCCTATGATTCAGCCATGCCGGAAAAAAGGGTTCGATACGGGAAGATGACCCCGCGGGATTTTGCCGATCGGGTGCGGGAGTTGCTGGGCGCGACGGCAGACATGCCGCCGGCCGAGGTCGAGCGGCGGGCCCGGGCGACGCTGGCCCTGGCCAGGACCGCCAAGGTGCTGGACGAGGTCGAGCCGGCGGGGGGAGGGTTCGACACCGATGACGATCAACTGGACGCCGCCGGGGAACAGCGGCTCAGGGACGAACTCCTGCATCGAATTCTTGCGCTCAATGCCGATCTCGAAGCTCAGGAACACGCTGGCGAGTTTGGACCAGACCCAGCTGAGGCTGATCGAGAACGACTGGGGCGGCTGGTCGCATCGGGCGCAGCAACCGCCCCAGAGTGACTGGGCGACCTGGCTGTTTCTGGGCGGGCGTGGCGCGGGCAAGACCCGGGCCGGGGCCGAATGGCTGACGCGGCAGGCGGTGCGTGGCGCGCGGCTGGCGCTGGTCGGTCCGACCCTGCACGATGTACGCGAGGTGATGATCGAGGGGCCGTCTGGCCTGAGAGGCATCGCCCCCTGGTACCGGCGACCGGTCTATCAGATCAGCCGGCGGCGGCTGGTGTGGCCCAACGGGGCAGTGGCCCATGCGTTTTCGGCGGAGGACCCGGAAAGCCTGAGGGGACCGCAGTTCAACGCCGGCTGGGCCGACGAATTCTGTGCCTGGAAACGTCCGGGCGATGCACTGGCGATGTTGCGGCTGGGAATGCGACTGGGGGCCGATCCGCGGCTGGTGATCACCACGACACCGAAGCCGATGAAAGCCCTGACCCGACTGCTGGCAGAGCCGACGACGGTGTCGACCCATGCGCCGACCCGGATCAACGCGCGCAATCTGTCGCGCGGCTTTCTGGCCGGGCTGGAGTTCCTGTACGGCGGCACCCGGCTGGCGGCGCAGGAGCTGGACGGGTTGATCCTGGGGTCGGGCGAGGCGCTGTGGACACAGGATCTGCTGGATCGCTGTCGGGGCGGGACGCCGAGGAATTTTCGCAAGGTGGTGGTCGGGCTGGACCCGACGACCACGGCCGAGGGCGACAGTTGCGGCATCGTCGTCGTGGGGCTGGCCGACAAGACGGCCTATGTGCTGGCTGACGAGAGTGTCAGCGGCAAACGGCCCCGGGACTGGGCCCATGCGGTGGCGCGCACCGTGGCCCGGCACGAGGCGGACTGGGTCATCGCCGAGACCAACCAGGGCGGGCAGATGGTCGAGGACCTGCTGAAGGTCGCCAAATGCGGGGCCCGGATCAAGCCGGTGTTCGCGACGCGCTCGAAGCGGGCCCGGGCCGAGCCGGTGGCCCTGTTGTACGATCAGGGTCGGGTCATCCACTGTGGCTATTTCGCCCGGCTGGAGGATGAGCTGATGGGGCTGGGTCTGGGGGACGGGCGAGGCCAGTCCGGACCGGGCCGACGCCCTGATCTGGGCGGTCAGCCATCTGCTGCTGAACACCCGGGACAGCCCGAGCATCCGATCGCTCTAATCGAGGACGATGAACCATGAATGGACTGCGCTGGCCCCGGGGCCGTCGTGGGCGCAATGGCGCGCCCGAAACCAAGGACAGCCGGGTCGGGGCCCTGATCGCCATGACCGGACCGGGGCGTCCGCGCTGGACGCCGCGCGACTATGCGCATCTGGCGCGCGAGGGGTTCGGGCGTAATCCGGTGGCCTATCGCTGTGTGCGGATGATCGCCGAGGCGGCGGCCTCGACCCCGCTGACCGTGTTTCTTGACGGGGTGCGCGATGACGACCATCCGCTGGCGCGGCTGCTGGAGCGGCCCGGTCCGGAACAGTAGGGGGCCGGAGTGGCTGGAGGGCGTCTATGGCGCGCTGCAGACGGCGGGCAATGCCTATGTCGAGGCCGCCGGGGACGGTGACGGCGACGGGGCGCCCGACGAATTGTGGAGCCTGAGGCCAGATCGGATGGCGGTGGTGCCAGGGCGGCACGGCTGGCCCGAGGCCTATGTCTATGAGGTGGACGGGCGGCGGCTGCGCATCAGGCGAGGGGCCGACGGCTGGATGCCGGTCATGCATCTGAAACTGTTTCACCCGTTCGACGATCATTACGGCTTTTCACCGCTGGAGGCGGCGGCCTGCGCCGTTGATGTGCACAATGCCTCGGGGGCCTGGAACAAGGCGTTGCTGGACAATGCGGCCCGGCCCAGCGGGGCCCTGGTCAGCAGTGGGCGCGATGGCGAGCGGCTGACGAGCGAACAGTTCGAGGCGCTGAAGCTGCAGCTGGGCGACGCCTATACCGGGGCGGCCAATGCCGGGCGGCCGCTGTTGCTGGAGGGCGGGCTGGACTGGAAGCCGATCAGCCTGACCCCGGCGGAGATGGACTTCATCGCCGGCAAGCACGCGGCCGCGCGCGAGATCGCCCTGGCCTTCGGGGTGCCGCCGCAGCTGCTGGGGATTCCCGGGGACGCCACCTATGCCAACTATCGCGAGGCCAATACGGCCTTCTGGCGGGCGACGATCGCGCCGCTGGTGCGCAAGACGGCGGGGGCGCTGACCGGCTGGCTGGGGCCGCGGTTTCCGGGCACGCGGATCGCGCCGGATCTGGACGGGGTGCCGGCCCTGCAGCCCGAGCGGGATGCGTTGTGGGCGCGGCTGGGAGCGGCCGGGTTCCTGACCGACGATGAGCGGCGGCGGATGGCGGGAGTGGGAGAATGAGCGCGCCGGGCTGGAAGGTGCCGGCCGCCCTGATGGTCGCCCTGACGGTGCAGTCGGTCGGCGGACTGGTCTGGGCCGGGGGCGCGGCGGCGCGGATCGCGGCGCTGGAGGAGCGGGTCGGTGAACAACGGCTGGTGGCCGAACGGCTGGCGCGGCTGGAGGAGCAGGGCATCGCCACGCGCCAGACGGTGGAGCGGATCGAGCGGCGGCTGGAGGCGGGGCGGTGAGGGCGGCACTGGCGGCGCGGCCGGTCGGGACGGTGGCGGGGGGCGTTGAAATCAGCGGCTATGCCTCGCTGTGGGGTGTGGCCGATCTGGACGGGGATGTGGTGGCGCGCGGGGCGTTTGCCGACAGCCTGGCCCGGACCGGGGCGGTCGGGGTGAAGATGCTGCACCAGCATGAGGCAAGGGCGGTGGTCGGGGGTCTGGGACACGGTGGTCGAGGACGCGCGCGGGCTGTTCGTGCGGGGGCGGATCGAGGACTGGTCGGCCGAGGCGCGGTTCGCTGCGGCGCTGGCCCGGGCCGGGGCCCTGGACGGGCTGTCGATCGGATTCCGGGCGGCCAGGGCACGGCGCGAGGGGCGGCTGCGGGTGTTGAGCGCGGTCGCGCTGTGGGAGGTGTCGCTGGTGACGTTTCCCATGCTGCCGGGCGCGCGGTTCGGGGTTGTTCAGGAGGTGATCTGAACGCGTCCCGGGGCGGGCCGGGCGAGCAGCCTGCGTTGAGCTGACGCCCAGCCCCGGATCACGAGAAGGGTCAGGAGCGCGAGGCAGGCGAGAGCGGGAGCAGGCGCGCCGAGGGGTCGGCCAGCGCCGGGTAGAACCTCTGCCAGACGTCAGAACCGACGACGCCCAGGAGAAAGAGCAGACCCATGACCGCCAGCGTCAGGTTGAGCTCCAGGCGGCGTCCGTCCTGTTCGGGATGCGCGCCGATCAGGGCCACGATCGCGCGCATGAACGGTGGGGGATCGAGGCCTTCGGCGGGGAGTTCGGACCAGGCCTCGAAACCGTTGGCCGCCTGCGGTGGCGGGTCCAGCTGCAGGGCGTGCAGGGGGGACAGGCGACGGGGACGCCGATTGGCGACGGCACCGACAAGCCACGCCATAAACGCGGCGATGATGAACAACCCGAACAGCGGAAGGCCGATCCACGGAACGGTCGTACGGAGCCAGGTGAATTGCCGCCGGCACGAAGGGCATCACCCCGTCAGAATAGCCACGAACAGCGATCCGAGCAGTGAGTGCTGGACCGCATCGATGAGTTTCCCGGGCGAGGTTTCCCATGCCCGAGATTAGCCGTGTACCGCGGCTTCTACAACCGGAGATACCATGAAAGAGACCAAACAGGCCCCGGCCACGCCGGGGGCGCGCGCTGCCATGCACGAGATGATGGCGGCCTTCGAGGCGTTCAAGGGGAGCCAATGACGCCCGGCTGGACGAGATCGAGCGGAAGGCGTCGGCCGACCCGTTGCTGGAGGCCAAGGTGGCGCGGATCGACCAGGCGGTGGCCAGCGCCCAGGCGCGGGCTGGACCGGGTGGTCAGCGAGGCGCGACGGCCGGTGCTGGGGGGCGGTGCCCCCTCCGACGGCTTCGCCGCCACCTGCCCCGGAGGGGGAGGACTGGAGGAGACGAAAGCCGCGTTCGACGGCTATCTGAAGACCGGGAATTCGAGTGGGCTGGAGCTGAAGGCGGGGTAGTCGTTCGGCGGCGGACCTCGGGCGGCTATGTGGTGCCGCCGGAGACCGAGCGGGCCATCGACCGGCGGCTGATGGCGGGGTCGCCGATGCGCGAGATCGCCACGGGCGCGCGCACCATCGGGGCGGGCGTGTTCCGCAAGCCGGTGTCGACGGCCGGGGTGACCGCCGGCTGGGGTGGCTCGAAACCGCGCCGCGGCCGGAGACGGATCCGGCGACCCTGGCCCTGCTGGAGTTCCCGGCGGCCGATCTCTACGCCTCGCCGGCGGCGACCCAGAGCCTGCTGGACGACGCCATGATCAATCTGGACGACTGGCTGGCGGCCGAGGTCGAGGACGCCTTCGCCGCCCAGGAGACCACGGCCTTCGTCAGCGGCGACGGGATCAACAAGCCGAAGGGGTTCCTGAGCTATAATATCGTCGCCGAGACCGGGCATGCCTGGGGCGAGATCGGCTATGTCGCCTCGGGCGCGGCGGGGGCGTTCGCCGCCAGCAATCCGGCGGACCGGCTGATCGATCTGATCTATGCACCCAGGGCCCGCTACCGGCCCAACGGACGCTTCGTGATGAACCGGCGGACGGTCTCGACCGTGCGCAAATTCAGGACGCCGACGGCAACTATATCTGGCAGCCGGCGACGCGGGCGGGCGAGACGGCCTCGCTGCTGGGCTATCCGGTGACCGAGCAACTTGCCAGTGTTGTAGTAAAAATCCACAGCCGGGGATGACTGCCCAAAAGCGGACGCTGCTAATGTCCGCTATGGGGGGAAAGCGGACCTAGTTGGATAGCGTCTCAAGTGGCATTTCATGCCTCAGATGCTGAGGTATTTTTGAGAGGTCATATATGCGGCCACTGGCTTCGATCTTGGCAGCAAGCCCGAGAAATACGTCCTCTCTCTGTCGATGAACCGACCACCGCAATGCTCCAAGAAGCGGAACATGTAGTCAGCAGCATAAGCGAGTTGCGCTCCCTTTTTGCGATGCGCCTTGTCGTTCAACTGTCGAACGGCAAAGCT
>JAUCCG010000077.1:0-48187 GCA_034676465.1 Brevundimonas sp. | reverse complement strand
CTCCGCCGGTGCCCGCCGGCCTGCCCGCCGGCCGCGTCGTCTGGGCGATCGGGGACATCCACGGGCGGCTGGACCTGCTGGACCGGCTGTTGTCTGCCATCGTCGAGAGCGACCCGGTTCGCGAGGGAACGAGACCGGTTCTGGTCTTCCTCGGCGACTATATCGACCGCGGTGCCAACTCGCGTGGCGTCATCGACCGATTGACGACCCTGGCCGACGATCCGGCGTTCGAAACGCATTTCCTCAAGGGCAACCATGAAGACAAGATGCTGGAGTTTCTCGACGACCCCACGGTCGGCGCGGCCTGGTGCGACTATGGCGGGGCCCAGGCGCTGGAATCGTTCGGCCTCAAGGTTCCGGTGCTCAAGCATCGCCCGGAGGGCTGGGCCTCGCTGTCGTCCGACCTGGCGCACCGGCTGACCGCCCGTCAGAAGGCCTTTCTGGAGTCGCTCGAATACAGCGTCGCCATCGGCGGCTATTTCTTCGCCCATGCCGGTGCCCGGCCCGGCGTGCCGCTGGATGCGCAGTCTGACCATGACCTGATGTGGGTGCGCGGCTCCTTCCTCAACAGCGAGACGCGCTTCGAACGGGTGGTGGTGCACGGTCATACACCGGCCGACGAGCCCTACATCGACCACCGCCGTATCGGCATCGACACCAGGGCCTATGACTCCGGCGTGCTGACCGCTGTCCGTCTGGAGGGCCTTGGTCACAGCTTCCTGCAGGCGGTGGCGCAGGGCGAGGGCGACATCGTCGTGCGCCCGTGGTCCGTATCCGTCGCGGCTTGACCGGTCCGGGTCAGGCCAGGTTGAGCCTTGCCTTGTCGTCGTCTGCCACCATCGGCCAGGATGCCGCCAGTTGCTGGAAGCCGGCCATGATGTGATAGAGCGAGCTGGCCGGGGCCGGCTCCTCCACAAAGCCCCCGCCCGGCAGATGCTTGTCGTGCCACAGGCCGTCGGGCGTCAGATACAGCCACAGGGCCCGCAGGGCCGTGGCGGCGTCGTCCAGCAGGGCGGCGCGCTCTTCCGGTGACGCGGTTTCCGCCAGGATAAGGGCCGCCTTCAGCCATTCGGTCTGCGGCCACAGTCGCCCCTGGCGGCTGCGCACAGTGCCGTCGGCATTCAGGGCGTCGATGACGATCGCGGGGCGGTCGGTGACGCCGCGCCGGCCGGCGGCATAGAGCCGGGTCGCCGCGGCCAGGGCGCGGACATGGCCGCGGCTGCGACCGTAACGGGTCAACAGCCAGGCCCATTCAAATTGATGGCCGGGCTCGACCAGGGCGCCGTCCTCGCCCCCGGCCGGTTTCCAGTCGGCGGTAAAGAATTCCCGCAGGAAGCCGCCGTCGCGATCGATGAACGCCTCCAGGGCCAGGGTTACCAGCTGGTCCGCCAGCGTGGTCCAGCCCCCATCGCCCCCGGCCGCCTCCCAGGCCAGACAGGCCTCCAGCAGATGCATATGGGCATTGGCCTGATAAGGGTGGTCGCTGGCCTCCCGGAACCCGCCGTTGGGCAGGGACTGGGCCAGCAGGGCGTCGCGCAGGCGCACCGCCATTGCCTCGGCCGCCACAGCGTCCACCCCGGCACTGCGCGCCGTGGCCAGGGCCAGCAGGACAAAAGCCTGGTCATACAGCATGGCGGTATCATCGAGCGGCGCACCGGTCTCCGAGACCAGGGTTCGGCTCAGACCGTCGTCGCGCAGGAACCCGTCCCGAAGCCGCACCATGCCAGCCTCAACAATGCGTCGCCACGGGCCCTGCCAGTCCATCAGCCCGGCCTGGGCATAGACGAAGATCTGGCGGGTCTGGACCCGCGCCCGGTGCGGTGCGTGCCCGGCACGTCCGTCCAGCGTCAGCGTCTCGGCGAACTGGCCCGTCCCCGCCTGTCCCAGCGTCGACCAGGTCGGCAGGGCGCGCAGGCGCAGCCAGTCGGCAAAGCGAAGTCCGGCGACAGGCAGGCACTCGGGTATTGTCGCGGGAAAATCCATATGGCCTGGAGAACGAAGCCGGATTTGTTCAACCACGCCCTTCACCTCCTGCCCACGATCGATGTCGCAGACGAGGATCGCGTCCGCCTCGACGATAATCGCCAGGTTTCGAACGCCGAGGGTCGCGACCAGGGTACCGGCCGGGGCCCGGATCAGGCAGTTGGTGGAGTCCGCGAAGATGTGGGGACTGTCCTCGTCCTGACTTGCAGCGGCGATCGCGTCCCACGCACCCAGATCGGACCAGGCGAAATCCACTTCCAGCACTGCGGCCCGCCGTGTCTTCTCCATCACCGCATAGTCTATCGAGATCCGGGGCGCGTGCCTGAAGCTGTCGGTCAGTGTCTGAACGCCGTTCGTATCGGCACCGTTCAGCGACGCGCGCACAGCCGTCTCGATCTCGGGTGCGAAGACGCACAACTCATCAAGCAGGGTCCGGGCGGAGACGATGAAATTACCGCTGTTCCACAAATAGCCGTCGCGAATATAGGTGCCGGCTGTGGCCGCATCCGGCTTTTCGATAAAGGCCGCGACGTCCGACAGACCCGGTCCGGTCGGCTTGATATAGCCATAGGCCGAGGACGGCTCGGTGGGGCGAACCCCCAGGGTTACGATTCGCCCGGTGCTTGTGCCGCGAGCGGCTTCAAGCAGGGCCTCGCGAAAGGCCGGGTGATCCGGAATGTGATGATCCGAGGCGAGGAAGGCGACGATGCCTTCCGAATCCTGCCCCGCGACCCAGACGGCCGCCGCGGCCATGGCCGGGGCCGAGTCCCGCCCCTCGGGCTCCAGCAGGACCTTGGCCTCGACGCCCAATTCCGCCAGTTGCTCGATGATCCAGTGGCGATGGGTGAGCCCGCCGACGACAACCAACTTGCCGCCGTCGCGGATCAGCGGCGCGACTCGCGTCACGGTTTCCTGGAACGGCGAGCGACGTCCGGTCAGCGGCAGGAACTGCTTGGGACGGGATGGTCGCGACGCCGGCCACAGCCGGGTACCGGCACCGCCGCACATGATCACTGGAAACAGGGCCATGCCAACGCCTTAGCTTTCACGAGCGAATTTTGCCAATCCCTTCGTGGACGGACGCGGGATGACGGCGTGCGGCGTGGGTGCGCCGCCCCCGTCACGGATCAATTCGCACAATCTTGGGGTGTGTCTGAATGTCGCCGCAGATATGGGACTTCTTGCCCGGCGACAAGGGTGGCACCGGCCTGCTAGGTGGTCCGCCATTCAACCGGATGAATTATGAAGTCGTTTCTCAGACTGTTCGCTGCCGCGGTGATTGCCGGCCTCCTGTCCCTGATGCTGGGTCCGGTCCTCGCCATTGAGCGGACGGCGATGGTATCGGACAAGCTGGCTCATGCCGTCGCCTTCTTCCTGATCGCTGTCTGTCTCGAGATCCTGATCTGGCGCAGCACGCGGCTGCTGCCCTGCCTTCTGGCCCTGGCCATCGGCGGTCTGGTCGAGCTGATCCAGGGGGCGATCGGACGCGATGCCAGCTGGGGAGATTTCCTCGCTGATTTCGTTGGCATCACCGTGGCCTTCTTCGTCATGGGCGGACTGAAACCCCTGATCGACGGGACCGGACGACCGGGACGGCAGGCCGTCCGTACCCGGTCCTGAACCAGCGCCTACTGGCTTCCCCGGCCTCAGGCTGCCACGGCCGCGACCGGTCGTGCCTCAAGCGCCCGCGCCAGGTCGGCCAGCAGGTCGTCGCCGTGCTCCAGTCCGATCGACAGCCGCAGTAAACCGTCAGTGATGCCGGCGACCTGACGCGCCTCGGGCGTCATCGCGGCATGGGTCATCAACCCCGGGTGGGCAACCAGGCTTTCGACCCCGCCCAGCAACTCCGCGAGGGTGAACACCGCCAGCCCGTCGACGAAACCACGCACGGCGTCGAGCCCGCCATGCAGTTCGAAACTCAGCATGGCCCCGAACCCGGCCTGCTGGCGCGCGGCGATGGCATGGCCCGGATGGCTGGCCAGGCCCGGATAGTGGACCACCCGTACCGCCGGCTGGCGCACCAGCCATTCAGCTACCCGCAGGGCCGTCTGTTGCTGGCGCTCGATGCGGGCGAACAGGGTGCGCACGCCGCGCAGCGTCATATAGGCGTCGAACGGGGAGCCGGTGACGCCGAGGCAGTTGGCCCACCAGGCCAGTTGCTCATGATCGGCCTTGTCGGCGGCGATCACGGCCCCGCCGACCACATCCGAATGGCCGTTGATGTATTTGGTGGTCGAATGGATCACCAGATCTGCCCCCAGGGCGATCGGCTGCTGCAGGGCCGGGGACAGGAAGGTATTGTCGACCGCGACCTTCGCCCCCGCCGCATGGGCGCGTCGACACAGGTCGGCGACATCGACGATGCGCATCAGCGGATTGGACGGGGTCTCGATCAGGATCAGTTTCGGCCGCTGGCTCAGGGCCGCGTCAAAAGCTGCTGCATCCCCCTGGTCGACGAAGATCACGTCGAAATGTTTACGCCGGGCCCGTGCGGTCAGCAGGCGATGGGTGCCGCCGTAGCAGTCGTGCGGGGCGATCAGCAGATCGCCGGGCTCCAGCGAACACAGGGCCAGGTCGACCGCGGCCATGCCGGTCGCGGTGATCACCGCCCCGGCCCCGCCTTCCAGCTCGGCCAGGGTTTCGGCCAGAACGTCCCGGGTCGGATTGCCCGAGCGCGTGTAGTCATAGCGCCGCTTGCCATCGAGACCGTCGAAACTGAAATTGCTCGACAGATAGAGCGGCGGCATCACGGCCCCGTGGGCGCTGTCGGAATTGACGCCGTGGCGCGCGGCCAGGGTGGCAGGATGCTGGGTGGGGGGACAGGTCATGCGGCGATCTCGCGCGAGCGGGTGAACAGGGGCAGGAGGGCGTCGGTCAGGGTGCGGCTGATCAGCTCGCGTTCCTTGAGGAAGGCGTCATGGCCAAAGATCGAGGGGGCCTCGACGAACTGCTGCAGCACCGGGACGCGGGCGGCGAGGTCGCGCAGGTCCTCGATCGGCACCAGCCGGTCCGAGGTGAAACCGATCAGGGTCAGGGGGGCGAGAATGCGTTCGGGCTTGACTGCATGACGATCCAGCGAGTCCGACAGGCTGATCCAGCGATCCACGCTCATGATCTGTCGATAGGCCGCGCCGCGCGCCGTCAGATAGTCACAGACCGGATAGGCGTCGCCCGCCGCGGCCGGCGCGGTCGAGGCGAAACGCAGGCCGAACTCTTCCGGAGTCCGATAGGAAATCATTGCCAGTTCGCGGGCCAGGGCCACCCCCTGCGCCTCCTGTCCGGCCGCCCGGCCAAAGACCAGCAGGCGACGCTGGAGACCACGCAGCGCGGTGGCCATCGGATGCGTCCGGTGCGCGGCGGAAATCACCACCAGCCGACCGATATGGTCCGGGAAGGCAGCTGCGAAGGCCAGGGCCACCGCCCCGCCGTAGGAGGCACCGACGAAGGCGTCGAGGCGGGCGGCTCCGATCGCATCGAGCAACAACTTCAGTAGTCGGGCCTGATCGGTCGCGGTGATGGTCACGGTCGCGTCGTCATTCCCGGGCAGGAAGTCGAACGCCAGGACCCGGGTCCGGGCCGGGTCCACCGCGCCGCCGCGGCACACCAGCCAGGGCCACCAACCAGGGTCGCCCGCGGCAACCAGAGCCGGAAACCGGCCGCTGGAGATGCCGCCGGCGACGGCGATCAGCGGGCCGTCGTCCGGGCCGAGCAGGCGGCCCTGGACCCGGTCCGCCATCAGCCGTTCACCGGACTCCAGCCGGAAGTCGGCGGGAATCATCGCGTGTACGTCACAGCCATCGATCAGGGGGGTGGGCGTCGGGGCGGGGATGGGCACGGGTCACTCCAGGTCTCGCTCATCGAGACCTATGCAGTGACAGACCCGTGAAGACGCCGGACTCCGCCAAAGGCGGGGTCTTCGCTTCACTCATCTCTCGCGGCTCCGGAGAACCCCGCAGGAGTTGGCACCATCTCGAGCGGCGGGTAGCCACACGCAGGTTGCCCCGGCGTCAAAGGGCCTATCCCTCAGCCGGTCTTGATGAGTGGCTCTACGTTGGCGAACCACCGCGCCGCCGTCAATCCCCTCCCGTGACGGTATCATCCGACCGGCGAACGCGGCGCGCGGGGGTCGCCAAACGGGTCCGCGACGGGCTAGACATCGCCGTCCCGAGCGTGTCGGGATTCCGGGAGTGGGCTGATGAAACGTTCCTTGCTGACGACCGTGGCGGTGCTGATGTTCGCTGCGCCGGCCATGGCACAAACGCCACCACAGCCCCAGCCGCAGCCACAGCCCGCGTCCGAACCGGCCCCGGAACCGATGATGGACGACACGCCGCCGCCGACCGTCGCAGTTACGGCGGCGGACGACACGGATACGCCGAAATGGGATGTCCAGACCCCGCCCGGACCGTCGCGTGACATTCCGCTGGACGTGACCGAAGGCACCTGGATGTCGCTGGACGTCAGTCCGGACGGCCGCGAAATTGTTTTCGACCTGCTGGGCGACATCTATGTGATGCCGATCACCGGTGGCGAGGCCCGGGTCATCGCCCGCGGCGTCGCCTGGGACATGCAGCCGAAATACTCACCGGACGGCCGCCAGATCGCCTTCACCTCTGACCGCGGCGGTGGCGACAACATCTGGGTGATGAACCGCGACGGGTCGAACCCGACCCAGGTCAGCGACGAGGATTTCCGCCTGTTGAACCAGCCCGACTGGTCCCCGGACGGCCAGTTCATCGTGGGCCGCAAGCATTTCACCTCGGGCCGTTCGCTCGGGGCCGGCGAGATGTGGATGTACCACCGCTCGGGTGGCGGCGGGATTCAGCTGACCGAGCGTCGCACCCAGCAGAAGGATACCGGCGAGCCCGCCTTCTCGCCCGACGGCCGCTACCTCTACTTCAGCGACGACGCCACGCCGGGCCAGACCTTCGACTACAGCAAGGACCCCAACGGCCAGATCTATGTGATCCAGCGTCTCGACCGCGAGACCGGGGAGGTCAGCGAGTTCGTCACCGGTCCGGGCGGATCGATCCGTCCGACTCCGTCACCGGACGGGCGCTCGCTCGCCTTCATCCGCCGCGTTCGCTACCAGTCGGTCCTGTATGTGAAGGATCTGGACTCCGGCCGCGAGACGCCGATCTACGATGCGCTCGACCGTGACCTGCAGGAGACCTGGGCCGTCCACGGCGTCTATCCGGCGATCAGCTGGACCCCCGACAACAGCGCCATCGTCTTCTGGGCCGGCGGCAAGATCCGCCGCGTCGACGTAGCCTCCAGGGCCGTCACCGACATTCCCTTCCACGTCGCCGACACGCGCCGCGTCCAGGACACCGTGCGCTTCCCGGTCGAGGTCGCGCCCGACCGGTTCGACGTCAAGATGATCCGCTGGGCCACCACCTCGCCCGACGGTAGCAAGGTCGTGTACGAGGCGCTGGGCAATCTGTGGATCCGCGACCTGCCGACCGGCACGCCGCGGCGGCTGACGCGCCAGTCCGACCATTTCGAACTGTATCCGTCCTGGTCCCGTGACGGTCGCTCGATCGTCTATACGACCTGGAGCGACAGTGACCTGGGCACCGTCCGCGTCGTGCCGGCCTCGGGCGGCAACGGCCGGGTCGTCACCCGTCAGCCGGGTCATTATCTGGAGCCCAGCTTCTCGCCGGACGGTCGCACCATCGCCTATCGCACCACGGGCGACGGCTATCTGACCACCGCCCTGTGGAGCCAGAACCCCGGCATCTACCGGATCCCCGCCGCCGGCGGCGAGGCCACCTTCGTCACCGACGACGGCGTCACACCGCGCTTCGGCGCGTCCAGTGACCGCATCTTCTTCACCGGCCGCGAGGGCGAAAATCGCGCGTTCAAGTCGGTCGACCTGACTGGACATGACGAACGCACCCATCTGACGTCGCAGTATGCGGCAGAGTTCGTCCTGTCGCCGGACGAACACTGGATCGCCTGGACCGAACGGTTCAACGCCTATGTCGCCCCCTTCGTCGCCACCGGTCGTCCGATCAGCCTCAGCGCTGACGGCAAGGCCCTGCCGCAGACCCGGGTCACCCGCGATGCCGGAGAGTGGCTGCACTGGTCGGGCGATTCCGGTCGTCTGCAGTGGTCGATGGGGCCGGAACTGTTCTCGCGGAACCTTGAGCAGACCTTCACCTTCGTCGACGGTGCGCCCCAGACCCTGCCGGAACCGGCCGCGGCCGGGATCAACATCAGCTTCACGACCGACTACGCCCGGCCCACCGGCCGGGTGGCCCTGACCGGTGCGCGGCTGATCACCATGAACGGCGAACAGGTGATCGAGGACGGGGTGATCGTCGTCAACGGCAACCGCATCGAGTTCGATCGGACCGCGCGGCTCGGTCTCCGTGCCCGCCGATGCGGTGGTCATGGACATGAGCGGCAAGACCATCATCCCGGGCATCGTCGACGCCCACTGGCACGGCTCCATGGGGTCGGACGAGATCATCCCGCAGCAGAGCCGTATCGATTATGCGTCGCTGGCTTTCGGGGTGACCACGATCCACGACCCGTCCAACGACACCAGCGAGATCTTTGCACACAGCGAACTGGCCAGGGCCGGTCGCATCGTCGCGCCGCGGATCTTCTCGACCGGCACCATCCTGTACGGGGCCCGCACCGCCTTCACCGCCCAGATCGACAGCCTCGACGACGCCCTGTCCAACCTGCGCCGCATGCAGGCGGTCGGAGCCGTCAGCGTCAAGAGCTACAACCAGCCCCGCCGCGACCAGCGCCAGCAGGTCATCGCCGCCGCGCGCGAACTGGGCATGATGGTCGTCCCCGAAGGCGGGTCGCTGTTCCAGCACAACATGTCGATGATCGTGGACGGCCATACGACCATCGAGCATTCGATCCCGCTGGCCAATCTGTACGACGATGTGCACCAGCTGTGGCGTCAGACCGAGGTCGCCTACACCCCGACCCTGGTCGTGGCCTATGGCGGCAACTGGGGCGAGAACTACTGGTACCAGTCCACGCCGGTCTGGGACGACGCCCGCCTGCAGCAGTATGTGCCGCGTCGGGTTCTGGACAGTCGCGCCCGTCGCCCGGTGCACGTGCCGGAGAACGAACTGAACCACATCGCCATCGCCCGCGAGGCCACCCGCCTGTCGCGCGAGGGGGTCACTGTCGAACTGGGCGCGCACGGCCAGCGCGAAGGCCTGGCCGCCCACTGGGAGATGTGGATGATGGAGCAGGGGGGCTCGACCCCGATGGAGGCTCTGCGCTTCGGTACCCTGAATGGAGCCCGGGCCCTGGGCATGGACCGCGACATCGGTTCGATCGAGGTCGGCAAGCTGGCCGACATGGTCGTGCTGGACGCCAACCCGCTCGACAACCTGCGCAACACCACGACCATCGCCTATACGGTGATCAACGGCCGGATTTACGACGCCCGGATGGACGAGGTCGGTCGCCGGTCGCAGCCGCGTGCGCCCTTCTGGTTCGAAGGTGCTGACGGTGAGGCCTGGAGCGCCGGAGCCGCGACGTCGGAAAGTGACAGCCACGGCCACGGACCGGACTGAGGACGCGCCGCCCGCTTCGGCGGGCGGCTCTTTTCGGCCGCAGTGCTGTCCGGCCGCAATTGCTGCGAGTGCGAACTCAACGTGGGCGGCCAACCAGAAATGAGCAATAATCATGCTCCAGGCCTGCCTATACATGTAAAATAAGCACAATCGTTGCGGTTTTTTCGCCGCCCGCCTAGACTCTTTCCTGCACTGCAGCAGGAACGTTGATCTTGGCCGACGCCAACCAGAAATTTGTCGTGGTTCCCCACGCCGGTCCGTCCAAGGTCCCGGCGGCGCAGCGCGTGGGTGATTTCGGCGAGATCTATGCGGCGTACCAGGCGGCCGCGGCCCGGGGGCAGTCCAGCCGCTGCGCCCAGTGCGGCGTCCCGTTCTGCCAGTCCGGCTGCCCGCTGGAAAACAACATTCCCGACTGGCTGCGCCTCGCCGCCGAGGGGCGCGAGCAGGAGGCCTGGTATCTGGCCGAGGCCACCAGCACCATGCCCGAGATCTGCGGCCGGATCTGTCCGCAGGATCGGTTGTGCGAGGGGGCCTGCACCCTGGAGCGGGCCGGCTGGGAAACCGTCACCATCGGCTCGGTCGAGAAATACCTCGGCGATCTGGCCTTCGATAACGGCTGGGTCACGCCGCTGCGGCCTCTGACCGAGCGCGGCCTGTCGGTCGGCATCGTCGGGGCCGGACCGGCTGGGCTGGCCGCCGCCGACCGCCTGCGCAGCGCCGGCTATGGCGTCACCGTCTATGACCGGCACGACCGGGCCGGTGGCCTGATGATGTATGGCATTCCCGGCTTCAAGCTGGAAAAGCCGGTGGTGCAGCGGCGTATCGACCGGCTGGTCGAGGGCGGGGTTGCGTTCCGGCTCGGCGTCGAGATCGGGACCGACATCGCCTTCGCCGACCTGCGTGCAAACCATGACGCCGTGTTGATTGCCACCGGGGTCTACAAGGCCAGACGCCTGTCGGTCCCCGGTTGCGGGTCGGGCGGCGTCACCGCAGCGCTGGACTATCTGATCGCCTCCAACCGCAAGGGTCTGGGCGACGCGGTGCCGGCCTTTGACGACGGTCCGCTCAATGCCGCGGGCAGGCGGGTGGTGGTCATCGGCGGCGGTGACACGGCGATGGACTGTGTCCGCACCGCCGTGCGTCAGGGCGCGACCTCGGTCACCTGCCTGTATCGCCGCGACCGCGACAACATGCCCGGCAGCGCCCGCGAGGTGACCAATGCCGAGGAGGAGGGGGTGGTGTTCGAATGGCTGGCCGCGCCCCGGGCCGTGCTCGGTGACGCCGACGGCGTGACCGGTGTGCGGGCGGCGCGCATGGCCCTGGCCGCTCAGGGCGTCGACGGCCGCTGGAGCGTCGAACCCGTGCCCGGCGGTGAGTTCGACCTGCCGGCCGACATGGTCATCGAAGCCCTGGGTTTCGACGCCGAGGACATTCCCGCCGGCTTCGCCGTCAGCGATCTGGCGGTGACCGACTGGGGCACCGTCTGGACCGCAGGCGCGACCGGGGCGACGACGCTGGAAGGTGTCTTCGCGGCGGGTGACATCGTGCGCGGGGGCGTCGCTGGTGGTTTGGGCCGTGCGGGACGGTCAGGACGCGGCGGCGGAAATCGACACATGGCTGACCAGCCGGGAGCAGGCTGCGGCATGACCTTCGAGCCCCAACACTATCTGGCCCAGCGTCAGCGATTGATCGACGCCCAGGCCTATGATCCGGCGTCCGAGCGCGACGCCTGCGGGGTCGGTCTGATCGCCGCCATCGACGGCCAGCCGCGCCGCGAAGTGGTCGAGCTGGCACTGAAGGCGCTGAAGGCCGTCTGGCACCGGGGCGCGGTCGACGCCGACGGCAAGTCGGGTGACGGGGCCGGCATCCTGATCGGCCTGCCGCGCGCCTTCTTCGAGCAACAGGTCCACGACGCGGGCCAGACGCCGCGGCCGGGTCCGCTGGTTGTCGGCATGGTCTTCCTGCCGCGCATCGATCTGGGGGCCCAGGAACGGGCCCGCACCATCGTTGAGAGCGAGGTGCTGGCCGCCGGCTTCTATCTGTACGGCTGGCGTCAGGTGCCGCACCGCGCCGAAGTCCTTGGCGAACGCGCCGCCGCGACCCGGCCCGAGATCGAACAGATCATGGTCAGCCCGCCCGAAGGACTGGACGGCGAGGCCCTGGAGCGCGCCCTCTACATCCTGCGGCGGCGCATCGAGACGCGGGCCCAGGCGCGCAACCTGCCGGACTTTTACATCTGCTCCCTGTCGGCCCGGTCGGTCATCTACAAGGGCATGATGCTGGCCGAGGCGCTGGGCGATTTCTATACCGACCTGACCGACCCTCGGGTCGAGGCCAATGTCGCCCTGTTCCACCAGCGCTATTCGACCAACACCTTCCCAGAGTGGCGACTGGCCCAGCCGTTCCGCATGCTGGCCCACAACGGCGAGATCAACACCCTGCGCGGCAATGCCAACTGGATGCGCAGCCACGAGATCGGCATGACGGCCGAGGCTTTCGGGGCCGACGACGCGACGGTCAAGCCGGTGATCCAGTCCAGCGGTTCGGACTCGGCCGCGCTGGACAATGTGTTCGAGGTACTTGTGCGCGCCGGACGGCCGGCCCCGATGGTCAAGGCCCTGCTGATGCCCGAGGCTCCGGTTGAGGGCGTGATCTCCGACGATCACCGCGCCCTCTACGCCTACTGCAATGCGGTGATGGAACCGTGGGACGGACCGGCCGCCATCTGTGCCACCGACGGACGCTGGGTCGTGGCCGGCAAGGACCGCAACGGCCTGCGTCCGCTGCGTGCGGCCGAGACCGTCGACGGCCTGCTGATCTGCGGCTCCGAGGTCGGCATGGCCGGAATCGAGGACGAACGCATCGCCCGGCGGGTCTATATCGGCCCCGGGCGGATGATCTCGGTCGATCTCGAGGCGGGCCGCTTCTATGACGAGGCCCAGACCATCGACCGGCTGGCGGCGGCCCTGCCGTATCGCGACTGGCTGTCGAACATGGTCCAGCTGGACCCGCTGGTCGGCCCCGGTGACGAGCCGCGCCGTCTGACCGGCGAGGCCCTGACCCGATTCCAGGCCGCCGTCGGCTGGACCCGGGAAGACATCGACACCGTGCTGGATCCCATGGCCGGATCCGGCAAGGAGGCTGTGGCCTCGATGGGCGACGACACGCCCCCGGCCGTGCTGTCGACCCACGACCGGCCGTTCAGCCACTATTTCCGCCAGGCCTTCGCCCAGGTCACCAATCCGCCGATCGATCCGCTGCGCGAGACCGGGGCGATGAGCTTGCGCACCCGGTTCAAGAACCTCGGCAACATCCTGGCCCAGGACGAGACGCAAACGCGAGTGTTCGTGCTGGACAGTCCGGTTCTGACCACCGGCATGTACGAGCGGATGCTCGATGTCGTCGGGGCCGGAGCCACCACCGAGATCGACTGCACCTTCATCTCTCCTGACGGAGACGCCGCGCCGGGCCAGACGCTGGCCGCGGCACTGGACCGGATCCGCGACGAGGCCGTGGCCGCCGTTCGCAGTGGGGCCGCCCTGATCGTGCTGACCGACGCCGCGGCCGGTCCCGGGCAGCCGTTGATTCCGATGATCCTGGCCACGGCGGCGGTGCATTCGCGACTGGTCGACGCGGGGCTGCGCGCGGTCGCCTCCATTGTCGTGCGCTCGGCCGAAGCCATCGATGCCCACGGCTTCGCGGTTCTGGTCGGCTGCGGGGCCACCGCCGTCAACGCCTGGCTGGCGCAGGAGAGCTTCCTCGAGCGTCTGGACGGTGGCCGCTATCCCGGTTTGTCACTGCGCGAGGCCTGTCTGAACCACAAGGCGGCGACCGAGGCCGGGCTGATGAAGATCCTGGCCAAGAAGGGCATCTCGGTGATCTCGGCCTATCGCGGGGCCTATGAGTTCGAGGCCCTGGGGCTGTCGCGGGCCCTGGCCGCCGAATTCTTCCCCGGCATGACCTCGCGGATTTCCGGTGTCGGCCTGGCCGGGATCGAGGCCCAGGCCGTGCGCAAGACGGCCCGGGGCTTTGCCGCGCCGGCCCCACGGCTGCGCATCGGTGGCTCGCATCGCATCCGTGCCGGAGAGGAGACGCACGGCTGGGACGCCGAACAGATTCACCGGCTGCAGGACGCCACCACGCGCGGCGACTACAAACGCTACAAGTCCTACAGCCGCCGCACGCGCGAGATCCCCTCGACCGCCCTGCGCGACCTGCTGGACTTCCGCGAGGCCACGCCGATCCCGATGGAGGAGGTCGAGAGCGTCAACGAGCTGCGCAAACGCTTCCTGACGCCGGGCATGTCGCTGGGGGCCCTGTCGCCCGAGGCGCACGAGACCCTAAACATCGCCATGACCCGCATCGGAGCCCGTTCGGTCTCCGGCGAGGGTGGTGAGGACCCCGAGCGTTACCAGGCGCGGCCGAACGGCGACAATCCCAACAGCGCCGTCAAACAGATCGCCTCGGGCCGGTTCGGCGTCACTGCCGAATATCTGAACCAGTGCCGCGAGATCGAGATCAAGGTGGCCCAGGGGGCCAAGCCGGCTGAGGGCGGTCAACTGCCCGCTTTCAAGGTCACCGAGTTCATCGCCCGGATGCGTCATTCGACGCCCGGCGTGGCCCTGATCTCGCCGCCGCCGCACCACGATGTCTATTCGATCGAGGACCTGGCCCAGCTGATCTACGACCTGAAGCAGATCAATCCGGACGCCCGGGTGACGGTCAAGCTGGTGTCATCGTCCGGCATCGGTGCGGTGGCCGCCGGCGTGGCCAAGGCGAAGGCCGACGTCATCCTGATTTCCGGCCACAACGGCGGCACCGGGGCCTCGGCCCTGGGCTCCATCAAACACGCCGGCATGCCGTGGGAGACCGGCCTGTCCGAGGCCCATCAGGTGCTCAGCCTCAACGGCCTGCGCGGCCATGTGCGGCTGCGCACCGACGGCGGCATCCGCACCGGCCGCGACGTGGTCGTCGGAGCCCTGCTGGGGGCCGAGGAGTTCGGCATCGGCACCGCCAGCCTCGTCGCCGTCGGCTGTCTGATGGTGCGCGAGTGCCATTCCAACACCTGCCCGGTCGGGGTCTGCGTCCAGGACGAACGGCTGCGCGCCCTGTTCACCGGCACGGCCGAGAAGGTCGTCAATCTGTTCAGCTTCATCGCCGAGGAAACGCGCGAGATTCTCGCCTCCCTCGGCCTGCGTTTGCTGGACGAGGCGCCCGGTCGCACCGACCTTCTGCATGAGGTTTCGCGCGGCGGGGCCCACCTCGACCCGTCCTCGACCTCAACCCCCTGCTGGTGCGGGTCGGCGAGGCCGGCAACAGCCGTCCGGCCAGGCCCCGCGCAACACCGTGGCGGACTCACTGGATTCGCCCGTATACTGCTTGATGAGGCACCGCTCCTTGCAGCGGCGCGAGAAGATGCAACTGACCTATGCGGTGCGGAACACCCAGCGCGCGATCGGCACGCGGATGTCGTCCCACATCGTGCGGCGCTTCGGCGACAGCCTGCCCGCGGATCTGCTGACCCTGAACCTGCGCGGGGCGGCGGGCCAGTCGCTGGCGGCCTGGGGCATGAAGGGGCTGCGGATCGAGCTGGACGGCGAGGCCAATGACTATGTCGGCAAGGGCCTGTCCGGGGCCACCATCGTCGTGCGCCCGCCCGTCTGGGTCGAGGGCGAGCCCCTGATCGGCAACACCTGCCTGTACGGCGGCACCTCGGGCAGTTTGTTTGCGGCCGGAGCGGCGGGCGAACGCTTCGCCGTGCGCAACTCGGGCGTCACCGCGGTGGTCGAGGGCTGCGGCGCGCACGGCTGCGAATACATGACCGGCGGAACGGTGGCGGTGCTGGGGGGCGATGGGCTGGACTTTCGGCGCCGGTATGTGGGTGGAGAGACCTTCGTCCTGCACGTCGACATTGCCATCGACGCCCGTCTGAACGCCGAGTCGGTCGTGGCCGGCCCGGTGGTCGGCGCGCCCGCCGCCCGCCTGCGCGCCCTCGTCGAGGCCCACGCCGCCGCGACCGGCTCCCCCCTGGCCCGCCGCCTGCTCGAGAACTGGACCCAGTCCCTGCTGCAGTTCTCGCTCTTGTCTCACCCCGCCAGGCCGGGGTCATGGCCGTGCAGAGACGCGCCTGATCCGGCAGCCGGATTTCCCGCAACGCCGGGAATTCAACCCGGGTGGAAGTTCGCCTATAAGGAAAGGCAGGGAACCTCGCGCCGGGTACGATCCCGAGCGCGGACGCGTAGCAGTGAGGCAGGCGCAATGTCGTATGGAGCGGGAACCACGGACCTGGAGCCAGGGGCCGCGGCCTCGGGCGCGGAGCCGGGATCGTCTGGCGATCATTCACAGCTCCTGACCCCGCGCCAGGAGGAGTGCCTGCGCCTGTCGGCCAATATGACCGACAAGGAAATGGCCCGCGCGCTCGGTATTTCGCCCAAGACCGTCAGCCTGCACATCTGGATGCTGCCCGGCGCCCTCGGTGTCAGCGCCCCTCTCCAGGTCTCGGGCCCCACCCAGGACAACTCCTATGGGTATCGCCCCCGATAGCGGCTCCGGCGGCGTTCGGTTCAGCTGACCCTGTCGGTGCCGGAGGTGTTCCGGATCACCCTCCGGGCTTTTACCGGCCGCCGCTCGGCCGTGTGAACACGTCGGCCATCATCGGGGCCTTCGCGGTTCTCGGGGCCCTGGTGATCCTGATCTTCCTCCTGCTGTTCGGTTACCGCCTGCTGTAGGTAGTCGCCAACCGACCTGCGATCAGCCGGCCCTGTCCGGCGCCTGGAGGCTGGAGCCATGGATCGAAACCAGTTCGGAAGTGATCTTGCCGAGCGCCTTCACACGGCGGAGCATGCGGTCGATTTCGCTGTCGCCGCCCTGTGTGATCTGGGTGCGTTGATGGTCCGGGGACGGATTGAACACGGCATCAGCGCTGTGGTCGGTCAGGAGGCCCTGGCCGACATTACGGCGGCGATGCCGCTCATCACCCGTGTCCGGGGGCGGCTTGTCCAGGCGCATCGGCAGCTGGCGCGGGACGCCCGGGTCATGCGGATCGACTGGGTCAGGGGCTTTGGCGGACCCAGGAGAGCTGCCACCGACAGCAGCGGATCTGTCGCTGCCTCACCCGCGCCTCCGCCGGGTTGCTTGACGGAGATGCACCATGAGCCGACCACATTCACATGACGCTGGACGCCGGCCCGACGCCCTCATCCTGATCAAGACGCCGGCCCAGGCCCACGCCTGGCTGGCGGCCCTGATCGTTCGCGGACTGGCCGGGCCGGGCGCGGCGACCGCCCCGAGCGCATGGCGGTGTCGATGATCCTGATCAATTGGGTGATCCAGAGGCCTTGTCGACCAGATATTCTGGGGGTGTGATCTGGGGCGTGGTCCTGATCGACGGTCTCTTGTTCGCCGCCCTCTACGGCCTGGCCCTGCGGTATCCGCGTTGGTGGATCCACGGTGCGGGGGCGTTCGCCCTGCTTACCTTTCTCTCTCATTTCGCGGCCATGCTCGATCCTTTGATCCTGCAGTGGGCCAATGCGACGCTGCGCTACCTGACCAGTTACGGCCTTCTGCTCACCCTGCTCGCCGGGGCCGTCGAGGCCCCGTTGGCAAGACGCTACGAGGCCTGGCGGCGGGCGCGGGCGCTCGCCTGAACCCCGGCACCGCCCGACCCGGCAATTTAACCCGGAACCGGTCTCGCACCGGCCGACCGCGGAGCGTTCCCATGTCGTCGACGGATTTCGAGGCCGCCACGCGCCTGTGGCTCGATCTGGCGGACGCGGAGACCGGCGACGATGCCTATTGCCGCGCGGAAGCGCTAGTGTGCACCTCGAACATCTCCCGCGCAATGATCACGAGGCCGTCCTCATCGCTGAGGTCCTGGCCGAGAGCATCGCGGGCGGCGAGCGGTCGGACGGTCGCGATGTCATCGCCGTGCGCAATCTGCAGCTCTGGATTGGCCGCAGTCTGACAGGCGAGGTGGTGCCGATCGCATCCCGCACCCTGGCCCGGGTCGCCGCACGGGTCGCCGCCTGAGCGCGGCATCAGGCTGAATTCGCCGGCGATCGCGAAAGACAATATATTCCCGTCTGGGCGCTGTTCAGACGCCAAACTGCACAAATCAACCAATAACCGTTGTGCGGCGCGTCAATGTCTGTTTAGGTAGGTCACCACACAGGATTCTTGGTGACTTGACCGACTTTGTTCGCAGCGCTGACCGCAGGACCGCCCCCCGGGCGGCCGTCCTGCCGCGCGTCGACATCGCTGTCGTGACCCTGAACACCCTTACCCTCGGCCTTATTCATCGTACTGCTCTCCGGAGCGGTGCGGCCGAACGCGACCTCATCCCAGACAACATTCTGGATCGCTCGCAGCCCCCGCTCCCGAAAGGAAGCGGGGTTTTTTGTGCGTGCGGTCCGGTTTTTCCCGGAACCGACGACTCCAATGACGCAAGATTTTACCCCGAACAGTGCGCGGCCCGACTGGCGGAGCCACGCCCAACACAGAGCCAACCGGGCCGCCGCACGCAGCTATCTGCGCGCCGCCGGCATGGCCGACGCCGATTTCGACAAGCCGATGATCGGCATCGTCAACACCTGGTCGACGGTCACCCCGTGCAACATGCATCTGGACCGGCTGGCCGTGGACGTGCGCGCCGGCATCATCGCCGCGGGCGGCTATCCGGTCGATTTCAACACCATCGTCGTCACCGACGGCATCTCGATGGGCACCAAGGGAATGAAGGCGTCCCTGATCAGCCGCGAGGTTATCGCCGAACTCCTTGATCGAACTGGCCATCGAGGGCCACCAGCTGGACGGCGTCATCTGCATCGTCGGCTGCGACAAGACCATCCCGGCGGCGGCTATGGCCCTGGCCCGGATGGATATCCCCGGCCTGGTCTATTACGGCGGCACCATCCTGCCGGGCCGGATCGGCGAGCGCGAGTCTCTCGATCCAGGAGGTGTTCGAGGCCATCGGGGCCCACGCCGCCGGCGCGCTGGACGATGCCGGTCTGAAGGCGGTCGAGACGGCGGCCTGCCCCGTGTGCTGGGGCCGGCCGGTGGCCAGTTCACCGCCAACACCATGGCCATGGCCCTGTCGGTCATGGGCCTGTCGCCGATGGGGGCCGACGACGTCCCCGCCGTCGATCCGGGCAAGGCCGCCGAGGGTGAACGCTGCGGCCGGCTGATCGTCGAGCGCGTCTTCGCCGGCGACCATGCGCGCAAAGACATCACCCGGCGTTCGCTGCAGAACGCCGCCACCGCCGTCTCGGCCAGCGGCGGCTCGACCAATGCCGTCCTGCACCTGACGGCCATCGCTGCTGAAGCCGGTGTCGCGTTCGGGGTCGAGGACTGCAATGCCGCCTGCGAGGCCACGCCGGTGATCTGCGACCTGAAGCCGGGGGGCGGTTCCTGGCCAGCCACCTGTATGCGGCGGGTGGCACGCGTCTGGTGACACAGCGGCTGGCGGCGGCCGGTACTGACAACACCCCGACCGTCAGTGGCCGCAGCCTGTTCGCCGAGGCCGCCGAGGCTGAGGAGACGCCGCAGCAGCAGGTGGTCGCCACGGTCGCCGCGCCGATCAGTCCGCGTGGTTCCTATGCCGTGATCTATGGCGACATCGCTCCGGATGGCGCGGTCATCAAGCTGACCGGCCATGCCGTCGATCGCTTCGAAGGCCCGGCCTGCGTGTTCGACTTCGAGGAGGACGCCTTCCACGCGGTCCAGGACGGCTCGGTCGGCGAGGGCGATGTCGATCGTCATCCGCTACGAGGGGCCGCGCGGCGGTCCCGGCATGTGCGCGGTAAACGCTGCAGGTCACCGCCGCCCTGAAGGGGCGCGCCGGCATCGACAACGTCGCCCTGATCACCGACGGCCGATTCTCCGGGGCCAGCTACGGCTTCGTCGTCGGCCATGTGTCGCCCGAGGCCGCCGTCGGCGGTCCCATCGCCCTCGTGCGCGACGGTGACCGGATCACGGTCGACGTCACCAACCGCCGGATCGACGTCAGCGCCGATCTGGAGGTCCGCCGGGGCGGCTCGCCCCCAACCGTGCCCGCCCGGCGCGCGGCGTCTTCGCCAAATATGCCGCCTCGGTCGCCTCGGCCGCCCAGGGGGCCGTGCCCATCCCAATCCACCGCCGGCCCAGACCCGGGACACCCCGATGCCGGTCGACAGCAAAGCCCATGAGGACGCCTGACATGCAGATCTACACGAACGACGACATCCGCCCCGGGGCCATCGCCGGCCAGCGTATCGCCGTCATCGGCTACGGCAGCCAAGGCCGCGCCCACGCCCTGAACCTGCGGGAAACCGGCTTCGACGTAACCGTGGGCCTGCGTCCGGCTGGCGGCCCGACCGGAAGCCAAGGCCACCGGCCGACGGCTTCACCAAGACCGAGCCGGCCGAAGCGGTCAAGGACGCCGACCTGGTCGCCGTGCTGACCCCGGACATGGTCCAGCAGAAGCTCTACGACGAGGTGCTGGCCCCGAACATGAAGCAGGGCGCGGCCTGCTGTTCGCCCACGGCCTGAACGTGCACTACGACATGATCACCCCGCGCGAGGACCTGGACGTGGTGCTGGTCGCCCCGAAGGGCCCGGGCGCGCTGGTGCGCCGCGAGTACGAGATCGGCCGTGGCGTGCCGTGCATCTGGGCGGTCTATCAGGACAAGAGCGGCAAGGCCGAGCAGTACGCGCTGGCCTATGCGGCCGGCCTGGGCGGCGCCCGCGCCAACCTGATCAAGACCACCTTCAAGGAAGAGACCGAGACCGATCTGTTCGGCGAGCAGGCGGTGCTGTGCGGCGGTGCCTCGGCGCTGGTGCAGGCCGGCTTCGAGACCCTGGTCGAAGCCGGCTACCAGCCGGAGATCGCCTATTACGAAGTGCTGCACGAGCTGAAGCTGATCGTCGACCTGTTCTACGAAGGCGGCATCACCCGCATGCTGGAGTTCGTCTCCGAGACCGCGCAGTACGGTGACTACGTCAGCGGCCCGCGCGTGATCGACGCCGGCACCAAGGCGCGCATGAAGGAGGTGCTGAAGGACATCCAGGACGGCACCTTCACCAAGAACTGGGTGGCCGAGTACAACGCCGGCCTGCCGAACTACACCAAGTTCAAGCAGGCCGACCTGGAGCACCCGATCGAAAAGGTGGGCAAGGAACTGCGCGCCAAGATGGTCTGGCTGCAAGCCCAGAACGCGTAACCCCGCGGTCCCCCACCCGCACATGGCAAAGGTCGCTGCATGAACACTCCCGCCCACGGTGCGCCACGCAATGGCGCACGCTGGTTGACGCAGGCCCTGGAGGCCGAAGGCGTGCAGACGCTGTTCGGCTACCCGGGCGGCACCATCATGCCGTTCTACGACGCATTGGTGGATTCCACCCTCAAGCACATCCTGGTGCGCCACGAACAGGGCGCGGCGCTGGCCGCCAACGGCTAGGCCCGCGCCAGCGGCAAGGTCGGCGTCTGCGTGGCCACCTCGGGCCCCGGCGCCTCCAACCTGGTCACCGGCATCGCCGACGCGATGCTGGATTCGGTACCAATGGTGTGCCTGACCGGGCAAGTCGCCACGCCGCTGCTGGGCACCGACGCCTTCCAGGAACTGGACGTGTTCGGCATGACCATGCCGATCGTCAAGCACAGCTGGTTGGTGCGCAGCGTCGACGACCTGCCGCAGGTGGTGGCCGAGGCCTTCCGCGTGGCCCGCGAGGGCCGCCCCGGCCCGGTGCTGATCGACCTGCCCAAGGACGTGCAGTTGGCCGATGCCTCGCACCTGCCCGAGCACGTGCCGGCCACCGTCGACAAGATCGCCGCGCCCGCCGACGAAAAGATCGCCGAGGCCCTGGCCGCGATTGCCGCTGCGGAAAAACCGGTGATCTACGGCGGCGGCGGCATTGCTCTGGCCGATGCGGTGGAGGACCTCCGCGCGTTCGTCGAGGCCACGCGGCATCCCGACCGTGTTGACCCTGCAAGGCTTGGGCGCGTTGCCGGCCAACCACCCGCAGTTCCTGGGCATGATGGGCATGCACGGCACCCGCGCGGCGAACATGGCGGTGCAGGAATGCGACCTGCTGATCGTCTGCGGCGCGCGTTTCGATGACCGCGCCACCGGCAAGCTCAGCGAGTTCGCGCCGTTCGCCCGCGTCGTGCACCTGGACGCCGATGCGTATGAAATCGACAAGCTGCGCACCGCCAATGTGAAGCTGCCGGGCAACGTCAGGGATGGCCTGCGCGCGTTCAGGCACGCCCGGCCCGCCGGCCAAGACTGGAAGCAACGCAACGCGCAGCGCAAACAGAAGTTCGCCGCGCGCTACGACGCACCCGGTTCGGACATCTACGCGCCCGCCCTGCTCAAGCGCCTGTGCGAAGTGGCGCCGGCCGACACCATCATCGCCGCCGACGTCGGCCAGCATCAGATGTGGGTGGCCCAGCACTGCAACTTCAGCCACCCGCGCAACCACCTGACCTCCGGCGCGCTGGGCACGATGGGCTTCGGCCTGCCGGCGGCGATGGGCGCGCAGTTCGCCTGCCCCGACCGCACCGTTGTGCTGGTCAACGGCGACGGCGGCTTCATGATGAACGTGCAGGAGCTGGCGACCATCGCGCGCTGCCGCCTGCCGGTGAAGATCGTGCTGCTGGACAACTCCGCGCTGGGCATGGTGCGGCAGTGGCAGGAACTGTTCTTCGCCGAGCGCTATTCGGAAATCGACCTCAGCGACAACCCGGATTTCACCGCGCTGGCGGAGGTGTTCGGCATCAAGGCCTTCCGGGGACGCAGAGCCGGCGCAGGCGACAGCATCTCGGCCGGGATCCAGCGCCTGCTGGCCGCGCCCGGCCCCTGCCTCGCCCACGTCCTGATCGACCCCAGGGCCAACGTCTGGCCGCTGGTGCCCCCGGGCCGCAACAACGCCGAGATGATGCACGGCACGATAAAATTTGAAGGTGAAATCTGATGACCGACACCCTGCATATCCAGATCGACCACGCCGAGGGCTCGCTGCAGCGTCTGATCGAACTCATCGAGCGTCGCGGCTTCCATATCGACGGCATGACCCTGGCCGGCGAGGGGGCCATGCGCCACCTGCAGCTGCAGGTCCGGGGCCGGGATTCCGGCCGCTGCGTCGAGATCCTGGGCCGGCCGTCGACCGCCTGATGGGGCCACCCGTATGGTGTCGACCTGTGCCGCACAGGCCTACCAGACCGAGGTGGCGGCATGACCGATGCCCATTCCCGCGGTAGCCGGTCGCGAAGCCGATCGCGTCATCGTCTTCGACGCACCCACCATGCGCGACGGGGAACAGGCCCGGGCTTTTCCATGTCGCCCGACGACAAGGTGCGGCTGGGTCATGTGCTGGCCGCCCTGAAGGTCGATGTCGTCGAGGCCGGCTTTGCCGCCGCCTCACCCGGCGACGAGGAGGCGGTGCGCCGCGTCGTCGGCGAGGTCAGAGGGCCCGATTTTTTGTTCGCTGGCCCGCTCGGTCCAAATCCGATGTCGACGCCGCCTGGCGGGCCTTGCGGGATGCACCCCAGGCGCGCCCCCCCATGTGTTCCTGGGCACCAGCCCGATCCACCGCGCCGCCAAATTCCGCATGAGCACCGATGAGGTGCTGGCGGCGGTGGTCCGGGCGGTCGCCTATGCCCGCAGCCGTTTCGACGACGTCGAGCTCTCGGCCGAGGACGCCTTCCGCACCGAACCGGCCTTTCTGGCCGAGGTGCTGTCAGCGGCCGCCGAGGCCGGGGCCGGGACCCTGAACGCACCCGATACCGTCGGCTATGCCACGCCGGGTGAGGTGACCACCCGCTTCACCGACCTGATCGCCGCCCTGCGTCCGCGCTTTCCCGGAGGTGGTCTTTTCGGCCCACTGCCATGACGACCTGGGACTGGCCGTGGCCAATACCTTGGCGGCGATCGAGGCCGGGGCCCGCCAGTTCGAGGGCGCGATAAACGGTATCGGCGAACGCGCCGGCAATGCCTCGGTCGAGGAGGTGGTTATGGCCCTGCGCACGCACACCGGCCGTTTGGGAGTCACCACCGGGGTCGACGCGACCCAGCTGGTCCGCACCAGCCGTCTGTTGAGCGAGGTCACCCCACACACCAGTGGTCCGCAACAAGGCCATCGTCGGCATCAACGCCTTTGCCCATGAGGCCAGAATACCCCCAGGCCACGGCATGATGGCCGACGCCCGCACCTACGAAATCATGCGGCCTGAGGACGTCGGCTTCGAAGGCAGTTTCTTCGTGCTGGGCAAGCATTCCGGCCGCCACGCCCTGGCCAGGCGCGCCGAGGTTCTGGGCCATCCCCTGATCGGTCATCACCTGACCGGGGCCTTCGCTGCCTTCAAGAGCCGCGCCGACCAGATCGGCGAGATCAACGACCAGGAATTGCTGGCCATCGTCGAGGCCTCGCGCCCCGCAACCCCACATGAGGACCGTGCCTATGCCGCCGCTGGCTGAGAGTATCTGGATCAACGGCGCGCTGACGCCTTGGGCCAACGCGAAAATCCACGTCATGAGCCACGCCCTGCACTATGGCACCTCGGTGTTCGAGGGGATCCGCGTCTATGACACCCCGGACGGCCCGCGCGCCTTCCGCCTGACCGACCATATCCGCCGCCTGTTCGACAGCGCCCGGATGTATCATTTCCCCCTGCCGTTCACCGAGGCGGAGTTGATCGACGCCTGCAAGACGGTGGTGCGCGAGAACGGCCTGCAGAGCGCCTATCTGCGGCCGATCGCCTTTCTCGGAGCCTGCGGCATGGGGGTGACGCCGGGTCCCGACGCCTTGAACGTCGACGTCGCCATCGCCGCCTTCCCTGGGGGGCCTATCTGGGCGAGGACGCGCTGGAAAACGGCGTCGACGCCTGCGTGTCCAGCTGGGCCCGGATCGCGCCCAACACCGTGCCCTCCGGAGCCAAGGCGGGCGGCAACTATCTGTCCAGCTATCTGATCGGCCGCGAAGCCCGCACCAATGGCTTCGGCGAAGGCATCGCCCTGGGTACCGACGGCCGCCTGTCCGAAGGGGCCGGCGAGAACCTGTTCATCGTCAAGGACGGCCGCATCCTGACCCCGTCGGCGGCCTCGTCCATCCTGATGGGCATCACCCGCGACACCGTGCTGAAGCTGGCCCGGGCCGAGGGCATAGAGGTGGTCGAACAGACCCTGCCGCGCGAGACCCTGTATGTCGCCGACGAGGTCTTCATGACCGGCACCGCGGCCGAGATCACGCCGGTGCGTTCGATCGACGGCATCGCCACGCGGTCCAACGGCCCCGCCCCGGTGACGCGCGGTCTGAACGCCGCCTTCCGGGGCCTGTTCACCGGCGCGACCGCCGACCGCTTCGGCTGGCTGGAAAGCATCGCCGCCCCCGCATCGGCCGCCAGGGAGCGTCAGCATGAGCCGGCCTGAGACCCTGTTCGACAAGGTCTGGAACCGCCACGTCGTGGTGACCGAGACCGCTGACACCCCCGGCGTCATGTATATCGACATGCATCTGATCCATGAGGTTACCAGTCCCCAGGCCTTCAGCGATATCGAGGCCCGGGGCCTGAAGGTGCGCCGGCCCGACCGGACCTTCGCCACCCTCGACCATTCGACCCCGACCCTGCCGGCCGGGGCTGACGGCGCGCGCCCCTATGTCACGCCCGAGGCCGAGGCCCAGGTCCACCGGCTGGAACAGAACTGCGCCCGCCACGGCATCGTGCTGGCCGGCTGGGGCAGTGACGATCGCGGCGTCGTCCATGTGACGGGTCCCGAACTGGGTCTGACCCGGCCGGGCATGACCGTGGTCTGCGGCGACAGCCACACCGCCACCCACGGGGCCTTCGGGGCCCTGGCCTTTGGTATCGGCACCTCAGAGGTCGGCCATGTGCTGGCGACCCAGTGCCTGCTGCAGCGCAAGCCGAAAGCCCTGCGCATCACCGTCGATGGCACGCTGCAGCCCGGCGTCTCGGGCAAGGACGTGGCCCTGGCCGTGATCGCCGCCCTCGGCTTCGGCGGTGGCACCGGCTTTGTCATCGAATATGCCGGTGAGGCGGTGCGCGGTCTGGATATGGAAGGGCGGATGACCCTGTGCAACATGTCGATCGAGGCCGGCGCCCGGGCCGGGATGATGGCCCCCGACGCCACCACCATCGCCTGGCTGCGCGGCCGTCGCCATGTGCCACAGGGCGCCGCCTTTGACGCCGCCGCCGCCGACTGGCTGACCCTGGCCAGCGACCCCGGCGCGGTGTTCGACAAGGAGGTCCGGCTGGACGGCTCGGCCATCACGCCGATGGCCACCTGGGGCACCACGCCCGACGCCGGCTCGCCGATCGGCGCGCCTGTGCCGCAACCCGGCTCGGACAGCGACCGCAAGGCGCTGGCCTATATGGGCTTCACCGCCGGCGAGACGACCACGATCCAGCCGGTCGATGTGGTCTTCATCGGCAGTTGCACCAATGGCCGTCTGCCCGATCTGCGCGCCGCCGCCGATGTGCTGCGTAGTCGGCGGGTCAAGCCCGGCGTGCGCATGCTGGTGGTGCCGGGTTCCGAAGCCATGGCCGCGACGCCGAGGCCAGGGGCTCGACCGGGTCTTCCTCGAGGCCGGTGCCGAGTGGCGCACTCCGGGCTGCTCGATGTGTATCGCCATGAACGGCGATGTCGTCGGGCCGGGCCAGCTGGCCGTCTCGACCTCGAACCGCAATTTCGAGGGCCGCCAGGGCAAGGGGGCACGCACCATTCTCGCCAGCCCCGCCACCGCCGCCGCCAGCGCCGTCGCGGGGGTCCTGACTGACCCCCGCGTCTATCTGCAGGCGAGCGCCGCGTGCGCGCCGTCAGGAGCCGGACATCTCTGAACCCTTCAAGGTCCTGACCTCGCGCACCCTGGTGCTCAGCCAGACCAATATCGACACCGACCAGATCATCCCCGCGCGCTTTCTGACCACCACCTCGCGTGAGGGTCTGGGTGTCCATGCCTTTCATGACTGGCGCTATCAGTCCGACGGCACGCCCCGGCCCGAGGCGGTGCTGAACTCGCATCGACCCGACCGAGCAGCGCATCCTCGTCGCCGGGGCCAATTTCGGCTGTGGCTCGTCGCGCGAACACGCGCCCTGGGCCCTGCTGGACTATGGCTTCCGCGCGGTGATCTCGACCGGAATCGCCGATATCTTCACCTCCAATGCCCTGAAGAACGGCCTGCTGCCGGTTCAAGGTTGACGCCGCCACCTGGGCTGATCTGGTCGCCAATCCGGACCAGCCGGTGACGCTCGATCCCTCGAGGCCGGCGAGCTGCGCCGCGGCAACCACGCCGCCGTCCCCTTCACCATAGAACCCTTCCGCCCGCCAGTGCCTGCTGGACGGCGTCGATCCTCTCGGCTGGTCCAGAAACACCTGCCCGCCATCGAAGCCTTTAAATCCCTGTACCGCATCGGAATCCGTCGCATGACCACCGCCAGCCATTTCAATATCGTCGTCCTGCCCGGTGACGGCGTCGGTCCCGAGGTCACCGCCGCGGCGGTCGAGGTGCTGACCCGTAATCGGAGACTTCTACGGCCACACCTTCAGCTTCGCCGAGCACCTGATCGGCGGGGCCGCCATCGACGCCACCGGTGATCCGCTGCCCGAGGCGACCCGCGCCGCCTGTATCGCTTCCGACGCCGTGCTGCTGGGGGCCGTCGGCGGTCCGCAATGGGACGGTGGTGAACGCCGGCCGGAGGAGGGGTTGCTGGGTCTCCGCAAGGCCATGGGCCTGTTCGCCAACCTGCGTCCGCTGCAGGTCTCGCCGGTGATGGCCCACCGTTCGCCGCTGAAACGCGAGATCGTCGAGGGCGTCAATCTGATCGTGTTCCGGGAACTGACCGGCGGGGTCTATTTCGGCGAAAAGACCCGCACCGACACCATGGCCTCGGACCTGTGCATCTACAGCGTCGAGGAGATCGAGCGCGTCGCCCGGGCCGCTTTCCGCATGGCCCTGCAGCGGCGCGGCAAGGTGACCTCGGTCGACAAGGCCAATGTGATGGAAACCGGCCGTCTGTGGCGCGAGGTCGTAACCCGCATCCATGCCGAGGAATTCCCCCAGGTCGAACTGGAACACGCCCTGGTCAACTCCATGGCCATGCATCTGATCCGCAAGCCGCGCGACTACGACGTCATCCTGACCGAGAACATGTTCGGCGACATCCTGTTGGACAAGATCTCGGTGCTGGGCGGATGATCGGCCTGCTGCCCTCGGCCTCGCTGGGGGCGGGCAGTCCCGGTCTGTTCGAGCCGATCCACGGCTCGGCTCCCGACATCGCCGGTCAGGACCTGGCCAACCCAGTCGGGGCCATGATCCTGTCAGCCACCCTGCTGCTGCGCCACAGTCTGAAGCTGGAGGACGAGGCCAGGACTCGATCGAGGCGGCGGTGGCGGCGGTGCTGGCGGCCGGTGCGACCACCGCCGACCTGGGCGGCGAACTGGGCACCCGGGCGGCGGCCCGGGCCGTGCGTCGATGCGATCAAGGCCATTCACTGGGCGGCGGCGCACCGTGTGCAGATGCACTGGGCCTAGGGAGGATCAACCTGTGAGAGCCGTCCGGTGACAAAAATGACCTCATGCGCCCGACTTGTGGCGCTTCCCCGGCGTTATTCGTGCGCGCGCCCCTTGACGCGCCGCGCGCATCAGGGCCACGGTGGCGGTCTCATTCCGTTACCGGATCGACGTTTGGTGCCCTTCGCCCCGCTCACCCTCCGTACCGCCATCGCCCGTTCGGGCGCGTGCGGCCGTGTGACCGGCAGCGGCCTCGGCATGACCATCACCACCATCATGACCATGACCACGCCACGGGCGGGGACAGGCTAGCGCGCATTAACTTCAAGCCGCTGAGACCCAACCCCGCCCGGAGCCCCGGGCGGGGTTTTTTCTTGTCCCGGCTCCCTTTGCTCTTCCAGACCAACCAAACTCCTGCCATGCCCCATCTCGCCGTCCTTGCTCGTCCCGAACCCGTCGCCCTCGCGCCCGCATCCCGTCCCGCCGTCGATGATGTTGTGGTGCTCAAATTCGGCAGTTCGGTGCTGCGCGATCCGACCCGGGCCCCGGATGTGGCGTCGGAAGTCTATCGTCATGTGCGCGCCGGTCGCCGGGTGGTGGCTGTGGTTTCGGCCTTCGCCGGCCAGACCGACCGGCTGCTGGCCGAGGCGCGGGCGCTGGGTCTCGATCACGACAACGGCCTGCTGCCCGCCTATGTCGCCCAGGGCGAGGAGGCGGCGGCCGCCTTCGCCGGCCATCGCCTGCGACCGGATCGGTGTCGATGCCGTGTCCCCTGTCGGTACGCGAACTGGGCATCCGGGCCTCGGGCCCCCACCCAGCACGCCCATCCGGAAAGTATCAACACCGCCGCCCTGCTGCGCGCCCTCGATGCGCATCAGGCCGTCGATCGTACCCCGGCTTCGGAGCCCTGCTCGACAATGGCCGCACCGCCCTGCTCGGGCGCGGCGGGTCCGACCTGACGGCCCTGTTCGTGGCCGCTGAACTGGGGTTGGATCACGTTCGTCTGGTCAAGGATGTCGACGGCCTTTACGACCGCGACCCGTCCGGTGCCCGCCGGTGTGCCGCTGCGCTACAGCCAAGGCGTCCTGGGCCGTGGCCCGTGCGGTCGGCGGGGTGCTGGTCCAGCCCGACGCCATCGACATGGGCGAGGACCGGGGTGTCGAGATCGAGATCGCCGGCCTCGGCGGTGTGCGCCCGACGCGGATCGGGGCCCGCTGCGAAGCACCGGTTCCCGGCCACGGCCCTGCCGCCGTTCCGCATCGCCGTCGCCGGCTGCGGTGTGGTCGGGGCGGGGGTGCTGAGCCGCCTGCTGCAAAATTCCCGCGCTTCCACATCACCGGCGTGCTGGTCCGCGACCCGGCACGGGTGCGCGATGTGCCCGGCATCGACTTCGCCACCATCGCCGACCGCTTCACCGCCGATCCGGCCGTCCTGTTGGCGGCCCGTCCGGACATCGTGCTGGAAATCCTGTCCGAGGCCAGAACACCGGTCATGCCCTGATCCGGGCGGCGCTGTCGCGCGGTATCGATGTGGTCAGCGCCAACAAACAGGCGATCAGCCAGGACCCCGCCGATTCCGGACCCTGGCCACCGCCCATGGCGCGCAGCTCTGCTATTCGGCGGCCGTCGGGGGCGGGCCCCCGATGATCGAGACCCTGCATCAGGCGCTGGCGGCGGGACCGGTCGTGGGCTTCGAGGCGATCCTCAACGGCACCATAAAAAAACTCATGCTGGAACGGCTCGACGCCGGGGCCTCGTTCGATGAGGCCCTGATCCGAAGCCCGCGTGGCCGGGTTCGCCGAGGAAGACCCGTCGTCGGACGTCGAGGGTCATGACGCCGCCGCCAAGCTGCGACTGCTGGCGTTCGAGGCCTTCGGCTCGGCTCCGGTCGAGGCTGGAATCCGGCGCGACGTCTTGTCGGCGGACGCGCGACCGGCTGTCGGGACGCGCCAGATCGGGGCCTGCCGCCGGGTCGTCGGCGGGCTGGGAGCCGAGGTTCGGCCCTTGACGCCGACGGCTCCGATCCGCTCTTCCTGTCCCTGTGCGGGGAGGGCAATGCCTTGAAGGTCTATGGTTCGACAAAACAAAATGGACGTGTCGCGGGCGCGGCGCCGGCCACTGGGCCACGAGTGAGAGCGTGCTGGCCGATGTCGCCGACCTCGTGCGCGCCCGCGCCCGCCTGATCGGTATTTGACGTATGGCGGTGTTCACGCCGGTCTCCGAAGCCGAGGCCCGGACCCTTCTCGAAGCCTATGATCTGGGGCGGTTCGAAGGGCTGACCCCGATCGCCGAGGGGGTCGAAGAACACCAACTACCGACTGCAGACCACGGCCGGACGGTTCGTCCTGACCCTGTTCGAATATCGCACCCGGGCCGACGCCCTGCCGTTCTGTCTGGGTCTGACCGAGCGCCTGGCGAACCGTGGCTATCCGGCCCCGCGGCCGATGCCGGACCGGGCGGGTCACTGGATCGGTCAACTCAACGGACGGCCCGCGTCAATCATTGAGTGGCGCGAGGGTAGCTGAGCTCAGAACCGCCGATCTCGACGATCAGCACACAGCCGGCAGGGCCCTGGCGCAGCTGCATCTGGCGGCGGCGGATTTCGACGGACAGCGCATCAATCCGGTCGGGCCGGCAGCCTGGCGCGAACTGGCCGATCGCTGCGCCACGGTGGCCGGAGGCGAGGACCGGCGCATGCTGCGGCGGCTCGAGCAGGAACTGGCCCGCGGGGTCGGGCGATCACTCAGGGATCTGTCGCAGGGCGCTGTTCACGCGGATTATTTCCCGATAATGTTCTGTTCCTGAACGGCGCGGTCAGCGGCGTCATATGAATTCTATTTCGCCTGTGTCGATACTTTCGCCTATGACTGGCAATCGCCCTGAATGCCTGGGAATTCGACGGGGAAGGCCGGGCCAATCCGGCGGTAGTGAGTCGCCTTCCTGGCCGGCTATGAATCCGTCGTCCGCTCAGTGACGTCAAACGCACGGCCCTGCCGATCTGGGTGCGCAGGCGGTGGTGCGCTTCACCCTGACCCGGCTACACGACCGGTTGCTGGCCCCGCCGGACGCCCTGGTCACGGCCAAGGACCCGGCCCCCTTCCTGCGTCAACTCGACTACTGGCGTGCGGTCGTTGCCTGACGGATTACCGTCCCCTCAGTTCCGCCGGGTGTAATAGGCGTCGACCGTACAACGCCATGTCCGCAACTGGGCACCGGACCTGTCCCGGTCCCGGCGGCAATCACGAGTCCAAACGCTGCACCGAACGGTCAGCGTTGCGAAGTTGCCGTCGGGCCTCGTTCTTGGCTCTCATGCAGGCTTCGTTGGCGGAGTCGCCCCTCGCGCTGAAGTCGAGGGATTGCGCGCTCACGCTCCAGCGGACAGCGCCAGCGAGAGGCACAGACAGCGGCGGCGGCAAGGGTTGTACGGCTCATGGTGTCTCCTTCGATGTCATGGCGTTCGCGGACTCAATAGTTGGCCGCCCCGGCCCGGACGCAGACACGCGCGCGCTGCCGGTCGCTGACCTCGGCGACGTTGAAGAACAGCTGGCGTGACTGCAGCCGGTTCAGCTGGTCGACGCGGTTGCCGACCACGTTCAGGATCTGCGTCATGTCACGCACGATCCGGGTGTTGCGACACTGTGTGTCGTCCGGAACATTGAGATTGAATTCGCACACCACCCACTGGGCCAGTTCGCCACATTCGGCGCTGTCACCGGCGGCGCAGACCTCGTCCATCTCCAGCGCCAGTTCGGCGGTGTCGGCTCATCCGGCGGGTCAGCTCGCTGCACGAAACCTGGGTCACGGCCGGGGCCGGTGCGGTGGCCGGGGCCGGCGCGCCGGTCCAGCCGGACAGCCCCAGCAGGGCGGCGGACACAGCCGTGAGGGCCAGCGTTCGGGACAGGGTCATCATGGTCCCGGGCTCCCAAGAGGTCGGACAACGACAAGTAGACAGTCAGGCTAGCGAGGCTGCAGCGGCGGAACAGCTGTCAAAACTCACAGGATGACCCGGGTCCCCGCGCCTTGCAGGATCGGCGTTAATCGGTCAGCTTTTTCAGCCAACGGTCGCGCTGATCGCGCGTCCGGCCCTGCAATGGAGCGAACCATGAAGCGTCCTGTCCCTCCTTCTCGCCTCGGCTGCGCTTGTAGCAGGGCTGCTGCCCGGGGTGGCTGCGGCCCAGACGGGCTGGACCTATCTGCAATGCCGGACCAGCTTTTACGTGGCCCCCCCGTCGGCCACGACGCGACCCAGCCAGCCGACGCGGCAGGAGGAGGCGACGATCCGCGTCCGCACCAGCCCGGCCGGATGGCAGCGGCTCAACGGCGCGACTTCGCCGCAATGGGACACGGATATGTGCAGCCTGATTGATTTCAACACCTGTACCGCAACGGGCGACGAGGTCCGGCTGGTCGGGCGGCGCGGCTACACCAACACCCTCAACCTGCGGACCCTGCGCCAGACCTATTCGCGTCTGGATCGGTCGTCCCGGACCTGGGGTGAGGGTACCTGCCGGCGGATTGCGGATCCCCTCGGGCGGTGAGGGCTGGAGTCACCCTCAGACAGGGTCGTACGATGCCATTATGTGGATCGATCCTTTCCATGATTTTGGCAGCGGTGATGGCTGCGGCGTCGTCGGGCGCGACAGCGCAATCCGTGGATGCCCGGTTCCGCGGTCTCGAGGCTTATGATCGCGGTGAGTTCACAACGGCCGCGGCAATCTGGACCGCGGCAGCTGAAGCGGGTGACGTCAATGCGGTCTATTCCGTCGGTGTGCTCCATGCCACAGGACAGGGCGTCCCGCGGAATGACGTCGAGGCCGCTCGCTGGTTTCGGGTCGCCGCTGATCGGGGACATGCTGACGCCCTGAACAACCTCGGCAGTTTCTATTTCACGGGGCGCGGCCTTGGACGCGATGAAGGGGAAGCCGTGCGTCTGTTCCGTCTGGCGGCGGAACAGGGACGGGCGGATGCCCGGCACAATCTGGGTGTGGCCCACGCCGAGGGGCGGGGTGTCTTGCGTGACGACGCCGAGGCCGTTCGCTGGTTCCGGCTCGCCGCCGCCCAGGGCCATCTGGACGCGCAGATTAATCTCGCGACCTTTCTGGCCGAGGGCCGGGGCGTCGCGCCCGATGATGTCGAAGTCGGCGCATTGGTTGCAGCAGGCGGCTGAACAGGGAGATGCGGCCGCCGAGTACAGGCTCGGCTTGTACTATATCGAGGGGCGCGGCGTGACCCGTGACGCCACAGAGGGGGCACGCTGGCTCCATCGGGCGGCGCACGGCGGTCATGTCGGTGCCCAGTACAACATGGGCGTCCTGACGCTCGAAGGCTTCGGTACGGGTCGGGACGCCGCCGGGGCGGCGCGCTGGTTCCGCGCGGCCGCGATCCAGGGCGAGGCCCGGGCGCAGTTCAATCTGGGCCTCATGTACGCGAGGGGTCTGGGAGTCGAGAATGACCCGGTGCGGGCACTCATGTGGATGCAGCTGGCCAACTCCGTCCTGTCGGAGCCGGCCAATGAGGACGCCGCAGAGACGCGGGCCATGGTCACGGCCGCCCTAACTCCCCGATCAGATCGCCCGCGCCACCGAGATGGCCGGCCGCTGCCGCGCCTCCGGCTATCAGGACTGCGACTGAAGCGGCGGCCGGGTCGAACAGGCAGGACGCCTGAGGTCAGTCCAACACGGCCCGCACCGCCGCCAGCGTCGGCTCGACCGTGCGACAGTGCTCCGGCCGCCCCTCCAGGCCTTCCAGCACGGACGGCCGACGGGGCGTGAAGCCGAGGGCCCCGGACACGACGTCGGGGAATTTGGCCGGATGGGCTGTCGACAGGGCCACGACCGGGCCCGCGGACGTATCCTGCCGCCGCGCCGCCGCCACGGCCACCGCCGTGTGCGGGCAGATGACCTGGCCGTACGCCGACCAGGCGTGGGCGATCTCGGCCCGTGTTTCGGCCTCGCTGACGGTCTCGGCCGAAACCTCGGCCCGCAGCCGGGTCAGCAGGGCGTCGTCCAGGGTCACCGTACCCTCGCGGGCGAAGGTCTTGAACACCGCGCGGGTGCGGTCCGCGTCGCGGTCGGTGGCCTCGAACACCAGCCGCTCGAAATTGGACGGGGCCTGAACGTCCATGCTGACGCTGTGGGTCTCGACCGTGGTGCGGCGGCTGTAGACGCCCTCGGCCAGAACCCGTGCCAGCGCGTCATTGCTGTTCACCGCTGCGACCAGCCCGCCGACGTTCGCGCCCATGCGGCGCGCGGCCCAGCCGGCGAAGGCGTCGCCGAGATTTTGCCGGTCGGCACGACGAAGCGAGGGGCGGGTCCGGCCAGAGCCGCCCCGGCGATCACATAATAGGGGATTTGTCCGGCCAGCCGCGCCCAGTTGATCGAATTGACCGAGCTCAGCGGCCCCCGCGCCCGCGATTGCTCGTCAGCCAGCAACCCCTTCACCAGTCGCTGGCAATCGTCGAAATCGCCGCGCACCGCCAGATTGGTGATGTTGTCAGCCTCGACCGTGGTCATCTGCAGCCGCTGCACCGGCGACACCCGGCCTTCGGGGTGCAGCACGATCAGGCGGATACGCTCGGCCCCGGCAAAGGCCCGCACGGCGGCGGCGCCGGTGTCGCCGCTGGTCGCCGTGACCAGCGTCAGCCGGTCCCCGGCTCCGGCCAGGGCCGCGTCCATCAGCGACGCCGCCAGCTGCATGGCCAGGTCCTTGAAGGCCGCGGTCGGGCCGTGGAACAGCTCCAGCAGCCACAGATTGGCGTCCAGCTGCACCAAGGGCGTCACCGCAGCGTGGCGGAAGCGTTTGACCAGCCGCGCCACCGCCGTATCGACGGACCCGGCCGGCAGAGACGCTCCGGCAAAGGTGGTCAGCACCGATCGCGCAACGATCGCATAGGGGACGCCCGGACGGGCCAGGCCGGCGTCGGCGGCGGGCCAGGTTTCGGGCACATACAGGCCGCCATCGGGCGCAAGGCCGGACAGCATCGCCTGGGCGAAATTGACGGTGGGCGCCTGGCCCCGGGTGCTGATGTATTTCATGGCGGCAGGGCTCCAGCCTAGGGCACCCGACCAGCCCTCGTCCAACGCGAATTGCGCCGCTCTGCGTTTGACCTTGGCGGCAGACGGAAACGCAGGTTATGCCTGCGGCCCGGCCGCGAAACCGATCGCAGGAAACCCCATGATCAGCGCCCTGTCCCCGTTCGACGCCGCCGCCATTCTGATCGTGCTGTCGGCCGTGCTGGGCTGGCTCAATCACCGCTATCTGAAGCTGCCGACGACGGTGGCCCTGACCGTGATGGGGGCCCTGGCCTCGATCGCCGTTATCGCCATCGACGCGGTCCTGCCCCAGAGCCAGCTGTCGGAAACGGTCACCGAATTCCTCGGCGACATCGATTTCCACGAAACCCTGATGAACGGCATGCTGTCGTTCCTGCTGTTCGCCGGGGCGATGCACGTCGACCTCGCCCAGCTGAAGCGCGGCAGCTGGCAGATCGGCATCCTCAGCACCTTCGGGGTCGTGCTCTCGACCCTGCTGGTCGGGGCCGGTCTGGCCGCCCTGACGCGGTTGCTGGGCATCGACCTGCCGCTGTCCTGGTGTTTCGTGTTCGGGGCGCTGATCAGCCCGACCGACCCGGTCGCGGTCATGGCGGTGCTGAAGACCACCACCGTGCCGCCGCGGTTGCAGGCGACCGTGGCGGGTGAGAGCCTGTTCAACGACGGCGTCGGGGTCGTGGTGTTCTCAATCCTGCTGGCGGCGGCCGTTAGCGGCAACGGGCTTTCGCTGGTTCACGCCGGCGAACTGTTCCTGGTCGAGGCGCTCGGCGGGGCCGCCCTCGGTCTGGCCATCGGCTGGGTCGCCTATCGGGCGATGAAGGCCATCGACGAGTATTCGGTCGAGGTGTTGATCACCCTGGCGGTGGTCATGGGCGGCTATTCCCTGGCCCACGCCCTGCACATCAGCGGCCCGGTCGCCATGGCGGTGGCCGGCCTGGTCATCGGCAACCACGGAGTCAGCTATGCGATGAGCGACAACACCCGCGACTATCTGCTCAAGTTCTGGGTGCTGGTCGACGAGGTGCTGAACGCGGTCCTGTTCCTGCTGATCGGCCTCGAGGCCGTGGTACTGGCCGATCGTCTGGGACTGCTGGGGCTGGGTCTGCTGACTATCCCGCTGGTGCTGCTGGCGCGCGCCCTGTCCGTCGGCGTACCGCTATTGTTCTGGCGCAGCCTGTTGCCGTTCAAACTGGCGTTTCCGGTCATGGTCTGGGGCGGGCTGCGCGGCGGCATTTCCATCGCCCTGGCCCTGTCGCTGCCGCCCGGTCCGATGAAGGACGTGCTGGTCGCCGCGACCTATATGGTGGTGCTGTTCTCGGTGGTCGTGCAAGGCGGCAGTATCGGCCCGGCGCTGAAGCGTTGGGGCAAGGCGGCCTGATCTTCTGTTCGCGTCATCGGGGAAGCCGGTCGACAATCCGCCGTTCGCCCGGCCAGATGGCGCGTTGATGCTGGCAAGTGACTGCTGGCCACGCGTTCGCGGGAACGACGCGGGATACCCTTTGGGGGGACTCGTTCTTGCGCTGTTGGCCTGTCTGGTGTCGGGGGGCACCGGACAGGCCGCAGACAGCGGCGGGTTCGCCATGGTTTGCCAACCATGCCGACGACCGGGATCATGCGCTACCGGCTGCAATCCTCAAGCCGGCAGGCCCTGCCGGCTCAGGGCAGGAACCGGGGCAGGATCAGGGCCAGCAGCGCGACCAGCAGCGCCACCCAGACCATCAGGGTGCCCGCGGTCACCCGCCAGTTTCGGGGGGCCAGGCCCTGGAACAGGAAAGTCAGTATCCCCGCCACATTGATGCAGATCAGATTGGTAGCGAACAGGATCAGGGCACCGAGAGCGAGCTGGCCATGCCCGGAGCCGAACAGCAGGCCAGCGGCGGCCAGTGGCGGGACCAGGGCCACCGCGATCATCACCCCGATCAGGGATGCGGCCGAACCCCGACTGAAGGCGATGACGCCGGCCCCGCCACTGGCGAGGGCCAGCACGACGTCCGCCGGACTGACGCGGGTCCGGTTCAACAGCTCCGGGACGGTCGGGTCGATCGTGATGAACCGGCCGATCAACGCCATGAAGGCCAGGCAGGCGATGGCACCGATCGCCAGGGCAAGACTGGCGCGCCGGCCAAGAGCATGGTCGCCGATCGTCGCGGCCATCGCCATGCCGATCGATGGGCCGAGGAAGGGGGCGATGACCATGGCTCCGATGACGATCGCGGTCTGGCCACTGCGCATGCCGAGGCCGGCGATCAAGGCCGACAGGAGCACCGTGAAGAGGAAGCTGTAGCGAAGCTGCACCGTCTTTTCGACGTCGTCGTACATCTCTTCCGTGCTCAGCCGGTCGCGGCTGAAGAAGGCTTCCAGCCGACTGGGCGGACGGTCATTTCCGGACCGGGGATGCGCATTGGCCGCCGTTTCATAGAGGGGCGGGATGACGGCCTCGGTCGGCAGAATGATGGTGCAGAAGCCGGGGCGTTCGCCCAGTTCCTGCTCCAGCGCATCGACCAGACGCTCGACGTAACGTGCCTGCACCACACAGGCCAGGCTTTCCAGTCCGCCTTCGACCGGGCGAATCCAGATGCGGCTGGCACAGCGACGTGCCAGATCCTGGGCTGTCGAGATGTCCTCGTCCGGGACGAAGACGAGCAGCAGTCGCGTCGACATGGCGAGGTTTCCGATCGATCAGCGGTCACGGGCGCAAGTCATACATGCGCGGCAGATCAGGGCGTTAGCAGATAGTTGACCTCGACCGTCGACGGTCTGGCCCGACCATTCAGGTCGCCGGCTAAATCGGTCGGTGACGGATCACGAGATTGCGGATTTCCGTCATGTCCTCCATCGCGAACCTGACGCCTTCGCGACCCAGCCCCGAGTCCTTCACCCCGCCGTACGGCATGTTGTCGACGCGATAGCTGGGCACGTCGCCGATCAGCACCCCTCCGACCTCAAGCCGGTCCCAGGCGGCCATGGCCTTGTGGATGTCGCGGGTGAAGATGCCCGCCTGCAGGCCAAAGCGGAAGTCGTTGACCTCGTCGAGCGCCGCCTCGAAATCGGAGAAGGACGACAGGATGGCGACCGGCCCGAAGGCTTCCTCGTCGCGAATCCTCTGGCCGTGCGGTACGCCTTCCATCAGGGTTGCCTGCAGCATGTTGCCGTCTCGCTCTCCGCCGCACAGGACCCGAGCCCCGGCGTCGCGGGCTTCGCCAATCCAGGCTTCCAGACGTTCAGCTTCCTTCTCGTCGATCATCGGGCCGATGAAGGTGTCTTCGTCCAGGGGATTGCCGGACACCAGTGCCCTGGCCCGCCTGACCAGCCTGTCACGCAGCGCGTCATAGACGTCTTCATGGATCAGGATGCGCTGCACGCCGATGCAGGACTGGCCCGACTGATAGAAGGCCCCGAAGATGATGCGTTCAGCGGCGTCGTCCAGATCGCTGTCCCGGTCGACGATGACCGCGGCGTTGCCGCCCAGTTCCAGCACCACCTTCTTCTTGCCGGACTTCGCCTTGAGCGCCCAGCCCACCTCGGGCGACCCGGTGAAGGACAGCAGTTTCAACCGGTCGTCGGTGGTGAACAGGTCGGCCCCGTTGCGACTGGCCGGCAGGATCGAGAAGGCCCCTTCGGGAAGATCCGTCTCGGCCAGGACCTCGCCGATGATGATGGCTCCCAGCGGGGTGCGCGAGGCGGGTTTCATCACGAAGGGGCAACCCACGGCGATCGCCGGCGCGATCTTGTGGGCTGCCAGATTGAGCGGGAAGTTGAACGGCGAGATGAACGAACAGGGGCCGATCGGCACCCGCTTCCACATGCCCTGGTAGCCCCTGGCCCGGGCCGAGATGTCGAGCGGCTGGACCTCGCCGGTCATGCGTACCAATTCCTCGGCGGCGATGCGGAAAGTGTCGATCAGACGGGTCACCTCGCCGCGCGAATCCCGGATTGGCTTGCCCGCCTCGATACAGAGGGCATAGGCCAGTTCGTCGGCCCGTTCCTGAAACCGGGTCACGCAATGGGTCAGGACCGCCTGCCGCTCATAGGCGGCCATTTCGGCCATCGGCCCGGTGGCCCGCACGGCAGCGGCGATGGCGTCATCGATCATGGCGGGATCGGCCAGGGCCACCCGGGTGGCGGGCTTGCCGGTGAATTTGTCGGTGACGACCAGGTCCTGGTTCGGCGTTATCGCCCGGTTGGCCAGATAGAGCGGATAGGACGACTTCAGCGACGGCATGGGCAGGGGCTCCGGTCGGGTTGAAAGGCGACACGCCTGTCTACAACGCAGTTGCCGGGTTTCGGATCTCCGGGATCCGCCCTTTCCGGCGTCTGATCAGCGCGCCGTGTAGCCGCCGTCGATGACCAATTCGGACCCTGTGATGAATTTGGCCTCGTCGGAGGCCAGGTAGACGGCCCCCCAGGCGATATCGTCCGGTTCGCCCATATGGCCGAGTGGATGCAGGGCGGCCGTGCCTGCGCGCGCGGCCTCAGGGTCGTCTGTGCCCTCCAGGTGATGTTCAACCAACGGTGTCCAGATAAAGCCGGGATGGATCGAATTCACGCGGATCCTGTCGGGAGCATAGATCAGGGCGTCAGTCTTGCTCATCAGCCGCACCGCCCCCTTGGAGGCATGATACGGTGGCAGATCGGCGCCGCCGACCAGGCCGTAGATCGACGACAGGTTGATGATGCTGCCGCCCCCGGCTGTCTTGAGGTGGGGGATGGCGTGTTTGGTGCAGAAGAAGACGCCCTTGACGTTGATCGCCTGGACCCAGTCCCACTCGGCCTCGGTGATCTCGTGGGTGGGCTTGTTGACCCCCGCCACGCCGGCATTATTGACGACGATGTCGAGCCGGCCGAAATGCTCGACGACCTCGGTCATGACCCGGGCCACGGCGGTCTCGTCCGAGACATCGCAACGCCAGCCGCGGGCGCGATGACCGGCAGCGGTCAGCTCGGCCGCCAGGGCCAGGGCGTCGGACTCCAGCAGGTCCACGACCGCGACCGATGCGCCTTCTTCAGCCATACGGATGGCGATGGCGCGACCGATGCCGAGCGCGGCTCCGGTCACGATGGCGACCTTGGTCTTGAGACGGTCCATGGCAGGGTCCTCCAGATTGCAGACCCGTGAGACTAGGTCGGGTGTCCGGCCTGCGCATTGACCCGCATCAATCAGGGTCGGGGACCTTGGGGGTGATGGCTTGACGCCGGTCCCGGCTGACGCGTCTTTAGGATCTGGTTGGGGTATCGAAGCAGCATGATCGACGCAGACGCAGGCGATGCCGTCACTTCGGCCGGCGGCACGAGCCAATGGCGGCATTGGCTGAGCCCTGCTGTCGGCATCGGCATCTTCCTCATCGCCGCGGTCGTGATCGGTGGCGAACTGCGCCATGTGAGTTGGCACGAGGTGGAGGCTGCGGCTGCGGCCATCCCGCTCCCGTCCCTGATGCTGGCGCTGGCATTGCTGATCGTCAGCCTTTCGGCGGCTTCCAGTTTCGACGGTCTGGCGCTCAAATCTCTGGGAAAGGCGGCCAGCTGGCGCAGAACCTGGCAGCCCTCGATGCTGGCCTTCGCACTGGCCAATGCCGGTGCGCCGGGACTGGCCATGGCCGGAGGCATTCGCTTCCGCGCGTATCAGGCCGACGGCCTTTCGGGGGGGCGATGTCGCCCTGGTCAGCGCGCTGGCGGCGATGATCGGGCTGGTCGGCGGGCTGGTTCTGGTGAGCCTGGCCGCCGCCGGGGCCCTGGCTGATCTCGCTGCCCAGGCCCACCTTCCTCCCTGGGTCGGACTGATCTTCGCGGTTTTTGGCCTGAAGGTTCTGGGGGTCTATCTGCTGGCTCCGCGCGCGGGCTGGTTGAGGCGGTTTCTGCCTGATCGCAAGACGCGACTGGCGATCGTCCTTGGCAGCGCACTGGAGTGGATGGCGGCGGCGACGATTCTTTACGTGCTGTTGCCGGAGGTCAGTCGCGGTGACCTGCTCCACTATCTGCCCGTGTTCGGCATGGCCGGACTGCTGGGGGCGGTCAGCGGTCTGCCCGGCGGACTGGGGGCGTTTGACGCCATTATGATCGCCGCCCTGGGGCCGCGTGTCGGCACGGCTGATGTGGTCGGGGCCCTGCTGCTGTACCGTCTGGTCTATGTCATTGGCCCCCTGCTGATTGCGGGCGGTCTGACAGTATTCATGGGTATGAGGGCGCACGGCCGCTCCGCAGCCGGTGGGCGCGCCCTCGAGGCTGGCGAGGCCATCTGGCGTGAGGTCGCGCCGCCGCTGTTCGGACTGCTTACCTTTGTTGCCGGGGTCGTGACCCTGCTGTCGGTGGCCACGCCGGGACGGGGCCGCACGGCTGACCCTGCTGGCGCGGCTGGCCCCCGAGGGACTGATCAACCTGTCACATCTCGTCGCCAGCCTGGCCGGGGTGGTGCTGCTGTTTCTCGCCTTCGGCCTGCTGGGACGGTTGCGGCGGGCCTGGTGGGCAACGCTGATCGCCCTGGTCACCGCAGCCTTCGCCTGTCTGCTCAAGGGGCTGGGTTTCCAGGAGTTTCTGTTTCTGGCGACCGTCGCCGGTCTGCTGGCAATGAGCCGCGGGGCCTTTCACCGGGACACCGGTCTGCGCGCGACGCCGATGAGCCCCGGGTCCATCGCCGCGGTTCTGGTTGTGCTGGTGGCGGCGGGTTGGCTGGGACTGTTTGCCTATCAGAACGTCGCCTATCGGGATGACCTGTGGTGGACCTTCCTGACCGAACAGAACGCGCCGCGGTTTCTGCGCGCGGCGGTCGGGGCGGCGGCGCTGGCGGTGCTGATCTTCGCATGGCGACTGACGCGACCGGGCGTGGTCGAGACCTCGAGTCCACGGTCACCGACCTGGAGCGGGTCGCGACCATTCTGGCGGCGGCGGACCAGCCGTCACCCGAGGCCAATCTGGCCTACCTCGGCGACAAGTCGCTGATGTTCAGCGAGAGCGGGCGCAGCTTTGTGCAGTACGGGGTCCGGGGGCGCGCCTTTGTCGCCATGGGTGAGCCGGTCGGTCCGGCAGATGACCGCAAGGCGGCGATCTGGGCCTTCCGTGAACTGTGTGACCGGCACGGCGCGAGGACGGTCTTCTATTCGGTCAGCCGCGACGGCCTGCCGGACTTCATCGATTGCGGTCTGGTCGCCTCGAAGATCGGCGAGACCGCGATCGTCGAGCTGGAGGATTTCACCCTGGAAGGACCCGTGCGGGCCCCGCTGCGTCACGCCGTCAATCGCGGGCAGCGCGACGGAGCCGAGTTCGCCATCGTGCCGCCGGAAGGCTTCGACGCCATTGCCGATGAGCTGGAGCAGGTGTCCGACGCCTGGCTGGGAATCGATCATGGGGTCGAGAAGGGCTTCAGCCTCGGTCGGTTCGACCGGGACTATCTGAGGCGGTTCCCGACCGCGGTGCTGCGCAAGGACGGGGCGATCGTCGCCTTCGCCAATCTGTGGTGCACGCCGGACGGCCATACGGTCTCGATCGATCTGATGCGCTATGGACCTGGCGCGCCCAAGAACAGCATGGAGCTGCTGTTCATCCAGCTGATGCTGTGGGGCAAGGACCATGGGTTCAAGGCGTTCGACCTGGGTATGGCCCCGCTGTCGGGGCTGGACTCCCACCGGCTGGCGCCCTCGGTCGCGCGGCTGGGCAGCTTCTTCTATGCCGAAGGTGGGGGCCTGTACGGGTTCGAAGGCCTGCGGGCCTTCAAGAGAAATTCAATCCGCGCTGGGACCCGGTCTATATCGCTGCCCCCGCCGGCTGGATGCTGGGTCCCGCCCTGGCGGATGCGGCCCTGCTGTCGAGCGGGGGCCTGCTGGGAGCCCTGCGTTAGGGGGTGTCGGCGGGCGGCGGCATCTGCTGCACCAGTCGGGTGAGCAGGGCGATCTGCTCTTCCTGTTTACGCAGCATGGTTTCGATGTCCCGGGTACGAAGCTGATCCAGCTTGTCATGCAGGGCCATGATCTCGATCTCGGCCTTCAGGTTGACCTCATAGTCATGAGCGGCGTCGAAGCGGTCTTTCACACCCTGGCGGTTCTGACTTTATCATGATCACCGGGGCCTGGATGGCGGCCAGCATCGACAGGATCAGGTTGAGGAAGATGAAGGGGTAGGGGTCGAAGGCGCTGCGCAGCAACACCAGGTTGAGTCCGACCCACAGGGCCAGGAAGGCAGCGAACCCCATGATGAAGGTCCAGGATCCGCCGAACGACGCGACCTGGTCCGCCAGTTTCTGACCGAAGGTGAGTTTGTCGTCGAAACTCAGATTGGTGTTGCTGGACACGGTCGTCCGCGTGGCCGCCCGACGCAGCACCCGGCGTTCGCGTTCGCTCAGGGCCTCGGGGGCTTTGGACAACCACCGGCGGGCGGCCTGGGTCAGGTCGATATGCTGTGGATCGGACATCAGGGCCTCCATCACGCCGGATGTTGCGGTCGATTGAGTGCAGGCTAGCCCCAAAATTTTGGACTGATGCAGCAATTTCCGGCGTGGGCCGCAGTAGCGGGAGCGATGAACGGGCCTCTTCCCAGGCCGAGTGCTGTTAGGACTTCGAGCAGTCTTTAGGGTTAAGCCTTCGGCAAATGGATCAGGGTGGACGGCCGATGGTGGTGGGGGGGGGGGCAGGCAGGTGGAGACGGACGTTGACGCCGGTCATTCTGGCCGCCGTCGTGTTCGCGCTGGTCGTCGCCGTGACCCTTCTGACCCGGAAGGCCGGCAGTTTTGTCATTGTCTGGCCCGTCAACGCCCTGGTGCTTGCCGTTGCGCTCAGCTGTGCGCGGGCTGAACGGCCGTTACTTCTCGGCAGTGCCTTTATCGGCAACACCCTGGCCGTCGCGATTGTTGGCAATACGCTGCCGATGGCGCTGCTGATGGCCCTCACCAATCTGGTTGAGGTGGGGGTCATGCTGGCGATCCTTGGGCGGAGCAGTCCGCTTCGTCTGATGCGGCGATCCGGAATTCCCGCGCTTTGGCCTGGCGGCACTCATCGCCTGCACCGCGTCGGTAGCCACCGCCGAGGTCGGGCTGATGGCCGCCGGATTCCGCCCGACGCTCGCCGGGGCCAGCCTGTGGTTCGCGGCCAATCTGCTGGGATTGCTTGTCTTCACCCCGCTCTTGCTGTCGGGGCTCAATCGCCGCTTTTCAGAACTGTTCGGTGCAAACCTGCAGCGGACCATGCTGGGTCTTGGCCTTCTGGTCGTCGTGTCCACGGCGACCTTCCTGCAATCGTCCCTGCCGTCGCTGTTCATACCCCCCGCGGCCCTGACGCTGGTCGCGATCCGGTCAGGGATTACCGGCGCTGCCCTGGGGGTCCTGCTGGTCAGTATCATTGCCGTTGTGGCGACCGTCCAGGGCGTGGGGCCGCTCGGATTGGTGGCTGGCGATATCGCCGGGCGGTACATCGTGCTCCAGTTGTTTCTGGCTACGCTGACGGTGATCGCGCTGACGGTCGGCATGACCTTCGCCGAGCGCCGAAACTTGATCGAACGCCTGACCCGTGCCCGCGGTGTTCGGCGCGCCAAGATCGCCCGGGAACGGCAACTGATCGATCACGCCCGCCTGGCAGAGCGCATGTCACAGGTGGGCTACTGGACCCTGAACATCGATACGGGTGCCGATATTCTGGTCGCCGGAAGTCTACCGGATCCACGGCGTTGACCCCGCGTTGTACCGGCCGGCTCTCGACGACGCCCTGGCCTTCTATGCCGATGGTGACCGGCAACGGATTGAGGCCTTGATCAGGACCAGCGTGGACAGTGATGAGGGGTGGGAATTCGATGCCGTCCTGATCCGGCGGTCCGACGGGGCGCGTCGTGATGTCCGCTCGATGGCCGCCAGTGAGACAGATGCGGACGGTCGGGTCGTCGGCTATTTCGGCGTGTTCAAGGACCTGACGGATGAACGCCGGACCGTGGCGAAAGCCGTAGAGCAGGAGCAGCGTTTTCGTCTTCTGGCGGACAATGCCAGCGACGTCATCGCCATCTACGACCGGAAGGGCGTGTTCAGCTATGTGTCACCGTCGATCACGGAGATGCTGGGCTATACGCCGGAGGAGTTGATCGGGAAGACTCCCGATTTCATCGTTCCCGAGGACGGGAAAGCGTGGCGGCCCAGTTCGCGGCCGCGCTGGATTTCGATGTGCCGATCACCATCGAATACTGCGCTTTCGCCAAGGACGGGTCTCGCCACTGGCTGGAGGCGCGACCGCGGTTTCAACGCGACGACATGGGCCGGATTGTCCGGGTTACGGACTCGGTCCGCGATGTGACGGAGCGACAGGAACGGGAAGCCGCCCTGGCTGAAGCCCGGGCCGAGGCCGAGGCGGCGACCCGAGCCAAGACCGAGTTTCTGGCCAATATGAGCCATGAAATCCGGACCCCCCTGAACGGAGTGTTGGGCTTCGCCGATGTGCTGGCCGATACGCCGCTGTCAAAGGATCAGCAGCGTTATGTCGACCGGATTTGCACGGCCGGCCGGGGACTGGCGGTGCTGATCGACGACATTCTGGATTTTTCCAAGATCGAGGCGGGCAAGATGTCGGTGGATCGCCGGCCGTTCGATCTGCGTGCCCTGGCCATGGACGTCGCTGACCTGACGCGGGTCGGCGCCGGTGACCGGCTGACCCTCGATGTGAATTTCGCTGACGATGTCGCCCCCTGGATCATTGGCGACGAACAGCGCACCCGTCAGATCCTGCTGAACCTGCTCGGCAATGCGGTTAAATTCACCCCGGCCGGCTCGGTGCGCCTTGAGGTCGGCCTGGCCGACGAGATGCTGGAGTTGCGCATCATCGACACCGGAATTGTTGGGATTGCACCAGAGGCGCTGAGCCACCTGTTCCAGGCCTTTACCCAGGCGGATGCCTCGGTCGGCCGCCGGCTTCGGCGGCACCGGCCTGGGTCTGTCGATCAGCTACTCCCTGGCCCGGCTGATGGGCGGAGAGGTGCGACTGGACAGCGTGTCCGGTGCCGGCACGACGGCGGTTCTCCGTCTGCCGTATGCGGTGGCAAGCGCGCCCGACGCACCGCCGGTGGTGGCCGGTAAGGTTGCGACTTCAACGGGTCGAAGCCTCAATATTCTGGTGGTTGATGATGTCGAGGCCAACCTCGAACTGATCGACATCCTGCTGTCGCGGGCCGGGCACAGGACGAGGAGCGTCACGTCTGGAAATGCGGCGCTGGTCCTGCTCGAGGCTGACCCGAGCTTTGATATGGTGCTGATGGACGTGCAGATGCCGGGCATGGACGGCCTGGAGGCGACCCGGTTGATCCGGCGACTGGGCAATGGCGCGGAGACCATCCCGATCGTGGCCCTGACGGCCAATGTCATGGCGGAACAGGTCGCGGAATGCCGGGCCGCCGGCATGGACGAGCATTTGACCAAGCCTCTACGGCTCGAGGAGCTATTCGAGGTCGTTGCGCGGATCGGCGCGATGGCAGAGCCGCTGACCGATGCGGGGGCGATTCCGGGCGCAGGCGACCCGCTGGCCGCGTTGAAGGGGCGCTATCGTTTCCGGATGTCGACCCTGGCGGCAGAATTCGCGCAGATGCAGGGACTGGACGAGCCGGATCGAACCCGCTCGATCGCCGCCCTGGCCCATTCGATCGCCGGCACCTCCGGAGTATGGGGTTTGCGGCAGTCTCGAAAGCGGCTTTTACCCTGGAAGCCGCCGCCAACGCTTCTCTGGCCGCCGAATCCGGAAATCGGGATCTTGCGGCCGAGATCGACGCGCTGATCGCGGCGGTGGCGTCATCTTGATGATTGGGATACCGAGTTGTGATTGGTGCCTTGGGGTAACCGTATGAGGCAGGAGCCATTTGTGCCCAAATCCGCCATCGCCGACAGTGGCATCGGCCCGTCCGAAATCCTGGTTATCGACGATGACGCCTTCATCCGGCAGCTTCTGGTCGGGGTCCTGTCCGCCGAAGGCCATCATGTGACAACGGTCCCCTCCGGTGCCGAGGGCCTGGCCCGGCTGGCCGAGAGTCCCCCGGCCCTGGTGCTTCTCGACCTTGGTCTGCCGGACGTGTCCGGCCTGACCCTGTTGCGGCTTATGCGGTCGGCGACGGGCTGGGAGGATGTGAAAATCCTGATGCTGACGGCGTCGACTGGCGTGGACAACGTCGTTGCCGCCAAAGAGGCCGGGGCCATCGGCTACATCTGCAAGCCCATTCAGTCCGTCACGCTGGTGGAAATGGTCAATGATGTGCTGATGAAAGATGATCTGATCTGGCTGGATGATTACACTCGCTCCTGGACACCGACCTGACGACTGCGATCGCAAGGGACCGTTCATGGTTTGGGGCTAGGAGTGGGATTCGAACTTTCGCACCCCGGTGGTCGTGATCGCTTCCGGAGTTGTTGTGTTGTCGTCCCCCAAGGTTCTTGTTGTCGATGATGACCGCTATCTGGCGGCCATGGCGCGTCAGACGCTTGAGGCGGACGGGATCACCGTAGAGGTCGCCTCGAACGGTGCAGAAGCGCTCAGGACCGCCAAATGGTTTGGCCCCGATGTTATCGTCCTGGACACGATGATGCCGGTTGTCGACGGTATCGAGGCGCTGGCGCGGCTGAGGCGCGGCGATCAGCATCAGGACACGCCGGTACTGATGCTGACCTCCCTCCGGACTGTGAGCGACATCGAGCGCGCCATGGCAACGGGAGCATCCGCCTATCTGACCAAGCCGTTTCGGCCCGATGAGTTTCTCAAGCGCGTGAGATGGTTGATGGAGCTGGAGGAGAGCGCCGCTCCGGCCCCGAACGATCTGATACTCAACGCCTGAAGAGCATGCGGCAGGCCGGGTGTCGCGGCCGCGGCCGGCACGACGGGGATCACAGCGGCGGATCCGGAGTTCGGCGGGGTTGAATTGCCGGCGTCGCCGATGACTTGCCGGCGTTCGGCGTTTATGCTGGACACCAGCCCGCCGTCTTCCCGGATCCGAGTCCCATGGCTTCCTTCTATTACCGCCACATCCTGCCGTATGTGATCGGCTGTGCCTGCGGGGCCGGGCCGATCCGGCACCAGCGGGCCAAGGTCGTGCCCCGGGCCCGGGACGGGGTGCTGGAACCGGGCATCGGTGGCGGATTGAACCTGCCCTTTTATGATCCGGCGTGCGT
>JAUCCG010000076.1:0-23814 GCA_034676465.1 Brevundimonas sp. | reverse complement strand
GGACCGGTCACGCCGGTAATCGAGGGCGCGGCCTTTGCGGCGGCGGCGCTGGCGGTCCTGCCGGAGACCATCGACAAGTCGGTCTGGTCGGTGTGGACCACGGCGGTCAAGGAGACAACCAGGGCCAGGGGCAAGGCCCTGTTCATGCCGCTACGGCAGATCCTGACCGGCCAGGCACACGGTCCCGACATGGCGACGCTGGTGCCGATGATCGGTCGCAAAGCGGATCGTGAAGCGGCTGAAGGGCGAGGCGGCCTGAGGCCGACCCCGCCCCACAGGCTTCAGTCAGCGTTGCAGGTCGCCAGCTGGCCGGCCGTCAGGGCTGTGCCCTTGTAGGAAAAGGCCGTGACCTTGCCGAGACGGGCAACGACCCGGCGGCAGGCCCGCGAAGCCGGCTGGTTGGCGCGGGCCGTCGCGGTGCAGGCCGCACCTTCGCAGCGCCATGCAGCACCGTCGATGATGGTGGTGCCCGCCGGGGCGGTGGCAGCGTCGACCAGGGTGAGGGCGGTTTCGGGCCGGCGACTGGGCCAGGGCGGGTGCGGCAGCGAACATTACCGCAGCGATGATCAGGGCACGCATGGAAGTCTCCGGATAAGGTGGGGGGCGAAAATGCCCCGGATTGCCAATGTCAGTTTCCTATAAAAACTGTCAAGTGACACTCTCTACAGGCTGCAAACACCAGCGCCTTATCACTGATTACTTATCGGTGATCATGTTGCAAGACCGGGGCATGTTCCGCGTCGCGAATGGCAGCAATCGCCGCCTCAACCGTGTCGCAAACGACCCAAGCCTGCAGGAAGGACGGCGGCGTCATTCCTTCATCGACTGTATGTTTCATCAGAACGAACAGGGTGTCCCAAAATCCGTTTATATTCAAAAATATGACCGGCTTCGTATGAAGGTCGAGGCGCTTCCAGGACAGCAGTTCGATCACCTCTTCCAGCGTGCCGACCCCACCCGGGGCGACAACGAAGGCGTCGGACTGATCGTACATCAGCGTTTTTGGTTCATGCATCGAGGTGACGACAATCGTCTCCACCTCGTCATAGAGGCGTTCCCGGCTGCGCAGAACCCGGCATGATCCCGACAGGACCCGGCCGCCGGCCTCGTGGGCCCCGCGGGCTGACCCCCCCATCAGGCCGACGCCCCCGCCGCCGTAGACCAGGCGCCAGCCCTGGGCCGCCGTTGCCGCGCCGAAGGCCAGGGGCCGCATGCGTATAGTCAGGATGGGCGGTTTCCGATGAACCGGAGAACAGGCAGACGGAGATGCCCGTCGAACGGGGCGATGGTGACGGGAATGGACGACATAATTCCTCAGGATCGAAGGGGGAGACAGCAGGCGCCCAGGACGCTATCTGGGACAACAGCCATATAGTGCCGGTGATGAGTATGAAACGTCGGATCGCATCGGGCGCCGCCGTCGCGGCGGGTCTGTTCCTGACCCTTGCCTCCGGCTGTTCGGAACCAACTCCGTCGCGAAGCCCAACTCCGTCCAATCCGGCCGGCCAATGGACCGCGCCACCGCAAATCACCGGTGTCAGTGTCACCGCCGACGGCCTGTTGGTCCGCGGCCTGGCCGAGCCCGGCGGCCGGGTCGTGCTGAGAGGTGAGACCGGCGCCGGATATGCCGCGAAGCAGTGACGGCGACGGTCGTTTCGAAATTCATATGGCCACGCCGGCGACGACCTGATGCTGATTCCCGAGGCCCAGGTCGGTCAGGATTCGATTCCGGCCCCGGAACGGCTGCTGATCCTGCGCGGCGGTCGCGGCCCCGTCGCCCTGCTGCGGTCGGGACGGGCCAGTCTGCGTCTGGATGCCGCGCCGGTACTGGGTGCCGTTGACAGCGATGGCCGGGTGCTGCTGGCCTCGGGCCGGGCCGGAACAACGGCGCACGGCGTCGCGGTCTCGGCCGGCGACGGTCCGGTCATGAATGCCGCCGCTGATGACGGCGGACGCTGGACCGCCGTACTCAATCGGGCGGGCGGCGGCAAGGTGGTCGTGAAGGTGCGGGATGCGGCCTTCACCTACCCCGGCAATTCGACACCGGCGGCGGGGGCGTTCTCGGTCGAGCGGGCCGGATGGGGCTGGCGGGTGGGCTGGAAGAGCGCCACGGGCGCCCCGCAAACGACCTGGCTTCCGGTCCGGCCTGACTGAGCGCGTTAGGGAACGCTTAACCGAAGCAGGCGAGTCAGAGGGGGTCTTCCTTCTTTGGAGACACCCACCATCACCAAACCACTTCGTTCAGCCCGGCGCGTGCGTCGGGCTTTTTTCTTGGCCCAATTGCCGGGAAGGGAAGGCGAGTGGCTCCGCGGGTAGGGATTCGAACCTACGACCAGCCGATTAACAGTCGGCTGCTCTACCACTGAGCTACCGCGGAACAGACGCTCGGGAAGGCGGCGGCTATAACAGCGGCCGTCGGGCCAGCGCAACCGGAAAAGACGAACGATGCCAATCATCCGCATAGAAGACGCGACGGATGCCCGTATCGCGGCCTTTCGCGACATTCGCGAAAGGGACCTGACGGGCCGTGAGGGCCTGTTCGTCGCCGAGGGAGAGGTGGTCCTGCGGGTTCTGGGCTCGCCGGCCTCACGCTGCCGTCCCGTGGCGGTACTGCTCGCCGAATCGCGTCTGGAGGCCCAGCGCGAGGTCCTGGCCGGCCTGCCGGAGGCGGTGCCGATCCATATCGCGCCCCAGGCGGTGCTGGACGGAATCGCCGGCTTTCACCTGCACCGGGGGATATTGGCCCTCGGTGAAAAGCCGGAACCGGTTGATGTCGACGGGTTTCTGGCCGCCACGGACGCCGCGCGGTGATCGTCGCGGCGAGCGAGATCGGTAATCATGACAATATGGGCGGGATCTTCCGCAATGCCGCGGCCTTCGGGGCGGCCGGGGTCATGCTGGATGACCGCTGCTGCGATCCCTTCTATCGCAAGGCCATCCGGGTCTCGGTCGGGGCGGTGCTGCGGACACCCATGATCACCGGCCTGCCGGCAGCCGCCATGGTCGATGCGCTGGAGCGCCACGGGTTCGAGGTCATCGCCCTGACGCCGTCCGCCCGCGAAGACCTGTCGGCCGTGGGTCGCAAGGGTCGGCGGGCCATTCTGCTGGGGCCGGAAGGACCGGGACTGTCACAGACCCTGATCGACCGCTGCCGCGGCGCCAGCATTCCAATGTCGGGCGGTTTTGATTCGCTGAATGTGGCCACAGCGGGGGCTGTGGCCCTGTTTCATCTGAGCCGGTGAGCCGCGCGATCACCAAAGCTTCATCGCGTTAACAATTCGTCCACCTTGATAGTCAGGCAAAATTGTGGCGCTCTGGGCTGTCCGGGGAGAGTGGCTATGTTCAGTGGAATATTTTTCTTCATCCTTCGCAACGCGCGGATCGCCGTGGCGATCGGCATTGTCACGGCCGCTGTCAGCGCAGCCGGTGCCGTCGGGTGGATCACCGCGCCGATAGGCTGAAAGCCTTTAAGGACGGGCCGAAAGGGCATTCAGGGCAGGGACCGCCGGGGTTTCCGCGGGTCGGGGTTGTGGTTTGAATTCCGTTAATTCGCGATGGAGGCCTGACCGGGAATCGAACCCGGGTGCGCGGATTTGCAGTCCGCTACGTAACCACTCCGCCATCAGGCCATTTGTCTCTTTTGGGAGACGACGTATTCGCGAGGGCCGTTCGCTACCAGATCGGATTGTCGGCTGCAACGCGCGGACCTATAAGCGCGCGAGTTTTCCGGTGCACTTCCCGCGCCGCCAGATCAGGATCAGCGACAGATGGACTTCGCCGCCGCACGCAAGGTCATGGTGGACTCCCAGGTCCGCGTGAACGATGTCACCGACCGGGTCCTTCAGGCCGCCCTGCTGGCCGTGCCGCGTGAGCGGTTCTGCGCGCCCGACCGGGCCTTTGCCGCCTATGCCGAAACCGAGGTCGAAATCACCCGGTAGCGCAAGCTTATGGCCGCCCGTGAGGTGTCCAAGCTGCTTATGGCCCTCGATCCCCGGCCGGGTGAGCGGGTGCCGGCGATCGCCGCCCCCTATGCGGCGGCGGTGCTGGCCGGAATGGGGCTGGATGTGATCGCCCAGGAGGGTGACGCCGACGTCTTTGACGTGGCCGGAACAGCCCTGGCCGAAGCCGGCGTCAAAACGGTCGTGGCACCGCTGACCACGCCGCACGGTGAGGGCTACGATCTGATCGTCAGCGAGGCGGCCACGCCGGTGCGCCCCCTGGCGTGGATCGCAGCCCTGAAGCCCGGCGGTCGCCTGGCGGTTGTCGAACGTACGGGCCCCGCCGGCCGGGCCGTGCTGTATGTCCAGGGTCGCGACGGTCTGTCGCGGCGGAAATTGTTCGATGCCGCCCCTTCGGTATTGGCGGAATTGGCTCCGGTCCCCACATTCAGCCTGTAATCGTCGCCACCGACGGCGGTGGGGCCCGCGAGGGTGAAAAAAACTTAACTGGCGTATGGCGTGGTGATCTCGCACTTACGCCAACGAACACAGGACGGGCCACTTCGGGGATCGTCAGGCAGGAACGGCTTATGTTTAAACGCTCGCGCGCACTCGCATCGGTGGCCCTGGCCACGCTGGTTGCCGGAATCGCCGCACCGGCATGGGCCGAAACCCTGCAGGAAGCCCTGGCCCTGGCCTATCGCACCAATCCGACCCTGTTGGCCCAGCGGGCCAGCCAGCGCTCGCTGGATGAGACCATCGTCCAGGCTCGCGCCGGACTTCGACCGCAGGTCGATCTCAGCGTCGGGGCCAACTACAGCTTCGCCGAGACCCGAGGAGCGGGGAATACCAACTCAGCCACCGGTAACGCCAGCGTCGGCCTGTCCCAGACGGTCTACAGCGGCGGGCGCATCGGCCACGGCATCACCGCCGCCGAAGCCAATATCCTGGCCGGGCGGGAAGACCTCAGGAACGTCGAGCAGCAGGTGCTGACCTCGGTGATCCAGGCCTATGCCGACGTGCTGCGGGATATGGAAATCCTGCGCGTTCGTCAGGACAACATCACCGTGCTGCAGCGCCAGCTGGACGAATCGAGCGCCCGATTCGAGGTCGGCGAGATCACCCGCACCGACGTCGCCCAGTCCGAGGCCCGCCTGGCCCAGTCCGAGGCCGATCTGGCCAATGCCCGGGCCCAGCTGTCCGTGTCCCGCGCCGCCTATGCGTCCGTGGTCGGTCAGGCCCCGTCAGACCTGGCGGCCCTGCCGCAGCTGCCGGGCGTGCCGACCGATTTCGACGTGGCGTTGAACGTGGCCCTGGCCGAGAATCCGGGCGTCCGCGCCGCCGACTATGCGTTGCAGGCCGCCGAAGCGCGGGTCGCGGCCGCGCGTGCCGAATATCTGCCGTCGGCCCGTGTGACGGCGTCGTATGGCGGAACGTCCGATGATCTGCACGGCTTTGACATCGGCGAGAACACCAGCTTCCGGGCCGGGGCCACGGTGTCGGTGCCGCTGTTCACCGGGGGGCTGAACCGCTCGCGTGTGTCGCAGGCGCTGGAACAGGCCAATGTCGCCCAGATCAACGGTGAGGGGCGCCGCCGTCAGGTGCTGCAGTCGGTCAGCAATGCCTATGCCCAGGTGATCTCGGCCCGCGCCGCCCTGCAGGCCGGACAGGAGGCTGTCCGTGCGGCCTCGGTCGCCGCAGAGGGGGTGCGCCAGGAAGCCCAGGTCGGGCTGCGCACCACGCTGGACGTGCTGAACCAGGAACTGGAACTGCGCAGCGCCCAGGTGTCCCTGGCCAGTGCCCGTCGCAATGAATATGTCGCCCAGGCCCAGCTGCTGGCCTCGATGGGCCGGCTGGAGGGCCAGGATCTCGATCCGACCATCGACGTCTATGACGCCAGCGCCAATTACGCGCGGGTCCGCAACAACGGGGCCCTGCCGTGGGATGGTGTGATCGAGGCCTTCGACCGAATCGCCGCCCCGCCCGTCGTGCCCGCCAATGACGCCGAGGACGCGCCGATCGATCAGCAGCTGAAGTCGGAAATCGTCCGGACCGCCCCCGGCCAGTGACCACGGCACCGGGACAGCGGCGGTCAGGGGACCGTTGCGCGCCCGGAGCTGAAATATAGCCTGACAGGCGAAAAACGAACGTTGATTCCGCCGGGCGTAGATGCGACGACAAGGCACAAGGGATGGTGCAGTCGCTCGCGTCTCCCCAATGTCCGTCAGCTGCGTTTGTGTTGCGCCGCCAGGTTTCGTTCAAGGGTACATCATGACCGACCAGACCGCCCAGGAACCGACGATGGAGGAAATCCTGGCGTCGATCCGCCGGATCATCTCCGAAGACGACGCCCCGGCCGAGACGGCCCAGGCCGCCGCGCCCGAGCCGGAAGCCGCGCCGGAACCCGAACCCGAGCCGGAACCCGAACCCGTTGAAGCTGCGGCCCCCGAGCCGGAGCCGGAGGCCGAGGATGACGACGTTCTCGAGCTGACCGAGCCTTACCAGGCCCCGGCGGCCGAGGTGATCGGCGACCTGGACGTGGCCGAGCCGGACGAGTTCCCGGCGGCTGAGGCCGCGTCGGAGCCGGAACCCGAGCCCGAGCCCGCTCCGGAAGCGGCGCCCGCGCCGGCCTATAACCGAATCGTCGGCGACAGTGCCGCCGCCAGCGCCGCCTCGGCCTTTGCCGGTCTGGCTGCGGCCATGCGCCCGGCCGATCCGGCCGAGCCCAGCCTGGGCAGCGGCCTGACCATCGATGATCTGGCCCGTGCCCTGCTGCGGCCGATGCTGAAGGAATGGCTGGACGCGCATCTGCCGGGCATCGTCGAGGCCGAGGTACGCAAGGAAGTCGAACGCATCGCCCGCACCGTCGGCTAGCCCTTCACGTCCACTGCGACTAGATCACAAGGGGCGGCTCCAGCGGGGCCGCCCCTTCCTTTTTCCGAAACGAATTCCGTCATGCTCGACAAGACCTTCGACCCGACCGCCGCCGAACCCCGCCTGTACAAAGCCTGGGAGGAGAGCGGCCTGTTCGCCCCGCGCGCCGCCACCGCCACCGCCACGGACGGGGCGGCCGACGCCTATTCGATCGTCATTCCGCCGCCCAACGTGACCGGCTCGCTGCACATCGGCCATGCGCTGAACAACACGCTGCAGGACATCCTGGTGCGCTATCACCGGATGCTGAAGCAAGGCCGTGCTGTGGCAGCCGGGCACCGACCACGCCGGCATCGCCACCCAGATGATGGTCGAGCGCCAGCTGGCGGCCGAGGGCAACCTCGGCCGCCGCGAGATGGGCCGCGAGAACTTCATCGAGCGCGTCTGGGAGTGGAAGGCCGAGAGCGGCGGCACCATCATGAACCAGCTCAAGCGCCTCGGCGGGCTCCTCGGCCGACTTCTCCCGCGAACGCTTCACCATGGGCGAGCGCGGCGAAGCTGCAGGACCAGATGGTGCGCGCCGTCACCAAGGTGTTCGTGGAGCTGCACAAGCGAAGGCCTGATCTATCGCGCCAAGCGGCTGGTCAACTGGCACCCGCGTTTGGAGACGGCGATTTCCGACCTCGAGGTCGAAAATATCGAGATGAAGGGCCATATGTGGCACCTGCGCCTATCCGCTGGCCGATGGCGTCACCTATCAGTTCCCGATCGCCTTCGACGAGGAGGGCAAGGCCACCGAGTGGGAGACGCGCGACTATATCGTCGTGGCCACGACCCGGCCGGAAACCATGCTGGGCGACACCGGCGTGGCCGTGCATCCCGACGATGCGCGCTATGCCGGTCTGGTCGGCAAATTCGTCGACCCTGCCGCTGGTCGGCCGCCGCATTCCCATCGTGGCCGACGCCTATGCCGACCCGGCCTGGGCACGGGCGCGGTCAAGATCACGCCGGCCCATGATTTCAACGACTTCGAGGTCGGCAAGCGGGCCGGGCCGGCGGCGCTGAGCATCATGAACGTCTTCAGCCGCACGCGCGGCGCCGATCATCGACGCCGATTTCGTGCCCGCCGACATATCGACGGCCTGGACCGGTTCGCGGCGCGCAAGGCCATCGTCGCCGATCTGGCGGCGCTGGCGGAGGCCGAGGGCTGGCCTCGAGCGATATCGAGGACAAGAAGCATCATGGTCCCGCATGACGAGAGCTCGAGCAGGTGGTCATCGAGCCGTTCCTGACCGACCAGTGGTGGGTCAAGGCCCACGTGCATGGCCCAGCCGGCCATCAAGGCGGTGCGAGCAGGGCGACACGAAGTTCGAGCCGAAGCAGCTACGAGAACACCTATTTCGCCTGGCTGGGGAACATCAAGCCCTGGTGCATCTCGCGCCAGCTGTGGTGGGGTCACCACATTCCGGCCTGGTACGGGCCGGACAACGACCATCTTCGTCGCCGATGACCGAGGAAGACGCCCAGGCGCCGCCGCGAGCCATCATTATGACGCCGAAACGGCCCTCGATCCAGCGACGAGGATGTGCTGGACACCTGGTTCTGTTCGGCCCTGTGGCCGTTCTCGACCATGGGCTGGCCGGACAAGACCGAAGACCTGCAGCGCTTCTATCCCACCAGCGATCTGGTCACGGCGTCGGACATCATCTTCTTCTGGGTCGCCCGGATGATGATGATGGGACTTGAATTCATGGATGAGGAGCCGTTCCACACGGGTGATCATGCATGCGCCTGGTCCGCGACGAGAAGGGCCAGAAGATGAGCAAGTCCAAGGGCAATGTCATCGACCCGCTGGTCACTCATCGACGAGCTGGGGGCCGACCCCCTGCGCTTCACCATGGCCATTATGTCCGCGCAGGCACGTGACATCAAGCTCAGCCGTCAGCGGATTGAAGGCTATCGCAATTTCGGCACCAAGCTATGGAACGCCGCCCGCTTCAGCCAGATGAACGAGGCCCGTCGGGTCGAGGGCTTTGACCCGCGCCACGGTCGACCAGACCATCAACCGCTGGATCCGTGGCGAGCTGCTGAAGACCGAGCGGGCGGTGGCCGAGGCCATCGAGGGCGGGCGGTTCAATGATGCGGCCAGCGCCCTGTACCGCTTCGTCTGGAACGTGTTCTGCGACTGGTATCTGGAACTGGCCAAGCCGGTGTTCAAGGGCAGCGATGAAGCCGCCAAGGCCGAGACCCGGGCCATGACGGCCTGGACCCTGGACCAGACGTTGAAGCTGCTGCATCCGGTGATGCCCTTCATCACCGAAGAGTTGTGGGCCGAGCTGGGCCGGGAAGGTCCCGCGCGCGACGGCCTGCTGGCCGGGTCGGACTGGCCCGAACTGCCGGACACGTTCGCCGATGTGGGGGCCGGGGCCGAGATCGGCTGGCTGGTCGATCTGGTCACCGAGATCCGTCAGCTGCGGGCCGAGATGAATGTGCCGCCGGGGGCCAGGCCGCCGCTGACCTTCGTGCGGCCGTCCGCCGAGACGGTCGCCTTGATCGATCGTCACCGGGATCTGATCCTGACGCTGGCGCGGGTGTCGGCGGTGGACACGGCCGAGGCGGCACCGGCCGGGGCGGTCAGCTTCGTCAGCAATGGCGAGGGCGTGGCCCTGTCCTTGACCGGATTGATTGATCTGGCCGCCGAGCGGGCGCGCCTGACCAAGGAGATTGCCGCCTTCGACAGCGACATCGCCCATTTCAACAAGAAGCTGGGCAATCCCAATTTCGTGGCCAAGGCCGCGGCGGCGGTGATTGACGAGCAGCGCGCCAAACTGGCCGAGGCCGAGGACGGCCGCACCCGTCTGGGGGCCGCCCTGGCCCGACTGGACGATCTGGGATGAAACGGGTCCGGCTGGACCAGCTGCTGGTCGCCCGGGGCCTGACCGACAGCCGGGCCAAGGCCCGCGCCGCGATCGAGGCCGGCGGCGTGACCGTCAACGGCGTGCCGGCGCGGATCGTGGCCCAGTCGATCCCGGACGATGCCGTGCTGACCGTGGTCGACGCGCATCGCTGGGTCGGGCGCGGCGGACTGAAGCTGGATCACGCCCTGACCCTGTGGCCGGTGCCGGTCGAGGGACGGGTGGTGCTGGACATCGGAGCCTCGACCGGGGGCTTTACCGAGGTCTGTCTGGCCCGTGGCGCGGACCGGGTCTATGCGGTCGACGTCGGCTCGGAGCAGATGCATCCGCGCGTCGCCGCCGCCGACCGGGTCATCAATCTGGAGAAGACCGACGCCCGCACCCTGACGCCCGCGCTGATCCCCGAAGCGCCGACACTGATCGTGTGCGACGCCAGCTTCATCGGTCTGGCCAAGGTCCTGCCGGCGGCGCTGGCTTTGGCGGAGGCCGGGGCCGATCTGGTGACCCTGGTCAAGCCGCAGTTCGAGGCCGAGGGCCCCGGGGGCGGTGGCAAGAAGGGGGTGGTCAGGGATCCCGAGGCCCATCGCCGGGCCGTCGACTCCGTCAGCAGCTGGCTGGAAGACGAGGGCTGGAGCGTGCGCGAAACGACCGAAAGCCCGGTCACCGGCGGCGACGGCAATATCGAATTCCTGCTCTGGGCCCGGAAACGCCCCGACTGAAACTGCCCCGGACGTAGGAGAGCCGCCGGCGGATTTCTCCACCGGCGGCTCCCGTCACGTCGTCGATCGACAGGGGGGGCTGAAAACTAATCGACGACGCGATAGCGGCCGTACTGGTCGGGGCAGGTGCGGACGTAGCGCACTTCTTCCCGACCATCGGGCAGACGGATGCGGCTCTCGGCGAGACGGCATTCGTCGGTGTTCTGATAGCGGGTGTCACGGACCGGCTGGCCATACCCGTCGTCGCGACGGTCATAGGTGCGACGGTCGTCGTAGCGACGTGTGTCGTAGCCGTAGGAGTCGCGGCCCTGGTCCCGGTTGTCGTAGCCGTAGCCGTTGGAACCGTAGCCGTTGGCACCGTAACCGGTCGATCCGTAGCCGGACGAACCGTAACCCGGCGTGGCACCGTAGCCGGTGCGACCATAGCCGTTGTCGCAGGTCTGGGCCGAACTGCGGCCGACGCTGGCCCCGACCACGGCCCCCAGCACGCCACCGAGGATGCTGCCCTCGGTGCGGCGGCCCCGGGCGGCGACCTGCGAGCCGGCGATCGCCCCGACCGTGGCCCCGACGAGGCCACCGGCGGTCTGACGATCCTGGAAGCAGGGATCGGCGTAGCGGGACGAACCGGCACGATTGTAATCATAGGTCTGGCCGTAGGCCCCGGAGTCGTAGTTCCGGGCCTGGTTCTGATAGCCGTAGGACTGGGCCGAGGCGGCGGCCGGGAGCATCATCAAACCGGCGGCGGCGAGCGCAGCAACGGCGGCGGAGCGGCTGGTGAAGCGGTCAAACATCGGGGTGATCCTGTTTCCCTGTGGCAAACCTGGAAGCCGAACCGTTCGGGCCCCTGTCTGTTGCCCCCATCAATAGGAGGGCGAAGCTGAACGGCCTTTGAGCAAGCTGTTCATCTTCGTTCATGTTTCGCGACGGGACCGGGCCGGGCTAGAAGGCGGCCATGACCGAGAACGCGCCCCTGACCCTGCTGAAAATCGACCGTCTCGGCGGGCAGGGCGACGGCATCGCCGACACCCCGGCCGGGCCGGTGTTCGTGCCCCTGACCCTGCCGGGCGAGACGGTGCGGGTGCGTGTGCAGGACGGCCGGGCGAGCGATATCGAGATCGTCGAGGCCAGCCCCGAGCGGATCGCGCCGGTCTCGCCCCACTATGGCGAGTGCGGCGGCTGTTCACTGCAGCACTGGGCGGCCGGTCCGTATCTGGACTGGAAGCGCGAACAGGTGCGGCTGGCGCTGGCGCGCGAAGGAATCGAAACGGAGATTGAACCCACCGTGGCGGTGCCGGCCGGCACGCGGCGGCGGCTGGCCCTGCACGCCCGACGCGGACCGGATGGCCGGGTGGTGCTGGGGTTCAAGGCGCGCAAGTCGTGGCGGCTGGTCGAGGTGACCGCCTGTCCGGTGGCCGATCCGCGGCTGGTCGCGGCCTTCCCGGCCCTGACCCGGGTGGCCGAGGCCTTTCTGGAGCATCCGAAATCGGCCCCGACCCTGCATGTGACGCTGACCCTGACCGGGCTGGACGTCGATGTGACCGGGGTCGAGCGCAAGTCCGGCGGCCTGTCGCGCGACCGACAGATGCAGGCGATCCGCGCCGCCAATATCGCCGACCTGGCCCGGCTGAGTCTGGCGGGCGAGACCCTGGCCATGATGCGGCAGCCGACGGTGATGTTCGGTCCGGCGACGGTGCCGCTGCCGCCGGGCGGTTTCTTGCAGGCGGTGCCCGAGGCCGAGGCGGCCATGACCGAACGCGCCGTGGCGGCGGTGAAGGGCGCCAGGAAGATCGCCGACCTGTTCTGCGGTTCGGGGGCATTCAGCTTCCCGCTGGCGACCGTGGCCCCGGTGCTGGCGGCCGACTCCTCGGCGGCGGGGATCGCGGCGCTGAAGGGCGGCATCGGCACGGCCACGGGTCTGCGGTCGATCACGGCCGAGGCCCGCGACCTGTTCCGGCGGCCGTTGACGCCGCACGACCTGAAGGGCTGCGACGCCATCGTGTTTGACCCGCCGCGCGCCGGGGCCATCGACCAGACGAGGCAGATCGTCGACACCAGGGCGTCCGTGGTCGTCGGCGTCTCCTGCAATCCGCAGAGCTTTGCCCGTGACGCCCGGGTGCTGATCGACGCCGGCTTCGTGCTGGAGCGGGTCACGCCGATCGACCAGTTCCTGTGGTCGAGCCATGTCGAACTGGTCGGGGTGTTCCGGCGCTAATGTCCGGCCTGCCGGGTTGGATGCGACCCGCGGTTCTGGCATTGTTGTGACGGGGGCTACGGACCGGACTCCGGTCCCCGGAGCCGGGCAGCGCTGGATTGGATGCAACCGCGGACGATGGACCTCCGTAGCTCGTCGGAGCGCGCGAACTGGCGCGCAGGACAGGAAGACCCCGATGCGCCGGCTCTTTTCAGTGATCTCGATCCTGCTGCTGACGGCCTGTGCCGGGGCCGAGCCGCGCGAACGGCCGAGACCCGAGATAACCGCCACGGCGGTGTTCGCCGCCGGCTGCTTCTGGTGCGTGGAGCAGGCGTTCGAGCAGACTCCGGGGGTGGTGGAAGCGGTGTCGGGCTATACCGGCGGGACCACGAACAACCCGACCTACGAACAGGTGACGCGCGGCGGCACCGGTCATTATGAGGCGGTGCGCGTGGTCTATGACCCGGCGGTGATCGACTATACGCAGTTGCTCGATGTGTTCTGGAAGAACGTCGACCCGTTCGATGCGACCGGGCAGTTCTGCGACAAGGGCCGGTCCTATCTAGGGGCGATCTTCCCGGCCACGCCCGAGGAAACAGCCGCCGCCGAAGCGTCGAAACAGGCTGTGGCGCGCCAGTTCAACCGGGCGGTTGAGGTCAGGATTTTGCCAGCCGCCCGCTTTTATGACGCAGAGACCTATCACCAGGATTATTACCTAAAGAATCCGCAGACTTACGCCTTCTACAAATGGCGTTGTGGTCGCGCCCAGAGGCTGGAAGCGATCTGGGGTCCGCACGAGGGCTAACCGCTCAGTCCGCCGAGCCATCGATGGGGTCGAACAGGTCGCGCTGCGACCGGGCGCTGGCCGGGACGCGGAATTGGCTGATGTCGAGGGGCGGGTGCCCGGCGTCGAGGCCATAGCGTTTCACCGCCGCCTTGAAGCGGGCGGCGATCAGGTCGGCGACGGGGCCGGTGCCTTTCATGCGTTGCGACCAGTCGGCGTCATAATCCTTGCCGCCGCGGGTCTGGCGGATCAGCGACATGACGCGGGCGGCGCGGGCCGGGCGGGCTTCGGCCAGCCATTCCTGGAACAGGGTCCTGATCTCCAGCGGCAGGCGCAGGGTCACATACATGGCCGAGGTCGCGCCGGCCCGGGCCGCCGCCTCGAGCACCGCTTCCAGCTCATGATCGTTGAGGCCGGGAATGACCGGGGCGAAACCGACCCCGACGGGCACGCCGGCGTCGGCCAGTTTGCGGATCGCCTCGAGCCGTTTCGCCGGGGTCGAGGCGCGCGGCTCCATGGTCCGGGCCAGGGCGCGGTCGAGGGTGGTGATCGAGATCATGGCCTGGGTCAGGCCGGCGCGCCCCATCGGGCCGAGAATGTCGACATCGCGGGCGATCAGCACCGATTTGGTGATGATGCTGAACGGCTGGTTGAACCGTTGCAGGACCTTGAGCAGGTCCCGGGTGATGTTCAGATCGCGTTCGACCGGCTGGTAGGGGTCGGTGTTGCCGCCGATGTGAATGCGTTTGCAGACGTAGCGGGGCTTTGAGAGCTCCTGTTCCAGCAGACGCGCGCCTTCGGGCTTGAAGAAGAGGCGGCTCTCGAAATCCAGGCCCGGGGATAGGCCCATGAAGGCATGGGACGGACGGGCGTAGCAGTAGATACAGCCATGTTCGCAACCTTGGTACGGGTTGATGGAGCGGTCGAAACCGATGTCCGGACTGGTGTTCCGGGTTATGATGGTGCGGGCGTGTTCCGGCGTCAGGGTGGTGCGCAGCGGGGCAGGGGTCTGGTCCGCATCCGTCCAGCCGTCATCGACGGCCTCATGGATCACCGGTTCGAACCGGCCACTGGCGTTGGTGCAGGCACCGCGCCCTTTCCTTGCGACTGGAGCCATGGTCCGGATGTACTCCGATAGTCGGAACAAAGCAAGAACATCATTGACCAAGGAAAACCCGCAACCGGTCCGGCTCGGGCGAAGGGTCGATGGTGCGGATGAGAGGACTCGAACCTCCACGCCTCGCGGCGCTGGAACCTAAATCCAGTGCGTCTACCAGTTCCGCCACATCCGCATAGGTCCGACGCGGTCCTAGGTCGGCGGGCGTAAGGGCGCAAGGGCCATGGCCCGGCTTACGCCGACGTCAACTTTCAACGGCCGGAAAAACGCGGAAAATCCACAGGTTTCAGGGTGGTCAAGCCTGCCGGCATGTGGATAGTTGCGCCGCAAGAGGGATGAGGGGAAATCCATGGCGAACACTGCAGGTCCGATGCAGGGCTTTTACGACGGCGTCACAAACGTCAGCGACTTCATCTGGGGCGGCACCTGGCACGGGGAACAGGTTCTGCTGTTCCCGCCGATGGTGGTGGTCCTGCTCGGCGTCGGCATCTGGATCATGATCGGCCTGCGCTTCTATCCGATCACCCATCTGGGTCAGGCCTTCGCCGGCCTGTTCGCGCGCAGCAAGGACAAGGAGAAGGGCGAGATCTCGCCGTTCGCGGCCCTGTCGACTGCCCTGTCGGGCCAGGTCGGGACCGGCAACCTGGCCGGCGTGGCCACGGCCATCACCCTCGGCGGCCCGGGGGCGCTGTTCTGGATGTGGGTCACGGCCCTGATCGGCATGTCGCTGGCCTTCGCCGAGGGCTCGCTGGCCATCCGCTTCCGCGAGAAGGGGCCGGACGGCCATTTCCGTGGCGGCCCGATGAACTACATCCGCAACGGCCTGGGCAAGAAATGGGGCTGGCTGGCGGTCATCTTCTGTATCGGCCTGCTGTTCTCGTCGATCGCCACGGGCAACATGATCCAGGCCAACTCCTTCGCCGACTCGTTCAGCGGCCTGACCGGAATTCCGGAATGGGGTTCGGGCATCATCGTCGCCGTGGCCGTGTTCGCGGTCATCATCGGCGGTATCAAGTCGATCGGGGCCATTGCCGAGAAGATCGTGCCGGTCATGGCGCTGGTCTATCTGGTCATGGCCGTCATCGCCCTGGCGATGAATTTCAGCGCCATTCCGGGGGCTTTCCTGACCATCTTCGAGAGCGCCTTCACCGGCCATGCCGCCGCCGGCGGGTTCGTGGGCGCGGGCATGATCCTGGCGATTCGCTCGGGTGTGGCGCGTGGCCTGTTCTCGAACGAGGCCGGCCAGGGCTCGACCCCCATCGCCCACGCCGTGGCCCAGACCGACGACCCCGCCCGTCAGGGCCGGTTCGCCATGATGGGCACCTTCATCGACACCATCATCATCTGCACCGCCACCGGCCTGGTCATGCTGGCGGTTCAGGGGGCGTTCCCGCACACCGTCGATGGCATCACCGTGATGCAGAACACCGTGTGGACCTCGGACCTGCGCGGCTTCGCCATGACCGAGGCGGCCTATGCGACGGCCTTCCCGTTCGTGGTGTTCGGCACGGTGACGCTGGGCGGACTGATCGCCTCGATCGCCCTGATCCTGTTCGTGTTCACCACCCTGATCACCTGGGGCTACTACGGCGAACGGGCAGCGACCTATCTGTTCGGCATGAAGCTGGCCATTCCGTTCCGGCTGTTCTGGGTGGTGATGATCTTCATCGGCTCGTTCCAGGAGATCGAACTGGTCTGGCGACTGGGCGACATCGCCAACGCCGCCATGGCCCTGCCGAACCTGATCGCGCTGGCCCTGCTGTCCGGTGTGGTGTTTGCCCTGGCCAGGGGCAACAAGACCGCCGGCAAGGATCACGACTAACCTGCCGTTCGCCCGGGCCGTTCGCGGCCCGGGCGATTGTTCGAGGGGGCCGCTCGCCGTACCCCTGTAAAGAAGAGGCAGCCGGTTTCGACCGCGCCGCCCACAAGGGAGTAGACAGTTGGCTGGAAACCTTACGGCGCCGGGACGGGCGCATTGGTCATCGAAGGGGGCGTTTGTCCTCGCGGCCACCGGATCGGCCGTCGGCCTGGGCAATCTGTGGCGCTTTCCGACCGAGGCCGGCAGCAACGGCGGCGGGGCCTTCGTCCTGCTCTACATCCTCTGTGTCGTCCTGATTGCCATGCCGCTGTTGCTGGCCGAGAGCCTGATCGGACGGCATGGTCAACGCTCGACCATCGGCAGCGCCGTCTATCTGGCCCGGGAATCGAAGGCGAGCCCGGCGTGGAGCCTGCTGGCGGTGATCGGCCTGATCGCCAATACCGCTATCCTGACCTTCTATTGCGTGGTCGCCGGCTGGGTCGTCTATTTCATCGGCACCAGCGCCGCCGATCTGGTCGGCGCGGTTTCGGCCGGAACGCCACTGGCCGGTGCCTATGCGAACGATTCCGTCGAGCAGATCCGGCAGTTGATGCCGACCCTGTTCGCCAATCCGGTTCTGCTGGTCGGCCTGCAACTGGCCTTCGTCGTCGTGACCACCTGGATCGTGGCCCGCGGGGTCAAGGGCGGCATCGAGGTGGCGGCTACCTGGCTGATGCCCGCCTTCTTCTTCCTGCTGATCGCCATCACCATCTACGCGGCCATCACCGGCGATTTCGGCGCGGCCCTGGCCTTTCTGTTCACACCGGATTTCGGGCGAGTTCTCGAGCCCGGCGTGCTCAGCTCGGCCCTGGGTCAGGCCTTCTTCTCGCTCAGCCTGGGCGGCGGCGCCATGATCGCCTACGGGGCCTACGCCTCGCGCGACACCAACATGGCCCAGACGTCGGGCATGATCGCCTTCGCGGACACGGCCGTGGCCATCATCGCCGGCCTGGCCATCTTCCCGATCGTGTTCAGCGTCGGCATGGAGCCGAATGCCGGCCCGACCCTGATGTTCCAGACCCTGCCGGCGGCCTTCCACGCCATGCCGGGCGGCGCGATCGTCGGCCTGGCCTTCTTCGTTCTGGCCCTGTTCGCGGCCCTGACCTCATCGGTGTCGCTGCTGGAGATCTCGGTCGGCTGGGTCACGGAGAAATTCGGCGTGTCCCGGGTCAAGGCGGCCTGGAGCATCGGCCTGCTGGTGTTCCTGATCGGCCTGTTGTCGGCCCTGTCATTCAACATCCTGGCGGATCAGCGGCCGATGGCCGGCGTGCCGGGTTTCGAGGACGCGACCTGGTTCGACGCCATTGACGGAGTGAGCGGCCGCCTGCTGTTGCCGCTGTCAGGTCTGGTCACCGCCATCTTCATCGGCTGGGTGGCGGACCGGAAGCTGGTCAACGGCGAGACCGGCCTCAAGGGGGCCGGGCTGACGGCCTGGCGTTTCCTGATCGCCTGGCTGTGCCCGCTGGCCGTGGCCGCCATCCTGATCATCGGCCTGTTCCCGCAACTGCTGGGCTGAACCTGACGACCCGGTACGAAGGAGCGGCCCGGACCCTGTCCGGGCCGCTTTCGTTTGCGCGGTAGCCCGGAAACCGTCGCAAGGGACGCGCCGGAGGCTGCGCCCCGGGACAACCAGCCTCCTGAGGTCGGGCACAGTCGATCCGGTCCCGGGACCGCTGTGGATCTCGACGAACCCGGCGGGCGACTGCCAAGGCCGCGTTCAAGCCGGTCCGGGATCCATACCCGCCACGCGTCGACCGGCCTTCGAGAGCCCGGTCCACGAAAAAGCCCGGGATCGCTCCCGGGCCTCTCTCTCGCAACCGACCGGTTGAGGGGTCAGTCTTCCTTGATGTTGTCGACGCCTTCACCGAAGGCGGCGGCCGGGGAGTTCATCAACAACTCCTCGGTGATGTCGATGCCCTTGGCCAGCTTGGAGTGCCAGAAGCCGTAGATGATATAGATCACGGCCCCGACGGCGGCGTAGCCCCCCAGCAGTTGCAGGGTCAGGGGATCGGCGACGGCACCGGCGGCCAGTTGGGCCTGGGTCGGGAAGGCCGATTCCACCATCGGCTGGAAATTCTTCCAGGCCAGATACATGCAGGCGGCGATGCCGAGGGCCGCGGTGAAGATGCCACCGGGCACCCGGAACGGCCGCGGCAGATCGGGATGTTTGACCCGCAGATAGATCACCGACAGGCAGACGATGGAGAAGGCCACGGCCGTGCCGAACGATACCAGTTGCCCCAGCAGGCTGATCGGCAGGAAGGCGGCGGTGACCGCGATCAGCACGCCCAGCAGGATGGTGCCCAGCCAGGGCGTACGGAACTTCGGATGGATGACGGCAAAGACGCGCGGCAGCAGACCGTCCCGGGCCATGGTGTAGAAGATGCGGGTCTGGCCGTAGCACAGCACCAGCATGACCGAGCTGAGGCCGGTGATGGCCCCGATCTTGACCAGGAAGCTGATCAGATTTCAGCTGACCGCCCGGCGCGGCCGCCAGCGGTACATCGGCCCAGTGCAGGCCCATGCGGTCGATGGCGACGGCGACGGGAGCCGGGCTGCTGAGCTCGGCATAGGGCACGACGCCGGTCATGACGGCGGCGACGGCCATATAGATGAGCGTGCAGACGATCAGGGCTCCCAGGATGCCGATCGGCACGTCCTTGGACGGGTTCTTGGCCTCGGCCGCAGCGGTCGAGACCGCCTCGAAGCCGACGTAGGCGAAGAAGATGATCGCCGCCCCCCGCATGATGCCGTCATAGCCGTAGCGACCGGGTACGGCCGGGTCGGCGGCGGGGATGAACGGGTGCCAGTTGTCGGGGTTCACATAGGCGATGCCGACCCCGATGAAGGTCAGCAGCACCGCGATCTTGATGATGACGATGATGTTGTTCACGTTCGCCGACTCACTGACACCCAGCACCAGCAGGCTGCACACGGCAGCGATGCCGATGGCGGCCACCAGGTTGAAGGTGCCGGTCGCAGCCAGGGCCGTGCCGTGCTCGGCGCGGACGGCCTCGATCATCGGGGTGGCCCACATGGCACCCTCCTGACCGGCGTACTGGATGGCCGGGAACAGGGTCTGGGACAGGCCGAAATCGCCCATGATCGACACGACATAACCGGACCAGCCAACGGCGACGGTCGAAGCGGCGATGCCGTATTCCAGGACAAGCAGCCAGCCCATGATCCAGGCGAAGACCTCACCCAGGGTCCCGTAGGCATAGGTGTAGGCCGAGCCCGACACCGGCATGGTCGAAGCCAGTTCGGCGTAGCACAGACCCGCCAGCGCGACGGCGATGCCGGCGGCGACGAAGGACAGCATGATCGCCGGGCCGGCATAGTCGGCGGCGACCTGGCCGGTCAGCACGAAAATACCGGCACCGATAATGGCACCGATACCCAGGCTCATGAGGTTGATGGGACCCAGGGACCGTTTCAGCTCGCTCTTGGCGGCTTCTTTCTGGATCTGGGCTACGGATTTCTTGAGGAACAGGCGGTTCCCCTTAGGCCTGAGGCCTTCTGCGGACATTGAGTCTCGCCCCTAAAATGCGGCAAATCCTCCCCGGATCGCCTTCAATGACGCGGACGCTAGCGGGGTCGGGGTCGGCTGACAATGCGATTTATGTCGAGCGAAAACACGACGGGTTTTCGCGATCCGGACCGATACGGCTAGACCCACGATATGCTGCCCATTCACGCCGTTCTCGAAGACCTGAAGGCCGCACTTTCAGCGTGCAACACGGCCGTGCTGGCTGCCCCGCCGGGGGCGGGCAAGACGACGGTCGTGCCGCTGGCATTGCTGGATCAGCCCTGGCTGGCGGGCGGTAAAATCCTGGTGCTGGAACCCCGGCGGCTGGCGGCGCGGGCTGCGGCGGAGCGGATGGCGCACACCCTCGGCGAAACGCCGGGACAGACGGTCGGTTATCGCACCCGACTGCAGAGCCGGATCGGACCGGACACGCGCATCGAGGTGATCACCGAAGGGGTGTTCACCCGGATGATCCTCGACGATCCCGGGCTGGAGGGGATCGGGGCGGTGCTGTTCGACGAATTTCCACGAACGCAGTCTCGACGCCGATCTCGGGCTGGCGCTGGCGCGGGACAGTCAGTCGGTGTTGCGCGAGGACCTGCGGCTGCTGGTGATGTCGGCGACGCTGGACATCATCGGGGTGGCGCGTCTGCTGAACGGCGCGCCGGTGATCGAGGCCCGGGGCCGGATGTTCCCGGTCGAGACCCGCTATGTCGGGCGCAATCCGCTGGAGCGGCTGGAAGATGCCATGGCGCGGGCTGTGATGCAGGCGCTGGGCGAGGAGACCGGTTCGGTGCTGGCCTTCCTGCCGGGGCAGGGCGAGATTTACCGTACGGTCCGGGTCCTGAAGGCGCGGTTGCGCGATCCGGCGGTCGACGTGGTGCCGCTGTACGGCGCGCTGGACAAGACCGAGCAGGACAAGGCGCTGGAGCCGTCCCCGGTCGGGCGGCGCAAGGTGGTGCTGGCCACCTCGGTGGCCGAGACCAGTCTGACCATCGAAGGCGTGCGGGTGGTGATCGACGGCGGTCTGTCGCGGGTGCCGCGCTTTGAGCCGTCCAGCGGCCTGACGCGGCTGGCGACGGTCAGGGTCAGTCGCTCGTCGGCCGAGCAGCGGCGTGGCCGGGCGGGGCGGACCGAACCGGGCGTCTGCTACCGGCTGTGGGACGAGGAACAGACCCGGGGTCTGGTCCCGCATCAACGGCCCGAGATGCTGGAGGCCGATCTGACCGGGTTCGCGCTCGACCTGGCGCGCTGGGGGACGCGCACGTCCGACGGACTGGCCCTGCTGGATGCGCCACCGGCCGGGGCGTTCGCCGAGGCCCGCGCGGTGCTGACCCGGCTGGGGACGCTGGACGGGGAGGGTAATCTGACTGGCCATGGCCGCAGACTGATCCGGATTCCGCTGACGCCGCGGCTGGCCCATCTGGTGGCGGTAGCCTCGGACGCCGGTGACGCCCTGACCGGCGGACGGATCGCCGCGATTCTGAGCGAGCCGGGGCTGGGCGGCAGGGACCCGGATCTGGGCGAGCGGCTGCGGCAGTTGCGGCAGGATCGTTCGCAACGCGCCCGCGATGCGATGACCCTGGCCGAGCGCTGGGCCCGGGCGGCGGGCGGCGGCAAGGGCGGCACGGGCGATCCCGGCACCCTGCTGGCCGAGGCCTTCCCCGAGCGGGTGGCGCGGGCGCGGGGCAGGCCGGGCGAGGTGTTGCTGGCCTCGGGCCGCGGGGCCTTTCTCGACCCGACCGAACCGCTGGCGCGGGAGTCCTGGCTGGCGGTCGCCGAGATGGGCGGCGGCGACGCGCGCGATCGCATCCGCCTTGCCGCCCCGCTCGATCCCACGACGCTGGAACACCGGGTGACGGTCGAGGACCGGCTGGTGAAGGAGCCCTCGGGCCGGATGGTGATGCGGCGCATCCGGCGGCTGGGCGCCATCGTCGTTGACGAGAGGATCACCGGCGCGCCGGACCGAGCGCAAATCAGCGCGGCGCTGCGCGCCGAGGTTGAGGCGGGCGGGCTGTCGACCCTGGACTGGGGCGAACGGGCCGCCGCCCTGCGGGCACGACTGGCATTCTTGCGGACGCTGGACGCGGACTGGCCCGATGTGACGGATGCCGGACTGCTGGCGGCGCGCGACGCCTGGCTGTGGCCGTTGCTGGAGTCGGCGAAATCGCTGGCGGCGATCGGGGATGCGGCGCTGGAGCAGGGCTTACGCACGCTGGTGCCGTGGGACCGGCACAGGGCGCTCGACGATCTGGCCCCGGCGCGACTGACCACGCCGCTGGGCAGCGCCGCCATCGACTATGCCGCCGAGGGCGGACCCCGGGTCGATATCCGGGTGCAGGAACTGTTCGGGGTGACGGCCCATCCGATGGTCGGCGGCGGACGTGTGGCGCTGACCCTGGCCCTGCTGTCGCCGGCACGGCGGCCGGTGCAGGTGACCCGGGACCTGCCGGGCTTCTGGGCCGGTAGCTGGACGGCCGTGCGGGCCGAGATGCGGGGCCGTTATCCGCGCCATCCCTGGCCCGAAAACCCGGCCGAGGCCCCGCCGACCAACCGGGTCAAGCCGCGCGGGACCTAGATGTCGTCAGGTGCGGGCGGGAAGGCCCCGGTGCCACACTGGGTCTGGTCCGGGTTCCGGCCGACGGCATCGCGATAGTAACTCTGGATCCGCATGAGGTCGGCGGCATAGTCGCCGGTCGGATGGAACACGGCCGGAAGGCTGACGGTGCGGGTGCGATAGTCGATCACGCCGATGATGATCGGCACGCCGGCCGCGCAGGCGATATGGTAGAAGCCCGACCGCCACGCCAGGGTCAGCTTGCGGGTCCCCTCCGGGGCCAGGCCGAGAACGATGCGGTCGTGGGCGAGGAACACATCGCGGACGGTCCTGACCACATCCTGGCCGGCGGACCGGTCGATCGGGATACAACCCAGCCATTTGAGCAGTCCGGCGAACGGACCCGTGCCCAGGCTGGCCTTGCCCAGCCATTTGGGTTTGACGCGAAAACAGCCCGCCGCGGCCAGCAGGATGGGACCGTCCCAGTTGGACGTGTGGGGCGCGACGATGGCCACGGCCTTGTCCAGCACGGGCCATTCGCCACGAACGGTCCAGCCGGACAGTTTCAGGCCGGTGCTGCAGATCCAGCTGACGATGCCTGAGCCCGGGCCATGGCCGGGCGACGGCGCGGTGTCTGCGCCGATCATGGGGTCGGTCTTGTCGTGATCACTCAAATGTTCCGCCCCGACCGGAGTCACCCCTTCGCGGACCCTCGCGGTCCGACGTCAGTATGCCGGTGCGGATCGTCACCCGCTTCGACGGGGAAATCCACTGTCATCTGCAGACCCGCCGACCCGCCGGCATCGACTTGAGTTCGGGAAGGGCACCTCGACTACCGTCACCGCCGGAGGGCTTCTCACCATGAACAATTTCCTGCTTGTCCTGACGGCGGCCACGGCTGTCAGTCTTTCCGGCTGCGGTCCTGCGGTCGAACCCGCCACGGACACGCCCGCCGGTTCGGTGCCAGCGACGGCCGCACCGACCCCGGACGTCGCCCCCGGCATCCCGCGTCTGGCGGCACAGGGCGCGTCGGCTTCGGCCTTCGTCCCTGCGGGCTGGCGGCTGGAGCAGGCCGTTGAAGGGGACATCAGCCGTGACGGTGTACCGGACCTGGCCTTCGTGCTGCGCCGGACCGATCCGCAGAAGATCATTTCCCGCGAGGGCCTGCCGGACTCGAACATCAACCCGCGCATCCTCGCTGTCGCCCTGGGCGGGGAGGGCGGCTTCCGGCTGGCCGGACAGAACCATGCCATCTTCCCCGAGCGCGACGCCGACATGTTGCATATGGACGATCCGTTCGACACCGGGCTGAGCCTGGCCAACGGGGTTCTG
>JAUCCG010000075.1:0-94553 GCA_034676465.1 Brevundimonas sp. | reverse complement strand
TATGTTGGGCGCCCTTGACGTGGATTTTAATTATATTGCTGGCTGGAATATCTGTTCGCCGCCTCGATCCTGACCGGGATCTTCCAGGTCGGCGTCGGCCTTCTGCGGTTGGGGCGCTACATCGAATTCGTTCTCCAAGTCGGTGATGACCGGCTTCGTCAACTCGCTGGCGATCCTGATCTTCCTGGCCCAGATGCCGGAACTGATCGGGGCCAATTGGCAGACCTTCGCCATGGTCGCGGCCGGACTGGTGATCATCTATGGCCTGCCGCGGATCACGAAGGCGGTGCCATCGCCGCTGGTGGCCATTGTGGTGCTGAGCGGCTTTGCCGTGTGGATGGGACTGGACGTGCGCACCGTCGGCGACATGGGCGAGATGCCCTCGACCCTGCCGTCGTTCCACCTGCCGCAGGTGCCGCTGACGTGGGAGACGTTCAGCATCATCGCGCCGGTCGCCGCGACCCTGGCCTTCGTCGGCCTGCTTAAATCGCTGCTGACCGCCAATCTGATCGACGACATCACCGACACCCATTCGGACGAGGACCGCGAGACGCGCGGCCAGGGCATCGCCAACATCCTGTCGCCGCTGTTCGGCGGCATGGCCGGTTGCGCCATGATCGGCCAGTCGATCATCAATGTGACCAGCGGCGCGCGCGGGCGGCTGTCGACCCTGTGGGCCGGGGTGTTCCTGCTGTTCCTGATCCTGGTGCTGCAGGACTCGGTCGCGGTCATCCCGATGGCGGCGCTGGTGGCGGTGATGATCATGGTCTCGGTCGGCACCTTCGACTGGGGCTCGATGCTGAAGCTGCGCGAGACGCCGATGCAGTCATCGATCGTGATGCTGGCCACCACCGGCACCGTGGTCGCCACCCATGATCTGTCCAAGGGGGTGGTGCTGGGGGTGATCCTGTCGGCGGTATTCTTCATGCGCAAGGTCGGCAAGACGGTGGTGGTGACCGAGGTCAACTCGCCCGAGGGCGAGCTGCGCTACGCGGTCAGCGGCCAGCTGTTCTTCGCCTCGGCCGATGTGTTCGCCGCCGCCTTCGAACATCACGGCCATCCGACCCGGGTGGAGGGATCGACATGACCGACGCCCATCTGTGGGACCTGACCGGGGCCGCCGCCGTCGACAAGGTGGTGTTCCGCTATCGCCGCCGGGGGCCGAGGTGGTGCTGACCGGCATGAACGCCGCCAGCCAGACCCTGGTGACCCGCGTCGGCCGGCACGAGAAACAGCACCTGCCCAAGGGGGCCGGCGCGCACTCAGGCCCGTCACGGTCCGGGCGGGCCGGTCAGGACCGGGAGTCCGGGTCATCGCGCCCGACCGTTCCATCCCAGTCGGGGGGCACCGGGCCGCCGATGCGGGCCTCCTCGGCCTCGCGGTTCATCTCGACGATGCGACGCAGGATGTCCGCGCCCGCAGCCGTTCGCACTCGGCCTCGTCTTCGACCGTGGGTGGGCGCGGGCGGATTTTCAGGCATTTGGTGCCGGACAGGACAACGCTCCCTGATATGGCGGACATGGCCCGGCCACGCATGGCCATGGGCCGCGCCGGTTTATGGCGGCGGGGATGGAAGGGCGGGCGGAGCGCCGGGCCTGCGCCCGGAGATCTTGGATGTTACCGTTTCGACGAAGGCTGACGCTCCGCGTGGGGGTTTTCGGCGAGCTCGCGGTTGGCGACGGTCTTACCGCCTAGAGCAGGGATTCGTTCATACGGAACCATATCCAGAGTTGACGAGGTAACTGGCACATTCGTTGGGTGTGAAGAGCTCAAGGAGCTGACCGACCTTTCGCCATGTGGCCTCGACGTCTCGGGGCTGGGCCTTTCGCATCAGGTGTTTGAGCTTGGCGAAGACCTGTTCGATCGGGTTCAGGTCCGGGCTGTAGGGCGGCAGAAAGATCAGATGGGCTCCCCTGGCCCGGACGGCGGCGCGCGCGGCCTTGCCCTTGTGGCTGCCCAGATTGTCGAGCACGACGACGTCGCCGGGCTTCAGGGTTGGGGCCAGAACTTCCTCGACATAGACCCGGAACAGCTCGCCGTTGATCGGCCCGTCGATCACCCAGGGCGCGTCGATGCGGTCGTGACGCAGGGCGGCGATGAAGGTCTGGGTCTTCCAGTGGCCGAAGGGGGCGTGGGCCTTCAGCCGACGACCGCGCGGACCCCATCCTCGGAGTGGGGCCATGTTGGTCTTGACCCAGGTCTCGTCCAGAAACACCAACCGGGACGGGTCGATCCGGCCCTGATACGCCTTCCAGCGCGTGCGTTTACGCGCCACGTCAGGCCGCGTCTGCTCCTCGGGCAGCAGGGTTTTTTTTGAAGCTGAAACCCTCGGCATGCAGGAACACCCACACCGCGCGGGGCTGGGTCTTGATCCCCCGCTCGGCCAACTCGGCCGTCAGCCCCCGCAGCGTGATCGGGCCCGAGGCGATCCGCTCTCGCAGCCACGCGGCCACCTCGCCCGAAAGCGTTCGGGGCTTGCAGCCGCCGATCCGGGCCGGTTCCAGAGACCCGGTCTCGCGTTCATGACGCGCCCATTTCGACAGACACGACGGACTGATCCGAAGAGCTGCCGCGATTTCCCGGTGCGTCTCGCCGGCCGCCTTGCGCGCCAAGGCACGCGATCGAAGATCAACCGAATAGGGAGCTGTCATACATGCTGGCCTCCATCCAGCACGAATGATAAATCAGATCGCTACCGATTTGGGAAATCCCAATTCCGTCAAAAGAGGTCATGCTCTAGCCGTGACGATCGCCGCGGGCGGGCCGTGCCTGTGCCACGGTCCCCGGAGCGGCCGGGCTATCCTCACCCGACCCTGACCCCGCTCCCCCACTCCCGCCACACACCAGGTCGCAGGCCAGGCGGCCCTTCCTTGCGACGGGACCCGGGGAGTATGGGGCAGGTCGGAAGGGAGGCGGGTTTTTTGCGGGAGGATTTGGGCAAGGGGTTGTTTGGGCTGGGGTTTGGGTAGGGGAGATAGGGGGGTTTTTGGCAAACACCTCGCATTGTTTCCCTCTCCCGGCGGGAGAGGGCTTGAGCGCCCGTGAGCGCAGCGAGCGGTTGCGCGACAGGGTGAGGGGTTTCGGTGCGATCATGGTGGCACCGTACGCCCTCTCCCCAACCCCTCTCCCGCCGGGAGAGGGGCTTGAGATTGTGCCTGAACAGATCGCACTCCGCGCGCCGCTGGGTCCCCCGGTCAGCGCCGCGCAGGCGCGGCTTGCCGGAGGATGACGACAGCATTTATGCGCGCATTCCGGCGCGCAAAGGGTGAGGGTTACAGTGCGCCGCCGGGACCACCGTAACCCCTCACCCCAACCGATGGCTCCCCCCGGGAGAGGGGCTTTGTGTGAACCCTCCCCGGCCCGGCCCGTTCGCTGTGGGAACCACAGGAGGGTGAGGCGATGGACGACATGCTGTTTCAGGGCTGGCCGGGGCTGGGGCGGACGGCGCTGGTGGCGGTGCCGGCCTATGTCGGGCTGGTGCTGTTCCTGCGCCTGTCGGGCAAGCGCACCCTGTCCAAGCTGAACGCCTTTGACCTGGTGGTGACGGTGGCGCTGGGCTCGATCCTGGCGACGACCCTGCTGAACACGGACGTGGCCGTGGCCGAGGGGCTGGTGGCGATGGCCAGCCTGATCGGGCTGCAATATCTGGTCACCTGGTCGTCGATCCGCTGGGGCTGGATCCGGCGCGGGGTGCGGGCCGACCCGACACTGCTGGTGCGCGACGGCGTCCCGGTGGCGGCGGCGCTGCGGCGCGAACGGCTCACCGAAAACGAGCTGCTGAGCGCCTTCCGCGCCGCCGGCGGCCGTGACATGGTCGAGGCCGAGGTGGTGATGCTGGAGAGCGACGGGAGTTTGACGGCGATCTTGAAGCGGGGGGTGTGAGGGGGGCATACAGGAAGCAAATCGTGTATACAAAAAACTTGATCTTTAGGTCATGATGGAGCCTGCGCCGGGCCCATCAAAAGGAGATCGACCGCTATGTCCGATAACAGGCCGAACCCGGAATGGACCGACGAGGACTTCGCGCGCGCCGGGGACGCGACCAGCCTGTCCGAGGCGGAACAGGCGGCCTTTCCGAAAACCTGGGGGGCACAGAAGGCCCCGACCAAGGTGCCGGTCTATATCCGCCTCGATCAGGACGTGGTCGCGGCCTTCAAGGCCGGCGGCAAGGGCTGGCAGTCGCGCATCAACCGGATGCTGCGCCAGGGGCTGGACCGCAAGCCGGAGAAGGTCGGCTGAGCGGAGAGAGTTCCGCCGACGGATGACAAGAGCAGAGAGGGGCCGTCAGTCCGGCTCTTGCGACGGGGTCCAGTCGGGGTCGATGTCAACAAACCAGTCCGCCGCCAGATCACGCCAGTCGGGGTTGTCACGCTCGATCAGGGCCAGCTTCCAGTCGCGTTTCCATTCCTTGATCTGCTTCTCCCGCCGGATCGCCTCGACCACCCAGGCGAAGCGCTGGAACCAGACCAACCGGGTGCAGCGGTTCTGTCGGGTGAAACCGTCGAAGGTGCCGTTGCGATGCTGCCAGACCCGCGCCTGCAGGTTGGCGGTCATGCCCGTATAGAGGGTGCCGTTGCGCTTGCTGGCCATGATATAGGTCGCGATGAAGGTGCGACGCGTGACCATGCGCACAACCTATGAGTTATTTCACACGGCGTCATCCCCCCGTCCCGCTTTCGTCATCCCGGGGGGCGCGCAGCGAACCCCGGGACCCAGCGGCGCGCGGCGCGCGAAACGGTCTGGCACAATGCGGCGGACAGGTTTCGCGATCGCTGACGCGACCGCGCCGCTGGGTCCCGGGGTCGGCGCGGCTGCGCCGCTTGCCCCGGGATGACGACAGCAGAAGGGGAGAACGCGGCAGAGCCAGCCACACCGTTCTGGATCGCACACCCGCTTCCGCTAATGTGATCGTGTTCCCTAGGATTGGAGCAGGGGTCTATGGGCAAGAGCGCGAAAGGCACGGAGTTCTATGGCGTCCTTGGCCGCATCACTGCGCCAGGCCGCGACGTCGAATTTCGCCTCTATCCCTTCACCTTCTCCACCAAGCCCGGCGACGAGGTCGTCCTTGTTGTGAAGTTCGAGGCCGCGAGCTTTAAGGAGGCGGAGGTCGCCGAAAAACTTGGCGAAGAGTTCGAGGTCATCGTCTTCCCTGATCGCGCGGAGATTCACGACGTGTTCGCGGGCACGACAGCAGTCCTCGGGGCGAAAGCGGTAACTGCGGAATGGGCTGGCTATGACGGCGAGGATTTCCGGCAGCGGGTCGATCAGTTGACCGGTGAGAACGACCGCCTCCATCGCGACCTTAGCCGGCTGATCATGAAAGACCGGCGCGGTCACACCTTGACCCGAGAGCTAATCCGTCGGGCGGAAATCAAGGCCTTGGCGTCCGATGCACTCAAGACCCGTCAGAGTGCCGCCTTGGGTGTTCTGGAGCGGCTCGTGCGACATTTCGAAAGCGATGATTAGAAGGCGGCGCTTTCCCGTCCCCGCCCCCGCTGTCGTCATCCCGGGGGCGCGCAGCGAACCCCGGGACCCAGCGGCGCGCGCAAGCGCGAAACAGTCTGGCACGGTGCGGCGGTTTCGCGATCGCTGACGCGACCGCGCCGCTGGGTCCCGGGGTCGGCGCGGCTGCGCCGCTTGCCCCGGGATGACGACAGCAGAAGGGGTGGGTTAATGCACCCGCACCTTCCCGATCTCCAGTCCGTCGGCCCCGGCGGACACGCCGATCACCGACCCGTCCTCGATCTCGCCGGCCAGCAGTTTCCGCGCGATCGGGTCGACGAGGTCTTTCTGGATCACGCGCTTCAAGGGCCGTGCGCCATAGACCGGGTCGTAGCCGCGGTCGGCGATCCAGGCGAGGGCGGCGTCGTCGAGGGCCAGGGTCAGGCGGCGGTCGGCCAGCAGCTGTTCGAAACGGCCCAGCTGGATGCGGACGATGCCGGCCATCTGGTCGCGGCCGAGGCGGCTGAACAGGATGATCTCGTCGATACGGTTGAGGAATTCGGGGCGGAAATGGGCGCGCACCGAGTCCATGACCATCGGGCGCACGGCGTCGACGGTTTCGCCCTCGGCCTGTTGCGACAGGAATTCCGAGCCGAGGTTTGAGGTCATGATGATCAGGGTGTTCTTGAAGTCGATGACCCTTCCCTGGCCGTCGGTCAGGCGGCCGTCGTCCAGCACCTGGAGCAGGACGTTGAACACATCGGGGTGGGCTTTCTCGACCTCGTCGAACAGCACGACCTGATAGGGGCGACGACGCACCGCCTCGGTCAGGGCCCCGCCCTCGTCATAGCCGACATAGCCCGGAGGGGCCCCGATCAGGCGGCTGACGCTGTGCTTTTCCATGTATTCCGACATGTCCATCCGGGTGATGGCGGCCTCGTCGTCGAACAGGAATTCGGCCAGGGCCTTGGTCAGTTCGGTCTTGCCGACGCCGGTCGGGCCGAGGAACAGGAAGGAGCCGAGCGGGCGGTTGGGGTCGTTGAGGCCGGCGCGGGCGCGGCGCACCGCGTCGGACACGGCGGTCAGGGCCTCGTCCTGGCCGACCACGCGTTTACCGAGCGCCTCCTCCATGGCCAGCAGTTTCTCGCGCTCGCCCTCCAGCATCTTGTCGACGGGCACGCCGGTCCAGCGACTGACGACCTGGGCGATCTGTTCGGCGTCGACGACCTCGGGCGTCAGGGGGCCCTGTTTGTCGGTCTCGTTGGCCTCGGCCTCGGCCAGCGATTTCTCGATGCCGGGGATCTGGCCGTAGGCGATCTCGGAGGCGCGGGCCAGGTCACCGGCGCGCTGGGCCGAGACCAGTTCGGCGCGCAGGCGGTCGAGGGTCTCGCGCAGCTGGGCCCCCTGGCCGACCTTTTCCTTTTCCGCCTTCCAGCGGGCGGTCAGGTCCCCGGACTCGGCGTCGAGCTCGGCGATCTCGTCCTCCAGCTTTTCGAGCCGGTCCTTCGAGGCCTTGTCGGTCTCCTTCTTCAGGGCCTCGCGCTCGATCTTGAGCTGGACCAGACGGCGGTCGATCTCGTCGAGGGATTCGGGCTTGGAATCGACGGCCATGCGCACGCGGCTGCCGGCCTCGTCGATCAGGTCGATGGCCTTGTCCGGCAGGAAACGGTCGGTGATGTAGCGGTGCGACAGGGTGGCGGCGGCGACGATGGCGGAGTCGGAGATGCGCACCCCGTGGTGGACCTCATACTTCTCCTTGATGCCGCGCAGGATCGAGACGGTGTCCTCGACACTGGGCTCCTCGATGAAGACCGGCTGGAAGCGGCGCGCCAGGGCGGCGTCCTTTTCGACGTGCTTGCGATATTCATCGAGGGTGGTGGCCCCGACGGCGTGCAGCTCGCCACGCGCCAGGGCGGGCTTGAGCAGGTTGGAGGCGTCCATGGCCCCGTCGCCCTTGCCGGCCCCGACCAGGGTGTGCATCTCGTCGATGAACAGGATGATCTGGCCCTCGGCGGCGGTGACCTCATTGAGCACGGCCTTGAGCCGTTCCTCGAACTCGCCACGGTATTTGGCCCCGGCGATCAGGCTGCCCATGTCGAGCGCCATCACGGTCTTGTCCTTGAGGCTTTCGGGCACGTCGCCGTTGACGATGCGCAGGGCCAGGCCCTCGACGATGGCGGTCTTGCCGACGCCGGGTTCGCCGATCAGGACGGGGTTGTTCTTGGTGCGGCGGGCCAGCACCTGGATGGTGCGGCGGATCTCCTCGTCGCGGCCGATGACCGGGTCGATCTTGCCGTCGCGGGCGGCCTGGGTCAGGTCGCGGGCATAGCGTTTCAGCGCGTCATAGGCGTCCTCGGCCCCGGCGGAGTCGGCGGTCTTGCCCTTGCGCAGGTCGGTGACGGCTGCGTCGAGGGTGTCGGCGGTGACCCCGACCGACTTGAGCACCTGGGCCGCGACCCCGCCCTCGCGCAGCAGGGCGGCCAGCAGGCGTTCGGTGGTGACGAAGGCGTCACCGGCCTTTTTCGAGGCCTCTTCCGCGGTGGCGAAGACGCGGGCGGTGTCGCCGTCCAGATACAGCTGGCCGGAGCCGCCACTGACCTGGGCGCGCTTCTTCAGGGCGGTTTCGGTGGCGGTTTCGGCTTTCGCGGCATCACCGCCGGCGGCGGTGATCAGATTGCGGGCGAGGCCGTCGCGCTCTTCCAGCAGTACCTTGAGCAGATGCTCGGGCGCGAACTGCTGGTGGCGGCGGGCCAGGGCCAGCGACTGGGCGGACTGGATCGCCTGTTTGGCGCGGTCGGAATAGAGGTCGAGATTCATGGTCGGGCATCCCCTGTCAGGCGGATATTGGCCAACGGCCCCCTAACAGGCGACCCGTCGTCCGGTTACCGTGAAAATGGGTGCGGCGGACGAACCGCACAAGAGCCGGGCCCGGCGCCTGGGGCCAAGCGTCGCAATACGGGAACGCCAACAGCCTCCCGCGCGCTTCCTCTGTGACATCCCCGACAACGACCAGAAGGAGAGACGCCATGACTGCAACCCCTTCCACCCGGCCCCTGGACCGCGACGAAGCCGAGATGATCCAGCAGAGCCAGGCGCTGGACAGCCTGGACCACAGCGAAAGGCTCGACCTGCTGCGGCGACTGCGGTCGCGCCGCGACCGGGCCCAGCGGATGATCCGCAGCCGCACCCGCCAGGCGCGGGCCGAGGGGTCCAACGCCGGACCGGACACCGGCGCGCGCGACAAGAAGGCGCTGCTGACCGAGGCCATCGCCCGGGTCGCCGCCGCGGTCGATACGCGCGGGGCCAGTCGCAAGGCGAGCACGGCCACCGACCACCTGCGTGAGGCGGTCGCGGCCAAGGCGGAAAGCCATCCCTGGCGCGGTCCCGAGGACCGCACGACGGATGTCGGCCCGGCCGACACGCCCAACACCCGGATCGCGCCGTCCGGGGCGCTGCACGCCGAGGGCATGCGGGCGGCGATCGCACGCTCGACCGGCGACCGCTGAGGCGCTGGCGCGGCGGCTCGGGGACGGCTAGCGTCACAGCCCCGTTCGTCCCGGAGCCCCGAGCATGTCGATCCGCCTGACCCGCCGCGCCGCCCTGGCCGGCTCTGCCGCCGCCGGGGCGGTCAGCCTCGCCCCCCTGTCGGCCTGGGCCCGGGACGCGGCCAATGATCATGCCGATCTGGCCACCGCGGTCGACGCCTATGTGCAACGCTGTCTGGAAGCCTTTCCCGACCAGCCGGGCCTGGCGGTGGCGCTGGTCCGGGACGGCGAGGCGATCCTGACGCGCGGCTATGGCGTGCGGAAGATGGGCGAGGCCCGGCGCGTCAATGACCGGACCCTGTTCGCCATCGCCTCCAACACCAAGAACGTCACCGCCGCCGGCCTGGCCATGATGGTCGATGAGGGCAGGGTGAAATGGGACGAGCCGGTGCGCACCTATCTGCCCGGTTTCACCCTGTCGGACCCGGTGATCGGCGAGCGGATCACCGTGCGCGATACGCTGAGCCACCGGGCCGGGTTCGGACTGGGGGCCGGCGATCTGCTGTTCTGGCCCAACAGCGACCGCAGCCGCGAGCAGGTGATGGCGCGGGTGGCCTTTGTGCCGATCGAATACGGGTTCCGGGCCGGCTACCACTATTGCAACCTGATGTTCGTGGTGGCGGGTCAGGTGCTGGCCGCGGCCTCGGGCCAGCGCTGGGAGGACTTCGTCCAGACGCGCATTCTCGACCGGGTCGGCATGGGCGATACCGTGCCGATGGCCAGCCTGGCCGACCCGGAGAAATCGGCCCTGCCGCACGCCCGCACCGGGCCGCCGCTGCGCTATCAGGGGCCGATGCGGCCGATCGCCGACTCGATCGCGGACATCTGGAACTGGGATTCAGCGGCGGCGGCGGGCGGCCTCTGCGCCAGCTCCGCCGACTGGGCCAGATGGATCGGCGTGCGGCTGGCCATGGGGGCCCTGCCCGACGGCAGCCGGCTGTTCTCGGAGGAGACGGCGAAGGAGATGTGGCGACCCAATGTCATCGTCACCTCGTCCGAGGGGCCGACCGCCGCCCTGCCCGGCCGCGCCATCGCCTCGACCTATGCCATGGGCTTCCAGGTCCAGGACTATCGCGGCGAACGGCTGATCAGCCACGGCGGCGGCTCGCCCGGCGGCATTTCGGCGACGATGCTGATCCCCGGCCGCAACACCGGCTTCGCCGTCTTCTCCAATGCTGAGGAGAGCTATCTGCTGCGGGCGCTGCGCTCGGGCATCACCGACATCTGCATGGCCAAGACCGGTTTCGACTGGATCGCCGAACTCGGTGCGCCGCAATGCCGAGAGCATCGAAAAGTCGCTGGCCGCCGCCATCGAGATCGATGCGAAACAGGCCGCCGGAGCGCCGCCGTCCCTGCCGCTGTCGGCCTATGCCGGGACCTGGCGCGACCCCTGGTACGGGGATGTCACCATCGAGGCGCGCGACCTGCAACTGTGGCTCAGCTTCACCCACAATCCGGCCCTGCAGGGGCCGCTGGAACCCTATGACGGCGAGATGATGCGCACCCGCTTTGCCGACAAGCGCGAGGAGGACGCCTTCATCACCTTCGAGATCGAGGACGGTCGCCCGGTGCGGGCCACGGTCAAGGGCGTCTCGCCCGACATCGACTTCTCGTACGACTATCAGGACCTGAAGCTGGTGAGGGTGTGATGTCATTTCTCAGCCTGGCCCTGGCCCTGGCCACAGCCCCGCCTCTTCAGGCCACGGAAATTCAGCTCCCGCCGGCCTGCCGGACCGCCGACTACCAGGCCTGTGCCGACGCCACTGCCCCGGGCGACCCGGCCTACAGCTGGGCCATGATCAACCTGGGCACCCGGGCCTATCTGGCGCGGAATTTCGCCGAGGCTGTTCGTCTGTACGATGCGGCGCGACAGCCCGGCCAGACCGTGTCCTCCGATGCGCATTTCCACGCCTTCCGGGGCGATGCCTATCGCCGTGTCGGTCGGGACAAGGAGGCGCTGGAGGATGCGCGGATGGCGTGGCGGCTGCTGTCGGAGGACCCGACCCTCCCGCCCGAAACCCGGGGCCTGTATTCCGTCGACGACGAGCCCCGCGGCCTGATCCTGACGTTGATCCTGCCCTTGCTGAAGATGGGCAACGACCCAGCATTCGCTCCGGCCCTGGCAGCGTTCCAGCGCCTGCCCGTGACCGACTGGGTCGGACATTCCCAGCGCGCTTCCGTCCTGAAAAACCTCGGTGATCTCGACGGTGCGCTGGATCACAACGCCCAGGCCCTGGCCGGAAGCCCGGATCATCCGGGCCTGCTGAACAACCAGTGCTACTATCTGACGCTTGCGGACCGGGGCCAGGAGGCGATCGGCTTCTGTCAGCGCGCGATCGAGCAGATGCCGGACGAAGCCGCCTTCCGCCACAGCTATGCTACGGCGCTGGCATCGATCGGACGCTGCGACGAAGCCGAGGCGGAGATGACCACGGCCCGCAGGCTCGATCCCTCTGCCGTCTCCTACCGGGAACCGCTGGACTGCCCCGCAGCCGATTGAACCGGTGCCGGCGATCAGGCCCGCGCCGGTCAGCGCGCCGGCGAGGTGACGGTTTCGACGGCGCGAGCGAGAACCTCGTCCTGGCCGGATCTGACGCCGGCGAGCGTTCTCGACACGGGGACGGTGGGTGTGATGCCGTGGCCCGAAAGCGGGGTGCCGTCATGGTTCAGGACGACCATGCCCGTCCAGCCGATGAGATAGCCACCCGGCAGGGTGAAGGGATTGTTGTTGCCGTTGGTGCCGGCGGTGGGGGAGCCCACGATATCGCCGAGGTCATGACCGGCGACCATGGCGAGCAGCGTCTCGGCATAGCTGATCGCGCGGGCATCGGTGAGAAAGGCGATCCGCCCGCTGAACAGCGGAGCCACAGGGTCGACAGGCGAGCCGACGGTCTTCCATGACCGGGCGCGCGCCTCCGGCAGCAGGTCGACCGGAATTCGAAACGGCGGCCTGCTGATTTCGGACGCGGACAGATGGCCGAGGAAGCCGGGGTCGATGCCTCTTGGGTATCCGCGAACATCGAAGATCACGGCCTGTGCCGGCTGCACCAGCGTGAGCGCTTCGCTCAACGTCGCGTTATCCAGCCGTGTCAGGTCGAAATACCAGGTCCCCTCGGGAAGCCAGGTGATGGGGGCCGGTCGGGGTTCGGCCAGGACATCGGCCATCCGGTCAACCGGGACAGGCCGGACGGAGATACGGCTTCGTTCGCCATCATCCCGCTAAATCTCCAGCGCCACCGGCGTGGCCGTCTCGCGGCGCGACAGACGTTCCGCAGCCAGCAGGACGCGACGGTCATCCGTCGACGCTGACACCAGCGCCTGCTTTTCCGCCAGACGCTCAGCGATCGGCTGGCCTTCGACCGCCAGAACCACATCGCCAATACTCAGCCCCGGGTCGGCCCCCGACGGGAGTCCGGTGATGACGAGTGCTCCCTCGACCCTCTGCCAGACGAGGGGCAGCGCGAAGGCTTCCGTCGAGGGGCCGACATTGCCGTGCCCGTCGTTGAGTTCTGGCCACCATCCGCTCGAGCACCACCCTGTAGGCACGGTCCCCGGGCGCGGCGGCCGCATCGGCCAGCCAGCCGGCAAGACCTGCGTCCCACGCCCGACCGTCGTCGTCGAAATAGGGGTAGAAATGGCGAAACACGTTCCAGGCGATGACGATCCCGGCCAGGCGCACCGCCCGGTCCTCCGGTAAGCCGGAGTTTGGCGAGTGACCGCTCGCGCGGGCGACCGGCCCGTCCGGAACCACGGCGGTCACGGGCAGGGAGACGGCGAAACCACCGACGAGATCGCTCCGCCAGACTTCTGGTTCCGCCGCGGGCGTGCGCTCACTCCGGTAGACGGGACTGCTGAAGGCCACCCCGGTGTGACGCCAGCGGGACAGACCAGCCTGATCGCGAGCGTACGGTGTCGCCTCCAGCGGCGCGTCCCCCACGACGAGGCCCGGGGCCATGGGCTCGAACCAGCGACGCAGACGACCGGCGAGATCGTCCGGGCCCCGCGCCGCCTCGACGTCCCGAACTCCCTCCACGGCGATGGTGGTCCAGCGCGGATCCGATGGGTCTGACGCCGCAGAGAACCAACGCACGTAGCCATACAGTTTGGCGAAGGCTTCCAGATTTCCGAGGGCCTCGGTCGACGGCCGCACTGTCGAGGACTCGCCGACTGCAACGTCCGGGACCACTTCAAGACTGGCGGCGTCGATCCAGGCGGACCCCGCACCCTGAAGGAGAAAGCCCGCGGTAATCCGGTTGGCATCTTCGGCCACGGGACCGGTCACCTCATAGATCGTCCAGACCGGCGAGCGGATTGGCCGGTCGCCCATGTTGTCGAAGAAGCCCCGGGCACCGCCCTCGCGGTCGACCCGGAGCCAGAGCCCGGCACCGGAGGGGACCGACGCGCGACCCGGAGCGGCCCGTGCCGCCGCCCTGAAGCGTATGGTGCGCCCGCGGTAGGGCGTCGCGTCAATGGATTGCGCCACCGCGGTGAAGGGGCTCGAGGTGGTCGCATCGCGATCAAGGCGAAGACTGCTTTGACCCTCCCAGCGCGCCCGGGTGTCAAGGACGACGTCGAAATCAAGCGGGACAGGCTGCCAGGCCCCGTCCGACGTGATTGGCGGGCCTTCAAAGCCGCCGTCACGGAGAAGATTGGTGCTGTTCTGCGCGACGGCCGGTGAGCCGACAACCAAGGCCAGCGATCCCGCCAGTGCCGCCAGGAAGCGCAACGGGTCCCGAACGCGCGGACGGTTGGAACGATCAGGCACGACGCGGCCTCCAGCTGAGCCGCCCGCCTACCTGTCGGGTACGGCACACGGCCAAGGCTATAAGGCCTTGACCGGCTGTCAACCGAGGATTGAGCCACTGCCAAGCGAAAACAACCGTTGTGACCCCAACCGGTCGGCGGCCGGGTTCGCTCAACAGCCGATGCGTTCGGCGAGGCCGAAATCTACTGCGCCGGGCGGCGGCCGGCTTCGAGGATGGGCATGCCGGCTTCGGTGGGCAGGTAGATGACCTGGCGGTCGCCCTGGCCGGCGGTTTCCGCCAGCATGTTGATATAGGCCCAGCGCAGGTAGTTGTCGGGGCCGCCGAGGCTTTCGGCCATGATGCGGTTGGCCTCGTTGGTGCCGCGGGCGCGGGCGATCTCGGCCTGGGCGGTCAGCTCGGCCGAGTCGAGCAGGGCCTGGGCTTCCAGTACGCGGATGCGACGGTTCTGGACCGCCTCCTCATAGGCGGCCTTGCCCTTCATCTGCTTGGAATAGACATTGTAGGTGGGCATGCCGACGAGGGCGATGCCGAGACCGATGGCCAACAGAACGACCATGGTGATGGTGGCGCCGATACCGCGCATGCGAACCCCCTTGAAAACAGACGCCGGGACACCCGACGCGGGGTCAGAAGTGAGGGTTCGGACGCCGGGGGTCAAGCGAAGTCGGGAGTCTTTCCGGGCCGCGGCCACAAGGCCGCGCCTTGTCGACCCGACGCAGAACATTCTTTCAGGCCGCGCTCACAAGGCTGCGCCTTGTCGACCCGACGCAGAACATTCATTCAGGCCGCGCTCACAAGGCTGCGCCTTGTCGACCCGACGCGGCCAGGTTCAGTTCGGCACCAGTTCGATCAGGTCGAGGTTGGATTCGTTCTGCGGCCAGGGGATGACCAGCCGCCAGCGGCGCTCGCCGATCCGTTCCAGCACGGCGACCAGGTCACGGTCCGGGCGCTGGCCGTAGGAGTTGGCCGGCGGTTCGGCGGCCAGGGCGACCGAGCCGAGCATGACCATCCGGTCGCGGGTCTCGGTGAACAGCAGGCCGCCGGGGCGCTGCGAGCCGGTCAGTTTCGAATTTCAGGCCGGCCGGCGTCGCCTCGATGCGGCAGGCGAACCAGTCATAGACGACATAGCCGAGCCCGGCCTCGCCGCCCTGGGAGCCCAGTTTGACGGTGCGGCAGCGATAGTCGCCGACGGGCGGGCGCACGCCGGCGCGGGCGGCGTCGGGGTCGATGCATCGCCAGAGCCGGACAGGTCGCCCGAGCCGGGCAGACGCCGGGCCTGCTGCAGGGCCAGGGCCCAGGCGGCGTCGCGGCGGGTGTAGCGGTCCCGGTCGGTGCTGGTGATAATGCTGCGCCAGTCGCGCAGCACCCGGCCCGGCTGGCCCGACGGCCCCATCGGCGGGGGCGGTGGTGGCGGGGGGGTGGCGGCGCAGGCGGTCACGGTGACCGCGGCCACGGCGGTGACGAGCGACAGACGAAGACGCGAACGCATGGACGGTCCTTCCGCAGAATACCGGCCCCAACAAGCAGTCGGGACCGCCGCCGTCAAGACCGGCAGACCCGGCCTGGAATTACTCGTCGCCGGCGGGAACCTCGACCTTCTTGCGCGGGGCGCGGCGTTTGACGACCGGCGCGTCCGTGGCCTCGGCCGGGGCGGCGGCCGGCACGGTCGCGCGGGTCAGAAAGCCCGGCAGGGCCGTCGGGCGCGTCGTCGGCGGTATCGGCGGTCCCGGTCCGGGGGGCGCGGTCAGCGCGCGGGCGGCGGGCGCGGGTCTCGGTCCGGGGCGGCGCGGTCTCGGTGGGCTCAACGGCGGGGGCCGCGGCCGCGACCGACTGATCGTCGTCGCTGCCAGAGGCCTCGCCCTCGGCCCCGTCACCGCGGGCCGGACGTTCATTGCGGCGGCGTTCCCAGCGTTCACGGCGGGTCTCGCGGCGGCTGCTGTCAAAGTCGCCTTCCGTGCGGGGCTGGTCGTCGCGGGCCTGGTCCTCGCGGGGACGGTCGTCGCGCGGGCGATCGTCGCGGTTGCGCGGTGGGCGGGCGTCGCGGTCGCGGTTGCCGTCCCGGTCGCGCCACTCGCGCGGCTGGCCGTTGCCGGACTGGCCGTTGCCATTGCCGTTGCCGGTGTTGTTGCCGTTGCCGTCGCCCTGGCTGTCACCGGACGAGTCACCCGACTGGGACGCGCGGTCGGCAGCCTGCTGGGCGGCGAGGAAGGCGGCGGCCTGGGCCCCGGTCTCGTCCTCGAAATCGATGTCATAACCCTGGTTGGACAGTTCACGCGCGGCGATCTCGGACACCGAACGCTGCGGCTGCAGGGCGCGCAGCACGCGGAAATAGTGTTCGGCGTGCTGCATATAGTTCTCGGCCAGCACCCGGTCGCCGCTGGCGGTCGCGTCGCGGCCGAGCTGCTGATAGCGCTCATAGACCGTCTGGGCGTTGCCGCGGACCTTGATGTTCTCCGGGCCCTGGGAATCCCACGACCGGTTCGGATTGCTGCTGTTGGCGTTGCTGGCACCGCCGCCGGGCTTTCTGTTGCGTCCGCGTTGACGCTTCATGCCCTTGAAATCTCTCATCGAAACTTACCGTGCTTTGTATGGGGAACGGGCGGGTCTGCCTGCTGCAGCCTGTCGCCGTCCGTGTCTTCGTTCCGTCTCGTTCGGGGCCAATCCCCGCTGACGATGTATTCGGAAATCCGCTGCCGCCCCGTGGCTCGCCGGGCGACCCGGCCCGACCATCACATGCCCCGAGCGCGCGTGGATGGGCCTGAAGCGGTCCAAGGCGTGCGTTTTTTGGGTGGGAGACAACCGAAGACTTAGCGCGGGACGGGCGGGTTTCCAAGGGGTTTGTTCGGCCGACGGTCCGCCCCCTGCGGGGGGAGGGGAGCCGTGAAGCGGTGGAGGGGGTCCGCTTCCGGCACCCACCCAGGCATCCGTGCGGACGCACCGCCCTCCACCCCGTTCAGGTGGTCCCCCTCCCCCGATGGCGGAGGATGACATCTTGGGAATGGGATTGGTGCGCGGGTCAGGGCCGTTGGTGACGACGCGGTCGCGGTTGGACAGGTCCTTGACCACCTTGACGTCGGCGAAGCCCGCGGCGGCGAACATCTCGCGCACGGCCCGGCCCTGGTCCCAGCCGATCTCGACGGCGAAGATGCCGCCCGGCTTGAGGATGCGGCGGATTTCCGGGGCCAGCTCGCGATAGGCCTGCAGGCCGTCGGGGCCGCCGTCCAGCGCCAGACGCGGGTCGTGATCGCACACCTCGGGCTCGAGGCCGTCGATGTCGTCCGAGGGGATGTAGGGCGGGTTGGACACCACCAGGTCGAACTCGCCGGGCCCGAAGCCGGTCGCCCATTCGGTGCGCAGGAAGCTGGCGCGATCGTCGAGGTCGAGGTTGGTGGCGTTCTCCCGGGCCACGGCGATGGCCTCGGACGAGATGTCGGTGCCCACGCCGCGCGCGGCCGGGCGCTCGGCCAGGATGGCCAGCAATATGTTGCCCGAGCCCGTGCCCAGGTCGATCATCTGGAAGGCCCGCTCGGGCGGGAAGGCCAGCATGACCACATCGAGGATGGCCTCGGTATCGGGGCGCGGGCTCAACACGTCGCAGGTGACGTTGAGCATGATCTTCCAGAAGCCCTTGCGACCGAGGATGCGCGACACCGGCTCGCGCTTCAGCCGCCGGTCGATCATCGCCTCATAGGCGGCGACCTGCGCGGCGGTCATGGCCCGGTGTGGGTCGGTCAGGATGTCGGTGCGGCTGACATCGCCGGCCACCTCGAGCAGCAGGCGGGCGTCGATGGTCGGGCTGTCGATGTTCGCGGCCTTGAGCCGGGCCTGGGCGGATTTCCAGACAGTGACGAGAGTGGGGACGGGCGTGCTATCGGTCATAGGGATTGAGTGGTGTGCCTTCCGGTCGATTTCAAGCGGAACGCCAGATCGCGGGAGGTGTTGATGAGCCCGATGGGGACAGGAAAAGGATCATCCAGACCACCCCGCGCCAGCGGCGGCGGACGCGCCTGGCAACTGCTGGCCGCCGTGGCCGGCAGTCTGGCCGCCGGGGCCGGGGCCATCCATCTGCTGCATCGTCAGGGCCACAGGGTCGGGCTGGACGTGCGCGGCTTTCGCCCGGCCGAACCGCCGCCGCCGCCACCGACGCCGGAGGATTTCGACGCCCGCGAGCCGGGCCGCGGGCGGCTGGCGCAACGGCCGATCCAGAATTCCGCGCAAGGGCTGGACCGACATCTTCTGGCGGGTCGGGGTGTCCTATTTCGGCGACCGGGTCGGGTTTCTGGCCGGGGGCGTGACCTTCTTCATCGTGCTGTCGCTGTTTCCGACCCTGGCCGCCTTCGTCACCGTCTACGGGCTGTTCGCCGATCCGGCCGACGCCTGGGACCGGCTGCAATTCCTCTATTCGGTGCTGCCCTCGGGCGTGGCCCAGTTCCTCGGCGGCGAGATGGACCGGCTGGCGGCCACGGCCAAGCCGCAGATGAGCCTGACCCTGGCCTGGACGCTGCTGCTGTCGCTGTGGGTCGCCAACAACGGCATCAAGACGCTCTTCTACGGCCTGAACGTCGCCTACCATCAGGTCGAGAAGCGCGAAATTCATCCATTACAACCTGGTCTGCATGGCCTTCACCCTGTCGGGCCTGTTGGCGGTGCTGCTGACGGCGGCGCTGGTGGTCGGGGTGCCGCTGGTGCTGGGGGTGTTCGGCCTGGCGGCGCAGTGGAACCACCTGGCCCCGCTGCGCTGGCCGGTCCTGCTGGTCGGCTACGGGGCCGCCCTGGCGGTGATCTATCGCTACGGCCCGTGCCGCAGTCACGCGCGCTGGCGCTGGCTGACACCCGGAGCGGTGTTCGCGGCCACGGCCAGTCTGGCGGTGTCGTTCGTGTTCAGCTGGTATCTGCAGACCTTTGTGCGCACCGCCGCCTACGGACCGCTGGCGGCGATGATGGGCTTCCTGCTGTGGACCTGGCTGTCGGTGCAGATCATCATTCTCGGTGCCGAGCTGAACGCCGAGATCGAGCACCAGACCGCGATCGACACCACCACGGGCCAGCCTCTGGCGATCGGTGACCGCGGGGCCGTGGTCGCCGACAGCGTCGGGGCGCGGCGCGGCAATCCCGCAGCCCTGGCCTTCACCCTGAAACATGCCGAGGCCCTGTCGGACCGGCTGATGAACCGCCGCATCCGGCGCGACGGACAACGGCACCGCTCGCGGCCGCCGCCGGACAGTGAGGACGATGTGCCGCCTAGCTGAACTCGGCTTCCAGATCGGCCAGGCGCGCGGCCTGGTCCTCGGCGATCAGGGCGTTGAGCAGCGGGTCGATGTCGCCCTCGAGGATCTGCGGCAGGCTGTGCAGGGTCAGGCCGATGCGGTGATCGGTGACGCGGCCTTGCGGGAAATTCCAGGTGCGGATGCGTTCCGAGCGGTCGCCCGAGCCGACCTGGGACTTGCGCGTGTCGGAGCGGGCGTTGTCCTTGGCCTGGCGCTGCTGGTCATAGAGGCGCACGCGCAGGTTCTTCATCGCCTTGTCGCGGTTGACGTGCTGCGACTTCTCCGACGAGGTCACCACGATCCCGGACGGGAAATGGGTGATGCGCACGGCGGAGTCGGTCTTGTTGACATGCTGGCCGCCCGAGCCGGAGGCGCGGAAGGTGTCGATACGGATGTCCTTGTCCTGGATGTCGATCTCGACATCCTCGACCTCGGGCAGCACAGCGACGGTGGCCGCCGAGGTGTGGATGCGGCCCTGGGCTTCCGTCGACGGCACGCGCTGGACGCGGTGCACGCCGCTCTCGAACTTCAGCCGGCCGAACACCCCGTCGCCGTTGACCGTGGCGATGATCTCCTTGAAGCCGCCGGCGTCGCCCTCGGTGGCGGAATCGACCTCGACCTTCCAGCCGCGCGCCTGGGCGTAGCGTGAATACATGCGGAACAGGTCGCCGGCGAACAGGGCGGCCTCGTCGCCGCCGGTGCCGGCGCGGACTTCCAGCACGGCCGAGGCGTTCTCATCGGCGTCGCGCGGGGCCAGCAGCAGGGCCACCTCACGCTCCAGTTCCGGCAGGGTTTCGTTCAGCGCCTCCAGCTCCTCGGCGGCCATGGCGGCCATCTCCGGGTCACTGGCCATGGCCTCAAGATCCGCGACCTCGGCCCGGGCCCGGGCGACGGCGATGACGGCGTCAGCCACCGGCTTGAGCTCGGCGTGCTCTTTCGACAGGCGCACGATCTCCTGGCCGTCGCTGGCCGCGCCCATGCGCGCCTCCACCTGGTGGAAGCGGTCGAGTACCTGATCGAGCCGGGCCTCGGGCAGTCGCACGGAGGGCGGTATCCTGATTTCCGAAGGGGCGGAGCCTTAGACCATTTTCGCTTCGGGTCGAACCGACCTAAATCCAGAAAAGGATCCAAATTCAAACTGGAGCGAAATCCGGGCCGCGCCGGACGTCGTCCGGCGCAACCGATTTCGCTCTAGCGCGGAGGGCGTCCCCTGTCGATGGAGGGCGGACCGGGCGGACCGGACGGAAGGGTACCGATAACAAGCGCGTCACCCCCGCTTCCGCTGCGGCGTCCGGCGCACTACGCAGGAGGGCGTCACCGCGGTGGCCGACGCCGGACCGGTACCTGAATGGACGTCTTCCTGCTGTTTCTGCTGGTCGGCCTGCTGGCCCAGATCGTCGACGGGGCGCTGGGCATGGCCTATGGCGTCATCGCCAATACGGTGCTGCTGGCCTTCGGCGTGCCGCCGGCCGCGGCCTCGGCCAGTGTCCATGTCGCCAAGATCTTCACCGGCGCCGCCTCGGCGGTTTCGCATGTGATACACCGCAACATCCGATGGTCCCTGTTCTGGCCGCTGGCGGCCGGCGGGATGATCGGCGGGGTGGTCGGGGCCTATGTGCTGACCGGCGTGCCCGGCGAGACGATCAAGCCCTTCATCCTGCTGTATCTGCTGATCATCGGAATCTGGGTGTTGTGGCGCGCCGCCCGCGATGTGCGGCTGCGCCTGTTTCCGCTGCGCTGGAGTGGACCGCTGGGCTTTGTCGGCGGCGTGCTGGACGCAATCGGCGGCGGCGGCTGAGGCCCGACCGTGACCTCGACCCTGGTCGGGGCCGGGACCGAACCGCGCCGGGCCATCGGCACGGTCAACACCGCCGAGCTTCTGGTCACCGTGGCCATATCGGCGGCCTTCCTGGCGGCCCTGCTGACCGGGCGCTGGTCCGGCGGGGCGCTGGAGAACCATGCCGCCGCTGTCGCCGGGCTGATCGTCGGTGGCCTGATCGCCGCGCCCTTCGCGGGCTGGATCACCAAACGGGTGCCGGCGCGGCTGCTGACCTATGGGGTCGGGGTGCTGATCGTCATTCTGGCGGGATATCAGGGCCTGCAGCTGGCGGGTTTAGCGCCTTAAACAGGCCGCGTCTCAACGAAGCTGGGCCGGGCTTCCAGCGCCGCCTGCAGGGCCAGCAGGTCGCGGGCGGCCAGTCTTCCAGTCGTACTCGGGGTGGCGGAAGCTGATCCAGGTGACGGCGACACCGGCGGTGATCGTGCCCATGTCGAGGGCGGCGGGATCGGGCCTGGCGGCTTCCAGCGCATCGAGCGACCGGTCGAGGTTATGCGACCAGCGGGCGATCCACGACGGCGAGCACTCGGATTCGGGGCGACGCAGTTCCAGCAGCCATTTGACCCCCATCTCCAGCGCGCCGTTGGCCAGGGTCTCCATCCGCCGCACGCGCAGCCGGTCAGCGGCACCGGACCCGGGCAACAGACGGGGACCGGTGCCCAGGGTGTCGAAATATTCGCAGATGACCGGGCTGTCGGTCAGCGGCAGGCCGTCCCCGGCGATCAGGGTCGGGACCTGGACCACCGGATTGGTGGCCATCAGCTCGGGGGCATTATCATACGGATTGACCGCGATCTCCTCGATGCGGTCGGCCAGCCCCTTCTCGCGGGCCACGATCCGGCATTTGCGGGCGAAGGGAGACGGGCCGGTGAAATAAGTTTCATTGCAGCTCAGCGCCATTTTGCAGGTGTGAAGATTATCGTCAGGACGAGCGAAGTTTCAGCCGCTGCACCCCGTGTCTGGCAAGGCACCGGTCAGGGATAGTGCTGCCGGGAATGAAGGACCCGCAGAATATGGATTGAATCCTCGTGCACAGCATAGATGTAGATGTAGTTCGGATGCACCACGGCTTCCCGCGTGCCCGGCTCGCGTCCTTCACGGTGCAAATGCGGGTAGGCGGGCAGTTTTTCCACGCTGGTCTTGATCAGATTATTGATCCGGGCGGCTCCGGGAGGGACTGCGTTGACGAATAAACGCCAGGATGACCCCGAGGTCATGGCGCGCATGACGGCTCCAGATCACCGGGAGCATCAGATTTCGGGCTTGGCCTTGCCGTCGATGATCGCCTGCATCTCGGCCATGGCCTGGTCGTGCGGGATGCCGGGTCGAGGGTCATCCAGCGCCTCGCGCACCTTTGCCCGGAACCAGGCGTCATAGGCCTCGGCCTCTTCGGTTGAGGCGAACTCGGATTCTATGGGCGAGAGCGCGGGCATGGGGTGACATATACGCCCCGTCGGGTGGCGTCGCAACCGATTGCTACTCTGCGGCGACCGGGGGGCGCGCATCCACAACCTTACGTGCGGCCTCCAGCTCGGCGGCCTTGGCCTCGACCTGGTGGACGATCTCGTCGACCATGCCGGTGTTGAGCTGTTTGTGGGCCATCTTGCCGTTCAGATAGACCATGCCGGACCCGGCTCCGCCGCCGGTGAAACCGACGTCGGTGTAAAGGGCCTCGCCCGGGCCGTTGACGACACAGCCGATGATCGACAGCGACATCGGCGTGGTCACATGGGCCAGCTTTTCCTCAAGAATGCCGACGGTCTCGATGACGTTGAAGCCCTGACGGGCGCACGACGGACAGGCGATGATATTGACGCCGCGGTGACGCAGGCCCAGCGATTTGAGGATGTCGAAGCCGACCTTGATCTCCTCGACCGGGTCGGCGGCGAGGCTGACGCGGATGGTGTCACCGATGCCGGACCACAGCATATTGCCCATGCCGATCGCCGACTTGATCGTGCCCGAGCGCAGCGGCCCGGCCTCGGTCACGCCCAGATGCAGCGGACAGTCGATGGCCTCGGCCAGCAGCTGGTAGGCGGCGACGGTCAGGAAGGGGTCGGAGGCCTTCACCGAAATCTTGAACTCGTGGAAATCGTGATCCTGCAGGATGCGGGCGTGGTTGAGGGCGGACTCGACCATGGCCTCGGGACAGGGCTCGCCGTATTTCTCGAGCAGGTCGCGCTCCAGACTGCCGGCATTGACGCCGATGCGCATCGAGCAACCGTGATCGCGGGCGGCCTGGACCACGTCGCGGACGCGCTGGCTGTTGCCGATATTGCCCGGATTGATGCGCAGGCAGGCGGCCCCGGCCTCGGCGGCCTCGATGCCGCGTTTGTAGTGGAAATGGATGTCGGCGACGATCGGCACCCGGGACTCGCGCACGATGGTGCCGAGGGCGGCGGTCGAGGCCTCGTCGGGACAGGAAACGCGGACGATGTCGGCCCCGGCCTCTTCCAGCTGGCGGATCTGGCCGATCGTCGCCGCCGCGTCCGAGGTCAGGGTATTGGTCATCGACTGGACGGTGATCGGGGCGTCACCGCCGACCGGGACGGAACCGACCATGATCTGGCGGCTCTTGCGGCGCTCGATGTGGCGCCAGGGACGGATATGGGAAAGTTCGCTCATGTCCCGCGCAACATAGTGGATCCGCCGACGCGAAACCACGCCGCAGGATGGGGCCTGCGTCGATTCAGCCCGGTATGACGTCCGGCCCGGCGGGGGCCGTGGTTTCGACCTGGGCCTCGATGGCGGCCGCCTCGCGCGCTTCGGTGCGGGCCGCGACCGCCGCGGCGGTCTGGCGGGCCAGGGCATGGGCCCGGTTGTTGAGCTGACCCAGGGGCGTCAATACGGACTGAAGCCCGCCGCCATGCTCGCCGTTCAGATAGACGTCGAAGGCGCTCGGGTCGGAGGTGTCGATGGTGGCCGAGATGCCGTCCGGGGCCCGCCAGGCTTCCCCGGCGACCAGCTGGCGGGCGAACAGGACCCGGCCGTCGCCCATGCGCACCACCAGGCTGGCGGCCTTGCGGGCCTGCAGCACGACCTGGGAGGCGGTGGCCGAGGCCCCGTAGATGGCCCCGCGCGGGTTGAAGGCCTTCTGCACCGGGGCGGCATCGGCGGCGGCGGCGGCCAGGGCCTCGGCCGAGCCGGGCCGGATCCCGGTCAGCTGGGCCTCGAGGCCCGGGGTGATATAGAAGGCGGGCACCGTCTGGTCCGGCGGCGCGGGCTGCGGCGCGGACAGGCGCATCAGTCCGTCCTGGCCGGGCACGGCCCCCAGGGTCCAGCTCTCGGGCGTGGCGGTCAGGGCCGAGGGATGCGGCGCGCGCATCAGGCTGACGCGCTGGAACACATTCCAGCCGACCACGGCCAGCACAAGGGCCAGGCCGGCGGCGATCAGACGCGGCGAATAGCGACGCACATCCTCAAAGGCGACACCGACCGGGGCCTGGAGCGGCATCGACGGATCGGGACATTCGCGCTTGAAGCGTTCGACGGCCAGCTGCTCATCGACCCCGAGGGCCCCGGCATAGGCGCGCACATAGCCGGTCGAGAAGACCCGCGACGGCAGGATGGAGAAATCGTTCTGTTCGAGGGCGGTCAGATAGCGGGTGTGGACGCGGGTGATGGTCGACAGCTCGGCCAGCGACTTGCCGGAGGCGTCACGCGCCATCCGCAGACCCTCGCCCAGAGTCACGGCCTCGACGATGGAAGGCGCGGGGTCCTTCCAGTCGGGATGATCCCGGAACTCTTCGGGGACAGACCCCGTATCCAGCGCCATGACGCCCGACCTCACACTCGACCCAGGAACAGGGATTCCCGGCGTCGTACTCGACCCTGAACCGCCTAACACATGATGCGGACCGTTCAGGCCTCCCCCCGGAGGACCCTCAAACTCGTCTTGTGGATAACTCATTAGAGCCGACCGATCAACGATTTATTAGCCATAGCCCGAGGTAACGACCCGCAGATCGGGCCTGTGCCATCGGGAGACACGTCAGATCGAGACGTTCAATTTCCGGGCCAGGGATTCCAGTTCGGTGCGGATTGAACCGGCGGACGACCCGAGCAGGCTGGCCATGCCGCGCCGGGCCGCAGCCAGGTCGGTCGACAGGATCATGCGCTTGACCGGACCGACGCCACCGGCCGGTGCTGACAGCCTTGTAAAGCCCAGGGCGATCAGGGCGAAAGCCTCGAGCGGGCGGCCGGCCAGCTCGCCGCAGACCGAGACCGGGGTGCCGGTATCGGCGCATTTTTTCTGGATCTCGGCCAGGGCCCTGAGCGCCGGCGGCGACATCGGATCATAGCGGTCCGACACTAGCGGATTGGTCCGGTCGGCGGCGAACATGTACTGGAACAGGTCGTTGGTGCCGATCGAGACGAAGTCGGTCATCGGCAGCAGGGCATCGAGGTGCCACAGCAGCGACGGGCATTCGATCATCGCCCCGACGCGCAGCCGATCCGGCAGGGTACGACCGCGGCGGCGCGCCCACCGGCTCTCGACCTCGACCAGTTCGCGGGCGGCGCGGTATTCGTCGACCGTGGCGATCATCGGGAACATCACGCGCAGCTCGGCGCCCGGCCCCGGCCTGGAGCAGGGCCCGGAGCTGCAGCCGCAACAGGCCGGGGCGGTCCAGGCCCAGACGGATGGCGCGGCGACCGAGGGCCGGGTTCTCTTCCCGCTCGGTCTCGAGATAGGGCAGTACCTTGTCGCCGCCGACGTCGAGGGTGCGGAAGGTCACCGGCCGGTCGCCGGCCGCGTCGAGCACCACTTTGTAGAGCGCGGTCTGGGCGTCGAGCCGGGGCAGTTCCTCGGACACCATGAACTGGAATTCGGGTGCGGAACAGGCCGATGCCCTCGGCCCCGGTCTGGTTCAGATTTCGAGGTCGACGGCCAGGCCGGCGTTGGCCAGCAGGGTGATGCGCGTGCCGTCCACGGTGAAGGCCGGGGTGTCGCGCAGCAGGGCGAACTCGGCGCGCTGCTGGGCCCGGACCTCCATGCGCGACCGGACTGCCTCCAGCATATCCGGGCGTGGTCGCAGATAGGCCTCGCCGGCCTCGCCGTCGGCGATGACGAGATCGCCCTCGGACAGGCGATCGCGCAGTCCCACGAGGCGGCCGACGCAGGGGATCTGCAGGGCCCGGGCGACGATGGCGGCATGACTGGCGGCCGAGCCTTCCTCGAGCAGCAGACCCCGGAGCTTGGCGCGTGGGTATTCCAGCAGATCGGCCGGCCCGAGGTTGCGGGCCACGAGGATGACGTCATCCGGAGCTCGCGCCTCGCCCGGCTTGTCGCCGGCCAGCACCCGCAGCAGGCGGTTGGCCAGGTCCTCGAAATCGCGCAGCCGCTCCTCGACAAAGGGGTCGCGAGCCCGGGCGAAGCGGGCCCGGCGTTCGTTGCGCACCCGGTCGACGGCGGCCTCGGCGGTCAGGCCACTCTGCACCGCATCCACGAGAGACCGGTTCCAGCCGCGGTCGTCGGCGAACATGCGCTAGGTTCTCGAGCACCTCGAACGAGGCCCCGGCCAGCTGGCCCTGCCCGCCTTCGAGGATGTGATCGATATCGGCCTTGAGCGCGAACAGGGCCTGGACAGGCGGGCTCCTTCGGCGTCCGGGTCCTCGGACAGCAGTTGCTCGGGCGCCAGCGGCGGCTCGTGCAGGACAACCTGACCATAGGCCAGGCCCTCGGCGAACCGTTGGCCCTTGATCCGCTCGGGCCGGTGCGGGGCGACCTCGACGCCGCGCAGGTCGTCCTGGGCCAGCAGTTCGCCGGAGGCCACGGTCTCGGCCAGGACCATGGCGATGGTCATGGATATCCTCGACCTCTTCCTCGTCATAGCGACGTTCGGCCCGGTTCTGGACGACCAGCACCCCGATGGCGCGGCCGCCGCGCAGCAGGGGCGCGCCGAGAAAGGCGTGATAGGGATCCTCACCTGTTTCCGGCCGATAGGCGAATTTGGGATGGGCCGGCGCGTTCGAGAGGCTGATCGGCGCGGCCATGCGGGCGACCTCCCCGACCAGCCCCTCGTCGGGTCGCAGACGGGTCGTGTGCACGGCAGAGCGGTTCAGACCTTCGGTGGCGAACAGCTCCAGCTCGCCGGAGGCGCGTCGCAGAGAGACGGAAGAGACTCCGGCGACCATCGACTGGGCGATCGTGCGCACGACCATGTCGAGACGTTCCTGGGCCGGAGCCGCGCCGGCCATGGCCTCGCGGATCTGGCGCAGGAGGTCGCGTGGCCCCCTCGTCGTCAATCCGCCGCCTTTTGGCATCGCCGCTCCCGTTCAGACGCCCGACGGGGCGACTGCGTCCATGACCCTATACAGCTTCCAGTTCATAGGCCGAATGCAGCGCGCGCACAGCGAGCTCCGCATAGGCCGCATCAATAAGCACGCTAATCTTGATCTCGGAGGTCGAGATCGCCTGGAATTTCTTGATACCCTTGTCAGCGAGGGCGCGGAACATGGTCTGGGCCACGCCGGCGTGACTGCGCATGCCGACGCCGATCACCGAGACCTTGGCGACATCCTCGTCGATACGTATGTCCTGGAAGCCGATCCCGGTCTGGCCGTCACGCATCAGCTCGGCCGCCCGCAGCGCGTCGCGCCGTCCGATGGTGAAGGTCAGGTTGACCGTGCCCTCGGCGCGACTGGGCGACTGGACGATCATGTCGACATTGACGTTGGCCTCGGCCAGCAGGGTGAACACCACCGCCGGACGGTCGACGCTGTCGGGCAGGCCCAGCAGGCTGATGCGGGCTTCATCGCGGCTCATGGTGACGCCGCTTACAATGCGTTTCTCCACGATTTCCTCCTCGTCGCAGATCAGGGTGCCGGACTTTCCGGGCAGGACGCCGGCGGCGTCGGGTTCGATAAAGCTGGACAGGACCCGCACAGGCACCCGTCTGGCCATGGCCAGTTCGACGGAGCGGGTCTGCAGCACCTTGGCCCCCAGCGACGCCATTTCCAGCATCTCCTCATAGGAGACCTTTTTCGAGGCGGCGGGCGCGGGATTTTATGCGTGGGTCGGTCGTATAGACACCGTTGACGTCGGTATAGATGTCACAGGCACAGCCCCCAGGGCCGCGGCCACCGCCACCGCCGAGGTGTCCGAACCACCGCGGCCCAGGGTGGTGATGCGCCCGCGCGCGGCTGACGCCCTGGAAGCCGGGAACGATGGCGATCTGGCCGGCGTCGATGGCGGCCCCGAGGACGTCACCGGGCACGTCCTCGATCCGGGCCCGGCCGTGGGCATCATCGGTCAGGATCGGAAATCTGCCAGCCCATCCAGCTGCGGGCGTCATGGCCGAGGTTGCGCAGGGTCAGGGCCAGCAGACCGGCCGTGACCTGTTCACCGGAGGCCAGCACCACGTCATATTCATCGTCGTAGATGGCCAGACCCGGGGCCGCCCGGCCCGCGCCGTCGGTCCAGGCCACCAGTTCATTGGTCTTGCCGGCCATGGCCGAGACGACCACGGCGATGCTGTGCCCGGCACGCGCCTCGGCGGCGACGATCCGGGCGGTTCGACGGATGCGGTCGAGGTCACCCATAGAGGTACCGCCGAATTTCATCACCAGCCGCGTCATGTCGCCCCTTTGGATGGTCCCCCGGCGTTCTAGGCGGACAGGTCATATGTGACAACCCGCGACGATTGACAACCTACAAACAACCTATGTACACTTCAGAAACAAACAGGCGGAGGTTTGCTGTGAACACGGACGAGGTTGTGAACGCCCCGCTGACGGTGTCCGACAAAATTCGCAAACTTGACGACGCCGGCTATCCGCGCGCGGAAATCGCCAGACTGCTTAACAAGCGCTACCAGCATGTACGCAACGTCCTGGAGGGCGACCGTCTGCGCCAGGAGCGCAAGCGGACGACCCGAAGTGCCGGAAAGCCGCGGCCAACGACAGCGCCCTGGTCGACCGGTGCCGGACGTTCCGGCTCATCGTGGATTCCCATGGAGATCTGACAGTGCCGCGAGACCTGATGGATCTCATCGGGGCACGGCCTGGGGACGCCCTGATCGCCTCAACTCACGACCAGCAGATCGTTCTGATGACAAGCAGGGCCTCGCTGCGGCAAGCGCGGGACCTTGTCCGATCCGTCGTTCCGGACGGGATCAGCCTCGTCGACGACTTGATCGCCGACCGCCGCCAAGAGGTCGCGCTGGACACCACGGGTGGATGACATCGTTCTCGATGCTTCGGCGGTGCTGGCGGCACTGGTGAGACCGGGGGCGACGCGGTTGAGGCTGTGATCAGCCGCGCCGTCCTGTCCTCCGTCAACCTGGCCGAGGTCGTCACCAAGCTCATCTGAGGAACGGGGTATGACCGAGACCCAGGTTTGGCTTGTCGTCGGGGCACTGGGTTGTCGCATCGCGGATTTCGACGCTGGCCTCGCTTACCGGACCGGAGCATTAAGGACAGGGACACAACAACACGGTCTATCATTGGGCGATCGGGCCTGTCTTGCTCTCGCCCAACAACAGGGACTGCCTGTCATGAGCCGAGCAGAATCAAAAATCTGGAGCCAGCTGGATGTTGAGATCACGATCGACGTCATCCGCTGAAGGCGCGAACATAGATCCGGCCGACGTGGCCCGGTTTTCGGCCCAGGCGGCGGAATGGTGGGACGCGCGCGGACCGTTCGCGCCGTTGCATAAATTCAATCCGGCGCGGTTGAAATTCGTGCGCGATGGCGCGCCCAGAGCGGTTCGGGCGCAACGTGAAGACCCGCGCCCCCTTCGCCGGCCTGACCCTGCTGGATATCGGCTGCGGCGGCGGGCTGATCGCCGAGCCGATGCGGGGCTGGGGTTCGCCGTCACCGCCGTCGACGCCTCGAGCGAGAATATCGGCACGGCCCGGGCCCATGCCGCCGAACAGGGGCTGGACGTCCTTATCGCGCGGCCACGGTCGAACAGCTGGAGGCCAGGGGGCCGGGCCGTTCGACGTGGTGCTGACACTGGAGGTGATCGAACACGTCGCCGATCCCGAGGCCTTTATCTCGCGCCTGTTCACGGCTGGTGAAGCCGGGCGGCATGATGATCGTGGCCACGCTGAACCGCACACTGAAGGCGCTGGCCCTGGGCAAGATCGCCGCGGAATATGTGCTGGGCTGGGTGCCACCGGGCGCCAAGTTCGAGCTGGCGACAGTTCCTCAAACCCGACGAGATCCGGCTGATGCTGTCGGAGGAACCGCTGGCCGTCAGCGGCCCGTTCGGTCTGGCCTATGAGCCGCTGGCCGATCGCTGAGACGAGAAGCGACGACGCCGACATCAACTATATGATGATCGCCACCCGCGACTGACGGGTCAGACCGGGCGGACCATATAGCGGGCGTCCGGGCCATAGCCGGCGAGCTTGTCGTGCAGGGCCGGTGTGTCCCGGACGACGAAGCCCTGCCCCTCCAGAAGGTCACAGCGTCATTGACCGCGACCAGCGCGATCGTCGACCAGCCGTCGGCCCGGGCCAGGGCGGCCACCCGGCTGACGCCTGTGCGGGCATGTCCCCCCGCCCGCGCGGTGGGCAGCAGGGCCAGATCATGCAGATACAGGACAGCGGCGGACGGCGGCAGCGTGGCCAGGCGTCCGTTCAGCGGCGGGGCCGAGTCCACGGGCCAGGGATAGGCGATCAGATAGCCCTGCGTCGGCCCGTCGGGCTCGGCCAGAACCAGGACAGAGCCACGCGGATTAGGGCAAGTCGGTCCTCGAAACAGCCCCGGGCCTCAAAATGATCGGGAAAGGCCGCGGCGGCGACGGTGACCACCGCGTCGATGTCGCCGCCGGTCATCGGTCGCCAGTCGAGCCGGCTCGAAATTGAGCTTCGTCGGATCGGGCGGCGGGGCCGGCAGGGCGGCACAGGGTACGCCGTCTTCCCTGAGCGCCTTGACCTCGGCCCCGGTGGCCTCGCCGTAGATCTCGCGTTTCTCGCTGCGACCCTCGTGGATGTCGCGGGCCTCGCGGGCGAAGGCGTCGCCGACATAGTCGAAATTGGCCTCGACATGGGCGCGGACCTCGCGGGCGGCGCGCATCATCATGGCCTGCATCTTCGCCGGGTCAGGCGAGGTGGCCGCCGTCCTGCGCGTGCCGGCGACGGCGGGGGCCATGATCTGTTTGGACACGGCCCGCGAGCCACAGACCGGACATTCGACGAGACCACGGTCGGCCTGGTCGTCGTAATCGGCCGAGGTGCCGAACCAGGCCTCGAACGGATGCTCGTTCGCGCAGGACAGGGCGTAGCGGATCATGCCGGACCCGCGAATTCGCAATAATCCCGCAGCTGCGGCACGGCGGCGCGGGCGCGATCGACAGCGTCCAGGTCGAGCGTGGCCAGCAGGACGCCGGGCGTATCATCGTCGCGGCGGGCGATGACCTCGCCCCACGGACCGACGACGGTCGAATGGCCCCAGGTGCGGCGGCCGTCCTCGTGGGGGCCACCCTGGGCCGGGGCGAGGATGAAACAGCCGGTCTCGATGGCCCGGGCCCGCAGCAGGGTTTCCCAGTGCGCCTCGCCCGTCGGCACGGTGAAGGCGGCGGGCACCGCGATCAGGGCCGCCCCGCTCCGCGCCAGGGCGCGATACAGATGGGGGAAGCGAACGTCGTAGCAGATGGACAGACCCAGGCCGCCCCAGGGCGTTTGCGCGACCACGGCCCGGTCACCGGGGCGCACCGCCGCGCTCTCGCGCCAGGTCTCGCCGCCGGGCAGATCAACGTCGAAGACATGCAGCTTGTCATAGGTCTCGACCACCTGGCCCTGGTCATCGACCAGGACGGCGCGATTGGCGGCGCGGGCGTCATCGGCGATGCCCGAGCGGACGATGGCCGAGCCGATCAGGATCCAGACACCCAGCTCACGCGCCAGCCCGCGCAGACCGCTGACGACCGGGTCGGAGTCGCGATCGGTGATCGCCGCCTCGCGCCGGTCACGACGCTGTTCCAGCACATTGGTGCCTTCGGGCGTCAGGATGAATTTCGCGCCGTCGGCCGCGGCCTCGCGCACCAGAGGCTCGACATGGGCCCAGGACGCCGCCGCCGTGGCCGGGGTGCGCGTCTGGATCAGGGCAATGTCGAGTGACCGGGTCATCAGACGGCCAGCAAGGCGTCCAGTTCGCCCTTGCGGTCAAGCGCGTGCAGCTCGTCAGACCCGCCGACATGGGTGTCGCCGATGAACACCTGCGGGAAGGTCATGCGGCCACCCGAACGCTGGATCATCTCCTGCTTCTTCGCCGGATCACGTGAGGCGACGATCTCGGTATAGGCCGCGCCCTTGCGCTTGAGCAGACCGGCGGCGGCGCTGCAGTAGGGGCAGCCGGGCTTGGTGTAGAGGGTGATGTCGGGCAATTCAGGCTCCTTGGGGGTGCAGTCCTGACTAGATAGGCAGTTCCCGCGCGTTTCGCACCCGGGCGACGACCGCAAGATCGACAGCCCGGGCACCGGCCGCCAGCAGGGCACGGCTGCAGGCCTCGGCGGTCGCTCCGGTGGTCAATACATCATCGACCAGAAGGAGGCGGCGGCCGCGGATCCGTCGCCGCCCCGGCTCGGGCACGGCGAAGGCCGATTTGACGTTCAGGCGGCGGCCACGGGCGCTGCGCCCGCCCTGGCTGACGGTGTGCCGGGCCCGCACCAGGGCGTCGGGCAGATAGTCCAGCCGGGCGTGTCGCGACAGCGGCCGGGCGATCTCGGCGGCCTGGTTGAAGCGCCGGCCCAGCAGGCGCAGCCGCTGCAGGGGCACGGGCACCACCGCGTCGACGTCGACCAACAGGTCGGCGGCGGCGCGCGACAGCCAGCGGGCGAACAGGCCGGCGAACTGCTGCTGGTCGCCGTGCTTGAAATTCAGGATCAGGCCACGCGAGGCCTCGTCATAGACGCAGGCGGCCCGGGCCCGGGCAAAGGCGTAGGGGGCGGCGATACAGGCGGCGCAGCGGTCGGCGGCAAAGGTCCCGCCATCAGCCTCGAAAGCCGCGCCGCAGCCGTCGCAGACCGGGGCTTCGAGGAAGACCACCCGGCTCCCGGCGTCGGCGGTCAGGCCCGGCGCACCGGAGGGTTCGAGACTGTCATGGGCCAACGGTGGCAGGACCAGATCGGTCAGGCCGCGCCCCAGATCCCGGAGCCGCGGCAGGACAGGCCGGGTCCCGCTTTCAATCGGTCGCGCCAGCCCCCATCCTGAATACCCATGAGCCCCATTTCAGCGCCCCCCCGGATCTTCGACAGCGCCCGACGCACCGCGCGCCTGGCCCGCAGCACACGCCGCTTCGGCGAGGCCGACTTCCTGCACCGGCGCGCCGCGGACAATGCGGTGGCCAGCCTGGAGGTCATCCTGCGCGACTTTACCGGGGTCGTCGACCTGTCGGCCCATCCGGAACCGTTCGCCGCCCTGCTGAAGGACAGTATCGCCGCCGACCGGGTCGGACCGGTGCGGGTGGTCGGTGATGCGGCGAGCCGGGCGGCCCCGGGTTCCGGGCCGCTGGCGGTCGCCGACCAGTCGGCCGATCTGGCGGTGTCGCTGATGAGTCTGCACTGGGCCAATGACCTGCCCGGGGCCCTGAGCCAGATCCGCCGCGCGTTGAAGCCCGACGGCCTGTTCCTGGGGACGTTGCTGGGCGCCGGGACGTTGAAGGAATTGCGCGGCGTGCTGACCGAGGCCGAGCTGGAGAGCCGCGACGGCGCCCAGGCCCGGATTTCGCCCTTCGCCGACGGCTTTGACGGGGCGGCCCTGCTGCAACGGGTGGGGTTTGCCCTGCCGGTGGCGGACGTGGACCGGGTGACGGTGCGCTATCCGGACCTGTTCGCCCTGATCCGCGACCTGAGGGCGATGGGTGAGACCAATGTGCTGGCGGGGGTGATCCGGCCGCTGACCCGGACCATCGCGGCGCGGGCGGCGCAGTTGTATGGCGACCGTTACGGCGAGGCCGACGGGCGGATACCGGCGACCTTCGAGATCGTGCATCTGGCCGGCTGGGCCCCGCACGAAAGCCAGCAGAAGCCGCTGAAACGCGGGTCGGCGAAGATGCGGCTGGCGGACGCGCTGGGGGTGAGGGAGCAGACCGGCGAGGAGCCTGTCTAGCCCCCCATGGCCGACCGGATGGCGTTCATCGCGTTGTTGAAGATGCCGCTGCTGGTGCCGCCGAACGCCGTCAGGGCTGACAGGATCACCAGGAAGATCAGGGCGATGATCAGCCCGTACTCCAGCGAGGTGGCCCCACGTTCATCGTGACGGAGGCGGGAGATGAAACGTCGCATCGGCCCCTCCATCGACGGGCGGTATCAGAGCAGGTCGCGCAGCCAGGCGACCAGGGGTTCGTCGGCCGGGGGCATCGGATAGTCCGAAAGCTGGTTCGGCCGCACCCATTTCAGCGCCGCATGCTCGCGCTTCTGCACCGTCCCCGACCAGCGACGGCACAGATACAGTGGCATCAGGAGGTGAAAAGTTTCGTAAGCATGGCTGGCGAACACGAACGGGGCCAGACAGGCCGCGTTGACGTCGATGCCCAGTTCCTCGTCCAGTTCGCGGATCAGGGCCGCCTAGGGCCGCTCGCCCGGATCGACCTTGCCACCCGGAAACTCCCACAGGCCGGCCAGTTGCTTGCCCTGCGGCCGCTGGGCGATCAGCACCCGGCCGTCGGTATCGATCAGGGCCACGGCGACGACGAGGACAGTGGGGAGGGTGGTCATGACCGGCGGCCTGCGAAGAAGGTGGACAGGTCACGTCCGCGATAGCTGACCCCGAGAATATGGACGGTAGTGGCGGTGGCGACATATTTGATCGCGGCACGGCGTCGAACACTCAGCACCCGGACGCGCTCGTCGTGCGGGTCGATCTGTCGGCCGATGAAGGGAAACCATCGCAACCCTTCACAGGAGCGTTTGATTTCCAGCAGGAATCGCTCGGCAACCAAAGGTCGTTCCATGGCAATGAAATTGAAGAGATCATCCAGATCGCGCTGCGCGTCGCGGCGGTAGATCAGATCAAGCGGCGCGCGCGACGGCACGTTTCATACGCTGTTCCAGCCGTGCCCAGACGTCATCATGACTGACCGACTCTTCCGGACTGTCGAGCGCGGCCTGGACCTGGACCCGCAACCGGTCGAGCGCTTCGGGGCGCAGGCTCCCACTCACCAGGGCGTCGAACTCCTGGTCACTGAGAGCGGCGTCGGGGTGTGGCGGATCGATCCCGTTCATAAGTCAGACCCTACCACAATCAGCTGCGATAATCGCCGTTGATCTCGATGTAGCCCTTGGTCAGATCGCAGGTCCAGACGGTGGCCGAGGCGCGGCCGGAGCCGACATCGACGGTGATCTCGATCTCGGCGTTCTTCATATAGGCACTCATCGCCGCCTCATCGTAGTTGGGCGACGGGGCTCCGTCGACGGCGGCGACATTGGGCCCGAAACGGATGGCCAGATGGTCACGGTCGACCGCCTCCTCGGTCTTGCCGACGGCCATGACCACCCGACCCCAGTTGGCGTCCTCGCCGGCGATGGCGGTCTTGACCAGCGGGCTGTCGGCGATCGACTTGGCCAGCTTGCGGGCCGAGCCGGGCGATTCGGCCCCCTCGACCGTGATCTTGACGAATTTCGAGGCCCCCTCGCCGTCCCGGACCAGCTGATGGGCGAGGTCGAGCATGACCCGGTCCAGCGCCGCCCCGAAGCCCTTGAGGCGACGGTCACCGACCCGGCCGATACGCGGCGCGCCCGAGGCCCCGGTGGCGAACAGCAGGCAGGTGTCATTGGTCGAGGTGTCACCGTCGATGGTGACGCTGTTGAAGGTGGTGCGGACGTGCAGACCCAGCAGGGCCCGCAGCACCGGCGGGGCGATGGCGGCGTCGGTGACGATGAACGCCAGCATGGTGGCCATGTCCGGGGCGATCATGCCCGAGCCCTTGGCGATGCCGGCGATGCGGACCGGGTGACCGTCGATCTCGCACTCGGCGTAACTGCCCTTGGCGAAGGTGTCCGTCGTCATGATGCCGCGCGCGGCCTCGATCCAGGCGTCATCCGACAGACTTTCCTCGATCTGGTGCAGACGGGCGTTGATCTTGCGATCATCCAGCACCACCCCGATCACGCCGGTCGAGGCCAGCATCACGTCGCGCTGGCGGCAGACGAAGCGTTTGGCCACTTCCGAGGCGGTGCGACGGGCGGCGTCGGCCCCGGCCTTGCCGGTGAAGGCATTGGCGCAGCCGGCATTGACCACCAGGGCGCGCACATCCTCGCCACCCCCCTGGGTGCCGAGCTGGCGTTTGCACCAGTCGACCGGGGCCGAACCGATCTTGTGGCGGGTGAAGACCCCGGCACAGGTGGTTCCGCGGGCGAAATGGAAGACGACCAGATCATCGCGCTCATGTTTGTAGAAGCCGGCCCGGGCGGTGGCGATGCGGACCCCGCCGATCGCCGGGATGGTCGGAAAGGGCACGGCCAGCGGCGAAATCGCCAGACCCGGCTTGCCACCGGACGGCAACGGGGCGGTGATCCCGGTCGCGGCTCCGGACGGGGCGCGTGTGGCGCGCTTGATCGCCGCGGACAGGGGATCGAGCGCCTTTTCGAGCGCCGTCTCGATCTTCTGTCCGGTGCCGGTCCGGGGGGGCCTGGTCGACCGGCTCATGGGGCGGGGGTCGCCGGGGCGGCGGTCGTCGCGGGGGACGCGGCCGCGGAGGCCGGCTCCTCGGCCGGTCGGGCGGTGTCGGCGGGCAGCAGATTATGAATTTCGGCCTTGCCGCGCAGTTCCTCGAGCAACTGCCTGACCCCCTCATAGGTCAGGTAGCGCACGATCTGCGGGCGCGCCTGGTCCAGCGTCGGCGGGCTTTCCTTGCGCCGGTCCTCGACCCGCAGCACGGCCCAGCCGCCCTCGGTCTGGAACGGACCGACCGTCGAACCGGCGGGCTTGTCCCGCAGCGCGTCGGCATAGGCCCGCGGCATGACGTCGAGCGTCGAATAGCCGAGATCGCCACCTGAGAAGCGCGTGGCCTCGTCGGCCGAGCGCTCCATGGCCACGGCCTCGAACGACGAACCCTGGCCGAGAATGCCGATCACGGCGTCGGCCTCCTCGCGGGTGCGGGACAGGATCAGGCGGACGCGGATCTCCTCGGAGGTCCGGGCCAGACGCAGCTGCTCCTGGTACAGGCGCTGGACCGCCTGATCCGAAATCTGGCCGTTGACGACATTCTCGACCAGCATGTCGCCGAGGATCCGCTCCCGCGTCGCCTCGAGGCGACGCTGGGCCAGCACCGAATTGTCCAGGCCGCGGTGTTCGGCCTCGCGGGCCAGCAATTTCTGGTCGATGACCTCGTCCAGCACGCGGCGGAACAGGTCAGAGGTGATGTCCAGCGGCTCGCCCTCGCCGACCAGACCCTGGGCCACGGCCTCGCGCTTGACGTCGGAGGCCCAGATGGTCCCGTCCTGGACCCGGGCCACGGCACGATCACCGGGCTCCGGCGGTCGCTCATCGCCGCCGCCGCCGCCGCCGGAACAGCCGGAAACGGTCAGGGCCGAAGCCATAATGGTGATAATCAGAAGCTTGTGCGAAATTCGCATTGAGGCCGCTCCGTCCTGCTGTTGCGGGGCGAATCCAGTATGGGCGCAAAGCCCCTCGCGTTGACAGGGATAAGGTCGGTGCTTAAGTCCCGCCTGCGCCCAAGTCGAGGGGTTTTCGATCGTTCGTGCGGCCCCCGCGGGTACCTTGTGCAGGTGCCGGGGCCGTCATCGGTCAGGACGTCTCTCGCGTCGTCCACCGCCGCCCCTCTCGGGCACTGTTCAGAGCCTTCAGACGCTCGACCGCCTTCGGATCGCCCATGCTCGGCTTCGCCAAGAAATTTTCGGCTCTTCCAACGACCGCAAGGTCAAGGATTTCATGACGCGCGTTCAGCGCATCAATGCCCTGGAAGACAAGTTCGCCGCCCTCAGTGACGATGAACTGCGAATGATGACCCAGACCTTCCGCGACCGGATCGAGGGAGGCGAGACACTCGACAAGATCATGAACGAGGCCTTCGCCGTTTCGCGCGAGGCGTCCAAGCGGGTGCTCGGCCTGCGTCACTTTGACGTCCAGCTGACCGGCGGCATGATCCTGCACGAGAAGGCGGGATCGCCGAGATGAAGACCGGCGAAGGCAAGACCCTGGTGGCGACACTGGCCCCGGTCTATCTGAACGCGCTTGCCGGCAAGGGCGTGCATGTCGTCACCGTCAACGACTATCTGGCCACGCGCGACAGCCGCCTGGATGGGCAAGATCTACCGCTTCCTGGGCCTGACCATGGGCGTCATCGTGCACGGCCTAGACGATGACCAGCGCCAGGCCGCCTATGGCTCCGACATCACCTACGGCACGAACAACGAGTTCGGCTTCGACTATCTGCGCGACAACATGAACTACGAGCGGGGCCCAGATGGTGCAGCGCGGTCACATTTTCGCCATCGTCGACGAGGTGGACTCCATCCTGATCGACGAGGCGCGCACGCCGCTGATCATTTCGGGCCCGCCCGACGACCGCTCGGACCTCTACAAGATCGATCGACGCCATCATCCCGGTGCTGGTCGAGGACCCGGCGACTACGAGATGGACGAGAAGCAGCGCTCGGCCAACTTCACCGAAGTCGGCACCGAGAGGCTGGAAAACCTGCTGCAGGCCAGGCGGCCATTTCGCTCAAGGGCGACCACCGGCCTGTACGACGTCGAGAACGTCGCGCTGGTCCACCACATCAACAACGCCCTGAGCGCCCACAAGCCTGTTCACCCGCGACAAGGACTATATCGTCCGGAACGACGAGGTCGTCATCATCGACGAGTTCACCGGCCGCATGATGCGGGGCCGCCGCTATTCGGAAGGCCTGCACCAGGCGCTGGAAGCCAAGGAAAAGGTCAAGATCCAGCCCGAGAACCAGACGCTGGCCTCGATCACCTTCCAGAACTATTTCCGCCTCTACACCAAGCTGGCGGCATGACCGGGACGGCCTCGACCGAAGCCGAGGAATTCGGCGACATCTACGGCCTGGAGGTGGTGGAAGTGCCGACCAACCGGCCGATCCAGCGCATCGACGAGGACGACGAGGTCTACCGGACCGCCGACGAGAAGTACAAGGCGATCGCCCACCAGATCAACGAGTGCCAGCGAGAAGGGCCAGCCGGTCCTGGTCGGCACGACCTCGATCGAGAAGTCCGAATGTCTCGCCGAGCTGCCTGAAAACCAGTACGCCGGCTTCAAGGGCATTCAGGTGCTGAACGCCCGTTATCACGAGCAGGAGGCCTATCATCGTTGCCGAGGCCGGTGTGCCGGGCGCGGTGACCATCGCCACCAACATGGCCGGCCGCGGCACCGACATCCAGCTGGGCGGCAACCTGGAGATGCGCCTGCAGAAATGGCGTCAGGACCAGCGCAACCTGGCCATCGAGATCACGCCCGAGATGGAGGCCGCCGAAGAAACGCGGCTGAAGGCCGATATCGCTGTGCACCGCGAGGCGGCGCTGGCCGCCGGCGGCCTGTATCGTCCTGGGCACCGAACGCCACGAAAGCCGCCGCATCGACAACCAGCTGCGCGGCCGCTCCGGCCGTCAGGGCGACCCGGGCCGCTCGAAGTTCTTCCTGTCGCTGCAGGACGACCTGATGCGCATCTTCGGCTGGCGATCGTCTGGACTCCATCCTGCAGAAGCTTCGGCGTGGCCGAAGGCGAGGCCATCAGCCATCCTTGGATGAACAGCGCCGTGGAGACCGCCCAGAAGAGGGTCGAGACCCGCAACTACGACATCCGCAAGAACCTTCTGAAATACGACGACGTGGTCAACGACCAGCGCAAGGCCGTGTTCGAGCAGCGCAAGGAGCTCATGGACTCGACCGATCTGTCGGAGCTGGTCGGGGAAATCCGCCAGGACGTCGTCACCGATCTGGTCGACCGCTATCTGCCACCCAAAGGCCTATGCCGAACAGTGGGACATCGACGGTCTGGACGAGAAGGTCCGTTCGACCCTGGGCCTGGAGCTGCCGCTGCACGACTGGGCCGCCGAGGAAGGCGTCTCGAACGAGAAGAGATTCGAGGAGCGCCTGCAGGCCGCCGCCGAGGCCCGCGCCGCCGAGCGACTGGAAATGATCGGGGCCGACCAGACCCGCGGACTGGAACGTCAGTTCCTGATGCAGATGATCGACATGGCCTGGCGCGAGCACCTGGTACATCTGGACCACCTGCGCGGCATCATCGGTCTGCGCGGCTACGGCCAGCGTGACCCGCTGAACGAATACAAGACCGAGGCCTTCTCGCTGTTCGAGACCCTGCTCAGCGAACTGCGTCACAGCGTGACCCGCTGGTTGATGACCGTTGAATTCCGCTTCCAGCCGCCGCCGGAAATGGAGATGCCGGAATTCCAGGAAATCCACCTGAGCCCGGGTTCGGGTGAAAACCAGATGGGCAACCCGAACGCCCAGTCGCCGGAAGGCCGGCTGGACGGCGACGACCGCTCCCGCACGCCGGTCAGCATGCTGCCCGCCGGCTGGGAACGGACCGGCCGCAACGCCGAGTGCCCCTGCGGCTCGGGACGCAAGTTCAAACACTGCCACGGGGCCCTGGTCTAGGGCTCACGAACGGCGCAGGAGACGACCTTGAGCCACAAGCCCCTGTTCTCCCGTGCCCTGTCGCTGAACCCCGGGCGGCTGCATTTCGCCGCCCACAGTCATCATCTGTGGCCGGACGCGTCGTTTGACGGCCACATCCAGGCCTGGCTGGAGGCCAATCAGCACGCCGATCGCAAATGGGACCCGATCTTCGGCGAGGTCGTGCCCGAGGCCCAGCGCCATGTGGCGACTGAACTGAACCTGCCGTCGCCCGACACGGTCGTCTTTGCCACCAACACCCACGACTTCCTGTTGCGACTGTTCTCCGGGATCGCCCGGAAGCCGGTCCGGATCCTGACCACCGACGGCGAATTCCACGCCTTCCGGCGCCAGGCCGACCGCTGGCAGGAGGCCGGTGAGGCCGCGGTGACGCGGATACCGCTGGCCCCGTTCGACACCTTCGACGCCCGCTTCGTGGCGGCCGCGCGGAGCGGCGGATTCGACCTGATCGTCATCAGCCAGGTCTTCTTCAAGACCGGACAGGTGTTCGGCGGGATCGCCGACCTGGCCGCGCTGGCCGACCCGGCCGGGCCCTGGGTGGTGGTCGACGGCTATCACGGCTTCATGGCCACCCCGACCGACCTGTCGGCGGTGGCGGACCGGATCTTCTATGTCACCGGCGGCTACAAATACGCGATGTCGGGCGAGGGGGCGGGCATCCTGCATGCGCCGGACGGCTTTTGTGAGCGACCGGTCGCTACCGGGTGGTTCGCCGAGTTCGGCAATCTGATGGGGCCGCCGGACGGGGTTCAGTATCGGGCCGACGCCGGACGGTTCTGGGGCGCGACGTTCGACGCCACCCCCCTGTACCGCTTCAACGGCGTGCGCCGGATGCTGGACGCGCAGGGCCTGACCACGGCGATGATCGCCGACCATGCCCGCGGCCTGATGCGGCGGTTCGCGGCCGCCGTGATGGCCGGGGAGGCCGGCCGCCTGTCCGGGGCCGAGACGATCAATCCCCTGACCAATGACATCAGCCGGGCCCGGTTCCTGGCCTTCCGCCACCCTGACGCCCAGGCGTGGCGGGCACGACTGCTGGAAGCCAATGTCGTCACCGATGTGCGCGACGACACCCTGCGCTTCGGCTTCGGCCTGTATCAGGACCTCGACGACGTCGAACGGCTGATCACCGTCTGCAACCGGGTCCTCTGAGGTCGGGTCAGAAAAAGGTGGTGTCGTCCTGCTTGCTGGCCTGCGGCGGTGCGCGCGGGGTCGGCGGACCGGCCGGGGCGGCCGGAGTCGACGGGGTGGCCGCCGGAGCCTCGCTTTCGGCCGGATCCAGCGGCGGCAGGGTCGGATAGGGCAGGCTTTCGGGCGCGACACCCGGCGTCACCGGTGTGGGCGCATCGGACCCGGGGGCCGCGACCCGGTCGGGCGCATTGAGGTCGTCGCGAATGAAGACCCAGGAACGGCTGTCATTGCAGGCACAGGCCTTCATGAAGCCCTCACGGTCGCGCCAGACGATCACGGGATAGCCGTTGCCGAGACCTTCCGACTTCAGGGCATCGGTCAGCCGCGAGACAAAGGCCCGGCCGGCCTCGACCACAGCCGCGCGTGCCAGATTGCCGTCGGCGGCCGGGATGCCCGCCGCGCTCCAGGCGCTGGTCGGGGTGGCGGTCCAGCGTTGATACAGCGACCAGTCCCGCGTCAGCCACAGCTCGGCCACGGTGGCCCGTTCGGCCGCTGTGGACTGGGCCAGGCCCTCGCGGTCATTGCGGGCGAAGACGATGATCCGGGCTTCGACCCCGGCGGCCCGCAGCTTGGGCACCTCGTCGCGCTCATAGCGCTGCATGGCGGCCGAGTCGCGATAGCCGATGATGTAGAGCGGCTCGCCGCCGCCGCCGCCCGTCAGCCAGGATGCCTCATCCAGCAGACGCTGGATCTCGGCCTGGTGGGTGGCGATCACCACCGGCTGGAAGCGGGCATAGTAGTTCCAGTAGGCCCAGTAGCCTCCACCGGCGAGGAGCAGGCCGATCAGGGCGGCAAGCGCCGACCAGATGAAAAAGCGACGCATACGGGGAGCACTCCAGCTTCACGGTTCAGGCCCGTTCACCCTTAGCACCGAATGCGCCGGCCCCGAACCCCGGGGGCTCGCGCCCCCGGCGACCGGTCCGGCCACATGATTGTCAGCCCATGGTCGGGATGACGAAGCTGGAATCCGCATGTTCCAGCTCACTGTCCGGCCAGCGGGCCGTGACCGTCTTGACCTTGGTCCAGAATTTCACGCCTTCCATGCCGTGCTGGTTGGTGTCGCCGAAGGCCGAGCGCTTCCAGCCACCGAAGGTGTGATAGGCGACCGGCACCGGGATCGGCACATTGATGCCGACCATGCCGACGTTGACGCGGCTGGCGAAGTCGCGGGCGGCGCGGCCGTTCTGGGTGAAGATGGCGACGCCGTTGCCGTACTGGTGCTTTGACGGCAGGGCCAGGGCCTCCTCGAAATTGGCGGCGCGGACGATCTGCAGCACCGGGCCGAAGATCTCTTCCTTGTAGGCGCTCATGTCCGGCGTGACGTTGTCGAACAGCGACGGGCCGATGAAGAAGCCCTTCTCGTGACCCTGCAGGCTGAAGTCACGGCCGTCGACGACCAGTTCGGCCCCTTCCTTGACGCCGGTGGCGATCCAGTTGGCGATGCGGTCGCGATGCTGGGCCGAAACCACCGGGCCGTAGTGGGCCCCGTCATCGATCGAGACGCCGACGCGCATGGACGGGATTTCGGCGACCATGCGCTCGCGCAGCTCGTCGGCGGTCTTCTTGCCGACCGGCACCACGATCGGCAGGGCCATGCAGCGTTCACCGGCCGAGCCGAAGGCCGCGCCGGACAGATCCTTGATCACCTGGTCCATATCGGCGTCGGGCAGGACGATGCCGTGGTTCTTGGCCCCACCCATGGCCTGGACGCGTTTCCCGTGCGCCGCGCCGGTCTGGTAGACATAGTGGGCGATGTCGGACGAACCGACGAAGCTGACGGCATGGACCAGGTCGTGGGTCAGGATGGCGTCGACCGCCACCTTGTCGCCGTGCACGACGTTGAGCACACCCTTGGGCGCGCCCGCCTCCATCATCAGCTCGGCCAGACGCACCGGCAGGGACGGATCGCGCTCGGACGGCTTGAGAATGAAGGTGTTGCCGACGGCGATGGCGACGCCGAACATCCACATCGGGATCATGGCCGGGAAGTTGAACGGGGTGATGCCCGCGACCACGCCCAGCGGCTGACGCATCGCATAGACGTCGATGCCGGGGCCGGCCCCGTGGGTGTATTCGCCCTTCAGCACATGCGGGATGCCACAGGCGAACTCGATGACCTCGAGACCGCGCTGCACGTCGCCCCGGGAGTCGGCGATGACCTTGCCGTGCTCGCTGGACAGCATCTCGGCCAGTTCGTTCATATTGGCCTCGACGAGGCGTTTGAACTCGAACATCACGCGGGCGCGGCGCTGGGGATTGGTCGAGGCCCAGCCTTCGAAGGCGGCCTGGGCGGACTGAACCGCGCGATCCATCTCGGCGACCGTGGCCAGCTGCACCCGCGCCTGGACTTCACCGGTGTTCGGATTGAACACATCACCGAAGCGACCCGAGGTGCCGGTGAAGGATGCACCGTCGATGAAGTGGTTGATATCGCGCATGATGAGCGTTTCCCTGGAAGCGTTGCGTTCGTGCTTGGAGGCGGTTTAGCCCCGGGTGCCGACCGACACCAGCCTAGACGGCGGCCTCAAACAGGGCATCGCGAGCGACGTCCGGGCGCAGCATCGGCAGGAAATGGGTCGCACCGGCTAAAGTTTCGACCACGACGTGGGGTAAACCGCCGGGTCTTGCCGGCATCCGGCACGTCGTGCCGATTTCACCCCGGATAATCCGGACCGGCTGGTCAAATTGTCGCAGGGCCCGCCACGGGTTGTGGCTCTGGGCTGCGTAATTGGAGGCCTCCCATTCAGGCGTACAGGCCAGGGTGAAGCCGGCGTCGGTCTCGACCAGGCCGTCGACCAGATAGTCGGCCAGCATCATCTCGGGCCAGCCCTTGAAGGCCCCCCGACCGGTATAGGCGGCCAGGGCCTGTTCGCGACTGTCGAACACGGCCCGACGGCGGCGGGCCGCCTTCACCAGCGGAATCCGCGAGGCGATCCGGTCCAGCAGCGGCAGTTGAAAGGCCGCCACGGTCCAGCGGTCCCAGATCACCGGATCGAACAGGACCAGACGCGAGACCTTGTCCGGTCGTTCGGCAGCGGCGAGCAGGGCGCTGGTGCCTCCCATGGAATGGCCGGCCAATACCACCGGCGGGCCGTCGATTGTATCGAGCAGGGCGATCAGGTCGTCGCGATGATCGGCCCAGCTGCGCCGTCCGTGTGGCTCGGCCGGCAAGGTGGTGCCGCCGTGGCCGCGCAGGTCCGGGGCCCACAGACGTAACGATCCCGACAACGGGGCCAGCAGGCTGCGATAGGTCAGGGCGTTGAAACCGTTGGCATGAACGAAGACCAGGTCGACCGGCCGGTCGACGTCACCGAAATCCAGCACCGCCATCCGGCCCTCACCCCAGCGGTTGGCCAGCGGCAGGCTGAGACGACGGGGCGGGGAGAGACGGATGGCATCCATCCCTTCCAGTTAAGCCTTCGTCGGCCACGACGCCAGTTCCCCCGACGTCAGGCCGGGCGTCAGGTCGCGGCGCGGCAACCGGGGCAGCGGCCGTGGGCCTCGATGGTGGTGCGTTCGATCCGGTAGCCCGCGGCAGCGGCGGCGTGAGCCAGACCGTCCGCGGCACCGGGCATGACCTCCTCGGTCGCGCCGCAACAGTCACAGATCAGAAAGGCGGCGGCATGGGCCTGATCGCCGCCGCTGCAGGCGACATAGGCGCTGATCGAGGCGATGCGGTGGGCCAGGCCACGTCGTTCCAGGAATTCGAGAGCCCGATAGACGGTCGGCGGCTTGGCGGCCTGGCCGTCCTCGCCATAGCCGGCGATCAGGTCATAGGCCTTCATCGGTTCGCCGGCGGCCAGCAACTGGGCCAGAACCCGGCGGCGCGGGGCCGTCATGCGCTCGCCATCGGCCTGGCAGCGCGCGGTCGCCCGGGCCACGGCCGCGCTTACGGCTGCGGGGCCCGGGCCACTGAGGGCATGATCATGTTGGCAGGCGTCACCCATCCCTCACAGCTAGTCGGTCGGACCCGATCCCGCAATGTCCGGGCCTTGACCTATTGTGATGTTATCTCATAACAGGAGCTGTCCCTGTGCCGAGAGTTTTCCATGCGTCTGACCCGCTCTTCCCGGATTTTGCTGCTGACCGCCACGGGCTGGGCCGCCCTGTATGGTGTCGCCGTTGCGCAGACACCGTCCCTCGCGTCCCCACAGGGCCCGAGCGACCCGGTCAGGCTGGAGGACGTGATCATCACCGGGACACCGTTCGGGGTCACCGATCGCGCCAGCCTGCTGGCGGTCGAGGTTCTGGATGCGGAGCAATTGGCGGTGGCCCCGGCCGCGACCCTGGGCGATCTGGTCAACGGCCTGCCGGGCGTGCGCAGCTCCAGCTTCGCCCCCGGAGCCAGCCGGCCGGTCATCCGGGGCCTGTCCGGGCCGCGGGTGCAGGTGCTGACCAACGGTCTGGGCCTGATCGACGCCAGTTCGGTGTCGCCGGACCACCAGGTCGCGGTCGACCCGGCCGAGGCCAGTCGCATCGAGATCGTGCGCGGTCCGTCGACCCTGGTGTTCGGCGGATCGGCCATCGGCGGGGTGGTCAACATCATTGACGAACGCGTGCCCACCACCCGGGCCGAAGGCGGCGTCGACGGCCATGTGTCGACCCAGGTGTCGAGTGTCGACAACGGTCGCGGCGGCGGTGCCAGCCTGAAGGCCAACCTCGGCCCCATGGTCTTCACCATCGATGGTTACAGCCGTCAAAGCGATGATTACAGGATCGCCGGTCCGGCTCTGTCACAGCGCCTGGCTGATGCGCTGGGCGTGCCGCGCAACGGACCGTCGACCGTTGCCGACAGCGCCGCCGGAATCGACCAGGCGGGTGCCGGCCTGTCGTGGATCGGCGACGGCGGCTATTTCGGCGGCTCGGTCAAGACAACCCGGTCGACCTACGGCACCGTCGCCGAGCCGGACGTGACAATCGAGCTGGAACAGACCCGCTATGACGTGCGCGGTGAGCACACGCTGGACACGCCCTGGTTCGACAAGGTCCGGCTGGGGGCGGCCTATGCCGACTATACCCACACCGAGTTCGAGGGGCCGGATCCCGGTACCCTGTTTTATTCCACCGGCTACGAAGGTCGGCTGGAACTGATCCAGCGCACCCGCGACGGCTGGCAGGGCGTGGTCGGGGCGCAGGTCCTGGACCGGGATTTCGACGCCGTCGGATCCGAAGCCTATGTGCCCCCGACCACCACCCGGGAACGTGGCCTCTATACGGTGCAGCGCCTGGACCGGGAGTCCTTCGGCGTGGAGGGCGGCATCCGCTTCGACAGCCATCGGGTGACCAGCCCGACCGACGACCTGTCGTTCGACAACGTCTCGGCCTCGGCTGGACTGTTCGTGCGCCCGTCGAAACCGCTGTTCCTGGGCCTGACCATTGCACGCAATGCACGTGCGCCGAGCGACGTGGAGCTGTTCGCCGACGGAGCCCACATCGCCACCGCCGCCTATGAGCGGGGCGACGCGACCTTTGACAGCGAGGTCGCCACCTCGATCGAGGGCACGATGCATTTCGCCTCGGGCCGGATGAGTGCCGACCTGCACGTCTATGCGGCCCGCTATGACGGTTTCATCGATCTGCGTCCGACCGGAGTCGACGACGTGGATTCCGGCCTGCCCATCTTCGACTACGTCCAGACCAATGCTGATTTCCACGGCTTCGAGGCCGAGGCCGGCTATGATCTCTGGATCGACGGCGACCGCAGTCTGACACTGACCGGAACCGCAGACATGGTGCGGGCCTCCACTGATTTCGGTCCCGCCGCCCGCATCCCGCCGTGGTCGGCAACGACCCGGCTGGCGTGGACGTCGGACCGCATCGATGCGGCCCTGGAGGTCCGCCATGTCGGCGGACAGGCGCGGGTACCGACGTTTGAGCTGCCGACGGACAGCTATACGATGGTCAATCTGTCGGGGGCACTGCATCCGCTTGCGGACCACAACCTCACGGTCTTCGCCGAGTTGCACAACCTGACCAATGTCGAGGCGCGCAAGCATGCCTCCTTCCTCAAGGACATCGCCCCGCTGCCCGGCCGGAATTTGCAGGTCGGACTCACCTATCGCTTCTAGATTCGACGTGCCGCCAAAACCCTTTTGGGGGCGGGCCTTTACCACGTTGCTCGCCACCGGAGCGACCCCGTTTGCCGCCCGGGCATGTCTGGGTTAGAACCCGTCCTTCTTTGAATTCCGGGGCCCGATCACGTCGATGACTGACACAACTGCGAATACTTCAGAGGGGCTGGCCGGTAGCGTCCTGTTCTATGAAAAGCCTGAGCCGCTTTCCGCCGAACACCACGGCAAGCTGGGCGTCGATCCGGTCGACCATCCCTATGCCTTCGTGGCCAAGAGCCATGTCGTGCCCCTGACCGTGACCGAGTTCGCCCCGGCCGCCCTGTCCTATCCGGTGATTTTTGTCGGCGAAACACGCCAGCCCGTCGCCGTCATGGGCCTGCGCCCGACCGAGAACCTGTTCATCGAGGCGAACGGCGAGTTCCGCGCCGAGGCCTATATCCCCGGCTACGTCCGTCGCTATCCGTTCGTCTTCGCCAATGACGACGCCCAGAAGCGCATGATCCTGTGCATCGACCGCGCCGCCGATTTCGTCAAGGAAGGCGGAGCCGCCAAGCTGTTCGAGGACGGCAAGCCGAGCGCCTACACGCAGCAGGCGATGGAATTCTCGAACAAATTCGAACAGGAGCGGATGCGGACCGAAGCCTTCGTCACCCTGCTGAAGGACCTGGACCTGCTGGGAACGCGCGACGCGGTGTTCACACCCCGCAACCCCGACGGCACGGCCGGCACGCCGCAGAAGCTGGCGGATTATTATGCCGTCTCGGAAGAGAAGCTGAAGGCCCTCCCGGCCAAGAAGCTGGCCGAACTGCGCGACAACGGTGCCCTGGGTCAGATCTATGCCCACCTGGTGTCGCTGCTGGGCTGGGATCGTCTGATCGCCATGACCTTCCAGCGTGCAGCCAAGACACCGGCCGCCGCCAACGCCTGAGACCGTGCCGCCGGTGTCCGGACCTGATCCGGATCCGGCGGAACAGCCAGAATGACAGACGCCCCGTCCGGTGCTTCGGACGGGGCGTTTTTCTGCGGCCTGCCGCCCTGTCGGTGTCGATCTAGCGACGCGCGAACAGGGCCCGGGTCAGGCAGGAAAAGACCAGTCGGCCCGCCTCGTCCAGCAGGTCATGCTGGGCGATGACGATGCCCTTGTCGTCGCCGACCGGATCCTTGCCCATCACGGTCATGCGGCCGCGCATCAGTTCGCCCGACGGCGGATTACGCATAAAGCGCAGACCGTCGACGGCCAGTACCTTGCTCTGGGCCCAACCGGCGGACTTGTCCGCCGCCAGCCGACTCCAGAGCGCATAGACCATGGCGTCCGGCGCGCCGTAGGCGGTATCCCAGCCGGGCGCAAAACGCTCGACGAACAGGTCCATTGCGCCCTGGTCCACCGCGCAGGCCCCCAGCGGCATGACTTCACCGACGGCCACGTCCTCGAAATGGATGTGCAGCGGATCGCTCATCAGTCTGTCTCCGTTCAGCCGGCCGGTTCTTCGGATACCCGGACCAGCAGTTTGCCGTCGTGATCGCCGGTGAACAGCCGGTTCAGCGACCCGATCGCGCCTTCCAGACCATCGTCGACATGGACCTTCCATTTGATCGCGCCGTCGGACAGCCAGGGGCCCATCTCGGCGACCATCTCGCGGGCGCGCGGCGCATAGTCGAGGACGAGGAAGCCCTGGACGTTGAGACGATGGGTGATGATGCGCGAGAAATTCGGCGAGGGCGGTGCCTTGGTGGCATTGTAGGCCGAGATCAGGCCGCAGACCGCCATGCGCGCATGGGGCTTCAGCCGGTTCCAGACCGCGATCATGATGTCGCCGCCGACATTCTCGAAATTGAGGTCGATTCCGTCAGGCGCGAGACGATCCAGGGCCTCGCCGACATCCTCGTTCTTGTAGTCGATGGCGGCGTCGAAGCCGAGTTCCTCGGTCAGCCAGCGGCATTTGTCCGCCCCCCCGGCGATCCCGATGACCCGGGCCCCGCGCAATTTGGCGATCTGGCCGGCGATGGAACCGACCGCGCCGGCCGCCGCCGAGATTACCAGCGTCTCGCCGGCCCTGGCCTTGAGCACATCCGTGACGCCGAAATAGGCGGTCATGCCGGTCATGCCGATGACCGAGAGGTTGGCGGTCAGCGGCAGGCCGGCGGCCCGGTGGACCTGACGCAAACCCTGTTCGTGTACGGCGGCATAGTCGGCCCAGCCGCCCGAGACCGGCGAGACGATGTCCCCCAGCCGGAACCGGTTCGACCGGCTTTGCTCGACCACACCCAGCGTCAGACCGCGCATGACGTCACCAATGGCGACCGCCGGCAGGTAGCCTTCAGCGTCATTCATCCAGGTACGGTTGGTCGGGTCGACCGACAGATAGATGGTGCCGACCAGCACCTCGTTTTCCTTCAGGTCCGGGACCGGTTTCTCGACCAGTTCCAGATCTCCGGCCTTGACCAGACCCTTGGGCCGCTGGCGGAGGACCCACTGACGGTTCACCTGCGTCATCACAGTTCTCCCTGTTCGCTCGCGAGGCGATATGTTCAGCAGGCTGCATTGTGGCGAAGGCGACACCCATGTCGAGGGCCGACGATCACCCGGCCGGCAATCCCGCAAAGAAAATGGACGAACCCTGTCGGGTCCGTCCAGTTGGCATCATCAAGAATGAGGTGCGGGGACGGGAGGCCGGCTTTCGCCGGCCCCAAGTTTCGGGGGGCGTCGCCGTCCCCGCATGGTCCAAATGTCCGGCCATCGCGAAAGTTCCCGCGACAGGCGTAATTTCCGCCCGGTGATACACCCGTCCGGCTCAGGCTTCCTCGGCCTGGCGGGACGGATGGAAGAACAGCGCCTGGCTGATCGCCGCCTTGACGGTTTCCGGCTGGAACGGCTTGGTAATCAGGAAGGTGGGCTCGGGACGTTCACCGGTCAGCAAGCGTTCGGGGAAGGCGGTGATGAAGATCACCGGCACGTCGACCCGCTTCAGGATGTCCTTGACCGCATCAATGCCCGACGAGCCATCGGCCAGCTGAATATCGGCGAGCACCAGGCCGGGACGGTGGCGGGCGACGGCGTCGACGGCTTCGTCATGAGTGGTGGCGATGCCGGTGACCCGATGCCCCAGTTCGGTCACGAGACTTTCGATGTCGGCGGAGATGATCGCCTCGTCCTCGATGATCAGGACGTCGGTGGCCAGTTCGGCGTCGATCTCGGCCTGGGCGTCGCCGATCAGGCGTTCGACGTCATGGGCGTCGGAGCCGAGCACCTGGGCCGCCTCTGACGGCGTGAACCCTTCCAGGGCCGTCAACAGGAAGGCCTGACGCGAGCGCGGGGCGATCCGCATCAGTCGACGCGAGGCGTCATCGTCGCCATCCATGCCGCTGCCGTCTTCCAGTCGGGCCCCGGTCGAGACCCAGATGGCATGAAACACATGGTACAGGGCAACCCGGGGCGACATTTCGGTGGGCAGCTGTCGTTCACCGGCCGCGAGGGCCTCAAGCGCCACGCGAACATAGTTGTCGCCGGTGGTCTGGTCCCCGGTGAGCGCACGCGCATAGCGGCGAACATAGGGCAGATGCGGTGCCAGTCTGGCCAGTAGGCTCATTCGTAATCCCCGACAGTGTTGAGACGCTCCGGCGTTTCCAGCGCGCGACAGTTGCTTGCAACGTATCCAATCGGCAACGGTTCCCGACTTCCCGGAGAAGCTTGAGCATAAATCGACAGTGATCCAGGAACCCCTTGGCGGGGCTGGCGTTGTCGGCATCCTGAAAGCAAATGCATATCTGGGTGGCGGCCGTTTATTCGATGAATGAAAATTCCAATCCTTCCCGGCGCAACCCGCCTTCGACGCAAGGCGAAGCGGGGCTGGAAGAGGCACGCCTCCGCCAGCAGGCGATCGGCGTCAAACTGCGGCACATGTTTGACGAGGTCGTCAATGAACCCGTGCCGGACGAGTTTCTGGATATTCTGCGGCGCGCCGATGAGAAATCATCGAGCGGAAGCGGCGCATGAGCGGATCCGGCCCGATGTCCGCCCCCCCCAAACCGCCCTCGGCCGACGACCCCGCCTTCAAACGCGAACTCGTCTCGCTGATCCCGCATCTGCGCGCCTTCGCCCGCACGCTGGCGGGGGATCCGACCGCGGCCGACGACCTGGCCCAGGACGCGATGATGAAGGCCTGGGATGCGCGCGCCAGCTATCAGATGGGCACGAACATGAAGGCCTGGACCTTCATGATCCTGCGCAATCAATTCTATTCCGAAAAACGTCGCTCATGGCGTCAGTCCCAGCTTGACCAGGAGGCCGCCGAACGCACGCTGGTCGCCGTCGACGACCCGGAGGCTCCGGTCGCCCTCGACGAGCTGCGTCTGGCCCTGGCCACCCTGCCCGAGGAGCAACGCGAGGCGCTGATCCTCGTCGGGGCCGGCGGCTTTGCCTATGAAGAGGCGGCCGCGATCTGCCAGTGCGCGGTCGGCACGGTCAAAAGCCGGGTCAGTCGGGCCCGCAAGGCGCTGCAGGCGACCCTGGAACGCGGCGGCTACGCCCGTGACGGACGCTCCGCCGGCGACGCCATGCGCTCAATCCTCGCGGATGCGGATCGCCTGAGCGGCGCCCGGCAAGGCTAGGCGATGGTCCGGCTGGGGCGCTCGCTAGGCCAGGGAGCCTCGGCCCGTCCGTTTCAGGGAATCCGTTTCCGCATCGGCATGGCCATGGCGCTGGCCCTGCTGCCCATCCTGCTGCTCGGTGCGTTCCAGACCCAGTCCGATTTCCGCGATCAGGCCGAGGCGCGCCGGTCGGACCTGCAACTGGCGGCCGAACGCAGCGCGGCCGGAGCCAAGTCGCGGCTCGACAGCACGGCTGTCCTGCTCCAGGCGTTGCGCCCGGAGTCCCTGCAATTCTTCTGCGAGCCGCGTCTGACGGTCCTCGTCGAACGGCTCGAGAGCCTCGACGGACTGGCGCGGATCAGTGCCACCGGTCAGCAGGTCTGTGCCTCTCGCGCGACCGCCTCCGGTCCGGAGCGGGATGCCGCCGTACGCAGCAGTGACTGGTTCAAGCGGCTGCGGGCCGGCGAATCCATGGTGCTGGCCCAGGCTCCGGGATCGACAGCCGTTGAGCCGAGCCTGATCGTCGCCATCCGCCTCGAGCGGCCGATGGGCACGTTCGACGGGGCCATGATCGCCATGATTCCGCTGTCGAGCCTGCGGCCTGACACGGCGGACCGCGCCCTGCCGGAGGGGTCGGAAGCCGCCCTGACCGATGGTGACGGCAACATCCTGACGGCCACCAACGCGGAGGCCTTCGCCCTCGGCGGCGGCCTGTCGCTGCAGGGCTGGGTCAAGCGTGCCCGCGACGGGTCCTCGGCCGTGTTCGAGGCTGACGACCGCCAGGGCCGGCGGCGGGACTACGCCGGCGCGGCCCTGGCGGGGGCGGGATGTCTATGTCCTGCTGTCGGCGCCCACGCCGGGCCTGCTGTGGTGGGCCCTACTCTAATCCGGTCGGGGTGTTGATCCTGCCTCTGGCCGCCTGGCTGACCGCCTTCGCCGCGGTCATGCTGGTCTCGGACGGATTATCATCCGCTGGCTGGATTATCTGGAGCGGGTACGCCGCCATCTATGCGCGGGGGCGAGTCTCGATCCGTCCGTTGCAGGCCGTGAACGCGCTGTCGGAGATCCGGCTGCTGGCCTCGACCCTCGACACCCTGGCCGAGACCATCGTCGCCCGCGACAAGGCCCTGACCGACTCCCTGTCTGAAAAGGACGCGCTGATGCGCGAGATCCATCATCGGGTGAAGAACAACCTGCAGATCACCTCGTCCCTGCTGTCGATGCAACAGCGGGCCCTGACCGACGGCCCCGCCCGGGCGGCCGTGGGCGACACGCGCCAGAGAATCTCTGCCCTGGCCCTGATCTATCGCACCCTCTACCAGAGCGACGACCTGCGTTATGCGGACGCCGGAATCTGACCTCAACGACCTCGTCGGCCAGCTGGTCGCGAGCGGAACCGGCCAGGGTCCGGTGGTGACCAGTTCGATCGAGGCGGACTTGCTGGTCGTCGATCCGGACAAGCTGGCCCCCCTGGCGCTGTGGCTGGTCGAGGCCGTCTCCAATGCCCAGAAACACGCCTTTGCGGGACGTGGCGGTGATCTGAAGGTCCGTTTCCAGGTGCGGGGCGACACCAGTGTGCTCGAGGTCGAGGACGATGGTCCCGGCGTCGATGAAACCCGGCAGGCGGGGGTCGGGCGAACCCTGATGGGGGCCTTCGCCAAGCAACTGCGCGGCACCGCCCAAATCGTGCCCTCCCCCACCGGCGGATCCATCGCCCGGATGGTCTTCGCAACGCCCGAAGCCGTGACACCGGTCGATCCGTCCGACCTGGGAACCCCACGCCCCGCACGGCGTTGATTTTCGGCACGAGGCCATCGGGTCTTTCAGGAGTCATTTCATGCGCAAGTTTTTCATTCTTTTCGCCGCCGCCGCCGCCATGACCACCGGTGCCTGCAACACCATCGCCGGCGTGGGCCAGGATGCCCAGGCGGCCGGTACCGCCGTCGAAAACTGTGCCGAAGGCCGTTCCTGCTAGGAACGCCGCGCCGGCCCGTTAGCTTCCCGGTCGCGCCCCGTCCCTGACGCTGCGGCCGGTTCAAGAGAGCCCTGCCGGCCCCCTGCCGGCGGGGCTTTTGACTTTCTGATCGCGACGGACGGTCTGGCTCTTGCGTCGACCGGGCGGAAGATTAGCATCGGTCGCACAGGTGTCCGCCAGACGACGCCGTCGCAACGACGCTCCGGGGGGACGATCGATGACCACAGACGCAACCGCGACGGCCGGGAAACCCGCGCCCGGCCTGCGTACCGTGGTGGTGGCCTCGGCCGCCGGCACCGCCTTCGAATGGTATGACTTTTTCATCTTCGGCTCGCTGGCCACCGTCATCGCCCACCATTTCTACGCCGAGGTCGGCGAGGCGACGGGCTATATTCTCGCCCTGCTGACCTTTGGCGTCGGCTTCGTCGTGCGGCCGCTCGGCGCGCTCGTGTTCGGCTGGTTCGGCGACAAGACCGGGCGCAAGACCACCTTCCTCGTCACCATCACCCTGATGGGGGTGGCCACCGTGGCGATCGGCCTGTTGCCCGGCTATGCCAGCATCGGCATCGCCGCGCCGATCCTGCTGCTGTTGATGCGGGTCCTGCAGGGTTTCGCCCTGGGTGGGGAGTATGGCGGGGCCGCCATCTATGTCGCCGAACACGCGCCGCGGAACCGGCGCGGGGCCCTGACCGGCTGGATCCAGACCACCGCCGCCTTCGGCCTGATCGGGGCTCTGAGCGTCATCCTGGTGACCCGGGCCATCCTCGGTGCCGAGGCGTTCAACGCCTGGGGCTGGCGCATTCCGTTCCTGATCTCGGCCCTGCTGCTGGGCGTGTCACTGTGGATCCGGCTGAAGCTGAACGAAAGCCCGGCCTATGTGCAGATGGAGGCCGAGGGCGGCGCGCAACGGGCCCCATATCGCGAAGCCTTCCTGACCTGGAAGAACGGCCGCTTCGTATTGATCGCCCTGTTCGGCATCATGGTGGCCCAGGGAGCCGTCTGGTATTGCGGCTATTTCTACACCCGGTTCTTCATGGAGCGGGTGTTGCGGGTCGATGTGGCGCTGGTCGACCAGCTGGTGCTGGCCATCACCGTGGCCTCGGCCGGCCTGTATGTCTTCTTCGGCTGGCTGTCGGACAGGGTCGGGCGCAAGCCGGTGATGCTGTTCGGCATGATCCTGGCCCTGGTCGCCTTCTTCCCCGGTTTCCACGCCCTGACCCGCGCCGCCAACCCGGCCCTGGCCGAGGCCCAGATCAGCGCCCCGGTCACCGTGGTCGCCGATCCCGCCACCTGCGCCGTCCAGTTCGACCCGATCGGCAAGGCCGCCTTCGCCTCGTCCTGCGACATGGCCAAGGGGGTGCTGGCCAATGCGGGCATCTCCTATGACAACGCCGCCGCCCCGGCCGGCAGCCTGGCGGTCGTGCGCATCGGCGACGTCACCATTGCCTCGATCGACGGAACCGGTCTGGACAAGGCGACCCTGACGGCGGCCCGGGCCGATGTCGACGATCGCATCCATGCCGCCCTGGTCGCGGCCGGCTATCCCGAGACGGCAGATCCGGAGCGGATAAACCTGCCGCTGGTGTTCGGCATATTGATGATCTTCATGGTCGCGGCGACCGCCCTGTACGGCCCGCAGGCGGCGGCCCTGGTCGAGCTGTTTCCGACCCGGGTGCGCTATACGGCGATGAGCCTGCCCTACAACATCGGCACCGGCTGGGTCGGCGGTCTGTTGCCGGCGGCCAGCTTCGCCCTGGTGGCCTGGTCGGGGAACATCTATTTCGGCCTGTGGTATTCCATCGTCTTCACCGCCATCGCCGTGGTCGTGGCCTGGATCTGGTTGCCCGAGACCCGGGGCCGGGACCTGACCACCGTCGGGGACTGACGAACCGGCGGTGGCGACTTCCCCCTAAACCGGCATCGCGCCGCGTTTGACCACCGTGCGCATGGCCACGCTGGACGAGACCCGGGTGACGCCGGGAATGCGCGTCAGTTCGCGCGAATGGACCCGCTCCAGATCATCGACGTCGCGCACCACCAGCCGCAGCAGATAATCCGAGCCGCCGGTCATCAGGTAGCATTCGACCACCGCCGGCACGGTCGCTATGGCGGTCTCGAACGCGGTCAGCATGGCCTCCGACTGGGAGGACAGGGTCACGGTGACGAAGACGCTGATCGGCAGGCCGACCGCCCGCTCGTTGATGACGGCGGCGTAGCGGCTGATAACCCCGGCCGTCTCCAGCGCCCGCAATCGACGCAGACAGGCGCTCTCGGACAGGTTCACGATCCGCGCCAGTTCGGCATTGGTGATGCGGCCGTCATCCTGGAGGACGCGGATCATCCGGCGATCTGTGTCGTCCAGGGCCGCCGTAGAAACCGTCTTCAATTCCGGGCTTCCTTCGCAGATTCCACGAATATACGACGTTCGGGCGGCAAAAAGAACAGGAACCTGCGCGCCACAGGTCGATAGTGTGTCGCCTGAAACGTGACCGTCCGGCACCGGACGCACGCGTCCAGCCAGAGGAAACGATCAATGCGTGTCGGCGTCCCCTCCGAAATCAAGAACAACGAGCACCGGATCGGCCTGACGCCGACGGCGGTGCGTGAATACGTCGCCCACGGCCACACCGTTTCGGTCCAGAAGGGGGCCGGCGTGGAAGCCGGCTTTACCGACGACGACTACAGGAAGGCCGGCGCGACGATCGTCGCCACCGCCGCCGAGATCTTCGCCGCCAACGAGATGATCGTGAAGGTCAAGGAGCCACAGAAGGTCGAGTGGGAGATGCTGCGCGAGGACCAGATCCTGTTCACCTATCTGCACCTGGCCCCCGACCCGGAACAGACGAAGGGCCTGCTGGCCTCGAAATGCGCGGCCATCGCCTATGAGACCGTCACCGACGCCCGCGGCGGGCTGCCGCTGCTGGCCCCGATGTCCGAAGTCGCCGGCCGGATCGCCGTCTTCTCGGCTGCCGAGACCCTGTTGAAGCACAACGGCGGCATGGGCCTGCTGTTCTGTGGTGTTCCGGGCGTGGCCCCGGCCCGGGTGCTGGTGCTGGGCGGTGGCGTGGTTGGTCTGAACGCGGCCCGCATGGCCATGGGGCTGGGAGCCGAGGTCGTGGTGCTGGAGCGGTCGATCCCGCGCATGGCCTATATCGACGAGGTCACCCAGGGCCGGGTCATCACCCGCTATTCCTCGATCAATGCGATCGACGAGGAGATGGTCAAGGCCGACGTCATCATCGGGGCCGTGCTGGTCCCGGGTGCCGAGGCTCCCAAGCTGCTGAAACGCGAGGACCTGAAGGCGATGAAGAACGGCTCGGTGCTGGTCGACGTGGCCATCGACCAGGGCGGCTGTTTCGAGACCTCGAAGGCCACCACCCACGCAGACCCGACCTATGTCATCGACGGCGTGGTCCACTATTGCGTCGCCAACATGCCCGGCGCGGCCCCGCGCACCAGCTCCGAAGCCCTGAACAACGCCACCCTGCCGTTTGGCCTGTCCCTGGCCAACCACGGGCTGGAGGCCCTGAGGAAGGACCCGCATCTGGCGCGTGGCCTGAATGTGCTGAAGGGCGAGATCACCTATCCGGCCGTGGCCGAGGCCCTGGACATGCCGTGGTCCGACCCGTTCGGGGTGTGGCCGCAGGGCTGACCTGTCCCTGTCTCGCTGTCCGTGTCGTCGCAGGAGACACCCTTGCGTGCAGCCTGCCTGTAAATTGCCTCGCAGTTGCGGCATAAGCCGCGCATGAAGTTTCTCGACCAGGCCAAGATCTATATTCGTTCCGGCAACGGCGGGGCGGGCTCCGTCTCGTTCCGGCGCGAGAAATTCATCCCCAACGGCGGTCCCGACGGCGGTGACGGCGGCAATGGCGGCAGTGTCTGGATCGAGGCCGTCGAGGGCCTCAACACCCTGATCGACTATCGCTACCAGCAGCATTTCAAGGCTCCGACCGGCACCCACGGCCAGGGCCGGCAGATGCACGGGGCCAAGGGTCAGGATCTGGTGCTCAAGGTTCCGGTCGGCACCCAGGTGCTGGACGACGACAAGGAAACCGTCCTGCTGGACATGGACGAGGTCGGCAAGAGCGAATGCCTGCTGCGCGGCGGCAACGGCGGCTGGGGCAACACCCGCTTCAAGGGCCCGGTCAACCAGGCCCCGCGCCACGCCAATCCGGGACAGGAAGGCCAGGAACGCTGGATCTGGCTGCGGCTGAAGCTGATCGCCGACATCGGCCTGGCCGGCCTGCCCAATGCCGGCAAGTCGACCTTCCTGGCCGCCGCCTCGGAGGCCCGGCCCAAGATCGCCGACTATCCGTTCACCACCCTGGTGCCCAACCTGGGCATGGTCGATCTGTCGCCGACCGAGCGGTTCGTCATCGCCGACATCCCCGGCCTGATCGCCGGGGCCAGCGACGGGGCCGGTCTGGGCGCCCGCTTCCTCGGCCATGTCGAGCGCAGCGCCTCGCTGATCCATCTGGTCGACGGCACCCAGGACGATGTCGCCGGTGCCTGCGCGTACCATCCGGACCGAGCTGGAAGCCTATGGCGAAGGCCTGGCCGAGAAGAACGGAGATTCTGGCCCTGAACAAGATTGATGCCCTGACGCCGGAAATGCGCGAACAGAAGGCCGACGAGCTGGAGGCTGTCGCCGGTCGCCGGCCGATGCTGGTCTCGGGCGTGTCCGGCGAGGGGGTCACCGACCTGCTGCGCGCCGCCTGGGCCGAGGTCCGCAAGACCCGCGGCGAGATCGATTCACTGGGCGACGTCATCGTCGCCGCGCCTGAGGAGTGGGCCCCTTGACCCTGCCTGATTCGCCGCTGGCCGCCACGGCCATCGCCAACGCCGACCGTATCGTGGTCAAGATCGGGTCATCCCTGCTGGTCGACAAGAAGACCAATGCGGTCGACATGGTGCGACTCAAGGGTCTGGCCGCCGACATCGCCAGCTGGAAGGCCGAGGGCAAGCAGGTGATGGTGGTCTCATCGGGGGCCGTGGCCCTGGGCCGCCGTCGCCTCGGGTCCAAGGCCCGGGGTGCCGGCCTCGACAAGAAGCAGGCCTCGGCCGCCGCGGGCCAGTCGATGCTGATGGCCGCCTGGGAGACGGTGTTCGATCCGCACGACATCATTACCGCCCAGATCCTGCTGACGCGGGACGATACCGAGACCCGCCGGCGCTGGCTCAATGCCCGCGCCACGGTCGGGGCCCTGCTCGACATGGGGGCGGTGCCGATTCTCAACGAGAACGACACCGTCGTCACCGAGCAGATCAAGTACGGCGACAACGACCGTCTGGCGGCCCGGGTCGCCCAGATGATCAGCGCCGACCTGCTGATCCTGCTATCCGACGTCGACGGTCTGTATACCGCCGATCCGCGCGTCGATCCGGACGCGACCCACATCCCCTATATCGAGACCCTGACCCCCGAGATCGAGGCGATGGCGACCGGGGCCAATGCCGAGGCAGGGGTCGGCACCGGCGGCATGGCGACCAAGCTGATGGCCGCGCGCATCGCCGCCGAGGCCGGTTGCGCCACCCTGATCGCCGCCGGCCGGCCCAAGACCAAGGGATCGCTGACGCTGGAGGAGGGGCGCAAATGCACCCTGATCGCCGCCTCGACCACGGTGAAGGCCGCCTACAAGCAGTGGATCGGCGGGTCGCTGGCGACGCGCGGCCAACTGGTCGTCGACAAGGGCTGTGCCCGGGCCCTGGCCCGCGGCAAGTCGCTGCTGGCCGTCGGCGTACTGTCGGCGAGCGGCGATTTCGGCAAGGGCGATCCGGTCGAGATCCTCGATGAAAACGGGCATCGAGATCGCCCGCGGACTGGTGCGTTTCGACGCCAGGGATCTGGCGAAAATCATCGGCATCCGCTCGGCCGGACTGAAGGCCGCGCTGGGCTATGAAGCCGGCCCGGAGGTCGTGCACACGGCGGATCTGGCCCTGCGCTAGGGGCTCCGACCCTTGAATTCGGGGCAAAAGAGACAACCTTAGAGGCATGACAATGACACAGATCGCCGCCGCAACCACCGCCCCGACCCCGCCCGAAAACGCCCTCGCCGCCGAGATGACGGCCATGGGACAGAAGGCCCGCAAGGCCGCCCGCGCCCTGGCCCTGGCCGGGCCGGAGGTCCGCACCCGCGCCATCGCCGGCATGGCCACGGCCCTGCGCAAGCGGGCCGATCAGGTGCTGGCCGCCAACGCCGCCGACCTCGAGGCCGCCAGGGCCAAGGGTATGGCCAGCGCCATGATGGACCGGCTGGCGCTGGACGCGACCCGTCTGGACGGCGTCATCGGGGCGCTGGAATCGATCGCCGCCATTTCCGATCCCGTCGGGGTCGAGACGGCGCGCTGGACACCCGAGAACGGGCTCGACATCGCCCGGGTCCGCACCCCGATCGGCGTGCTGGCCATCATCTACGAGAGCCGTCCCAACGTTACCGCCGACGCCGCCGCCCTGGCCGTGCGGGCCGGGAATGCCGTGATCCTGCGGGGCGGGTCGGAATGCCTGCGCTCCAACCTGGCCATCCACGCCGCCCTCGTCGAAGGACTGGAGGGGGCCGGCCTGTCGGCCGACACCGTGCAGATCGTCACCACCCGCGACCGCGCCGCCGTCGGCCACATCCTGACCGGACTGGACGGCTCGATCGACCTGCTGATCCCGCGCGGCGGACGCTCGCTGGTCGAACGGGTCAAGGCCGACGCCCGGGTGTCGGTGCTGGGCCATCTGGAAGGCGTCAACCACGTCTATGTCCACGAAAGCGCCGATCCGGCCACGGCCCGCGCCATCGCCGTCAACGCCAAGATGCGTCGCGTCTCGGTATGCGGCGCGGCCGAGACCCTGCTGATCGACCGGGCCGTCGCCGACAGCCTGCTGCCGCTGATCGCCGCCGATCTGACCGCCGCCGGCTGTGAGCTGCGTGGCGATGACGCGACCCGCGCCCTGGTGCCGGAAGCGATCGCCGCCAGCGAGGCGGACTGGAGCACCGAGTTCCTGGCGGCCATTATCGCGATCCGTGTGGTCGACGACATCGACGCGGCCCTCGACCATGTGGCGCGCTTCGGTTCGGGCCATACGGAATCGATCATCGCCACCGACGACAAGGCCATCGAGCGCTTCCTGGCCGAGGCCGACGCCGGGATCATCCTGGCCAATGCCTCGACCCAGTTCGCCGACGGCGGCGAGTTCGGCTTCGGCGGCGAGATCGGCATCTCGACCGACCGGCTGCATGCCCGCGGTCCGGTCGGGGCCGAACAGCTGACCAGCTTCAAATACGCCATCCGCGGCAAGGGCCAGACCCGGCCCTGAAGCCCGCCCGCCCGGCAATCACCGGGCCGCGAAGATAGAGGCGCGACAGGGGGGCGGGCGCGTGTTAGCTCACCTGTGAGCATAAGTCCGCGCGAGCCCGTCTTGTCCTTCTTTCATGCCGGTCCGGCCGCACAGGCCTTCGGTCCCCGTCCGGGGGCGTTGCGCGACGGGCTCAACCTGGCTCCGGGCATGCGCGTCGGCCTGTTCGGCGGCTCGTTCAATCCGGCCCACGACGGCCACGCCCACGTCGCCGAAACCGCCATGCGCCGTCTCGATCTCGACCGCGTCATCTGGATGGTGTCGAAACAGAACCCGCTGAAGGACAGCGCCGACACCGCGCCGCTGGCCGAACGCATGGCCTCGGCCCGGGCCGCGGCGGCGACGGCGGCCTCGGGCCAGGCCATGGTGGTGTCGGACGTCGAGAGCCGGATCCGCACCGGCTGGACCGTCGACACACTGCGCGCCCTGTCCGCCCGCCATCCCGGCGTGCATTTCGTCTGGCTGATGGGGTCGGACAACCTGGCCACCTTCCACCTGTGGCGGGGCTGGACTGACATCATGCGGCTGATGCCGGTGGCGGTGATCGCCCGGCCGGGAAGCCTGCTGAACAGCCGTACCGCCCCGGCGGCGCGACGCTTCGCCGCGTTTCGGCTGCCGGCCGAGCAGGCGCGGCTGCTGCCGACCGCCGAAACGCCAGCCTGGACCTATCTGCCGGCCCCGCTCAACCCGCGATCCTCGACCGCGATCCGGGCCGAACGGCGACAGTTGACCGCCGGGTGACGGCGGCCGTGGTTCATGCTAGAAGGCTCCTTTGTTGAATCTCCCCGGAGCCCTCCGCTGACCCCCTCGCCCGCGCACGATGCGCAAGACAGCGCCACCTCGAACGCGGCGCATGAGATGGACCCGATCGAACCCATCCCTTCCGAAGACGGTCAGCAGGCTCCCCTTCCCGTCGGCTCGACTCCCCTGGAACAGGCAATCCTGGCCAGGCTGGACGAGGACAAGGCCCAGGACATCGTTCTGATCGACCTGAAGGGCAAGAGCCCGATGGCCGACACCATGATCGTCGCCTCCGGGCGGTCGCATCGTCACGTCGGTGCCCTGGCGGATCACCTGCAGCGGGCGATCAAGGAATTCGGGATGGGCAAGGCCAAGATCGAAGGCATGCCGCATTGCGACTGGGTGCTGATCGACGCCGGTGACGTCATCGTTCACCTGTTCCGGCCCGAGGTGCGGACCTTCTACAACATCGAGAAGATCTGGTCGGTCGACAGCGGTCACCGCGTCTCTTCCACCTGAGTTCATCTGAATGAAGCTGGCCATCCTCGCGATCGGCAAGCCGGGACGCGGGCCGGAGGCGACCCTGGCCGCCGACTATGCCGACCGCGCCAGCCTGGCCGGACGCGCCCTCGGTCTGGGGCCGATGGAGCTGGTCGATCTGGAGCCGCGCAAGACCGGCAAGGCCCCCGAGGCCGAGCTGATCCTCAAGGCGGCCGAGGGATCGCATCTGATCGCCTGCGATGAGCGCGGCAAGACCTTCTCCAGCCGCGCCCTCGCCGACCATGTGGCCGAGCTGCGGGATCGCGGTGAGCGGCGGCTGGTGTTCGCCATCGGCGGGGCTGACGGCCTCGATCGCCGCGTGCTGGACGCCGCCACCTCGACCCTGGCCTTCGGCCCCCAGACCTGGCCCCACGCCCTGGCCCGGGCCATGCTGGCCGAACAGCTGTATCGGGCCGTGACCATCCTGGCCGGTTCACCCTATCATCGCGACTGATGCGTCGCGCCCTTGTCCTCACCGTCCTCGGCCTGATCGTCGCCGCCCCGGCTGTCAGCCAGCCGGTGCCCGCCGGTGAGGTGCCGCGCCTGCAGGCCGAGTTCCGCGATGAACAGGCCCGGGCTCGCCGCCTGCGGGCCGAGGCCGCCGAGGCCGCGGCCGAGATCGTCGATCTGGATCGCCAGCTGACGCAGTTGCGCACGACCGTGGACACCGATGACCGCCAGATCGCCGCCCAGCGGACCCGACTGCGCGAACTGGGCACCCGGGAAGCCGCCCTGACCGCCGATCTGTCGCGGGTCCGGGGACGGCAGTCGCGCCTGCTGTCGGCCCTGCAGATGATGAGCCGCAGCCCCCCGCCGCCGCTGCTGATCCCGGCCTCGCGCGCCACCGACACGGTGCGGGCCGCCATCCTGCTCAAGGCCATGGCCCCTGAATTGCGGGCCCGGGTCGAGGTGCTGACCGGCCAGCAGACCGAGATCGCCCGGGTGCGGCGGCTGGCGGCCCTGTCCAGCGAACGGCTGTTCACCGTCGAAAGCGCCCAGGGTGACCGCCGCGCCGAAATCGAGAGCCTGTCGGCCCGCAAGAGCGCCCTGCAGACCGTGCTGCGTAGTGAGGCACAGCAGGCCGAGCGCGCCGCCGGCGTGCTGCAGGCCCGCATCCGCAGTCTCGGCGGAGTCGTTCCGACCGGGAAGCCCGAGACGGTCAGCCGCACGGCCCGGCTGCCGGCCGGGCGCAGCCGTCTGACGGCCCCCGTCAATGGCCGTCCGTCCGAGCGTTTTGGTGCCGGGAGCGACGGCTGGCGCTGGCGCGCAGACAGGGCCGAGGTGGCGGCCCCCGCCACCGGCCGGATCGCCTATGCCGGGCCGCTGGACGACTGGGGCCAGGTGGTCATCCTCGACCTGGGTCCGGGCTGGCGCGCGGTGGTCGCCGGGCTCGAGGCCCTGTCGGTGACGACCGGCGATCGGGTCAGCGACGGCCAGACCCTGGGGCGCAGCGGTGAGAACGGCGAGGTCTATTTCAGTCTGAGGCGCGACGAACGATCGATCGATCCCGCCCCATGGCTGCAATGACCGGCTCCGCCCAGGTCCGGGGCAGGCGAAACCGCTTCCCAACGGGCGATGACGCTGATTTTATCGCCCTTAACCCGACACGGCCACGATTTGGTCGCGACGACATCGCTTGTGAGTGACGAACAGGTCGTCGCAGGCCCACTGGATAAAGACCGAATGCGTAAATTGCTTCTCGTCGGCTGTGCCGTTCTCACCCTCGTGGGTGTCAGCGCCGCGACCGTGTCCCAGACTCCGCGCAACGAGACCTTCCGGATGGTCGAGCTGTTTGGCGATGTGCTGGCCCTGACCGAGCAGGCCTATGTGGTGCCGGTCGACAACAAGAAGCTGATCGAGGCGGCCCTGGCCGGCATGATGACGGCGCTGGACCCGCACTCCAACTATCTGCCGCCGGCGGGTTACGGCGATCTGCGCGAGCGCACCGAGGGCCAGTATTCCGGCGTCGGCCTGACCATCACCTCCGAGGGCGGGCTGGTGAAGATCATCTCGCCGATGGACGACGGGCCCGCCGCCCGCGCCGGCGTCCAGGCCGGGGATGTGATCCAGTCGATCAACGGCCAGAACGCGGCCGGCCTGACCGTGACCCAGGTCTCGGAAAAGTTGCGCGGGGCCATCGGCACCTCGGTCGATGTCACCTTCCTGCGTGACGGCGAGGACCCGCTCGAGGTCACGCTGACCCGCGAGGTCATCAAGGTGGAGTCGGTCACCGGCCGCGTCGAGGGCGATTTCGGCTACCTGAGGGTCGCAACCTTCAATGAGAACACCGGGCGCGAACTGACCGAGACGATTTCCCGGCTGCAGCGCGAAAACCCGGCCCTGAAGGGCTATGTGCTGGACCTGCGCAACAACGGCGGCGGACTGCTGAATGCAGCCATCGACGTTTCCGACGCCTTCCTCGAGCGCGGCGAGATCGTCAGCCAGCGCGGCCGCAAGCCGGACCAGATCGAACGCTATGCCGCCCGTCCGGGCGATCTGACCGGCGGCCTGCCGGTGGTGGTGCTGATCAACTACGGCTCGGCCTCGGCCTCGGAAATCGTCGCCGGGGCGCTGAAGGACCAGGAACGGGCCACGCTGGTCGGCCTGACCAGCTTCGGCAAGGGCTCGGTCCAGACCGTGATCCCGCTGCGCGGCGGCGCGGACGGGGCCCTGTCGATCACCACGGCGCGCTATTTCACGCCGTCGGGACGCTCGATCCAGAAGATCGGCATCGAGCCCGACCTCGAGGTGGCCCGTTCGGCCGCCGAGGCGCGGATCGTGTCGCGCTCCAGCTTCATCTATTCCGAGGCCGCCTATGCGACAGCGCTGGACGCCTCGATCGGGGCGGAGCGCAAGGGGGCCCACACGCCCTATGAAGCGCCCGGCGAGGACTTTGACGAGAACACGGACTACCAGTTGCAGCGGGCCTTTGACGTGCTGCGGGCCGGTGGGCAGCTGGGTCGTCTGGCGGCCGCGCCGGCCGGGGTCGTGGTCACCTTGCCCGCAGGGGCAGCCGATGCCGTCACCGCGGCCGCGCCGTCCGACTGAACCGCGACCGCATGGTGAACGCCGCGTTAGGGTTTCTTAACCGGCGTCGGGCACTCTGAACTCGCGATGAGGACCGTGCGCACGGTCCCTGACCCGAGCGTACCGACTTGTCCCTATTCGCCAAACGCCAGTCCGCCCTCGCCGCCGCCGCCGGAACGCCCCCGGCGCGCCGCAGCCTGCGTGAACGTGTCGCCCCGGTCCTGACGGTGATGAAGAAGCCCCCGGCCGCCGTGGCCGGTGCCGGCCTGCTGTTGCTGGGGGCCGCCGCCCTGTTCCTGACCGTCCTGGGCGACCCGCGCGCCGGGACGCCGTCGGCCCGGGTGTCGCTGACCCGCGAAGCCGCCGCTCCGGTGCCGGTCCCGACCGGCCTCGATGCGTTTTCTTCCGGCACCCTGGACCTGTACCAGGACCTGACCCTGGCCGAGGCGACTCTCGATCCGACCGGTGCCGCCGGCGGCGAGGCGCTGATCACCCTGCCCGACGGGGCCACCGTTTCGGGCGGATCCAATATCACCGCGCCCCGGCGTGAAGCCCAGCCCCTGCCGGCCGCCCCGATCGCCGGCCTCAGCCAGCCGGGCCCCAGCGGGCCCCTGCCGATGATCGCCACCGACGGCCGGGTCCCCGCCCAGGCCTATGCCCGGCCGTTCCGGCCCAACGGCAAGCCGCGCGTCGCCGTGATCGTCGGCGGCCTCGGCCTCAATGCCGTGACCACGCGCGCCGCCATCGAGCGTCTGCCGGCCGAGGTCACCCTCAGCTTCGTGCCCTATGCCGAAGGGCTGCAGGGCTGGATCGATCTGGCCCGGGCCCAGGGCCATGAGGTGATGATCGAGATCCCGATGGAGCCGACCGGCTATCCAAACAACGATCCCGGCCCCTACACCCTGCTGGCCGATGCCGACGCCACGGACATCCAGGCCCGGATGGCCTGGCTGCTGGGCCGGGCGACCGGCTATTTCGGCGTGACCAACTATCTGGGCGACCGCTTCATGACTTCGGACGCCGGCATGACGGAGTTCATGAACGTGCTGCGCCGCCGGGGCGTGGCCTTTCTTGATGACGGCTCGGCCAATCGCAAGCCCGGGGCCTGGTCACGGGCCAGTGCCGACCGGGTCATCGACCAGACCCAGTCCCCGACCGCCATCGTCGGCCAGCTGAATGCCATCGAGGCCCTGGCCAAGGCCCGCGGCCAGGCGCTGGGCACAGGATTCAGCTATCCGGTGACGGTCGAGGCCGTGGCCCGCTGGAGCGCCGGTCTCGAGGCCCGCGGCCTGCAACTGGCCCCCGCATCGGCCATGGCCCAGCGACCCGGGCGCTAACACGCTCGACCACATCGGGGCCGACAGGGTAAGGGGGAGGTCATGACCGCCCCCGACCGCGACCTGTCCCGCTATCGTCCCAATGTCGGGGTGGTCCTGTTCCACCCGGACGGGCGTGTCTGGTACGGCCGGCGCGCCGGCAACCAGACCCCGCACTGCTGGCAGTTCCCCCAGGGCGGGGTCGACGACGGCGAGGCGTTCGAGGTCGCGGCCCGGCGCGAGCTGTTCGAGGAGACCGGCGTCCTCTCGGTCGTGCCGCTGGGGGCCACCGACGACTGGATCGCCTATGATTTTCCGGACGGCTACGGCGGCACCAAACAGGCTCGCGGCTGGCTGGGGCAGAAACAGAAATGGTTCGCCTATCGCTTCACCGGCCCGGAGTTGGAGATCGATCTGGAGGCGCATGGCGAGACCGAGTTCGATGCCTGGCGCTGGGGCCGGCTGGAGGACGCGTGCGACCTGATCGTGCCGTTCAAGCGTGCGGCCTATCAACAGCTCGTGGCCGCGTTCGCGCCGCTGGCGAGCCCGGCCGGTTGAGGGTCAGACCGCGCTGGTCGGGGCCAGACGCATCAGGACCAGACCGGCGATGATCAGGCCGGCGGCGGCGACCCGCATCGGATGCACGCCCTCGTTCAGCCAGAGTATCCCGACCACAAAGGCCCCGACCGCGCCGATGCCGGTCCAGACGGTGTAGGCCGTGCCCAGCGGCAGGGTCTTCATCGAGATCGACAGCAGGGCGAAACTCATCCCCATGGTCGCGAAGGTGATCACGCTGGGCCACAGCCGGGTGAAGCCCGCCGACTGTTTCATGAAATAGGCCCAGACGATTTCCAGCAGGCCGGCGATGACGAGATAGACCCAGGCCATGAACACAGCCCTCCGTGCAAAGGGCCGGGCCGTCCCGGACTTTGCCCGGGACCACGAGGATCGTCGGGGCGAGGACGTGGCCTCGTCTTGCGCCGCTATCTAAAGCCTGCACAGACCGGGTCAAGCGTTCGGCGCGGCACCGTTAGCGCCTTTGCCGGCGCGTGCTAACCCGCACCGTTGTTGTGGCCTGCGTCCCTGCGTTGTTTATTGAAAGCGCAGCGCACAGGCCGGTGCCCATCACATCGGTCATCTGCAGGAACCATCCGCCGGACCGGGCGCAGTCCCGTTCGCGAACCCAGCTGGACGAAGTCCAGCCATCGTGTCCGGTGCGTCGGCTGAAGGTCGTCCATTCAAGGCGGCGCGCCTGGTCGCCGTCCCAGGTCACGGCACATTCCCTGTCTGACCCCACACCCTCCAGCACAACGGACCGTGGTCCTGGAAACGCGTAATGGCCGGTCGCCAGCCGACGGCCACCCAGGGCGACGGCTGCCTCTTCGAACGCACGTCGGGGTCGCCCGCTGCTTACAAACGGCGCGCAAAGATCGTTGATCAGGTCCGGGGTATCGGCGACGGGCGCAGGAAACGATCGCTTCAGGGTCAGGATCACGATCTCAGGCGGCGCACGAAAACGCACGGGCAGGATCGAAACGCCGACGCCGCCGGTCACGAACAGTTTGCGCCCGCCTTCATCATTCAGACCGCACGCCCAGCGTTCGGACATGCGCGAGGCGTGCACCAACCGTCCGAACATCGGCAGATTGACCTGACCGCAGTGCGTATGCCCGGCCAGCGTCAGGGCAACCCCTGCAGGAACGTCGGCAAACGGGTCCGGCCAATGGGTCAGGACGATAACAGGGGCCGCATCGGTCACCTGATCCAGCGTGGTGGCAACCCGCGGCGGTTCGCGCGGGGAGTCCATGTCCGCCAGCCCGGCGATCCAGAAGGCCCCACCGGGTCGCGCGACACGTTCGGCACGATTGTCCAGCACCCGTACCCCGGAACGGGTCAGCGCGGCGCTGATAGCGGTGTCATCATACCAGGAATCGTGATTGCCGAGCACACCGTGGACACCCAGCGGCGCGGACAGGGCTGCAAACGCCTCAACACCCTGGATAATTTTCGACTGCTCAGGCTGACGCCGCACGGCCGCCGGCTCGTGGCCACCGGCGTAGTCGCCCAGCAACACAACGAGCTCGGGATGCTCCGCGTTCATGCGCGCAACCAGTCGGTCGATCCGGGCCACATCCGTGTGGGGGGCTGCGACATGCGTATCCGAGATCACCCCGATCCGCAGCGACGGACCCTGCCAGGTCGCGCTCTCCACGGTGACGTGGCGCACGGTCAGGGTCGCCGGTTCGATCAGAAAGGCCCAGACGCCAAGGCCCCAGCCGGCCGCGATGAACGCCCCCAAACTCCCGGCAAGAAAAATCCGGCGACCGCGAAGCAGCCGCCGGATCAAAACTATCGCCACGATGGGCCCAAGGGCCGCGCTGACCCAGGCCAGAACCAGAACCATGCCCGGTCCGGCCATGATCAGTCTCAGCCCGCCGTCACTTCCGAGGCCTGTTCGGCCAGGATGGTCAGGCCTTCGGCGTTGACGTCGGCGAAGCCGCCGTGGACGTCGAACACGCGGCGCGATGCGCCGTCGATGACCGTGACCTGGCCTTCGCGCAGGGCGGTCATGAACGGGGCGTGCTCCGGCAGGACGCCGAAATCACCCTCGACGCCGGCGGCGTCGACCTGGTCGACGAGGCCGTTAAAGACCTCGCGCTCAGGCGACACCAGCGAGAACTGAAGCTTGCCGGCCATGGATCAGGCCGCCTCGGCGGCGAGCTTCTGGGCCTTCTCGACGGCTTCCTCGATGGTGCCGACCATGTAGAAAGCGGCTTCCGGAAGGTGGTCGTATTCGCCGGCGACGATGCCCTTGAACGAGCGGATCGTGTCTTCCAGCGACACGAATTTGCCCGGGGAGTTGGTGAACTGCTCGGCCACGAAGAACGGCTGCGACAGGAAGCGGCTGATCTTGCGGGCGCGCGAGACGGTCAGCTTGTCCTCTTCCGACAGCTCGTCCATGCCGAGGATGGCGATGATGTCCTTCAGCGCCTTGTACTGCTGCAGAACTTCCTGGACCGAACGGGCGACGCGGTAGTGTTCCTCGCCGATGACCAGCGGGTCCATGATCCGCGAGGTCGAGTCCAGCGGGTCCACGGCCGGGAAAATGGCCTGGGCGGCGATGTCGCGGTTCAGCACGGTCGTGGCGTCGAGGTGGGCGAACGAGGCGGCCGGGGCCGGGTCGGTCAGGTCGTCGGCGGGCACATAGATGGCCTGGACCGAGGTGATCGAGCCCTTCTTGGTCGAGGTAATGCGCTCCTGCAGGTTGCCCATCTCGGTGGCCAGGGTGGGCTGATAGCCCACGGCCGACGGGATGCGGCCCAGCAGCGCCGACACTTCCGAGCCGGCCTGGGTGAAGCGGAAGATGTTGTCGACGAACAGCAGGACATCCTTGCCCTCTTCGTCGCGGAAATATTCGGCCTGGGCCAGGCCGGTCAGGGCGACGCGGGCACGGGCACCGGGCGGCTCGTTCATCTGACCGTAGACCAGGGCGCATTTGGAGCCTTCGGTCGAGCCGCCGTTCTTGGCCGGGTCCACGTTGACGTTGGACTCGATCATCTCGTGATACAGGTCGTTGCCCTCGCGGGTGCGCTCACCCACACCGGCCAGCACCGAATAACCGCCGTAGGCCTTGGCGATGTTGTTGATCAGCTCCTGCATGGTCACGGTCTTGCCCACGCCGGCGCCGCCGAACAGGCCGACCTTGCCGCCCTTGGTGAAGGGGCAGATCAGGTCGATGACCTTGATCCCCGTGACGAGGATTTCCGACGAGGTCGACTGCTCCTCGAAGCTCGGGGCCTCGCGGTGGATCGGGCGACGCTCGGTGGTCTTGATCGGGCCATTCTCGTCGATCGGATCCCCGACGACGTTCATGATGCGACCCAGCACGCCCGGTCCGACCGGAGCCATGATCGAGGTGCCGGTGTCGGTCACGGCCTGACCGCGGGTCAGACCCTCGGTAGTGTCCATGGCGATGGTGCGGACCATGTTCTGACCCAGGTGCTGGGCGACTTCCAGAACCAGACGGAACGGCTTGCCGGTCTTCTGGTCGGTGTTGGAGGTTTCCAGCGCGTTGAGGATGGCCGGCAGGGCCCCCTCGAACTCGACGTCGACGACGGCGCCGATGACCTGGGCGATCTTGCCGGTACCGGCGACGCGGACGGCAGACTTCGTGGCCTTGGGCGCGGCCTTGGCGGCGGCGGGCTTCTTGGCGGCGGGTTTCTTGGCGGTGGTATCGGTCATCGGGTGTGGGTCCGTTGTCGTCGTGTGCGTCGGGATCAGATCAGAGGGCTTCGGCACCGGAGATGATCTCGATCAGCTCCTTGGTGATCTGCGCCTGGCGGGATCGGTTGTACTGAAGGGTGAGGTCGGAAATCATGTCGCCGGCGTTGCGCGTGGCCGCGTCCATGGCCCCCATCTGGGCACCGTAGAAGCCGGCCTGGTTCTCGTAGAGCGCGGCGAGGATCTGGGTCGTGATGTTGCGCGGCAGCAGCGTCTCGAGGATCTCTTCCTCGGACGGTTCATAGTCATAGACAGCCCCGTTCAGATCGATCGGCGCAGCCCCGCCCTCGACCACGGCCGGGATCAATTGGCGCGCGGTCGGGACCTGGGCGATGACCGACTGGAAGCGGCTGTAGAACAGGGTGACCACGTCGGCGCGGTCGTTCTCGAACTCGTCGGCGATCAGTTCGGCGATCGGCAGGGCCGACGGCAGGCCGATGACCTTGTGGTCGCTCAGCTCGAACGTATGGATGATGCGGTCGCTGAACAGGCGGCGCAGGCCGTCACGTGACTTGCGGCCCACGGCGATGACGCGCACGTCCTTGCCGTCCTTGACCAGGGCGTTGATGCGATCGCGCGCGGCGCGGACGACGTTGGTCGAGAAGCCACCGGCCAGGCCCTTGTCGGCCGTAGCCACGATGATCAGGTGACGCTTGTCCGAGCCGGTGCCGGCCAGCAGCCGGGGCGCGTCGTCGCCAGACACACCCGCCGCCAGATTGGCGATGACCGCGGCCATGTGCGCGGCATAGGGCCGGGCGCTCTCGGCCTGGTCCTGGGCGCGTTTCAGCTTGGCCGCAGCGACCATCTGCATGGCTTTCGTGATCTTCTGCGTCGCCTTGACGCTTCCGATCCGATTCCGCATTTCCTTGAGGCTGGCCATCCGGCGCTACTCTCTCGCTTTCCGGGTCAGGTTCAGGCGAACGTCTTGGCGAAGTCGGTGATGGCGGCCTTCAGTTCGGCCTCCAGCTCTTTCGACAGCGCCTTCTGGGTGCGGATCGCCTCCATCAGCGACGCGTGCTTGGAGTGGACGCGGGCCAGCAGTTCGGTCTCGAAGCGACCGATGTCGGACACGGCGACGTTGTCGAGGAAGCCGCGCGTACCGGCGTAGATCGAGACGACCTGCTCCTCGACGGTCAGCGGTGAATACTGCGGCTGCTTCAGCAGCTCGGTCAGGCGGGCACCGCGGGCCAGCAGGCGCTGGGTCGAGGCGTCGAGGTCCGAACCGAATTTGGCGAAGGCGGCCATTTCCCGGTACTGGGCCAGCTCACCCTTGATCGAACCGGCGACCTGTTTCATCGCCTTGATCTGGGCCGAGGAGCCCACGCGCGACACCGAGATGCCGACGTTCACGGCGGGGCGGATGCCCTGGTAGAACAGGTCCAATTCCAGGAAGATCTGGCCGTCGGTGATGGAGATGACGTTGGTCGGGATATAGGCCGAAACGTCGTTGGCCTGGGTCTCGATCAGCGGCAGGGCGGTCAGCGAGCCCGAACCGTTGTCCTCGTTCAGCTTGGCCGAACGCTCCAGCAGGCGGCTGTGCAGATAGAAGACGTCGCCCGGATAGGCTTCACGGCCCGGCGGGCGGCGCAGCAGCAGGGACATCTGGCGATAGGCGACGGCCTGCTTAGACAGATCGTCATAGACGATCAGGGCGTGCATGCCGTTGTCGCGGAAATACTCACCCATGGCGGTGCCGGCGAACGGGGCCAGGAACTGCAGCGGAGCCGGCTCCGAGGCCGTGGCGGCGACGACGATGGTATATTCCAGCGCGCCGCGCTCCTCGAGCGTCTTGACGATCTGGGCCACGGTCGAGCGCTTCTGGCCGATGGCGACGTAGATGCAGTACAGCTTCTCGCCTTCGCTCTTGGCGGCGGCATTGGTGGTCTTCTGGTTCAGGATGGTGTCGATGGCGACAGCGGTCTTGCCGACCTGACGGTCACCAATGATCAGCTCGCGCTGACCGCGACCGATCGGGATCAGGGTGTCGATCGCCTTCAGGCCGGTCTGCATCGGCTCGTGCACCGACTTGCGGGGGATGATGCCCGGGGCCTTGACGTCGACGCGGCGACGCTCGGTGAACTGGATCGGGCCCTTGCCGTCGATCGGCTCGCCCAGCGGGTTGACGACACGACCCAGCAGGCCCTTGCCGACCGGCACGTCCACGATCTCGCCCAGACGGCGGACCTCGTCGCCCTCGGCGATCTGGCTGTCCTGACCGAAGATCACGGCCCCGACGTTGTCGCGCTCGAGGTTCAGGGCCATGCCCTTAACCCCGGCCTTGGGGAATTCGATCATCTCGCCGGCCTGGACATTGTCCAGACCGTGGATGCGGGCGATGCCGTCACCGACGGACAGAACCTGTCCAACGTCGGACACGTCCGCTTCTACGCCGAAATTGGCGATCTGCGACTTGAGGATGGCCGAAATTTTCGGCGGCGCGGATGTCCATGGTTAGCTCTCTGGCTTTCGTCTCTTGGGTCCGGACCCTCGGGCCCGGTCGTCAATTGGTGTTGGATCAGGCCCGTTTCAGGGCGAACTTCATCTGGTCGAGCTTGGTCTTCAGCGAGGCGTCGAACAGGCGGGAGCCGACCTTCACCTTCAGCCCCCCCAGCAGCGACGGATCGACGCGGGCGGTCATTTCGGGGTCCTTGCCCAGGGCCTTGGCCAGGGCGGACTTGATGCTGCGCAGCTGCCCGGCGTCCAGGGCGGAGGCCGAAACGACCTCGGCGGCGACGATGCCGGCCTGTTGCGCATACAGGGCATCGAAGCCTGCAATCACCGCCGGCAGGTCGCCAGCGCGATGGTTCTGGCCCAGCAGGCCGAGGAATTTCACGGTGGTGGCGTCGAATTTGGCCTTCTCGGCCACGGCCACCAGGCCACGGCGCTGGTCCTCGGCCGAAATCACCGGCGAACTGGCCAGACGGCGCAGGTCCGCGCTTTCGCCCCAGGCGGCGCGCAGGGCGGCCAGATCGGCGCGCACAGCATCGAGACGCCCGGTCTCGCCAGCGAGGTCGAACAGCGCTCTTGCATAGCGCTCGCCGACTTCTGTCGTTCTGAATTCGTCAGCCACTTATTAGGTCCGCCCAAGGGAAAGCGTAGATCGAAGCGTTCGGGTCGCGACCGGCGACGGGGTGCGTGCCGGTCAAAGGCTTGAAATGCTTAGGAAAGCACGCCAAGGGCCGTTTCGTGAGAAACGCCCCGTGGAAGCCGGGCGCCTGATAGCATGGGCTTTTCCCGCTCGCAACCGACGCGGACGGATCATCGCGATCGTCGCTGCGCCGGAACAGCCGGATATCGCGCTCGTTGTCGAGGATGGCATCCCGACTTGCTGGACGAACAGCGTCTCGCTACCTAGCTGTTTTCCCCGGTGGCTGGTGGTTCACCCCCTCCCCCTTCCCCGTCTCCGGTCCCCCTCCCCTCGCCTTTTCCCCTCCCCGCCCTCGTCGCCCCCTCTCTCCCCCCGCTCCCCCCTCCCCGCTCCCCCGCGACCCCCCTCCGTCACCCTCCCCCGTCGCCCTCCCCCCTCTCCCCCCTTCCTCCCCCTTCCCTCCCCTCTTCCCCCCCCCCCCTTCCCCCCCCGTTCCCCTCCTCCCCTTCCCCCCCCCCCCCCCCCCCCCCCTCCTCCCCTCCCCCCTCCTCCCCCTCCTCCCCCCCCCCCCCTCCCCCCCCCCCCCCCCCCCCTCCCCCCCCCCCCCCCCCCCCCCCCCCCCCCCCCCCCCCCCCCCCCCCCCCGCCCTGCCCTTTTCAGGAACCCCTTCATGTTCGACAGCATCACGCCCCTGCTCTCCGATCCGGCCGCCTGGCTGGCCCTGGTCACCCTGATCGTCATGGAGGTGGTGCTGGGGATCGACAATCTGGTCTTCATCTCGATCCTGTCGAACAAGCTTCCCGAAAAGGATCGCGGCCGCGTGCGTCGCATCGGCATCAGCCTGGCCCTGATCATGCGTCTGGGCCTGCTGGCGACGATCGGCTTCATCGTCGCCCTGACCCAGCCGGTCTTTGATCTCGGCATTACCGGCCCGATCGAACACGGCGCGCCGCTGTTCGAAACGGCCTTCAGCTGGCGCGACCTGATTCTGATCGCCGGCGGCCTGTTCCTGCTTTGGAAGGCCACCAAGGAGATCCACCACACGGTCGACCCGGCCCCCACGTCCGGAATGCTCGACAAGAAGGATGTCGTGGTCGCCAACGTCGGCTCGGCCATCTTCCAGATCATCCTGCTGGATATGGTCTTTTCGATCAATTCCATCCTGACGGCGGTGGGCATGACCGATCATGTGCCGATCATGATGGCCGCCGTGATCGTCGCGGTTACCGTCATGCTTCTGGCCGCGACGCCGCTGGCCAATTTCATCGAGAAGAACCCGACGGTCGTCATGCTGGCCCTGGGCTTCCTGCTGATGATCGGCACCGTGCTGATCGCCGACGGCTTCGGTGTCCATGTACCCAAGGGCTATATCTATGCCGCCATGGCCTTCTCGGGTCTGGTCCAGGGACTCAACATGATGGGGCGCCGGTCCGCCGCAAGGAAGCAGGCGGCACAGGAGGCCCAACAGGCGGCACTGAACCGGACCGAGACCGCCGACCCCGGCGTCTGACCATGCGCGCGGCCGGACTGATCCTCGCCCTGCTGCTGACGCCGGTTGCGGCGCTGGCACAGTCGTGGACCGTCACACCCGCGCCGGGGACCGTCCCTGTCTACGGTTTCGAGGTCGTCCGCCGATACCCGCACGATCCGGGCGCCTTCACCCGGGACTCGCATTCCGGAACGGCGAACTGCTGGAAAGCACCGGCAACTATCCATCGAGCGTGCGGCGCGTCCGCCTGTCCGACGGGGCGGTACTGCAGCGGCGCGAATTGGACAGCGCCTATTTCGGCGAGGGTCTGACCACGTTCGGCGATCGCGTCCTGACCCTGACCTGGAAGGGCGGCAAGGGCTTTGTCTGGAGCCTGGACGATCTCGAACCCCTGGCCAATTCGCCTACGCCGGCGAGGGCTGGGGTCTGACCCACGATACCGAGCGGCTGATCCTGTCGGATGGTACGCCGACCCTGCGGTTTCTTGATCCGCAGACCCTGACCGAGACCGGCCGGGGTGCCGGTGACCCTCAGAGGTCAGCCGCTGGCCCGGCTGAACGAACTGGAATGGGTCGACGGTCAGGTCCTGGCCAATGTCTGGCAGACGGACATTATCGTCCGGATCGACCCGACCACCCGGCCGGGTCAACGGCATCATCGACCTGACCGAGCTGATGCCCGACCGGTCGGATTGGATCCGACCGATGCGGTGCTGAACGGAATAGCCTGGGACGCCGACGGTCGTCGCCTGTTCGTCACCGGCAAGAACTGGCCGACCCTGTTCGAAATCCGGCTGACGGGGGCGCGCTAGCATCAGTTTCTTTTGGACCGCGGTCACCGGGCTCCGCCCTGTCGACCCATAGCCTGTCCTCGGGCTGACCAAAGGTCGGATCCGGGGCGGCCTGGCGCTTCGCGCAGCGCTCAACCCCGTGAACCGCCGGCGGCGAACGATAGCGCCCAAAAAGCGCGATAGCGCATCAAAGAAAACTATACGGGTCCACGTCGACGGTCAGGCGCACGGAGCCCGGCACCTTCACCCGCCCCAGCCAGGCGCGCAGGAAGCCCTGCAGGTCGACATCCCGGTCGGCCCGCACCAGCAGCCGCTTGCGCCGCCGCCCGCGGATCAGGCCCAATGGCGCCTCGGCGGGGCCATAGACCTCCAGCCGTTCAGCATTGGGGATGGCCTGGGCCAGGGCCTGGGCCGTCGCCTCGACCGCCACCGCGTTTTCGCCCGACAGGATCAGGGCCGCCAGCCGGCCATAAGGCGGCAGGGAGGCCGCCTCGCGCTCGGCCAGTTCGGCGGCGACGAAGCAGTACCCCGATCTCCGGCCGCCAGCGCCTGCAGCACCGGATGGTCCGGCGTCCATGTCTGCAACAGGGCCCGACCGGGCCGGTCAGCCCGTCCCGCCCGGCCCGTCGCCTGGGTCAGCAGCTGGAAGGTGCGTTCGGCCGCGCGCAGATCGCCGCCGCGCAGGCCGAGATCGGCATCGACCACCCCGACCAGGGTCAGGTTGGGGAAGTTGTGACCCTTGGCCGCGGCCTGGGTGACCCCAGAATATCGATCTCGCCGGCGACCATGCTCTGGATCAGGGCGCGCGCCGATTTGGCATCCGGCACGGTGTCGGAACTGAACACGGCGGTGCGGGCCTCGGGGAACAGGGCGCGCACCTCCTCCTCGACCCGTTCGACCCCGGGACCGACGGCCACCAGGGACTCTACCGCCCCGCAGGACGGACAGGCGCTGGGGCGGGACATGGTGAAGCCGGTCAGGTGACAGACCAGCCGTCCGGTATGGCCGGTGCTCGACCAGCCAGCTGTCGGTGTCCGGGGCCGTCAAGCCTGTGACCGCAGGCCCGGCACAATACCACCGGCGCATAGCCGCGCCGATTGAGGAAACAGCAGGCTCTGCTCGCCGCGGGCGAAGGTCTCGCCGATCGCCTCGCGCAGCGGCTGCGACAACCAGGTCTGGGGATGAGGCGGGGGCCTGGCGCAGGTCCAGCAGGGCGATGTCGGGCAGGACCGCGGTCCCGGTGCCGCGCCGCCAGCCTGAGCCAAGTCGTAGCGGCCGCCCTGGGCGTTCCACAGCGTCTCCAGCGACGGGGTGGCCGAGGCCAGCACCACGGTCGCCCCCTCGATCCGGGCCCGGGCCACGGCCAGGTCGCGGCCGTGATAGACCAGTCCGTCCTCCTGTTTGAACGAGCCGTCGTGCTCCTCATCGATGACGATCAGCTTCAGGTTCGGATAGGGCAGGAACAATGCCGAGCGCGCGCCAACCACGATCGGACAGGCCCCGGCGGCGACCGCCTCCCACACCCGGCGACGGCGTGGCGGGGTCACGCCCGAATGCCATTCGGCCGGGGCGTTGCCGAAGCGGGCCGTGATCCGGGCGATCAGGTCCTGGGTCAGGGCGATCTCGGGCAACAGGATCAGCACCTGCGCCGCCGGATCCCGCCCCAGGGTCCGGGCCACCGCCTCGAGATAGGCCTCGGTCTTGCCGGAGCCGGTGACCCCGTCCAGCAGGAAGGGGGCGAACCCGCCGCGCGCCGTGGCCTGGGCGATGGCGTCCGCCGCCGCGGCCTGGTCCGGGTTCAGCGTCGCCGGGGCATGATCGGGGTCGGGCGCGGCGAAGGCGGTCTCGGCCGTGATCTCAAGGACCTCCAACACCCCTTCGTCGACCAGGCCCTTGATGACCCGGGCCGAAACCCCGGCGGCCCGGGCCAGATCGGCGGCCGCCAGCATCCGTCCGCCCAGGGCGTCCAGCACCGCCGTCCGCGCCGGGGTAGCGCGACCCGGCTGACGGTTTTCAACCCGTCGCACCCGGCGTTCGGGCCGGGGCCGGGGCGCACGCAACCCTTTCAGGGCAGCGGCGGCCATCTCGCCCGGCGGGCTCAGGGTCCAGCGCGCGGCCCATTCGACGAAATCGACGGTCCGCGGCGGCAGGCGTGGGTCATCGACCAACCCCGCCACCGCCTTGAGCCGACGGTTCGAGCCCGTGGTTTCGCGCACCTCGGCGACGACGCCGCGGATCAGGCGCGGCCCCAGCGGCACGGTGACCTGGTCCCCGCGCGCCAGCACCAGCGTTTCCGGCACCTCATAGTCAAAGGCTTCCGCCACCGGCAGGGGAATGAGCACCGAGGCGACTTTCACTGTTTGCCCCCCTCGGCTAGAACCACCGGCATGAAACTCTTTCTCGACACAGCCGACGTCGCCGTCATCAAGGACATGGTCCCCACGGGCATGGTGGACGGCGTTACCACCAATCCTTCGCTGATCGCCAAATCCGGTCGCAACATCGCCGAGGTCATCGCCGAGATTTGCGCCCTCGTCGAGGGGCCGATCTCGGCCGAGGCCGTGGCGACCGATTTCGAGACCATGGTGCGCGAGGGCGACAAGCTGGCCGCCATCGCCCCGAATGTGGTGGTCAAACTGCCCCTGACCTGGGACGGACTGCGCGCGACGCGGGCCTTCGCCGACAAGGGCATCAAGACCAACGTCACCCTGTGCTTCTCGGCCGCCCAGGCCCTGCTGGCCGCCAAGGCGGGAGCCACCTTCGTGTCACCGTTCGTGGGGCGACTGGAAGACGTCGGGGCCGACGGCGTCGGCCTGCTGGAAGAGATTTGCATCCTGTTCGACATCCATGATTTCGACACCGAAATCCTGGCCGCGTCGCTGCGCAATCCCGAGCAGGTCACCGCGGCCGCCCTGGCCGGGGCCGACGCCGCCACCCTGCCCGCCGACACCTTCAAGGCCCTGATCAAGCACCCGTTAACCGACAAGGGTCTTGATGCCTTCCTGGCGGACTGGGGCAAGACCGGTCAGTCGATTTTAGCCACGCCCCCCACGGGGTCCCGGAGAGATCCTGTTGAACGGTACGCCTGATCTTTTCCCGGACGCCGAGACTGATGTTCCGCACTGGCCCGAGATCCGGACCTGGCTGCAGGCCCATCCGCAGTTCCTGCTCGATGACCGCTCCCTGCTGGAAGAGATCGGCCTGAAGCCGCACGGCCGCAACGTCGTTGAATTCGGCCGCGCCGCCCTGACCCGACTGGAGGCCGCCGCCGAGCGCGAGGCCGACGCCCGCAAACGGATCGAGGCGGTGGCCCGCGCCAATTTCGCCGCCCAGACCCAGACCCATGTCGCAGCACTCGACCTGCTGGAAGCGCGCAACCCGTCGGACCTCGCGCGTCGGCTCGACGCCGTGGCCCAGGGGCGCTTCGGCCTGACCGGGGCCGTCATCGCCGTGGAAAAACCGGGTGGTGTTCCGTTTGGCTGGCGCAGCCTTGAGACCGGGGCGGTTGACGGCCTGCTGGGCGAACACGGCCTGACCTGGCTTGGGCCCCGTTTTGATGGCCTCGAGCTGTTCACCGCGCCGGACACCATGATCGAGTCGGTCGCGCTGATCCGCATGACGCCGCATTTCCCCGGGGCCGATGCGGCGAGCCGTCCGGCCCTGTGCGCCTTTGCCTCACCGGAAGCCGACGGCTTCACGCCGGAGATGGGCTGCGAACTGGTGGCCTTCATCGCCCGGGTCGTCGAACGCACGGCCGAACGATGGCCCATTCTGAACTGACCGCCGCCGCCGCCCTGACGGCCTGGCTCGAGCATCTGGCCCACGAACGCCGGTTGTCGCCCCGGACGCTGGAGGCCTATGGCCACATTGGCCGGCACTATCTGAGCTTTCTGGAGCGTCACCGTGGCGAACTCCAGCGTCTCGCCGCCCTGGGCACGGTCAGCGCCGCCGAGATTCGGGCCCATCTGGCCGAACGGCGCAGCGGCGACCATCCGCTGAACGCGCGCTCGCTGAGCCAGACCCTGTCGGCGATCCGTACCTTTCACGACTTCCTTGACCGGCGGCTGAATACCCCGTCGCCGATGGTGGCGCTGGTGCGCGGCCCGCGGGTCAAGCCGACCCTGCCGCGCCCGATCACCGAGGACCAGGCCCGCGGCCTGCTGCATGAACCCCAGGCCGATCCCGACCTGCCCCCGTGGGAGGCGGCGCGCGACCGGGCGGTGCTGACCCTCCTGTACGGCTGCGGTCTGCGGATTTCCGAAGGCCTTTCGCTGACCCGTGCCGATGCCCCCCGTGCCCGAGACCCTGCGCATCACCGGCAAGGGCGGCAAGACGCGACTGGGGCCGGTCCTCCCCGTGGTCCGTACGGCGGTGGACGCCTATCTGGCCCTGCTGCCGTTTCCGCTGCAGCCGACCGACGCCCTGTTCCGGGCACGCCGCGGCGGACCGCTCAGCCCGCGCCATGTCCAGGCCTCGGTCCAGATTCTGCGCGGCCGGCTGGGGCTGCCCGACAGCGCCACACCGCACGCCCTGCGTCACAGCTTCGCTACCCATCTACTGGGGGCCGGGGCGGATCTGCGCATCATCCAGGAACTGCTGGGCCACGCCAGCCGGTCGACGACCCAGAAATACACGGCGGTGGATGCGGAACGCCTGCTGGGCGCCTATTCAGCCGCCCACCCGCGTCGCTGACCAGCGCCGATTTGCCAAGACGCCAAAACCCGGCCTAACATGACCATCGAAACTGCCGGGAAGCCAACCCTGACCGCTGATCCAACGCCAGGCCCTGATCGCAGACTCCGCTCGCCGGTATAGGCGCGACATGGGCAGGAGTGCGCAGCTCACCCGCAGCGGCGCGAACCCTCGGGACCCAGGACGTGCCATTGGCACCCGGACCGGATGTCGCGGAAATCCGGCTACTCACCAATCTGTTCAACCGGGTCGGGGCCCGGGTTTATCTGGATGGACAGGGGCCTTTCGTCTTCGTCATCGACACCGGGGCGGGCACGACCTCGATCGCCGATACGGTCGCCGACAGCCTGGGTCTGCCGGCCGGAGACCCGGTCCTGGTCCATGGCATCACCGAGGCGGCCATGGCCCGGACCGTTCAGGTCGAGCGTCTGGAGCTCAACGGCATGGGATTTTCGCGGCTGCAGTGCCCGGTGTTCCAGCGCGATCAGCTCGCGGCGGACGGCCTGATCGGTCTCGATGTGCGAGCCGGTTCCGCCTGAGATTCGATGTCGCCAGCCGCACGGCCACCCTGACCCTGCGCGGGGTTCGCATTGTCCTCGGCGGGGACGTCCAGACCGGCTCACGCATCCGCCGGGGCCGCATGAATACCGTCCGCGGACGCTATGGTCAGTTGATCCTGACCCAGGTGCAGGTCGACGGTCAGCAAACCGCGGCCTTCGTCGACAGCGGGGCCCAGTATTCGATCGGCAACCTGGCCCTGAGCCGGGCGATATCAGCCCGACATCCGGACCGGCGGCGCGCGCCCCGCCCGGTGCCGGTCTATGGCGTAACGGGACAGCGTCTGAACGCCGACCTGCTGCAGGTCGACGACCTGAGACTGGGCCTGACCCGGCTTGGCCCGACGCCGCTGCTGTTCGCCGATCTGCACGCTTTCGAGACCCTCGAGATGGCGGATCGACCGGCCCTGCTACTGGGGGCCGACGTGCTCAGCCGCTTCCAGGAGGTGACGCTGGACTTCCCGGCCAATACCGTGGCCTTCGAGGGTCGCCGCCCGCCCTCGACCCACGCGCTGGACCGCCCTGAGGGCTAACAGCCGCCCGTCAGGCCTGCATGGTCCAGTTCTCGACGCCCATGGCCGCCTGTTTGACCGCTTCGGACCGGGTCGGGTGGGCGTGACAGGTGCGGGCGATGTCTTCCGACGCCCCGCCGAAGGCCATGGCGACACAGGCCTCGGCGATCATCTCGCCGGCCTGGGGGCCGAGGATGTGCACCCCCAGAATGCGGTCGGTGGTCGCATCGGCCAGCACCTTGGCATAGCCGTCGGTCTCATGGTTGATCTTGGCGCGGCTGTTGGCGCTGAACGGGAATTTGCCGACCTTGTAGGCGACGCCGTCGGCCTTCAACTGGTCCTCGCTCTGGCCGACCCAGGCCACTTCCGGATAGGTGTAGACGACGCTCGGTACCAGATTGTAGTCGACGTGCCCGGCCTTGCCGGCGATCAGTTCGATGACCGCGACCGCGTCCTCCTCGGCCTTGTGCGCCAGCATCGGCCCGGTAGTGACGTCGCCGATGACCCAGACCCCGTCCTTGCCGGTGCGGAAATGGTCATTGCCGATGACGCCGCGCTTGTCGGGCTCGATACCGACCGTCTCGAGGCCGAGACCTTGCGTGTACGGACGACGACCGATGGCCACCAGAACCACATCGCCCTTCAGGGTCTCGGCGTCGCCACCCGCCGCCGGTTCGATCGTCAGCTCGACGCCGTCCTTGCCCGATTTTGCGGCGGTGACCTTCGAGCCCAGCTTGAAGGTCATACCCTGTTTGGTCAGGATTCGCTGGAAGGCCTTGGCCAGGTCGCTGTCCATGCCGGGGCTGATGCGGGGCAGATATTCAACGACCGTCACCTGGGCCCCGAGACGGCGCGAGACCGAGCCCAGCTCCAGGCCGATGATGCCGGCCCCGATGACGATCAGGTGCTTGGGCACCTCCGACAGCGACAGGCCGCCGGTGGAATTGATCACCTTGCCCGCTTCGAAGGCCACGCCCGGCAGGGGCGTCGGCTCGGATCCGGTGGCGATGACGATGTTCTTCGCGGACAGGGTGCTGGACTTGCCGTCGGCGGCGGTCACCTCGACCTGACCCGGCCCGGTGATGCGGCCACGACCGCGGACCCAGTCGACCTTGTTCTTCTTGAACAGGAATTCGATGCCCTTGGTCAGGGCCTCCACGCTCTCGGCCTTCTGCTTCATCATCTGGACCAGGTTCAGTTTCGGGCTGACCTCGATGCCCAGGGTGGCGAATTTGGTGTTGGCGGCGTCATACAGTTCCGAGGCGTGAAGCAGGGCCTTGGACGGCATGCAGCCGACATTGAGGCAGGTACCGCCGAGCGTGTCGCGCATCTCGATGCAGGCGACCGTCATGCCCAGCTGGCCGGCCCGGATCGCGGCATTGTAGCCACCCGGTCCGCCACCGATGATGATGACGTCATACGAAGGGGCTTCGGCCATAAAATCCTCTGGGTTTCGAACGGGCGCGGGGAGAGCGCGCGGAAACTAGCCTTCGCCCTGTCGGCGTCAACCATCGCCGGACATATAGGCACCCCTTCAGCGATCAAACAGGGTTGCGTAAGGCAAAATACCGCATGGTCGCGTCAGATCGTCAGCTGACCGGGTGTCCGATGGCGCCGGCGACGGCGGCTGACCAGGATGACCAGTCCGCCCAGCACCAGCAGTCCCCCCAGTACCAGCCAGGTCGGGTCGATCCCGAGACCGGATGTGGCCGGCCCGATCGCCTCGGCGGAACGGGCGGCGATCTCGCCACCGGCACTGCCGCCGTCGAGGGCCAGGCGCAGGGCCGCATCGGCGATGAAACCGAGGAAATAGGCGATCGCCGCCTTGGGGTTGCCAGAGCCCAGCATCAGGGCGGCGACCAGATACAGGACGGCCGCCGCAATCCACAGAACCGCCGTGGGCAGTCCTCCGGCTCCGGCCTCGGCTCCGGCGCGCATCGAGGCGGCCCCGGGGGACGCGCCTTCGAGGAAGGGAGACAGGACCGGCCAGGCCAGCCAGCCGGCGTAGGCGATGACGACCAGGACGAGGATGAAGCGCAGCAGTTTCATGGTTGAACCTCCCGTTTCGGGACAAGGCTAACCACTGTTTCCCGGTCGAGGCCAGACCTCGACCGGCTCGACCTCAGGCGACGGCGGGCAGGGTGATGGCCACCTCGGCACCGTCACCGGGCCGGCTGTCGATCGACAGGACTCCACCCGACTGGCGCGCAAAGGCATAGGCCTGGGACAGGCCCAGTCCGGCCGCCCCGTCCCTGGTGGTGAAAAAGGGTTCGACCGCCCGGCCCGCCAGTTCGGCGTCCATGCCGGGACCGGAATCCCGCACGCTCAGCCTGACCCCACCCTCCATCAGGGCCTCCAGCCGGATCGCCACCGACCCCTGGCCGTCGATGGCCTCGATGGCATTGGCCAGCAGGGCCCGGACCGCGCCGTCGAAGGCGACCGGGTCCAGCCGGACCTGGACTTCTTCCGACGGGCCTTCGATCATCAGATCGATGCCCGATCCGGCCTGATCGCGCAGCCTGCCCTCGAGACCGCGCAGCAATACGCCCGGATCCAGAACCTGCAGGACCGGGGAATCGTCGCCCTGGGAGAAGGCGGTCAGCCGTCGCGTCAGCAATTCGCCCTTGCGGCCCGCGGTCAGGGCGGCCTGACCCAGTCGCCGGATCCGGCCCGGATCGTCCGCCTGGCGCAGCATCATGTCCAGCGCGCCGGTCATGACGCCGAGCAGGGCGTTGAAATCATGCGCCACGCCGCCGGTCAGACGGCCGACGCTCTCCATGCGGCGTCCCCCTTCCAGCTCGGCCCGCGCATCCGTCTCGGCCTTCACGGCGGCGGCGCGGGCGGTTTCAGCCTCGGCGCGCGCCTGTTCAGCCTCCTGCCGTGCCGCGGCAGCCTCGGCGACCAGGGCCGCTTCGCGATCGGCGGCCTCGGCGGTGACGATCTCGACGGTCGCCGCCGCCGCCGCTGCTGCCGCAGTCGCCCCCGTATCCGTGGTCCCGTTGCCGTCGGCCCGCTCGCCGGCCAGCAGCACCGCATCCGGCACACCGGACTGATCGAGCAGCGGCAGAAGCGACCAGCGGATCGGACGATCCGAAGACACGCGGGACAGGATCGACTCGTGAACCTCACTGCCGGGCGTCAGCGCCGCCTGCAATATCTCGCGCGCGGCGGACCGTTCCTCGGCGTCCATGAACACATCGACAAAGGGTCGCCCGGTCAGCTCGTCGGCCACGTCGAGCACGTCGAGAGCCGTCCGGTTAGCCTCGCGTATGCGACCGTCCGCGTCGATCACCACCAGGGCGCTGGAGGCGGCCTCGAACACCCGGCGGGTCAGCGGATCCGACGTCGCGACGGGGGCCTCGATCGTTTCGACCGGAGCGGGCTCGGGCCGGGTCAGGCTTTCGGTCTCGACAATGGCGGCGATCGAGCCGGTCACGTCGCCGCGCGCATCCTCGATCGGCATGGCCGTGACCGAGACCAGCATCTTGCGACGGGTCGCCGGGTTGGCCATCAGATGCTGGAAGCCCTTGACCGTCTGGCCCCGCAGGGCCCGGGCGCTGGGCAGCAGATCGGGCGGCACCGGGCGACCGTCCGGATAGGTGATGCCCCAGGTGGCGGAGTGGAAGCGCAGGCCGATCAGCTCGGCGTCGCGCCGCCCGAGCAGCTGATGCGCGGCCCGGTTGGCAAAGATGAATTTGCCGGCCCGATCGGTCTCGACCAGGGCGACGGGGATGGCATTCAGGGTTTCCAGCAGCCGCCGGTCAGCCGCGTCGGCGACCTTCTGGACCATATCCAGCTGATCACTGGTGCTGACGTGCTGCACACGATGACTTCAGGGCGAACCAGAGGGAGACGAGGGTGATCGCGGCCAGCACGGCACATGTGCCGCCCAACAGCAGAACCCAGTTCACCTCACCTTCCATGAACATGCGCGTTCCGTCCCAAAGTGGCGCCCTGCGCGCCTCGTCCGCGACACCTTGCAAGAGGCGAACCGCAGGATTGTGGCACCCCTGTGAAGCGAGTTGTTGCTCGGGCCGCAACCATCGTCGGGGTGCATCGATGAATGCGGCAACGGTTCCCGGACATGCGGGTCGCTGCGGCGCTCAGCCGGCGCGTGGTCGCGCCCCGAATGGAAGGTCTCGACTGGAGCGGGCGAAGAGATTTGAACTCTCGACCCCAACCTTGGCAAGGTTGTGCTCTACCACTGAGCTACGCCCGCACTCCGCGACGGGCCCTGCACGGGCGATCCGTCTCGTCGAGAGGCGGGCGTATAGCGGACACCCCCGCCCCCTCGCAAGCCCCTTTATGCGTTTCGCCGCGATCAGAAGGTTCTGCCCTCCCGACCGCGCGCTCAGGCGGTCAGCGCGGGGCCAGCCGGATCGCGCCGTCCAGACGGATGCATTCACCGTTGATATAGACGTTGCGCACCAGCTCCAGCACCAGCGACGCATAGTCGGCCGGCGTACCGAGGCGGCTGGGGAAGGGGATGGCGGCGGCAAGGGCGTCCTGAACCTTCTGGTCCATGCCGGCCATCATCGGCGTCCACATGATGCCGGGCAGGATGGTGTTCACCCGGATACCTTCCTGGGCCAGGTCGCGGGCGACCGGCAGGGTCATGGCGTAGACGCCGCCCTTGGAGGCCGAATAGGCCGCCTGGCCGATCTGGCCGTCCTGGGCCGCAACCGAGGCGGTGTTGACCACCAGACCGCGCTCGCCGTCGGCCATGGGCTCCAGCGTCATCATACCGGCCGCCGACTGGCTCAGCACCCGGAAGGTGCCGAACAGGTTGATGCGCACGGTGCGCTCAAACGCCGCCATGTCGTGGGCGCGGATCTCGCCGGTGTCGCGTTTGCGCGAGACCGTCTTCTGGCCGATGGCGATCCCGGCACAGTTGACGGTCAGCCGCTCCTGGCCATGGGCGGCTCGGGCCCTGGCGAAGGCGGTGGCGACGTCCTCGTCCGAGGTCACGTCGACCTTGCAGAAAATGCCGCCGATCTCCCTGGCAATGGCCTCGCCCTTGTCCTCGTTGAGATCGAACAGGGCCACCTTGGCGCCGGTCGCGGCGATGGCGCGCGCCGTCCCCTCACCCAGGCCCGAGGCTCCGCCGGTCACAACGGCTGCGATCGAACTGTCGAGTTTCATGGCCAGAGCCCCTATATTGCAGTGAACGAATTCGTATCGCCGGGCTTTAGCCGCCATGACCGACAATGCCAAACCCGCCGACCCGGACGCTGTGCTGGATCCGGCCCGCGCCCTGATCCCGTCGGTCCAGCGCGTCAATGAGACGCGGGTCGCGCGCGGCTTCTGGCCCAAGATCCGGCGCACAGCCGCCCGCATCCCGTTCGCCGACCAGGCGCTCAGCGTCTGGTTCGCGGCCCGTGACCCGGAGACCCCGGCCGCCGCCAAGGGGCTGATGCTGGGCGCGCTGGCCTATTTCGTGATGCCGATCGACGCCATTCCCGATGTCTTCGCCGGGATCGGTTTCACCGATGACGCCGCCGTCATCGCGACCATGATCGCCATGCTGGGGGCCAACATCAAACGCCGGCACTTGGACGCCGCCGCCGGGGCGCTGGAGCGGCTCAGGTCTGACTGAGCCTGCCGTCGCGGCTCAGGACTCGACCGTCACCACGATCTTGCCCATGGCGCTGCGGTCGCCCAGCGCCTGGATTGCCAGATGGGCCTGTTCCAGCGGGAAGGTGCGACTGACCCGCGGCTTGATCCTGCCCTCGCTCCACAGCCGCATCAGATCGGCCATGTTGGCGGCATGGGCGGCCGGATCGCGCATCACCGCCGCGCCCCAGAAGACCCCGACCACGGACACCGATTTCAGCAGGGTCAGGTTCAGCGGCAGCGATGGAATCCCGGCCGGGAATCCAACCACCAGATAGCGGCCGTTCCAGTCCATGGCCCGCAGCGCCGGTTCGGCATAGTCGCCGCCGACCGCGTCATAGACGACGTCGGCCCCGTCCCGGCCGGTGGCCAGTTTGAACTCGCCCGACAGCTGCTTCTGCGCCTCGCGATCCATCTTGCCGGACGGATAGATCAGGCCGTTGTCGGCCCCCAGTTCCAGCGCGAACTCGACCTTGTCATTGGTCGAGGCGGCGGCCACCACCCGGGCCCCCATGGCCTTGCCCAGTTCCACGGCCGCCGCGCCGACACCACCGGCCGCGCCCAGCACCAGCAGGGTCTCGCCCGGCTGCAGCAGGGCCCGGTCCTTCAGCGCGTAATAGCTGGTACCATAGGTCATGATCAGGGCGGCGGCGGTCTCGAAATCCATCCCGTCGGGCATGGGAATGACCGAGTCCGCGCGCACGGCCAGACGCTCGACCAGCCCGCCCCAGCCGGGGACGGCGATGACCCGGTCGCCCTTGCGCAGGGTCTTGACCCCCTCGCCGACCGCCTCGACCACACCGGCGACCTCGGCCCCGGGGGAGAACGGCCGCGACGGCCTGAACTGGTAGCGGTCCTCGATGATCAGGGTGTCGGGAAATTCGTGCCGACGGCCTTCACCTCGATGATGACCTCGCCCTTCATCGGCGTCGGATCCAGAACCTCCTCGACCACCAGGGTTTCGGGGCCGCCGGGGGACTTGGAGAGGACTGCTCGCATGAAAAATTCCTGGATGGAGGTGAGGGTCTGGCGGCCGAGGGCCCGAAACCACCGGCTTTCGGCGACACGGGGCGGCCCGGAAACTTGCGCACACCGCCGGATCACGCGCATGGACAGATCGAACATCAACCGTCCGGCGACGGCGCACGACAGAACGCTAGCGGTCGCCGCCGCCCCAGGGAAGAGCCAGCCATGACCCGACATGCCCTCATTCTTCACGGTGGAGCCGGTGCCCGGCCCGAGCGCGACTATGCCCGCGAGGTCGACAACATGCGGGCGGTGGTCGAGGCGATGAAGATCCGGCTCGACGGCGGGGCCACGGCGCTCGACGTCGCCGTCGAGGCCACGGTGATGCTCGAGGACTCGGGCCTCGATGTCGCCGGGCGCGGAGCCTCGCCCAATCTGGCCGGGGCCTATGAGCTGGACGCCAGCCTGATGGACGGATCGACCCGCAAGGCCGGAGCCGTCGCCGCCCTGCAGGGCTTTCGCAACCCGGTCCGCGCCGCCCGGGCGGTGATGGACCGCACCCCCCCACGTGATGCTGGCCGGCGAGGGTGCGGCCCTGTTCGCCCACGACCAGGGACTGGAGATGATCGGCGACGAGGCGGCCTGGTTCACCCACGCCGGCAAGGGCGAGGACAATCACCCGCCTGGCACTTCGCCTGACGTGCTGGCCGGGGCCCTGTCGCACGGCACGGTCGGTTGTTGCGTGCTCGACTTCGCCGGACGGCTGGCCGCCGCCACCTCGACCGCCGGTGTGTTCGGCAAGATGCCGGCCGGGTCGGCGACACCCCTGTCCCCGGGGCCGGCAGCTGGGCCGACGGCCACGTCGCCGTCTCGGGCACCGGCCAGGGCGAATATTTCATCCGCACCGTCGCCTGCGCCCAGGTCAGCTGGCGTGTGGCGGCCGGAGCCGGCCTCGAAGACGCCACCCGCGCCGTCATCGCCGAGATCGGCGAACTGGGCGGCGACGGCGGCCTGATTGCGCTGGACCGCGAGGGTCGCATCGCCCATCCGTACAACAGCAAGGGCATGAAGCGCGCCTGGCTGACCACCGGTGGCGAGATCGGCGTCGAGGTCTTCGGCTAGAGCCGCGCTGGACATTACAGCTCCGTAACGTGCGTGAGGACGTGGCCCTGATAGGGTCGCGAAAAGCCCTGATCGGGCCGTCCGGGAAACGCACATGAAACTTCGTCTGATCACCACCGCCGCCGTGGTCGCCCTGCTGTCGTCCGGCCCGGTCTGGGCCTTCGAGACCGCCGCTCCGGCCCCCGCCACCTCCGTCACCGTCACGGCCACAGCCGGGATCGAGGCGCCGCCGCTGGGCTTCACCCGGCGCACCCTGGCCAACGGGCTGGAAGTCTATTCGGCGCTGGATCCCAACACCTCGAACGTCACCGTCCAGGTCTGGTACCGGGTCGGCTCCATAGGACGATCCGGCCGGACGGTCGGGTTTCGCCCACCTGTTCGAACACCTGATGTTCAAGGCCACGCGCAACCTGCCGCCCGAGACCTTCGATCGGCTGACCGAGGATGTCGGCGGCTTCAACAACGCCTTCACCGCCGACGACATGACCGCCTATTACGAGGTGGTTCCGGCCAACCACCTGCAACGGATGCTGTTCGCCGAGGCCGAGCGGATGGGCTCGCTGGTGGTGGATGAGCCGACCTTCGACTCCGAACGCGACGTGGTGAAGGAAGAATACCGCCAGCGTATCCTGGCCAGCCCCTATGGACGCCTGTTCGGCCTGTTCGCGCCCAGACCATCTATCAGGACTTCCCCTACCGCCGCCCCGGCATCGGTTCGATCGAGGAGCTGGACGCGGCGACGCTCGATGACGTCCTGCGCTTCCACCAGACCTACTACCGCCCAGACAACGCCATCCTGATCGTCGCGGGCAATTTCGATCCGGACCAGATGAACGCCTGGATCGACCAGTATTTCGGCCCGCTGAAGCGCCCGTCGACGCCGATGCCGGTCAACAATGTGGTCGAGCCGGAACCGACCGGTCCGCGCGAAGCCACCTTCTACGCCCCCAATGTGCCGCTGCCCGCCGTGGTTCTGGCCTGGCCGACCGTCGCCTATGGCCATGCCGACCGGGCCGCCCTGACGGTGCTGGACGGCATCCTCTCCACCGGCGAGAGCAGTCGCCTGTACCGGTCGCTGGTCTATGACCAGCAGATCGCCGCCCAGGCGGGATCCAACCCCGACTTCGCCCAGAGGCCGGCAACCTGACCGCCTATGCGATCATGAGCCAGGATCAGACACCCGAGGCCGGTCTCGCGGCGCTGAGGGCCGAGATCGCCCGCCTGCGCGACGAGCCGGTCACGGCCGCCGAACTAGCCGAGGCCAAGAACGAACCGGTCGCCAATGCCCTGCGCGGCCGCGAGTTCATCGATGACCGTGCCACCACCCTGGGCAATGTCCTGATCATGACCGGCGACGCCAGCGTGGCCGACCGCGAGATCGCCGACATCCAGGCGGTCACCGTCGCCGATGTGCAGCGTGTGGCCCGGCATTATCTGACCGAAAACCGCGGCGTCACCATGCGGTACCTGTCGGCCGACGACGACCATCCGACCTCGGTGCAGAACATGAATGTCGACGCGCCGGTGACCCTGGCGACGCTGGCCCCGGCCGGAACGCCGGCGACCCTGTTGCCGGCGGATCAGCGGCTGTCCCTGCCCGAGCCCGGCACCGAGGTCGCGCCCGTCACGCCGCTGGTGTCGGACTTCCGCCTGGCCAACGGTCTGCGCGTTCTAGTCGCCGCCACCGATGGCCTGCCGCTGGTTTCGGCCCGGCTCAGCTTCGATGCCGGTTCGGCCGAGGATCCCGAGGGCAAGGCCGGGGTCGCGTCCCTGACCGCCGCCCTGCTCACCCAGGGCACCGCCGACAAGTCGGCCCCCGAGATCGCCACCGAGATCGAACAACTGGGGGCCGTCGTCGGGGCCGGATCCGGTGTCGACTTCTCCAACGTCTATGCCAATGCCCCGGCGGACGTGTTCCCGCAGGCCATCGCCCTGATGGCCGACCTGGTCCGCAACCCGGCCTTCGCCGGTGAGGAACTGGAGCGTCAGCAGGCCCAGACCCTGGACGGCCTGCGCGTGGCCCTGAGCCAGCCGGGCACCATCGCCTCGCAATCCGTGGCCCGGGTCATCTATGGCGGCGCGCCCTACGGGGCCCCGTCCAGCGGCACGGTCAACAGCATCCCGGCCATCGATCGCTCGGATGTGGCCGCCTTCCACCAGGCCCACTACCGCCCGTCGGGCGCGACCCTGGTATTTTCGGGCAAGATTACCCCGGCCGAGGCGCGGGTGCTGGCCCAGCAGGCCTTCGGTGACTGGCGCAATCCGGCCGAGGCGGCGACCCTCGTCGCCCACCCGGCCGGTACAGCCCTGAGCCCGCGGGTTGTCGTCATCGACCAGCCCGGAGCCGGTCAGGCCGCCGTCGTCGCCGCCATCCGCGGCGTCTCGCGCACCAGCGCCGACTATTTCCCGCTGACCGTCGGCAACACCCTGCTGGGCGGCGGCTTCTCATCGCGGCTCAACCAGGAAATCCGCATCAAGCGCGGCCTGTCCTACGGGGCCGGATCGTCACTCGGGGCCCGTCAGGACGCCGGCGTCTTCACCGCCTCGGCCCAGACCCGCAACGATGCCGCGGTCGAGGTCTCGGACCTGATCCTGGCCGAGATCGCCAAGCTGGGCGAGACGCCCGCCACCGAGGATGATCTGGCCCCGCGCCGGGCCACCCTGATCGGCGGCTTCGGGCGCTCGCTGGAGACGGTTGACGGCCTGGGTGGTCTGGTCGCCAACCTGGCCCTGTACGACCTGCCGATGAGCGAACTGGCCGCCTATGCGGGTCGGGTCCGCGCGGTCACGCCGGAACAGCTGGAGGCCGCCTTCGCCCGCCATCTGCCGGTCAATGAGGCCAGTCTGGTGATCGTCGGCGACGCCGCCACCTTCATCGACGCCCTGCGCGCCAAACATCCGGACGTCGAGGTCATCCCGCTGACCGACCTGAACCTGGACTTGGCGACATTGCGTTAGGGAATATCGGCCGCCTCTGCACGCCCCGGGCGGGCGGAGGCGGCCAGCGCATGACCCCGGGGCGTCAGCCGCCGAGGCAGACCACCTGGGCCACCCGCAGGTCGCGGCGCATCGCATCGGCGACCCGACCGTAGTTGTCGATCGTGACCGGCTCACCCTGCAGCGGCTCATCGGCCTCCTGCAGGCCGTGCACGGGCGGCACCGAAGCCTTCCGGTACCGTCGTATAGATCCGCCCGCGTCGCGGAGCCTCGGCAATGGTCACCCCCAGGGCCCGGCCCTGCCGGTCCAGCACCGGCGCACCCGACAGCCCGGCCAGGGTGCCGTCCAGCCCGGCCGTCCGTCCGACCTCGGCCCAGACGAGGACCTCTTCCTCACGATGCCCGCGCGTCCGGCCCTTGAGCGTATCCCGACCCAGCAACCGGGTGGTGACCTCGCCGGCCTCGCCCTGCGGGAAGCCCGGATGAAAGGCCCGCTGGCCCGACCGCAACGGCTGGTTCAGCGCCACCGGCACCGCCGGGGGACCACCTTCGGTGAGCAGGACGGCGACGTCAGCCCACGGGGCCAGCCGCACCGCGGCGGATATCGCCCGACCGCCGCCGACCACCAGGGCCGGCTTGCGGCAGCCCTCGACCACATGGCGCGCGGTGACCCAGCGACCGTCGGCGGCGATGGAGAAGGCGGTGCCGGCGGTCGGCCGGAACGGCGAATTGGGTGCATCGATGGTGACGGCGGGATCGAACGGCGTCACCGGTCCCAGCAGGGCGTCCTCGATCTGGTCCGGCGGGGGTGGCGCGGGCGGCGCATCGGCATTTTCGCGCCGGCCCAGGGAGACCACCACAAGCACGGCGATGACCGCGGCGTAGATGACCCAGTCGGGCAGGCGGGGGAAGTTCATGGGCCGTCAGCCCGTCAGGGCCGCGGCCAGGATCAGGGCGGTGGCCAGCTTGGCCCCGACCAGCAGAACGGCAGCCGAGACTTCGCCCTCGCGGATGCGCTGGGGCAGACCGGTCAGCAGGGTGTCGACGACGCGGAAGGCGAACAGCTGCAGCACCACCGTCGCCACGCCCCAGATGGCGATGTCGCGCACCGAGGTCGAGACTGACAGGGACACCGCCAGAGGCACGGCCAGGCCCATCAGAATGCCGGCGAAGGCCACGGCCGCAGCCGAATTGCCGTCGCGGATCAGGGCGATTTCTTTCCAGGGCGACAGCATCGCATAGACTGCCGCAGCAATACGAGACTGAACCAG
>JAUCCG010000074.1:0-14888 GCA_034676465.1 Brevundimonas sp. | reverse complement strand
GGTGAAGGTGCCGCCCTGCAGCTGATCCAGCGTCAGGTCGCCGTCGCGCGCGGCCTTGCCCAGCGCCGCAATGCCCTTCTCGATCCCGGCCAGCGACAACTGGTCGGCGTCGCGCAGCACAGGAACGACCAGCCCCTTTTCGGTGCCGACGGCGACGCCAATGTCATAGTGGTTCTTGTAGACGATATCCGTGCCGTCGATCTCGGCGTTGACGGCCGGCATCTCCTTCAGGGCGGCGACGATCGCCTTGGTGAAGAAGCTCATGAAGCCCAGCTTGACCCCGTGACGCTTCTCGAACGCGTCCTTGTACTGGCTGCGCAGGGCCATGACCGCGCTCATGTCCACCTCGTTGAAGGTGGTCAGCTGGGCGGCGGTGTTCTGCGATTCCTTCAGGCGACGGGCGATGGTCTGGCGCAGGCGGGTCATCCGGACCCGGTTCTCGCGTGGCTGGTCCGTGCGCGGAGCCGCATCGGCGGCGGCCGGCGTCGGGGCGGCCTTGGGGGCAGCATTGATCGCGGCCCGGGCGTCGCCCTTGGTGATGTTGCCCTTCGGCCCGGCCGGCTCGATCGCCCTGTGATCGAGGGTTCTCGGCGACGGCGCGCACCGACGGCGACAGCGGGGCGCGGCCGGGCCCGGCGGGCGGCGGCGCGGCCGGGCGCGGCGGCGGCGCCGGGCGGGGCCTTGGCGGCGGGGGCCTCGGCGCACGCCCCTTCGGTCACCACACCCAGCACGGTGCCGGGGACCACGGTGTCGCCCTCGGCCGCCTTGATCTGGCCAGAACGCCATCTGCCGGCGACACGACCTCGAGCGAGACCTTGTCGGTCTCCAGCTCGACCAGAAGCTCGTCCTTCTTGACGGCCTCACCGGCCTGCTTGCTCCATTTGGCGATAGTGGCCTCGGCAACGGATTCACCGAGGGCGGGGGTCAGGATGTCGGCCATGAGGTATCCGAATTCTTGTCTTGGTTCGTCGCGATCAGGCGGCGAAGGCGTCATTCAGGAAGGTTTCGAGTTCTTTCAGGTGGCGGCTCATCAGACCCGCCGCCGTGGAGGCGGAGGCCGGACGACCGACATAGCGGGCGCCGTTGGCGTCGACGTCCAGCTTTTCGAGCGTCAGCTCCAGCCACGGGTCGACGAAGGTCCAGCCGCCCATGTTCTTGGGTTCTTCCTGGCACCAGACCAGTTCAGCGGTCGGGAAGCGGGCCAGTTCCGTCATCAGCGACTTCAAGGGCCACGGATAGAACTGTTCCAGACGCATCAGATAGACGTCGTCGACCGGCTCGCCGGCCTTGGCCCGCGTCTCGCGCGACTCCAGCAGGTCATAATAGACCTTGCCCGAACACAGCAGGACGCGGCGGATGTCCTTGTCGGCCTTCAGGGTGATCCCGGCGACATCGGGACGACGCTCGGCGTCGTCATGCAGCACCCGGTGGAACGAGCTGCCCTCGCCCATCTCGGCCAGGGTCGAGACCGCCTTCTTGTGGCGCAGCAGGCTCTTGGGCGTCATCAGGATCAGCGGCTTGCGGAAATGCCGGTGCATCTGCCGCCGCAGGATGTGGAAATAGTTGGCCGGGGTCGTGCAGTTGGCGACCTGCATATTGTCCTCGGCGCACTGTTGCAGGAAGCGCTCCAGACGGGCCGAGGAATGTTCCGGTCCCTGGCCCTCATAGCCGTGCGGCAACAGCATGGTCAGGCCGCACATGCGCAGCCATTTGCGTTCGCCCGACGAGATGAACTGGTCGATCAGAACCTGGGCCCCGTTGACGAAGTCGCCGAACTGGGCCTCCCACATCACCATCGTATTGGGGTCGGTGACGGCATAGCCGTATTCGAACCCGAGCACCGCCTCTTCCGACAGGGCGGAATCGATGCCCTCATACTCGGCCTGGCCCTCGCCCAGATTGTTGAGCGGGATGTAGCGCTCCTCGGTGGTCTGGTCGATGATGCCCGAGTGCCGCTGGCTGAAGGTGCCGCGCACCAAGTCCTGGCCCGACAGCCGCACCGGGAAACCCTCGTCCAGCAGGGTGGCGAAGGCCAGGCTCTCGGCCGTGGCCCAGTCGATGTTCTCGCCGCTGGTGATGGCCTCGCGGCGACCCTCCATGACCCGCTTCAGGGTCTTGTCCATATTGATCCGGTTGGGGACCGTGGTCAGGCGCGTGCCGAGGTCGATCAGGGTCTCGACCGGCACATCGGTCTTGCCGCGTCGTTCGTCGCCCTCGGGCAGGCCGATGCCCTGCCACTGACCGTCCATCCAGTCGGCCTTGTCGGCCTCGAAGGTCTTGCCGGCCTCGAACTCGGCGTCGAGGAAGGCGTCGAATTCGGCGATGGCGGCGTCGACCCCGGCCTCGTCGATCACCCCCTCTTCAACCAGGCGCCGCGAGTAGATTTCCCGCGTCGTCGGCTGGGCCTTGATCGTGGCGTACATCAGCGGCTGGGTGAAGGTCGGGTCGTCACCCTCATTGTGACCGAAGCGGCGGTAGCAGAACATGTCCACCACCACGTCCTTGTGGAATTTCTGGTGGAATTCGGTGGCCACCTTGGCCGCAAAGACCACGGATTCCGGATCGTCGCCGTTGACGTGGAAGATCGGGGCCTGAACCATCAGGGCCACATCCGACGGATAGGGCGAACTGCGGCTGTTGCGCGGGCTGGTGGTAAAGCCGATCTGGTTGTTGACCACGAAATGCATGGTCCCGCCGGTGCGGTACCCCTTCAGCCCCATCAGGGCGAAACATTCGGCGACCACGCCCTGGCCGGCGAAGGCGGCGTCGCCGTGGATCAGAACCGGCATGACCTTGGACCGGTCCAGGGCCCATTCGGCCTCGGGCTTGCCGGCGTTGGCGGCGCGGATGTCGAAGGCCTGCTTGGCGCGGGCCTTGCCCAGAACCACCGGGTTGACGATCTCCAGATGGGACGGGTTGGCGGTCAGCGACAGATGGACCTCATTGCCGTCGAAGGCGCGGTCCGAGCTGGCCCCCATATGGTATTTGACGTCGCCGGATCCGCCGGTGTCGCTGGGCACGCTCGAGCCGCCCTGGAACTCGTGGAAGATGGCCCTGTAAGGTTTGGCCATCACGGCCGCGAGCATGTTCAGGCGGCCGCGGTGGGCCATGCCGAACACCATTTCGTCGACGCCCAGGGCCCCGCCGCGCTTGATGATCTGCTCCATGGCCGGGACCATGGCCTCGCCACCGTCCAGGCCGAAGCGCTTGGTTCCGGGGAAGCGTTTGTGCAGGAAGCGTTCGAACCCTTCGGCTTCGATCAACTTGTTGAGGATCGCCAGCTTGCCCTCGCGGGTGAAGGCGTTCTGCTCGAACTTGTCCGGCCCCTCGATGCGCGCCTGCAGCCAGGCCTTCTCCTCGGGCTCGGCGATATGCATGTACTGGACGCCGATGGTGCCGCAGTAGGTGCGGTCCAGAATATCCATGACCTCGCGGATGGAGGCCATTTCCAGCCCCAGCACGCCATCCAGATAGATAGGCCGGTCCAGGTCGGCCTCGCTGAAGCCGTAGAATTCGGGGGTCAGCTCGGGATTGTCGATCGGCTGTTCGATGCCCAGCGGGTCCAGCCGGGCGTGCAGATGGCCGCGCACCCGATAGCTGCGGATCAGCATCAGCACGCGGATCGAGTCATGGGCCGCAGAGCGGATTTCGTCGGCGGTGGCGGCGGGTGCGGCGGCGGGGCTTGTCGCGGCCCCTGCCTTGCCCGGCGCAGGACGCGGTGTCGGCCAGCGACCGTCGAACACCCCGGTCGCCTCGGTCGCTTCCGTCGTCCGGTCACGGCCCCAGGCCGCGGCACCGGCCGCAGCCTTTACGGTCTCGACGCTGTCGCGCAGCTGGTCGAAAAAGGCGCGCCATTCGTCCGATACGGACGCGGGATCATTGGCCCACTGCGCGTGCAGATCCTCAATGAAGGCGGCGTTCGACCCGTACAGAAAGCTGGTCTCGGCAAAGACCTGATTCAGCCGACCGACATCGTCCGCCATTTTCTTCCGTCATCCCTTTTGCCTTCGCGCACACGCCTGCGCGAAGGGCCGCCTGTCATATAGGCGGTGTTTCCTCATGGGTCATGACCGAAGCGGGGCAAAAAGGCGAATTTTGCGCCGGACGACAGAATTAAGCGCTGCTGTGGCGAGCGTGCGCCGCCCGAGCCTAGCCCTTGAGGACCTCGACCAGGGTGGTGCCCAGACGCGCCGGCGACGGCGAGACAGTAATCCCGGCCTGCTGCATGGCGGCGATCTTGGATTCCGCATCGCCCTTGCCGCCGGACACGACCGCGCCGGCGTGGCCCATGGTGCGACCCTTGGGCGCGGTGCGGCCGGCGATGAAGCCGACCATCGGCTTCTTGCGGCCCTTCTTCGCCTCGTCGATCAGGAACTGCGCGGCCTCTTCCTCGGCCCCGCCACCGATCTCGCCGATCATCACGATCGAGGTGGTCTCGGGATCGGCCAGGAACATCTCCAGCACGTCGATGAACTCGGTGCCCTTGACCGGGTCGCCGCCGATGCCGACGGCGGTGGACTGGCCCAGGCCTTCATTGGTGGTCTGGAACACCGCCTCATAGGTCAGGGTGCCAGAGCGCGAGACGATGCCGACATTGCCCTTCTTGAAGATGGAGCCGGGCATGATGCCGATCTTGCACTCGTCCGGCGTCATGATGCCGGGGCAGTTGGGGCCCAGCAGGCGCGACTTCGAACCCTCGAGGCGGCGCTTGACCCTGACCATGTCCAGCACCGGGATGCCCTCGGTGATGCAGGTGATGAAGGGGATCTCGGCCTCGATGGCCTCGATGATGGCGGCGGCGGCGCCCGACGGCGGCACATAGATGACCGAGGCGTTGGCCCCGGTGGCCGCTTTCGCCTCCGCGACCGTGGCGTAGATCGGCAGGGTCTCGCCGCCCGAGCCGGTCCAGGTCTGGCCGCCCTTGGTCGGGTGGACGCCACCGAGCATCTGCGTGCCGTGATAGGCCAGCGCCTGTTCCGTATGGAACCCGCCGGTCTTGCCGGTCAGGCCCTGGACGATGATCTTGGTGTTGCGGTCGACGAGGATGGACATTTCAGGGGGTATCCGGAAGGCGAAAAGAGGAAAGCGCGTGTCGGGTCAGTCGAGGCGAGGCAGGATGTAGAGCAGGGTCGAACCGGGGCCGTCCCGTTCCAGGGCCACGATCCGCATCTGGCCGGTCTCGGCCATCGAGATGAACTGCGGATCGCTGAGGCTACGGGCGGGGGCCCGACCCTCGGGCGTCTGCAGCCAGGCATAGATGTCCATGCGCGAGTCACGAACGGAGGCAAACCCCATCGCGGCACGGAGGCGGGCATCCAGCGCCCTGTGCTCGGTGGGGCGGGCGCTGACCGCGCAGAATTCCAGAACGGCGCGCTCGCGCCCCAGACGCCGGGTCATCTTGCCGGTCATCACCACAGTCATGTCGACCGTGTTGGTGCGCATGAAGGCCGCCGTCTCGGTACTGTTGCGAATGCGCGGCCGGAAACTGTCCGGAACGGGCGAGAAGCCGGCCTCGGCCGCCAGCGCTGCGGCCCGGGCGCGATCGCCCTGGGCAGCGACGCAAATCCGGTCCAGCAGGGCAATCAGGTCGACCGGCGCATCCGGCGGGCTTGTCTGCGCCCAGCCGGTCGTGGGCAGCGCCATCAGCGCCGCCGATATCACCGCCGCCAAGGGTCGGCGAATCCGCATCAGCCGACCGCTGCGACGATCTTCTGGGCGGCGTCGTCGAGGTCGTCGGCCGCGGTGATGGCCAGGCCGGACTCGTTGAGGATCTTCTTGCCCAGGGCGACATTGGTGCCCTCGAGGCGGACGACCAGCGGCACCTTCAGGCCCACCTCCTTGACCGCCGCGACCACGCCCTCGGCGATGACGTCACACTTCATGATGCCGCCGAAGATGTTGACGAGGATGCCCTTCACGTTCGGGTCGGCGGTGATGATCTTGAAGGCCGCGGTGACCTTCTCCCGGTTCGCGCCGCCGCCGACGTCGAGGAAGTTGGCGGGCTCCTTGCCGTACAGCTTGATGATGTCCATCGTCGCCATGGCCAGGCCGGCCCCGTTGACCATGCAGCCGATGTCGCCGTCCAGCGCCACATAGGCCAGGTCGTGCTTGGAGGCCTCGATCTCCTTGGCGTCTTCCTCGCTCTCGTCGCGCAGGGCGACGATGTCGGGGTGGCGGAACAGGGCGTTGCCGTCGAAGCTGACCTTGGCGTCCAGCACGCGCAGGCGGCCGTTCTTCATCACGATCAGCGGGTTGATCTCCAGCATGGCCATGTCGGTGTCGACGAAGGCCTTGTAGAGGATCGGGAACAGGGTCTTGCCGTCGGCGGCCGCGTCGCCGGTCAGCGCCAGGGCGGCGTTGATCTTGCCCACATCGGCGTCGGTGACGCCGGTGGCCGGGTCGATGACGATGGTCTGGATCTTGTCGGGGGTGTCATGGGCGACGGCCTCTATGTCCATGCCGCCCTCGGTCGAGACGACGAAGGCGATGCGGCCGTACTGGCGATCGACCAGCAGCGAGCAGTACAGCTCCCGCTCGATGTCGGCCCCGTCCTCGATATAGAGGCGGTTGACCTGCTTTCCGGCGTCGCCCGTCTGGGCGGTGACCAGGGTGTTGCCCAGCATCTCCTTCGCGTGGGTCACGGCCTCCTCGACCGAGAAGGCCAGGCGGACGCCACCCTTGGCGTCGGGGCCCAGTTCCCTGAACTTGCCCTTGCCGCGTCCCCCGGCGTGGATCTGCGACTTCACCACATACAGCGGTCCCGGCAACGACCGCGCCGCGGCCTCGACCTGGTCGACGGAGGTGACGGCCACGCCTGCGGCGACCGGCGCGCCAAAGCCCTTGAGGACCTGTTTGGCCTGGTATTCGTGGATATTCATGGGTGGCACCGCCGAAACGCTGGGGAGGAAGGTGCTGCGCTTATAGGGCCCGCGCCTTCGCAGGTGCAACTGTCCCCGTATCGATCAGTCGACCCAGTCCTTTTTCAGGGTCCGCGAGGCACCGATCAGCAGGAAAGCGGCCAGTAGATAGAAGCCCATGCCGGTGTAGATCGCCCAGCGCAGGCTCTCGTCGCCGAAGCGGGGCGCCAGCAGGTCGCTCATCCAGCCGAAGTAATAGAAGCCGACGGCGATGCCGAGCAGGTTGTTGATCAGCAGGAACAGGGCCGAGGCGGTTGAGCGCATTGGCGCTGCCACCAGATGCTGGACCGCTGCCGTGATCGGACCCAGCCAGGCAAGGTTCAGTCCGGTCGGCACGATGAAGATGAGGAAGGCCAGGGTGAGTTGCTGCAGCTTGGAGCCGCCGCCTGGCAGGACCAGGCCGATCAGCCACGGCGAGTTCATGGCGGCGATGAACAATGGCGCCGAGATCAGGAAGGCGATCGCGGGGGTCAGCGGATAGGCCCCCTTGCCGCGCTTGGCCAGCTTGTCGGCAATCATCCCGCCCAGCCAGATACCCAGCGTGCCGCCGATCAGGACGATTCCGGCGTAATACCAGCTGATCTGCGTCAGGGTCAGATCGAAACTGCGGATGAAGAAGGTCGGCAGCCAGCCCGCTACGCCATAGCCGCACACCGATGACGAGGCGGCGCCGAGCGACAGCAGCCAGAAGCTCTTCTTGGGCATCACGGCCGAGGCCACGACCTGGGCGATCATCAGCGAGATGCCGATCACCAGCGCCAGCAGACCGCCGAATCCGAGTACGCGGGCGTCGCCCAGCGCCAACCCGGCAAAATGATTAAGCGCGGCCAGGGCCATAAAGCCCGCGGACAAACCGAACATGATGTAGGCCGCCAGTCGCCCGATGGCGGCGCTGGGCCGGACGGCGACCGGCGACGCCAGCGATGCGTCGGCAATCACGGCCTTGGGCTTGTCGGTGGCACCGCGCTCGGGATCGCGCACGGTCAGGCGCAGAAGCGGGGCGAGAAGCAGGCCAAGCAGGCCGACGACGATGAAGGCCACGCGCCAGCCGAACTGCGCCGCCAGAAGGCCACCGACCAGGGTGCCGGCCGCCATACCCAGCGGAATCCCGAAGGCGAAGCCGGCGAGGGCGCGACCTCGCTGGTTCGGCGGGAAATAGTCGGCGATCAGCGAATAGGCCGGGGCCACACCGCCGGCCTCGCCCACGCCGACGCCCATACGGAACAGGAACAGCTGGCCGTACGATCCGGCGACGCCGCACAGGGCCGTGAAGCCCGACCAGACCGTCAGGGCACCGGTCATGATCCAGACCCGGCTGTAGCGATCGGCCAGCCAGGCGAGGGGGAGGGCCAGGGTCGAATAGACCGAGGCGAAGGCGATCCCGCCCAGCAGGCCAAACTCGCGGTCCGTCAGTCCGAACTCCTCGATCAACCGCGGGCCGAGAATGCCGATGATCTGCCGATCAAGGAAGTTCAGCATGTAGACGAGGATCAGCACCGCGAGGACATAATAGCGGTAGCCCGGGCGGACGGGCGCGGCGGCGGCCGTATCGGTCATGGCGTTTCCCCTCGACTTCAGATTTCTGGTTGGCGGGACCGTAGCGACGTGGCCCGGACCTGCAAAAGAAAAAGGGCGGCGGCCCAGGAGAACCGCCGCCCCTCGATCCCGGAGGATCAGGCTTTCAGATGATCGCGCGTGATCAGAAGCTGACCTGCAGCATGGCCGAAACGGTCCGCGGCGGGCCGTAGTAGCCGATGATCGAGTTGTTGAAGGCCGCGCCCGGGAAGTTGTAGCCCCCGATGCGGTATTCCTCGTCCGTCAGGTTCTTGCCGTACACGCCGACCGTCAGCCTGTCGTTCGGTGCGGTCCAGACCACCGACAGGTCGACCAGCGAATAGGCCTGCTGGTCCAGGGTCGCGTTGGGGAACTCGAACTGGCTGTAGTCGTCACGGTAGCTGATGGACGGCGTGATGCTGAGATCACCACCGGCCATCTGGCCGCGCCAGGTCAGGCCGAAATAACCCGTGTATTTCGGCGCGTTCTGCAGAACCACCAGATTGGCGATGTTCTCGTACAGGCCGGTGACCAGGTTGTAGCGCTGGAACTCGTCGAATTCGGCATTCAGGTAGCCGACAGCGAAGTTGGCCGTCAGCGAGTCCACGATCCGCAGCGAGCCTTCAAACTCGGCACCCGAGATGGTCGAGGAGCCGACGTTGTCGACGAAGCTGGCGATACCGCCCACGGCCGGAACCTGGGTGGTGACCTGCTGGTCCTGGTACTCGTTGTAGAACAGGGCCGAGCTGAACGACAGGCGACGGTTGAACGCCGAGCCCTTCAGGCCGATTTCGTAGGCATCGACAGTCTCGGGCTCATAGCCGTTGACCGTGTTCGGCGTCAGAATGGCGTCACCGCGCATGTCGAAGCCGCCCGACTTGAAGCCGCTCGAGAACGAGGCATAGCCGGTGATCCGGTCGCTGAAATCATACGACAGGGCAAAACGCGGCGAGATGTCCGTGAAGTCCCGGCTGTTGGTGTAGTCGGTACGCAGCAGGGTCGGGGCGCGCGCCGTGCCACCCAGCAGCGGGCTGCGGGTCGCCGTAGCGTAGTTGGCGCGGAACACATCGCCGGTCTTGCTGTCCTGGGTGTAGCGCAGGCCAACCGACAGGTGCAGGCGGTCGGTCAGGTCGGCGCTGACGTCAGTGTACAGCGAGAAGCTTTCGGTCTCGACAAAGCCGCCGGTACCGATGACGAAGCCGAAGTTGCCGAGGATGGTGTCGAACGCGCCCGAGGCCGTGGCGTTCAGGTAGTAGGCGCCGACCACGCCCTGGATGCGGTCACCCTCGAACTGGAGCTGGAGCTCCTGGGTGAACTGATGGTCGCCATAGACGGCCGGGATGTCCAGCGTCGGGGCCGGGGTGTTGTCGAAGTCGATGACCGTGTCGGTGTCGCCGCTGCGATAGGCGCTGATCGATTTGAAGGTCAGGTTGTCGCTGAGGTAGAATTCACCGGTCAGGGACACGCCCTCGGTGACGACCGAGTTGCTGTCGCCGACGCCGGCATAGGTATCATAGACGTTGGGCGTGACGCCCGCGCCGACACCGGCGCCGGCCAGTTCACGGTGACCGTGACGCGGGTTCGAGTTGTCCTCGGTCCGGTCATAGGCCAGGCGGAAGAAGCTGTTCGCGGTCGGCTGGAACTCAACGCTCAGGCGACCGGCCAGGACGTCCTTGTCGTAGGACTCGGCACCGGTGTTGAGGTTGGTGCCATAGCCGTCGCGGTCATAGCTGGCGATCGCGCCGCCGATACGCAGGGTGTCACCGAGCGGAAGGCTGCCGCTGGCCAGAAAATCCATCTGGTTATAGCTGCCGTAGGTGCCGCGCAGGGTCAGTTCCGGTTCGACCGACAGACGCGACGTCACATATTTGATCGCGCCGCCGATGGTGTTGCGGCCGTAGAGCGAACCCTGGGGTCCACGCAGGACCTCGATGCGCTGGATGTCGAAGATGTCCAGAACCGCACCCTGGGGGCGGGCCACATAGACGTCGTCAATGTACAGACCGACGCCGGGCTCGAAGCCCCACAGCGGATCCTGCTGGCCGACGCCGCGGACGAAGGAGATCAGGGTCGAGTTGGAACCGCGCGCGACCTGGACGGTGGCGTTCGGGGTCTGCTGCTGCAGGGCCGTGATGTCGGAGGCACCGGTTTCCTCGAGGCGCTCGGCCCCCAGGGCGGTGACGGCGACCGGGACGTCCTTCAGCTGCTCGTCGCGGCGACGGGCGGTGACGATGACGTCATCGAGCGAGGACGCCTGCGGTCCGGTCGGCATGGCACCGGTATCCTGGGCCATGGCCGTGGTGGACAGCGCGCCGAGAGCAGCACCCCCGCCAGCAAGGCGGTCTTTATGTATCTGTTCATTTGGGATCCCAATTGTTGTGCTCCAGCCCGTTGACGCTTTTATTCAGCGTTCAATGATTTTCACGGAACCTATCCGGTTTCCCAGTCCTGTCAAACGACGTGACGGTTCCGGCGCGCCAAATCTCCAGCCTGTGGCGCCGTTGCACAGGAGCCGTCAGACGGCGCGGAACGAAACCGGCCGCTTGGACACCGTCCAGCCCGGGCCCGGAATTCGCTCCTCGGTTTGAATCTGGCCCCCTCTCCGGAGTCAGGTGGATTTCGACCTGAAACAAAAATGCTCTAGCCTGTCGCCATGATCAGACCCCCCGTCACCACCCCCGATTCCGAAGTCGCGCCCAAGCCCCGGGCAAGGCCGCCAGGGACACCAACACCCGCCGCGGACGCCCGTCCAAGGCCCGGTCCGCCGGGGCCGGCGTCGCGCGCGAGTCGATCCCTGATGCGGCCGAAGACCTGTTCTCGAAGCACGGCTTCTATGGCGTCACCATCCGCGAGGTGGCGCGCGAGGCCGGCGTCGATACCGCCCTGGTCCATTATTATTTCGGGGCCAAACGCGCCCTGTTCGACGCCGTCTTCCTGCGCCGCGCCGAAATCTGGAACAGCGAACGGGTCGACGCCATCAACCGCTATGTCCAGGAGGCGGGGCCCGGCGGCATGACCTTCGAGGGGTTGTTTGAAGCCTTCCTGCGTCCGCCGTTCGCCTGGTCGCTGAAGGGCGGGCCAGGCTGAAAACACTATTCGGCCCTGGTGGCCCAGACCAATGCCAACCCCGCCTTCGGCGGCGAGATCATGACGCGCTATTTCGATCCGGCGGCGCGGCGACTGATCGAACTGATCAAGGAGATCGTCCCGGACGCGCCCGAGGTCGACCTGTACTGGGCCTATCACAACCTGTCGGGCGCTCTGACGCTGACGCTGGGCGAGACCGGCCGCCTCGACCGCCTGTCCGGCGGCCTGTGCCGCTCCGGCGATCTGGAAAGCGCCTGTGATTACATGGTGCGCTTCGCCGCGGCCGGGTTCCGCGCCGTCTGCGGCACGCGGCCGGACTCGCCGCCCGCCTGATCCGGGTCGGCGCCCGCTTCTGTGGTCGACCGATTTCATGGTTTCAAGGACGGACGCGCCGCCGGGAGAACAGATGAGCCGAACCGACACCCCGCCCGAACGCCCGTCCCTGCTGCGGGGGGTGATCGTCGCCGCTGTGGCCGGGCGTTCCTGGCTGTCAGCGGGGCCTTCGTCCAGGGTCCGGCCCCCTCCTTCCGCCCTCCGCCTCGCCTACTGGATCCCGATGATGGTCGCCGGTGGCGTCTGGGGCCACCTCTGCGCGGCGATGATCGAGCGCTGGATCGACGCTGAACGCCGCCCCTGGCTCCTGGCCGCCGCCCTGACCGCCGCCATTTCGGGGCCCGTCACCGTCGCCGTCTGGGCCCTGACCGGACCGGTCTTCGGTGAGGACTTTTCTACCCCCTGGCGCTGCTGCCCCACTTCCTGCTGCCGGTGACCGTAATCACGGCGGCAATGACCGTGATCAGCATCTTCCTCGACCGCGCCCGGCCCGTCGCGACCCACGCCGCCGCCCCCGGGGCACCGCCCGCGCGCTTTCCCGACCGCCTGCCGCCCCGGCTGCGCGGGGCCACCCTGATCGCCGTTCAGGCCGAGGACCACTATCTGCGCGTCCATACCGACCGCGGCTCGGACCTGATCCTGATGCGGCTGTCGGACGCCCTGGCCGAACTTGAGGGGCTGGAGGGGGCCCGCACCCACCGCAGCTGGTGGGTGGCGCGCGACGCGGTGCGCGACGTCAACCGCGGCGACGGCCGGCGCTCACGCTGGACGGCGGCCTGACCGCCCCGGTCAGCCGCCGCTACGCCCCGGGACTGCGTCAGGCCGGCTGGTACTGAACCTCCGCCCTCAGCCGTGCCAGATGCCGTGGAAGCCGGCCGGCACCACGGTGTCGCTGCGCCATGAAACCACCGGCCCGTCCTCGATCCGCGCCACATCCAACACATGCAGTTCGCTGCTCCTGGCTGCCAGATCGATCGACGGCCCGATCAGCCAGGCGTCGCGCTCGTCCGTGGCACCGGGCTTGGGCACGAAGACCATTTCGTCCAGCACATGGTCGGGTCCGAAGTCGAAGGACCGTGCCTGTTGCGCGTGCCCAGTCATACAGGCCGACGGCCCGGGCAAACAGCCGTCCCGGGGTTTCGCCGGTCGTGTGAGGCTGAGCCCGTCGCGCCTGCCCGGCGCGGCGCGGGTCACTGCGCGGAAACTCGGCGGCGATGCCCGTGCTTTCAAAGCGACCGCGCCCGTCGGCCGTCAGCGTCACCAACGCCAGCCGCGCCGCCTGCCCGCCCAGGGGTACGCCGTTCAGCATCTCGCCACCCCCCTGGGCGGCGAACCGCATGCTCTGATGGGCACAGACGTCGAAACGGATGGCCCCGTCCGCCGTCTCCCAGGCGTCACCCAGATGGAAGAAGCCAAAGGTCGGCAGCGTATAAAGCCGCCGCACCGTCAGGTCGGCCTTGTCGAGCACCAGCACCTGGGTGCCCTCGTCCGGCCGCCAGTCGAACCCGGCATTGAACGGCACCACCGGTCGCGCCCGGATCCACGGCTGCAGCACGATCACCAGATGCCGCGCGGTGGCGGTGAAGTCATGCACATAACTGGCCCGGGGCAGGGCGATCACCTGCGCATCTTCCAGGGTGCCGTCGGCCGCCAGCCGCCAGACCAGCGCCTGGTCGCCGTTCATGCCCAGGTTCCAGATCCGCCCGCCCGGCTCGACCCGCGGATGGGCGAGAAAGGGCATGCCTTTCAGGTCCGGCCTGAGGCTGACGAAGTCGCGGGTGGCCAGGGTCTCCGGATTTATCGCCAGCGGCGATCCCGCCTCCCACAGGGCCCACAGTGAATCCCCGACCATCAGCACCGCCGTATTGGCGGCATTGGCGTCGTCGACCGACCCGATCTCGGCCCGGGGATCGGCGACCGTGCCGAAGCCCGGCATAAGCATGGCGTCGAGCCGCTCTGTTCCTGCCGTCGCTTGGGCGTATCGGCGAACCGGGCCGCCATCTCGGCCTGCCCGTCGCCGAGGCGGAAGCGCCGGATCAGCCCGTCGCCGTCGAACCAGTGACCCGCGTCGCCACCAGGCCGACGGAATTTGGCGGGACCGTTGCGATACAACGCGCCCTCCAGCCCGGCCGGGGCCCGACCGTGAAACCGTTGCATCGCATGCGGGGCGATATCGGCCTCGACATCGGCGTCACCAGCGACCAGTCGGGCGCGGCGGCTGTGGTCTGGGCGGCCAGGACCGCGTCCGGGGTAATGACGGCGGTGGGAACGGCGGCCGCGCCCATCAGAAAGGCTCTGCGCGAGGGGGTCATGTCAGCGTCCTTCCGACTCAGCCAATGACGATGGTCTGGGTGACCGCGCCCGAGACGCTGACCCGGGCCTGGCCCCAGCGGGCCGGCCCCATGTTGCCGACCGCATTGTTGGAGAAGGCATAGGGCTCGACCGGCATGCCGAACGGGTTGGTGTTCATCGTGCCGTCGCCGTTGACGTCATGAAACGCCTTCATGCCGTAGTCGCCGGCCGGCAGGTCGTCGAAGGTCGCGGTCCGCTGTCCGGCGGCGACGTCGAGGCGGGCGCTGCGCACCGGGGGCCCGTCCGACCATGCCGCCTCACTGTCATACAGGGCGACCATGACCGCGCCGGTCGACGCGCCGGTCTCGAAGGTCAGGGTCAGGCTGGACGGCTCGGCCGCCAGGGCCGGGGGCGGCGGCGGCCAGGGTCAGGGCGGCAAGGGCGGCGGTAACGGTCTTCATGGCGGACATCCGGTTCAGGGGAGGCCCGATCGCCGGGCCCCGATGTCCTGACCCTCACCCCGTCCCGCCGACGGGACCAGCGCAGTTACGGCGACGCACGGCCCGGGTTCGCGAACGACCAGACGATGCCACGGCGATACGTGAACGACCACGCGACAGGGGCGCGGTTTCGACGTCCGGCCTCGATGTTTCCGTGCGCACCCCGACGCGCACGGGGCCCTGCGCCGGAGACGATCCTCCGGCA
>JAUCCG010000073.1:0-65632 GCA_034676465.1 Brevundimonas sp. | reverse complement strand
TGTTTCAGGGCGGATCGGCCTGGCTCCAAAAAACGGATCGGGATTCAAGCTGACGCGAAACCGGTGACGGCGGGGCCAGAGCTCCGCCGTTCGTCACACTATTGATCCGGACGGGGCTCCAGGCGCCACATGCGCAGCGGATGGCGCACGGCCCCGGCCTCCCGCCCCGGCGGGACTCACCCCGGCCCATATAGAGGTCGGCGCGGACCGGGCCGCGGATGGCGGATCCGGTGTCCAGCGCCATCACCGCCCCCTGATAGCTGCCGCGCGCGCCGCGCAGATCGCCGCCGTCAGCACTGATCCAGACGAAGTCACCGTAGCGCCAGTGGGCCGGGTCGACGGCGATGGCGCGCCGGGCCGGCAAGGGTACACCGGCGGCCCCGGCCGGGTCGCCGCCGTCATCGGGATCTATCCGGAAAAAGATGTAGCGCGGGTTGAGGGCCATGACCGCGTTGGCCTCGGCCCCCCGGTGGGCGGCCAGCCTTTCGCGAATGGCTGTCACCCGAGGTGCCGTTCTGCGGCAGCAGGCCATCGCGGGCCATCGGCCGGTCAACGCCGACGAACGGCGCGCCGTTGTCGTCGGAATAGGCCAGCCGGGCCCGGCCGCCGTCGGCGAAGGTCAGATACCCCGACCCCTGGATTTGCAGGAAAAACAGGTCTTCGGCCCGCATCCAGGCGAGTCGGGGCCACCGGCACCGACGCCTCGATCACCGCCCGCTCGGGATAGGGGCCCGTCGAGCCGTCGGGCCGACGTTGCAGGGTCTGACCCTCCCGACGTACTCAGATCGCCAGGCACCCCCAGGGCCGGCGCATCAAACTCGGCGTCCGGCTGGCGTCGTGCAGGATATTCCGGCGCGAAATAGGCGGTCAGCAGGCCGGGGGCCCCGTCATCGGTCCGCGCGGGGATGGCGGTAAAACCGGCTTCCAGAAAGGCGCGCGCGTCAGACGGCGACAGCGGTCCGGCGGCCAGACGACCGGCCCGGTCACACAAGGTGCGGGCGGCCGCGTCGCGGGCCACGCGGCAGCCGGTGCGCCAGGCGTTTCGAAGGCCGCCAGATGATCTTCGTGGTCCCAGCCGGGCAGGGCTGTCAGCGGCTGTCCAACCGCAGCCGGACGGGGCACACCGTCCCCCGTGACCGGTGCGGCAGGATCAGGAACGGGCACCGGAACGACGGGCCCGGTGGCGGGGGGTATGTCGGTGGCGGGTGAGGTGGCGCAGGCTGACAGGGCCAGAACCGCGATCAGCATCGCGACCGTGGCGGTCGCCTTTCGCGCGCTCACGCCACGGGCCCTCACGCGCTGGCGGGTTCGACCCGGGCCAGGACCCAGTTCGGATCGTCGGCCCCAAGCGCTCGCTCGAAGGTCCAGTGTTCCGCCGTGCGCCGTTCCTCGACCTGTTCCTCCCCCCGCCGGGGTCACGCGATTGCGCAGTTCGGCCAGGAAACGGACCTTGGCCACAGCCCGGTCGCCTTCGACCGTGGCCAGTTCCAGATCGGCGCGCGGCGGATGGATGAACTCGGCCTGTTCGACGTCGCCACGCGCTTCGCGCGCGGTGATGCCGGCCTCGAACGACTGCATGACCGGCCCGGTCAGCAACGGCTTGAGAGTTTCCCTGATCCCCCGAGGCGTAGGCACGCACAATCGATTCATGAGCCTGGCGCGCGCCCTCGAGGAACCGCGACGGGTCAAACCCCGGCTCGGCCGGGCCTCGAAGTCCCGAGATGGCCGCCAGGGCCGCGGCCTCAAGCGCCGGCGAGCGCGAGGCCGTTTCCGCGTGTTGGCCGTGGTCGGTACAGCGCCGACCTTGGGTGCGGCCCGGGCATTGTCCTCGGGCTGACGCCCGATCTTCTTGCCCAGCACATCAGAACTGGAGAGCACGAACAGGGCAACCACGGCGGCGGCGATAAGCAGATATGGGACCGGCACAGGGTATCCTTGGTCTCGACCCTCCGGAAACACTCCCGGGGGCACGGAAACTGACGATTAGGGGCTGATATGGGGTGTTGCAAGGCGAGCCGCACCCCCACCCCCTCGCGACGACCGGCCGGCAACGGAAATTCCCCCGGGCGTGCAGCGTTGCTGCTGGGTCGCGGCGCTAACCGGCGCGCCTTCACCCGCAGGCTGAACCGCCTGTTCCCTGGCTTTCCCGTTCGAGATCACGGCGACCTGTTGATGACCGATTCCACTCCCCCTTCCGATACTCCGGATCCCAAGGCCGCCCCGGGCAACGGGGCACAGGCCGGGCGCGCCGGGACCCGGCTTCCGCATCCTGGCCCAGTATGTCCGCGACCTGTCGTTCGAAAACCCCAGGGCCCCTGACAGCCTGCGCGTCGAGGGCAAGCCGGCCATCGACCTGGGTGTCGAGATGAATGCCCAGGGCCGGGCCGACGGCCTGTTCGAGGTCGATCTGAAACTGTCGATCAAGGCGACGACCGACACGACGCCGGTCTTCCAGGTCGAGCTGCTGTACGGCGGCCTGTAGCCCTGCAGGGTATTACGGAAGCCGATATCGAGCCGCTGCTGCTGACGGAATGCCCGCGCTACCTGTTCCCGTTCGCCCGCGAGATCATCGCCCGGGCCACATCGGGAGGCGGCTTCATCCGCCCTTCATGATGGAGCCGCTCGATTTTGCCGCCATCTATGCCGCGCGCAAGGAAGAAGTGGCCCGCGGGGCCCCGGCCGGACAGATCGGCCAGGCCTGAGCGCCGTCCGACCAGACCGCGAAAGGGGCGTCCGTCAGTCGGCGGACGCCTTTTTCATGTCCAGACCATAGCCGGCCCACAGCGACTGGTCTTTCAGCATGGTGGCGAGAAACTCCCGGTGCGCCGTGCGTTCGTCCGGGTTCGAGCGAGGGGCCAGGGGCCGGGGCCGGGGCGCATGACCGCCCGAGGCCATGAAGGCCGCTGTCGCTGTCGCTGCCGTGCCGCTGCGCGTGCTGAGATCGAGTACCCGTTCCTTGCCGCCCTTCAGTTCCAGATAAACCTCGGCCAGCAACCGCGCATCGATCAGGGCCCCGTGCAGCGAACGTTCGGCCAGGGAAATCTTGAAGCGCCGGCACAGGGCATCCAGCGAGTTGCCCATCCGGGAAACGCGTCTGGGCCAGTTGCAGGGTGTCGATCCAGCGATCCTCGGGCAGGACCGCCTGACCACACAGGGTCATTTCGTGATTGATGAAGCCCCTGTCGAAGGCGGCATTATGGGCGATGACCGGTGCCTCGCCGATGAATTCCATCAGGTCGGCGGTAATTTCGCGGAATTTCGGCGCGTCCCTGACCTGGGCGTCAGTGATGCCGTGGACCCGGATGGCGTCGGGATCGATCAACCGCTCGGGATGGACCAGGCGGTGAAAACTGCGCCCGGTCGGCAGCAGGTCCTCGATCTCGATACAGCCGACCTCGATCAGCCGGTGACCCTGACGGGGATCCAGTCCGGTGGTTTCGGTGTCGAGGACGATTTCGCGAGCCATGACCCTTAATGAGGCGGTTCGGGCGCATCCGGAAGACCCCGTCGCGGTGGCAGCCACTGCGGATCGAGGACTGTCCCCACGATTTCGGCGACCCGGGCCCGGGCCGGGCCCGGCCCATGGCCGGTATCGACGAGAAAATCGGCGCGGCGGCGTTTTTCCGCGTCCGGCAGCTGACGGGCGAGGATGGCGTCCAGCCGTTCGACGGTCATACCGGGTCGGGCCAGCACCCGGCGGCGCTGGATATCGGCGTCGGCGGTGACCACTACCACCGCATCGACGGCGGCATCGCCCCCGGTCTCGAACAACAGGGGAATGTCGAGCACGGCCAGCTTCACACCCCGCGCCTCGGCGGCCGCGAGGGCGTCAAGCCGGTCGGCCAGCACCAGCGGATGAACTATGGCCTCCAGCCGGGCGAAGGCCGCCGGATCGCGCCCCAGGGCCTGCGCCAGCCGGGCCCGGTCGACCGCTCCGTCAACGACCACCCCGGGAAAGGTCGCGGCCACCGGACTTACCGCGGCCCCGCCCCGGGCATAGAGGGCATGCACGGCGTCATCGGCATTCCACACCAGGGCGCCCGCATCAGCGAACATCTGTGCCGTGGTCGTCTTGCCCATGCCGATCGATCCGGTCAGGCCAAGGATGATCATGCGACCCCCTTGCCGAGAGCGGCCAGGGCCAGGTGGCGAACGTCGGTAGCCGGAGGATCGATGCCGAACAGGGCGGCGAACGACGGGCGGGCCTGACCGATCAGCATGGCCAGGCCGTCGACGGCGGTCAGGCCGCGGGCCCCGGCGGCGGCGAGAAAGGGGGTGATCAGCGGGCGGTAGGTCATGTCCATAACCACGGCATCGCTGCGCAGGACCGCCAGATCGATGTCGGGCGGGACGCTGAGCGCATTGACCACCAGCGCCGCCGTACCGAGCGTCGCCGGATCGGCGACCGTGGCCCTGAGATCGGCGGCGAGGGCTTGGGCCCGGGCCCGGGTGCGGTTCAGAACCCCCACCCGGGCTCCCGCTGCCGACAGGGCCGCGACCGCCCCCCGGGCGGCCCCGCCGGCCCCGAGCACGACCACGTTCCGGTTCCTCACGTCGAGGGCCGGGGCCTGCTCTGCCAGGGCGGCCATCAATCCGGTGCCGTCGGTGTTGTCGGCCTGAACGAGACCGCGATCGAACAGCAGCAGGTTGGCGGCACCACAGGCCCAGGACACGGGACTGACGGTGTCGGCCAGCGCCAGGGCCTGTTCCTTGAATGGTGCGGTGACGTTCAGACCGCGCAACTCTCCGGCCCGGCCGCGTGCGACCAGGGCGGCGAATTCCGTCGCATCGGCCGGTTCATGACGGTGGTAGACGGCGTCCAGCCCGGCCACCGCGATCCAGGCCCCGTGAATCAGCGGGCTCAGCGAATGGGCGATCGGTCGGCCGGCGACCCCGGCGATCACGGTCACGACACCAGCACGCCGACACGGCGCAGTTCGGCGAGCACCGGCCACAGGGGCAGGCCCAGCACGGTGAAGTAGTCGCCGTCGACGGATGCGAACAGCTGCGAGCCCATGCCCTCGAGCCGGTAGGTCCCGACACAGGCCAGCAACCCCTCGCCCTCGGCCGCCAGATAGGCATCCAGAAAGGCGTCGGAAAAATCGCGCATGACCAGGGTGGCGGTGTCGACCCCGGACCAGACCAGTCGGCCGTCACGCGCCAGGGCGGCCCCGGAATGGAGGTGGTGGCGACGCCCGCGCATCGTGGCCAGCCGGCTCCGGGCGGCCTCCAGCGACGGGGCCTTGGAAATCAGCCCTCCATCGAAGGCGAGGGTCTGGTCAGCGCCCAGGACCCAGGCCTCGGAATCGTGCCGCGATACGGCCAGGGCCTTGGCCCGGGCCAGTTCCAGCGCCAGTTCGGCGGCGTCGACATGGCTCAGGCCGGCCTTGATCGCGTCCTCATCGACGTCGGCGGGGCGGACCATGAACGGCACGCCGGCCCCGGCCAGCATGTCGCGGCGGGCGAGACTGCCCGAGGCCAGCACCAGATGTTCACCGGGCGCGCCGGTCACCAGGTGGCTCCGACCCGACGGGTGCGACGCTCGCTGACCAGATTGATGACGGCGGCGGCGGTTTCCTCGATCGAACGGCGAGTCACGTCGATGACCGGCCAGCCGCGCCGCTCAAAGGCACGACGTGCCCTGACCGTCTCGTCGCGCACCGCCTCATGGTCGACATAGGCCGAGGCGCGGTGGGCGTTGAGGCCGTCGAGCCGGTTCTTGCGGATCTGCACCAGCCGGTCGGGCGACACGGTCAGGCCGATGACCAGCGGATTTTTCAGGCCGACCAGCCGTTCGCCGTCCTCCTGACCCGGCACCAGCGGCACATTGGCGGCGCGGATGCCACGGTGGGCCAGATAGATGCAGGTCGGGGTCTTGGAGGTGCGACTGACCCCGCACAGGATGACGTCGGCCCCTTCCAGCTGTTCGGTCGTGCCCTGTCCGTCATCGTGGGCCATGGCGAAATCCAGCGCCGAAATCCGGTTGAAATAGTCGTTGTCGAGCGTGTGCTGGGCCCCGACCCGGGTCGACAGGGCGGCCCCCAGATAGCGGGACAGGGCCCCGACCAGCGGATCGAGCGCCCCGATCTGCGGCATGTCGAGCCGTCGGCAGCCCTCTTCCAGCTGTTCGCGCAGCTCGCGGTCGACGATGGTATGCAGCACCACGCCCGGTGCCGAGGCCATTTCCTCCAGCACCCGCTCCATCTGCCGTGAGGAGCGGACCAGGGCATAGATGTGCTCGATCGGGATGACCCCGTCAAAACGGGCCGTCACTGCCTTGGCCATGGCGTTCAGCGTCTCGCCGGTTGAGTCGGAGACCAGATGGACATGGAAATAAGTGGCCAAGCGGGCGCTGCCCGGGATGCGGGCGGGCGTCATCGGGGCGGGCTCATCGAATAAGGCTCATGGAACCGAAGACTCCTGGGGACGAAGGCGGGCGCCGATGCGGGACCACGGTCGCCGGCTGGGCATGGTTCTCTATAGCCGGACCCGGCCGGAGCGGCGAGCGGGGATGAGCCGGGACGATCCGCCGCGCCCCGCCGGATTCCATCCCCCCCCGACCCGGGCCCGGACCGACCGGCTGGGGACAGGCTTAACAAATCCTTAACGCCCCCCGCCGTCGTCCCGGATCGACACGGGTCACCAGGGCCCGCCGGTTAAGGATTTGTTAAGCATTATCCCCGGTTTCAACAGCTCCGGCCGGTCGGTCCGCCCGGCCGGGCCAGGGCCGTGGACAAGGCCGGTTCCGGGCGAGACAGACCCGGTTTTGTCCCCGTCATCCCGGAGCCCAGCTACCTGCCTCCATTCATTTTTTAAATCTTTTATAAGAAGGGTTGGCAGGGCGAGGCTTGAGTGAACCGGGTCCGGCCCGTAAAGCCCAATGCATGACGAACCCCATGTTGCTCCGAGTCCTCCAGGGCGAGACCACGGCCCGGCCGCCGGTCTGGTTTATGCGCCAGGCCGGACGCTATCTGCCCGAATACCGGGCGCTGCGGGCGACGACGCCGGATTTCATCTCCTTCTGCCTGACCCCCGAGAAGGCGGCTGAGGCGACCCTGCAGCCGATGCGGCGGTTCGGCTATGACGCGGCCATCGTCTTTGCCGACATATTGCTGATCCCCCGGGCCCTGGGCCAGGAGGTCTGGTTCGAGGCCGGCGAGGGCCCGCGGCTGGGGGCGATGCCATCGGTCGAGGCCATGCGCGATCTGACACAAGGGGCCGGCGAGGCGCTGAAAGAGGTGGGCCAGACCCTGTCCCTGGTGCGGGCCGAGCTGGATCCCGACAAGGCGCTGATCGGCTTTGCCGGGGCACCGTGGACGGTGGCGACCTATATGCTGGACGGCGCGGCGCGCAGCATCGGCAAGGGCGAGCGGGCCACGGCCCGGATCTACGCCTATGCCGATCCCGAGGGGGTCGACGCCCTGCTCGAGGTGCTGGTCGAGGCCACGGCCCATTATCTGAAGATGCAGGCCGATGCCGGGGCCCAGGTGCTGAAGATCTTCGAGAGCTGGGCCGAGGGCCTGCCGGAGGACCTGTTCGAACGGCTGGTGCTCAAGCCGCATCAGGCGCTGGTGCGGCGGGTGCGCGAGCTGGGCGTGACGGTGCCGCTGATCGGCTTCCCGCGGGGGTCGGCGGCGCTGGCCGAACGCTATGCGCGCGAAACGGATTTCCAGGCGGTGGCGCTGGATACCGCCTGTCCGCTGGAGATCGGTCGCCGGGTCCAGGCGATCAGGCCGATCCAGGGAGCGCTGGATCCGCTGCTGCTGCGCAATGGCGGGGCCGGGCTGGACCGGCGCGTCGACCAACTGCTCGAGGCCTGGGGTCAGGGGCCGTGGATCTTCAATCTCGGCCACGGCATCCTGCCGGACGTGCCGATCGCCCATGTCGAACAGGTGTTGAAGCGGATCGGGGCGCAATGACCGAGGCGGCTGGGCGGCGCATTGCGGTGGTGGTGTTCAACCTCGGCGGGCCCGACAGCGCCGCGACGGTGCGACCGTTTCTGTTCAACCTGTTCAATGACAAGGCGATTATTGCCCTGCCCGCCCCGTTCCGGACGCTGCTGGCCTGGTGGATCTCGTCGCGGCGGGAAAAGCCGGCCCAGGCCAACTATGCCTTGATGGGACCGCAGTGGAACGGCGGCTCGCCGCTGTTGCCACAGACGCTGGAGCAGACGACGGCGCTGGAAGCGGTACTGGGCGAACGGTTGCCGGGCGATAGGGTGCGGGTCTTTACCGCCATGCGCTACTGGCTTCCGATGACCGCCGAGACGGTGACCCGGGTGACGGCCTGGAAGCCGGACCAGCTGGTGCTGCTGCCGCTGTATCCGCAGTATTCGACCACCACGACGGCCTCGTCGCTGAAGGCCTGGACCGAGACCTACAAGGGCCCCGGCGTGGCGCGCACAGTGTGCTGCTATCCGCAGGCTCCGGGCTGGGTCGAGACCCAGGCGGTCGCCATCAAGGCGAAGCTGGCCGAGGCCGGAAACCGGCCGATGCGGGTGCTGTTCTCGGCCCACGGCATTCCCGAGAGTCTGGTGACCAGAAAGGGCGATCCGTATCAGGCCCAGATCGAGGCCGGCTGTGCCGCGGTGGCGGCACGGGCCGGGCTGACCGACTGGTCGATCTGTTATCAGAGCCGGGTCGGGCCGATGACCTGGCTGGGCCCGTCGACGCCGGACGCCATCTGTCAGGCGGCGGTGGACGGAGTCGGTGTGGTGGTCGCGCCGATCGCCTTTGTCTCCGAACATATCGAGACCCTGGTCGAGCTGGACATCGAATACGCCGAACTGGCCGAACAGGTCGGGGCCAACCCCTATCTGCGCGTGCCGACACCCGGGACGGCGGTGCCGTTCATCGAGACACTGGCGGAGGCGACTCTGGAAGCCCTGGCGCGGACCGGCACGGCCCCGTTCGGCCCGGGCTGTCAGGGGGACTGGGCCGCCTGTCCCTGTCAGGCGGAGCGACGCGCGGCATGAGTGTCGACACCTTCAACATCGTGCGCGGTCTGCACATCCTGGCGGTGATCGCCTGGATGGCGGGCATGCTGTTCCTGCCGCGCCTGTTTGCCTATGACGCCGAACAGGCCGGCAAGGCCGAGCCCTTGCGTTCGGAAATGCAGGCCCTGTTGCGCGAGTGGCAGCGGCGGCTGCTGAAGATCATCATCAATCCGTCGATGATCGCGGCCTGGGTGTTCGGCGTCTGGATGATCTTCATCCACGTCTACACGTTCGGGGCCGGCTGGGGGTTTGTGGCGCAGCCGTGGATGGCGACCAAATTGCTGGCCGTGACCGCGCTGAGCGGCTGGCACGGCTTTCTGGCCGGGGAATTCCGCCGCATCGGGGCCGGGACCTCGGTGCGAACCGGCCGGTTCTGGCGCCTGACCAATGAAATCCCGTTCCTGATCGCCATCATCGCCGTGCTGTCGGTGACGATCGAATGGCGGTTCGGCTGAGTCGTCCCGCTTGACCTGACCGGGCCGGCGTGGTTTCGCTGGCGGCGAGCCGTCTCAGTCCTGTCCGGGGCGGCCCCTCTCTCCTGCGACGCCCGTGGCCCCGTGCCCGGGACGACCCGTCGCCTCTCCTTCCGGCCGCAAGGCCAGACATCGCCAAGCCCGCCCCGACCCCGCTGTTCGCGGGCCCTCGCGGTCGCGCGCAGACCTGTAAGACCATGACCGACCAGACCGATACGCCCGATACCGAGACCGAAACCCGCGTCGAGACGCCGGAGGCCGAAACCCCGGATGTCGACAACCATGGCAAGCGCGAGGTCGCGGCCACGGACCTGCCGATGGTCGATCAGGAATCGGACGACGATGACGACGACGACGATGACGGTGAATCGATCGTGCCCAATGGCCGCATCACCCTGCAGGAGCTGAACGACAAGACGCCGGCCGATCTGGTCGCCTTTGCCGAGCAGCTGGAGATCGAGAACGCCTCCAACCTGCGCAAACAGGACCTGTTGTTCGCCATCCTCAAGGCCCTGGCGGACGAGGAGGTCGAGATCATCGCCTCGGGCGTGCTGGAGATCCTGCCCGACGGCTTCGGCTTCCTGCGGAGCCCCGACGCCAACTATCTTCCGGGTCCGGACGATATCTATGTGTCGCCGTCGCAGATTCGCCGCTTTGGCCTGCGCTCGGGTGACACGGTGCACGGGGCGGTACGCGGACCGCGCGAGGGCGAGCGTTATTTCGCCCTGCTCAAGGTCGACACCATCAATTTCGAGGATCCGGAAACGGTCCGCACCAAGGTTCTGTTCGATAACCTGACACCGCTCTATCCCGACGAGCGCTTCACGATGGAGATCCAGGACCCGACGCTGAAGGACCGCTCGGGCCGGGTGATCGACATCGTCGCCCCGCTCGGCAAGGGCCAGCGCTGCCTGATCGTGGCCCCGCCCCGGGTCGGCAAGACGGTGATGCTGCAGAACATCGCCAAGTCGATCGAGAAGAATCACCCGGAAGTGTTCCTGATCGTGCTGCTGATCGACGAGCGGCCCGAGGAAGTGACCGACATGCAACGCACGGTGAAGGGCGAGGTCATCGCTTCGACCTTCGACGAGCCGGCCACGCGCCACGTGGCCGTGGCCGAGATGGTCATCGAAAAGGCCAAGCGCCTGGTCGAGCACAAGCGCGACGTGGTCATCTTGCTGGATTCGATCACCCGGCTGGGCCGGGCCTATAACGCGACCGTGCCGTCGTCGGGCAAGGTGCTGACCGGGGGTGTCGACGCCAATGCCCTGCAGCGGCCGAAACGCTTCTTCGGTGCCGCCCGTAATGTCGAACAGGGCGGCAGCCTGACCATCATCGCCACCGCCCTGATCGATACCGGCAGCCGGATGGACGAGGTCATCTTCGAAGAGTTCAAGGGCACCGGCAACTCCGAGATCGTGCTGGACCGCAAGGTCGCCGACAAGCGCATCTTCCCGGCCATCGACGTGCTGAAGTCCGGCACCCGCAAGGAGGAGCTGATCACGCCGAAGGATCAGCTGGCCAAGACCTATGTGCTGCGCCGCATTCTGAACCCGATGGGGCCGCAGGATGCGATCGAATTCCTGCTCGACAAGATGCGTCAGTCCAAGAATAACGCGGACTTTTTCCAGTCGATGAATACCTGATCCGTTTACGGACGGGTTGGTGTTTCACGTGAAACGGAGACAGCGGCGATGAAGGTCAATATCGAGATCGAATGCGAACCGGCCGAGGCGCGCGCCTTTCTGGGTCTGCCCAATGTCGAGCCGCTGAACGATCATCTGGTCAGCGAGATGAAGAAGCGCATGGACGAGAACATGTCGGCCATGAAGCCCGAGGAGCTGATGAAAACCTGGACCAGCTTCGGCATGCAGGCCCAGGACCAGTTCCGCAAGCTGATGGAAACCGCCGCGGGCAGTGCGGCCAAATAGCCGGTCTTCTCCCCGTCACGACGGGGAGGTGGCGCGGCGCGCCAGCGACGTGACGGAGGGGCCGACGGTGCCGGGGCCTGCCCCTCCACCGCTTCGCGGTCCCCTTCCCCGTCGCGATGTGACCGGGAGGAGACTTTGTTGATCACCGACACCATCTTCGCCCTGGCGACGCCGCCGGGTCGCGGGGCCATTGCCATACTGCGCCTGTCCGGCCCGGGCGTGGACGCGACGCTGACGGCGCTGGGTGCCCGGGACCTGACGCCGCGCGTGGCCAGTCTGCGCACGCTGCAACACGATGGCGAGACGCTCGACCAGGCACTGGTGCTGTGGTTTCCGGGACCGGCCAGCTATACGGGCGAGGATTGCGCCGAACTGCATCTGCACGGTGGACGGGCCGTGGTCGAGGCCGTGGCCGGGGCCCTGACCGCGCTGGGCCTGCGTCCGGCCGAGCCCGGCGAATTCACCCGCCGGGCCTTTGAACATGGCCGGATGGATCTGGCCCAGGCCGAGGCCGTCGCCGATCTGATCGACGCCGAAACCCGCAGCCAGCGGACCCAGGCGCTGGGCCAGCTGGACGGGGCGCTGTCGCGGACCTACGCCGGATTCCGCGCCGATCTGCTGACGGCCCTGGCCCTGGTCGAGGCCGAGATCGACTTTCCGGATGAGGATGTCCCCGACAATCTGGCCCGCAGTGCCGGCCCGATACTGGACCGGCTGATCGTCGATCTGGAGCGGGCCCTGGCGGATGCGGCGCGCGGCGAGCGGGTCCGGGCGGGCTATCGCATCGTGCTGATCGGCGAGACCAATGCCGGCAAGAGCTCGCTGTTCAACGCCCTGGTGGCGCGCGAGGCGGCCATCGTCACCCCGGTGGCCGGGACGACGCGCGATGTGCTGGACGCCGAACTGATCATCGCCGGCTATGCGGTGACCCTGTCGGACACGGCCGGGCTGCGGCTGAGCGAGGATGTGGTCGAGATCGAGGGCGTGCGGCGGGCCCGGGCCCGGGCCGAGGCGGCCGAGTTGCGCCTGTGGGTGCGGGCCCCCGGAGATGCGCCCGGCGAGGCGGCAGACCTGGTCCGGCCCGGAGACCTGACCGTCCTGACCAAGGCGGATCTGGGTCCGGTGACGGCCGACGATCCCGATACGGTCGTTGTCAGCACGGTGACCGGGGCCGGTCTGGGTGAACTGCACGACCGGATCGCCGCGCGGCTGATGGCCGATCTGGCCGGGGCCGACTTCCCCGCCGTGACCCGCGAACGGCACCTGAGGCGCCTGGTCGAGGCCCTGACGGCGGTCGAGGCCGGGCGGGTGGCGCTGGATAACGGTCCGGAAATGGCCGGCGATGACCTGCGCCGGGCCGCGACGGCGCTGGGCCGGGTCACCGGGGCGATCGGGGTCGAGGACATCCTCGGCGAGGTGTTCTCGACCTTCTGCATCGGCAAATAGGTTTCACGTGAAACAGCGTCGCGGTGGTCTTTGCCCGCCATATCCCCTATGTCCCGCCCCATGAAGCTGAAGTTCGACGTCATTGTCATCGGCGGGGGTCACGCCGGCTGCGAGGCCGCGGCGGTGTCCGCGCGCGCGGGGGCCGACACCCTGCTGCTGACCCAGAAGCTGGAAACCATCGGCGAGATGTCCTGCAACCCGGCCATCGGCGGTCTGGGCAAGGGTCATCTGGTGCGCGAGATCGACGCCATGGACGGCATCATGGGGCGGCTGGGCGATGTCTCGGGCATCCAGTTCCGCCTGTTGAACCGGTCGCGCGGGGCTGCCGTCCAGGGCCCGCGCAGCCAGATCGACCGGCGTCTGTATCGTGAAGCCATGCAGGCCGAGCTGGCGCAGACGCCGAACCTGAGCCTGCGGGCGGGGACGGCCGAGCGGCTGATCCTCGACGGCGACCGGGTGGTCGGGGTGGTCACCGGTGGCGGCGATGAGATCCGCGCCGCCGCCGTGGTCCTGACCACGGGCACCTTCCTCAATGGCGTCATCCACCGCGGGGACGAGCGCATTCCGGCCGGCCGCGACGGCGAGGCCCCGTCGACCGGCCTGGCCGCCGACCTGTACGGGGCCGGGCTGCAGATGGGGCGGTTGAAGACCGGGACTCCGCCGCGGCTGGACGGGCGCACCATCGCCTGGGACCGGCTGGAGATGCAGGCCGCCGACGAAACGCCGGTGCCGTTCTCGTTCCTGACCGAGCGGATCACCGTGCCGCAGATCGCCTGCGGCATCACCCACACGACGGAAGAAACCCACCGGATCATCGCTGAAAACCTCGGTGAAAGCGCGGTCTATGGCGGACAGCTGACCGGACGCGGTCCGCGCTATTGCCCGTCGATCGAGGACAAGGTGGTGCGGTTCGCCGACAAGACCAGCCACCAGGTCTTTCTCGAGCCCGAGGGTCTGGACGATCCGACCGTCTATCCAAACGGCATCTCGACCTCGGTGTCGCCGGCGACCCAGTCGGCCTTCCTGCGCACCATGCCGGGGCTTGAAGATGTGGCTGTGTTCCGCTTCGGCTATGCCATCGAGTATGACTATGTCGACCCGCGCGAGCTGAGTCCGGCGCTGGAGGTCAAGCGCCGGCCGGGTCTGTATCTGGCCGGCCAGATCAATGGCACCACGGGCTATGAGGAGGCGGGCGCTCAAGGATTGATCGCCGGACTCAACGCGGCCCGGGCCGCCGCCGGCTCTGATCCCGTCGTGCTGGGACGGGACCAGGCCTATATCGGGGTGATGATCGACGATCTGGTGACCCGGGGTGTGACCGAGCCCTACCGGATGTTCACCAGCCGGGCCGAGTACAGGTTGACTTTGCGCGCCGACAATGCCGATCAACGGTTGACCCCGGTCGGAATCAATGCCGGAATTGTCGGCCCGGAACGGCAAAGGCTGTTCGCGGCCAAGGCGGCGCAGCTGGCCGAGGCCTCTGCCCTGGTGCGCGAGACCCGGTTCACACCGAAAGAGGCCCAGGCCCTGGGGCTGAGCGTCAACGCCGACGGCCAGCGGCGGTCGATGCGCGACCTGTTGGCCTATCCCGGGGTCGATCTGACCGCGTTCGAGGGCGCGTACCCGGCCATCGCCGGCTGGAGCCCGGCCGTGCGCGAGCAGGTCGAGATCGACGCCGGCTATGCCAGCTATCTGGACCGGCAGGCCGCGGACGCCGTGGCCCTTCGCCGCGAGGAGGATCTGCAGGTGCCGTCGGACCTGGACTATGCCGCCATCGGTGGACTGTCGAACGAGATCCGCGAGAAACTGACCCTGGTGCGGCCCCTGACACTGGGTCAGGCCGGCCGGATCGAGGGCATGACGCCGGGGGCCCTGACGGCCCTGCTGTCGCATGTGAAAAAGGCCCGGGTCGCAGCCTGATGGATATGCAACTTGCCGGGGCCGCTGACGCCTTTCAGGCCCGAACCGGGGCCACGCCCGCACAGATGGCTGATCTGGAAGCCTTCCGTCAGGAACTGGTGGCCGCCAATGCGGTGATGAATCTGGTCGGGCCCGACAGCCTGCCGGACTTCTGGAACCGCCATGTCTATGACTCGGCCCAGTTGCTGGACCATGCGCCCGACGCCCTGACCTGGGCCGATCTGGGGGCGGGGGCCGGGTTTCCGGGTCTGGTGCTAGCCATACTTCTGAAGGGCCGGCCGGGCGCGCATGTCTGGCTGATCGACAGTCTGGGCAAGCGCTGCCGCTTTCTCGAGATCGTCGTCGCCGATCTCGACCTGCCGGCGACGGTGATCAACGGCCGGGCCGAGAGACAGAGCCTGGCGGTCAACGTGGTCACGGCCCGGGCGCTGGCCCCGCTGGAAACCCTGCTGGGTTATGCACAACCGTACATCAAGCGGGGGGCGAAAGGCCTGTTCCTCAAGGGTGAGAAGGCGGAAGCTGAACTGGCGACCGCCCGCCAGTCCTGGCGGGTCGACGCCGCCCTGTCCGTGTCGCGCAGTGATCCGCGCGGCCGTCTTGTTGAAGTCCGGAGTCTTCGCCGTGTCCCCTGACCTTTCCAGTTCGCGCAAAACCCGGGTGCTCGCGGTGTCCAACCAGAAGGGCGGGGTGGGCAAGACCACCACGGCCATCAACCTGGGCACGGCCCTGGCCGCGATCGGCGAGAAGGTGCTGATCGTCGACATGGACCCGCAGGGCAATGCCTCGACCGGCCTGGGTGTTCCACGTGAAACACGGCGCATCACCATCTATGACGTGATCGTCGACGGTCGGGCCGTCAACGAGGCTGCGGTCGAGACCACGGTGCCGGGCCTGCATATCATTCCCGGCGACGGTGACATGTCCGGGGTCGAGATCGAGCTGGCCCAGGCCGATCGCCGCTCGTACCGGCTGCGCGATGCGCTGCAGGGTCATGGCCGCGACGGGCATACCCGGTATGACTATGTGCTGATCGACTGCCCGCCGTCGCTGAATCTGCTGACGCTGAACGCGATGGCGGCCGCCGATGCCGTACTGGTGCCATTGCAGTGCGAATTCTTCGCGCTGGAGGGCCTGACCCAGTTGATGAAGACGGTCGAGATGGTGCGTCAGAGTCTGAATCCGGCGCTGGAGATCCAGGGTCTGGTGCTGACCATGTATGACGGGCGCAGTTCGCTGTCGGGTCAGGTGGCCGCGGACGTGCGGGCCCATTTTGGCGACAAGGTCTATGACGCGGTGATCCCGCGCAACGTGCGGGTAGCCGAGGCCCCGTCGTTCGGCAAGCCGGCCCTGATCTATGATCTGAAATGCGCCGGCAGCCAGGCCTATCTGAAACTGGCCCGGGAAGTCGTGGGCCGCGAGCGTCAGCGCCGCCTGCAGCCTGCCTGAACCCATGCAAGAGAACGGAATCGATAGAGTGTCAGAACGTCAAAGAGGCCTGGGTCGCGGATTGTCGGCCCTGCTGGGTGAACAGATCACCGAAAGCGTCTCGGTCAGCGGAGGGCCGACCCCGGGTGGGGTGCTGATGGCCCCGGTCGAGAGCCTGAAGCCCAATCCGGACCAGCCGCGCAAGCAGTTCGACGCCGCCGAGCTGGATGAACTGGCGGCCTCGATCCGCGACAAGGGGGTGTTGCTGCCCATTCTGGTGCGGGCCCAGCCCGGCGAGGACGGCATGTGGCAGATCATCGCCGGCGAGCGGCGCTGGCGCGCGGCCCAGCTGGCGCGGCTGACCGAGGTGCCGATCATCGACCGACCGATGGACGATCTCGAGGTGCTGGAAGTCGCCATCATCGAGAATGTGCAGCGTTCGGACCTAAATCCGCTGGAAGAGGCCAATGCCTATGCGCTGCTGATGGAGCGGTTCGGCCGCACCCAGGACGCGGTGGCCGGGATCGTCGGCAAGAGCCGCAGTCACGTGGCCAATACCCTGCGTCTGCTGCAACTGCCCGAAGCTGTGCTGGAGCATGTGACGGCGGGCCGGCTGTCGGCCGGTCACGCCCGGGCCCTGATCACGGCACCCGATCCGGCGGCCCTGGCTGAACAGGTCCTGGCCCAGGGCCTGAACGTGCGTCAGGCCGAGGCCCTGGCCCGGCAGGCGGCCGAGGGACCGAAGCCGGCCCGGGCCGGCAGCGAGCGGGACACCGGCGGCAGCGCCGATGTGGCGGCGCTGGAACAGGATCTGGCCGATGCCCTCGGGCTGAAGGTTCAGCTGGTTGACCGGCGGGGCAAGGGAGAGCTGACCATCCGCTACGCCAGTCTGGAGCAGCTGGACGATCTGTGCCGACGGTTGATGCGGTCCTGAGCGTTCGTGCTATGATGGCGGCATGACCGAAAAGATTCCGACCCCCGAATCCGCCGCAGAAGCCCTGAAACGCGTGCTCGCCGCCAAGCGCGGGGTGCCGTCGGCGCATGCCGGGTTTGATGCGGGCAAGTCCGGTGAGCGGGTCATCGCGGCCAAGAATGTCGCCCTGGCCAAGCCGGCCTTCCGCAAGGCCTCCAAGCGGGGCTAGACCGTCAGAGGCCCAGTCGCCGGGCCCGGGCCGCGATTTCCAGCAGCAACCGTTCGGCCAGCAGGGCGTCGGGTGAACCCGTGGTCTTGGTCGCGACATCGGCCGTGTTGATGCTGTCCAGTACTTTGTCGAGGTCCTCCAGACGCCAGTTGCGGGCCTGGCGCAGCATTTCGCCCTCCTGTTTCCAGAACACGCCGGCCGCCTTGGCCGCGGCCTTGGCATTGGTGCCGTCGGCCTGCAGCACATTGATGCGGCGCAGCTTGCCGAGGTGGATCGAGGCCTGGCGCACGGCCATGACCGGGCTTTCGCCCTCGGCCAGGGCGCGGCGCAGACCGGACTGGGCCGGGGCGGGGCGGCCGCCGAAGGCCTGCAGGGCCGCATCCTGGAGCGAGGCGTCCGGTTCGACCCCGAGATGGGCCTCAAGCTCCTCGACATCGATGGTCCGGCCCGAACCGGGACCAATATACAGGGCCAGCCGTTCGATTTCCTGCCGCATCAGCCCCCGTTCGCGCGGCAGGCGGCTGACGAACCGGTCCAGCGCGTCCGAGGTCAGGCTGACCTTGTCGCCGGCCAGGGCCTCGCGCGTCATCCGGGCGACATCACCGGTCTCGTCCTCATAGCAGACGATGGCGACGGCCCCCTTGGCCCCTTCAGCAGCCTTGCGCAGGGTCGAGTCGCGCCCCAGCACGCCGGCCTCGATGACCAGCACCGCGTCGGGATTGTAGCCGCCGTCGGCATGAACCTTGAGTGCGGCGGCCAGCATCCTGTCGATCGCCGCCTTCTCGCCCGACAGGCGCACACGCACCAGACGTCGCCCACCGGTCATCGACAGGGCGGTCAGGGCCTCGTCCAGCCGGGCTTCGTCGCCGTCGATATCGCTGTCGGTCAGCAGGGTGACGTTGAACGGGTCGTTGAGGTCCGGGGTGATGGCGCGACACAGGACAGCGGCGCGCTCGCCGACCCCCGGAGCGGTCCTTGCCGTGGATCAGAACCGCCCGGATGGCCGGGTCGGGCCGGGCCAGGAAGCGGTCGATCTCGGGGCGTTTGGACAGGATCACGGCTGCGGGGGCGTCCCCGACAGCGCGCGCAGCAGATCGAGGCGAATACGACGGGCCAGGGCGGTCGCGGCGCGGTCCTCACCGTCCTGCTGGGCGGCGATGGCGGCATAGGGCTGGTCGGCGGCGGCATAGGTGGTGGTGACCACCTCAACCCCGCCCAGCGGCGTGCCACCGGTGACGGGCGTCAGGGTCCAGGCCCCGCGGACGGTCAGTTCATAGCGGGTGGCGGTATCGTCGATACGGCGGCCGAGCGGGCGGCGCGACTGTTCGACCGTGGTTTCCAGTCGCCACAAGGGCGGCAGGCTGCCGTCATGGGCCAGCGCGTCCTCAAGCTGTTCGCGTAATCGGTAGCCGAGGCGGTCGTCCGGGGTCGAGACGGCGATCCGCGACAGGCTGGAACCGGTCCCGGCGTCCCCGTACAACGGCGTAAAGCCGCAACCGGACAGGCCCAGAGCCAACAGCGGGGCCAGGGCCAGCAGGGCGAGCGGGCCCCGCATCAGCCGACGACCAGATTGACGATGCGATCCTTGACCACGATCACCTTCCGAACCGAGACAGCGTTGCTCGACAGATAGGCCTGAATGGCCGGATTGGCGAGGGCGGCGGCCTCGACGTCGGCGTCGGCCGCGCCGCGCGCCATGGTGATCTCGCTACGGCGCTTGCCGCTGATCTGGATCGGCAGGACCACTTCGTCGTCGGCGGCCAGGGCCGCGTCCCACACGGGCCAGGGCGCGTCGAGCACCAGACCGGTCTCGCCCAGCCGGGTCCAGCATTCCTCGGCCAGGTGGGGGGTAAACGGGGCGACCAGCCGGGCCAGGGCCGACAGGGCCTCGCGCCGGGCGGCACCTCCGGCCTTGTCGTGGGAGCGGATGGTGGCGACGAAGGCGTAGAGCTTGGCGATGGCCGAGTTGAAGCGGAAGCCGTCGACTCCTTCGGTGACGGCGCGGATGGCCTTGTGGGTCTCGCGACGCAGGGCCGCATCGGCCGCGGCGTCGCCGGGACGGTCGGGATTGAAGCCGTCGAACTCGGCCCAGACACGCTGGACGAAGCGCGACGCGCCCTCGACGCCGCCGGTGGTCCATTGCACGTCGCGTTCGGGCGGACTGTCGGACAGGACGAACAGACGCCCGGCGTCGACACCCCAGGTCTCGACGATCTGCTGGGGGGCGACGACATTCTTCTTCGATTTCGACATCTTTTCGATGTCACCGATGGTCAGCGCCTCGCCGGTCGAGATCTGACGGGCCGAACGTCGCCCGTCGTCACTGGTCAGGTCGACATCGGTGGGCTCGACCCACTGGCCGTCGGCGCGGCGGTAGGTCTCGTGGACCACCATGCCCTGGGTAAACAGGCCGGCGAAGGGTTCGCGCACATTCATCAGTCCGGCGTCACTGAGGGCGCGGCTGATGAAGCGGGCGTACAGCAGGTGCAGGACGGCGTGCTCGACCCCGCCGATATACTGGTCGACGGGCAGCCAGTGGTCGGCGGCGGCGCGGCTGATCGGTTCGGCCGCCGTCGGATCGGTAAAGCGGGCGAAATACCAGCTGGAGTCGACGAAGGTATCGAGGGTGTCGGTTTCACGCGTCGCGGCCTCGCCGCAGCTCGGACAGGCCACGTGCTTCCACGTCGGATGCCGGGCCAGCGGATTGCCGGGTACGTCGAAGGTCACGTCCTCCGGCAGGACCACCGGCAGCTGGTCGGCCGGGACCGGCACCACGCCGCACGACGGGCAGTGGATGATCGGGATCGGGCAGCCCCAGTAGCGCTGACGGCTGACGCCCCAGTCGCGCAGGCGATAGATGGTCGCGCCCTCGCCCTGGCCGGCGATCTCGATGCGGCCGATGGCCTCGACCTTGCCCGCCTCGATCGACAGGCCGTCAAGGAAGTCGGAGTTGAACAGGCTGCCGGGGCCGACATAGGCCTCGTCCGCGACGGTGAAATCGTCGCCCGCGCCCTCGGGCCGGACCACAGGCAGGACCGGCAGGTCGTATTTGCGGGCAAAATCCAGGTCGCGCTGGTCGTGGGCCGGGCAGCCGAAGATCGCCCCGGTGCCGTATTCGGACAGGATGAAATTGGCGATCCAGACGCTGATCTCGCGACCGTTGAACGGGTGCCGGACCTTGAGGCCCGTATCCCAGCCGATCTTCTCGGCCTGTTCGATGTCGGCCTGGGAGGCCCCGCCCTTGCGGCATTCGGCGACGAAGGCCGCGACGCGGGGATCGGTTTCGGCCAGGGCCCGGGCGATCGGATGGTCAGGGGCGATCCCCATGAACGACGCCCCGAACAGGGTGTCAGGCCGGGTGGTGTAGATTTCCAGCCCCCCGGGGGCGGCGGCCGGTGCCGCGCCGGCCCAGGCGAAGGTCATCTGCAGACCCTTGGACCGGCCGATCCAGTTCTCCTGCATCAACCGGACCTTGTCGGGCCAGCGATCCAGCTCGCCAAGTCCGTCTATCAGATCGTCCGCATACTGTGTAATGCGCAGAAACCACTGATTTAGCTTGCGTTTTTCGACAGTTGCGCCGGAGCGCCAGCCCTTGCCGTCGATGACCTGTTCATTGGCCAGCACGGTGTTGTCGACCGGATCCCAGTTGACCACCCCGTCCTTGCGATAGACCAGCCCCTGTTTGAACAGCTCGAGGAACCAGGCCTGCTGCTGGCCGTAGTAGGCCGGGTCGCAGGTGGCGAATTCACGCGACCAGTCCAGCGACAGCCCCAGCAGCTTCAGCTGCTCGCGCATCGTCGCGATATTGGCGCGGGTCCAGTCGCCGGGATGGATGCCACGTTCCATGGCGGCGTTCTCGGCCGGCATGCCGAACGCGTCCCAGCCCATCGGATGCAGCACGTCAAAACCCTGGGCCCGCCGGGACCGGGCCACGACGTCGCCCATCACATAGTTGCGGGCATGACCCATGTGGATGTTGCCCGACGGATAGGGAAACATTTCCAGCACATAGTATTTGGGCCGGCCGGTTCCGGCCGTCGGCATGACAAAGGCTTCGGCGGCCTGCCAGCGCGCCTGCTGGCGGGGTTCGGCGATCTTGGGCTCGTAGCGGGCCACGGATTATCCTGAAGAGGGCTCCCCAGGGAGGTGGCCTGAGAGAGGCTTGGGAGAAAGCGGGCCTCAGCCCGCGTTGGACAGGTTCAGCTGACGGGCCTTGGTAAGGATGGCGTTCTCCAGATCCGTTTCGGTCTGGGGAGCCACGGGCGCGACGGTCCATTGTCCGGCTTCGTTGCGGATTTCCTTGGTCACCGTGACGTTCAGGGCGTCGGCACGCAGGCGCGTGTCGAGGATGAAGACCGTGGCCTTGAAGCGCTCATTCGGCGACTGCGGGTCGGTGTACCAGTCATAGTTGACCACGCCGCCCCACGGGTCGGCGGTCATCAGAGGCATGAAGCTGAGGGTGTCGAGGGTGGCGCGCCACAGATAGGCGTTGACGCCGATTCCGCTCTGGGCGTCGGCCTTGGGGGCCCTGGTGCCCATGCCGGGCAGTTGCACGCCGCCACAGCCCGAAAGCATCAGGCCGGAAGCGATCAGGGCGACCGCAGCGCCGCGAACCAGGACCATAGAGAATCTCCGTTCAGAAGTGGACGTCGAACGCATCGCCGAAAACCCGGGATGCGCGCCGACGGCCCCGCGCTTGAGGTCAGGCGCCGCAGCGACGTTGTATAACACGGTCAAAAGGGGCGATGACAAGGCGAAGTCACGGGCAAGGTCCCGCAGAGGGCGGCCCCAGGGCCTCCGGCGAGCCTGTCAGGGCGTGTCCCGGGCGGCCGCATCGCCCGCCGCGCGAGTCGTTCCGGGGCAATTCCCGTGACGCTTGAGCCACAGGAGTCGACAGAGTCTGGCGCAGAAGCGATTAAATCCCCACATTCCGTTGACCCAAAAGACCGCTGATGTCTTATCATGGGGTGTTCCGGTCTTTTGCCGGGGCCGAGAAAGCGACCGCGGCGACCCAAACGGCGCGGATTCAGGGTTGGACATGCAACGGAACGTGGTCATTGCTGCAGTCATCGGAGGCCTGGCGGTTCTCGCCGTGGCTGACGACGCCTCGGCCCAGACCACCCGCAGCCGCGCGCCCGCGGTGACCCTGTCCGAAACCGGTGCCGCGCGGACGCCGGCGACGCCGCCGCGCCGCAGCCTGCAGTTCAATGAGAGCGGCCGCTGGGGTCTGAATTTCAACTTCAGTCAACCGGTCGGCCGCGAAGCCGACTGGGGTGACGTCGAGGCCGGTGCCTACTACCGCATCAATCCGCGCCTGCGCGTCGGTGCGGCGGCGGGCCTGGCCCCGCCGGAAGCCGATCCCGGTGGTGTGTCCGAGACCGACCGCCGCGCCGCGCCCCGTTTCCGGCTGGAATCCATCTTCGAAATTCTGACCGCGTGGCCGAAGGCCGCCCGGGATCGACGCCGAACTCCGGCCAGACCACAGGCCCCGGAGCCCCTCAGTGTGTCCGCATTGGCCGCGCTGATGCCACCCAGGGCGTAGACCGGCACCGGCGCGGCGCGCACGGCGGTGGCAAAGGCTTCGACCCCGAGGGCCGGACGGTGCCCCGAGGTCCCGCCCGCCGCAAACACCGGTGACAGCACCGCCGCCGACAGGGCCCCGGCCCCGGCCAGGGTGGCGCTGGAATGTACGGCGCCGGTCACCAGCCAGCGGGGATGGCGGCGTCGCAGCGCCAGGGCCTGGTCCAGCGCCCGTTCCGGCAGATGCACGCCGTCCGCTTCCGCGACCTCGGCCAGGTCCGCATCGAGACCGATCAGCAGTCGCACGCTCCGCGCCGCCGTCACCTGGCGCAGCCGTTCGGCCACCGACCGGGCATCGGCGGCCCCGAAGGCGCGATAGACGACCGCCGCGCCGGACGGCAGGGCCGCCGCCGTCAGCCACGGTTGCGGGGTCCGGACCGGGTCGGTGAAGAACAGCAGGGGCGGCCGGGCGGGGTCACGGCTGACACCGGCGACGGTGCGGGCTAGACCGGTGGCGGCCCCCCACAGGGTTTCAGCGTCCGCGGACAGGATCATGACCCCTTCTTTGCCTGCTTCCCCCCCCGCGTCCACGTCCATCGACGGGATCGCCGCGCGTCTGGCCGGAGTGCAGGCGCGGATTGCCGCCGCCTGCGACGCCGCGGGGCGAGATACGGGGTCGGTGACCTTGACCGCGGTGTCCAAGACCCAGCCATCCGAAGCGATCGACGCCATTCTGGCCGCCGGGCAGCGGGTATTCGGCGAAAACCGGGTGCAGGAGGCCCGGGCGCGCTGGCAAGAGCGGCGGCCGACCCTGCCGAACCTCGAACTGCGCCTGATCGGCCCGCTGCAGACCAACAAGGCCGCCGACGCCCTGGCCCTGTTCGATGTGATCGAGACCCTGGACCGGGAAAGGCTGGCCCGGGCCCTGGCGCGGGCGGCCGAGGCCAGCGGCAAGACGCCGCGGGTGCTGGTCCAGGTCAATACCGGGGGCGAACCGCAGAAGGCCGGGGTGTCGGCCGACGGGGTCGAGGCCCTGCTCGGCGTCGCCTGGGATCTGGGCCTGCGGGTCGAGGGGTTGATGTGTATTCCCGCCGGTCGCGGCGGATCCCGCGCCGCATTTCGACCGGCTGGCCGGACTGGCCCGGCGTCACGGGCTGGCGGTGCTGTCGATGGGGATGAGCGCCGACTATGAGGCGGCCATCGCGCGCGGGGCCACCCATTTACGGGTCGGATGGGCCCTGTTCGGGGAACGAATTGCCGTTTGAAACGGCTCTAATGACAATCAATGCCCGAAATCGTCTCGCCAAGCCTTGGCGCGGGGGGCAAGCCTCGCCATTCTTGTATCATGCCCACGCCTAGAACCCTGCTGATCATCGACGATGACGACGACCTCCGCGAAGCCCTGGCTGAACAGCTGGCGCTGCACGAGGAGCTTCGCACCGTCCAGGCCGCCAACGCCACCGACGGGATTCGCCTTGGCCGCGAGGTGCGGGCCGATCTGATCCTGCTGGATGTCGACCTGCCGGACATGGACGGCCGCGACGCCTGTCGCGAACTGCGCAAGGCCGGTGTCACCACCCCGATCATCCTGCTGACCGGCCAGACGTCGGAGGCGGATACGGTGCAGGGGCTGGAAGCCGGGGCCAATGACTATGTCACCAAGCCGTTCCGCTTCGCCGTGTTGCTGGCCCGGATCCGCGCCCATCTGCGCAGCCACGAACAGTCCGAGGACGCCGTGTTCCGCATCGGCCCCTACGAGTTCCGCCCGGCCGGCAAGGTGATGATCGACGAAAAGGGTCGCAAGATCCGCCTGACCGAGAAGGAAACCAGCATTCTCAAATACCTGTATCGCGCCGGAGCCAAGGCGGTGATGCGCGAGGAGCTGCTGGCCGAGGTCTGGGGCTATAACGCCGGGGTCACCACCCACACGCTGGAGACCCACATCTACCGGCTGCGCCAGAAGATCGAGCCCGAGCCCGGCCAGGCCCGACTGCTGTTGACGGATACGGGCGGCTACCGGCTGCAGCCGTGACGACGGGGCCCTGGTCCGGAAAGACATTCCGGATCAGGATCGTTCGCCGACCCGAAGGTGAGGCTCCCGATTGGGTTCGGGATGCGTGGATCGGGTCGAAATTCCGCTGCTGGCACCGGACGCCGTATCAACCTTCGGGTTTGGTGTTCTGAGTGGACCGAAGAATATCGTTCTTGATTGCTTTCTCGGCCTGATCGGCCGGGCGAAGCCTATCGCCGGCTATGTTGTCGCGGCGGATACCGCCGTTGACTGTCTTATGGAACATGCGCCGGCCGCTGCAGGCTGGTGGCGGGAGCAAGCCCCCTATCTGGTGCGGAAGGGTGCGCGGTTCATCTTCGACAGCCCCGCCTGCGAGCGGATCTCCTAGACGTCCAGATCCATCGTGATCGGGGCGTGGTCGCTGGGCTGGGTCCAGGCGCGGACGGGTTCGTGGATCAGGGCGCTGCCGGCGACGACGGCCGGGGTCAGGCCCGGTGAGGTCCACAGGTGGTCGAGGCGCAGGCCGCGGTTGGACTTGCGGAAATCGGCGGCGCGATAGCTCCACCAGCTGGCCAGTTTGGTCGGCTCGGGGTTCTGGTCGCGGATCACGTCGGCGAAATCGCCGGCGGCCTGCAGACGGCGCAGGGTCTCGACCTCCAGCGGCGTGTGGCTGACGATCTTCGACATATAGCGGTGGTTCCAGACGTCGTTCTCGCCCGGCGCGATGTTGAAATCCCCGGCCAGCACCAGCGGACGCTGTTTGTCACGCCCGGCCATCTCGGCGGTCAGGCGCTCGTAGAAATCCATCTTGTGATCGAATTTCGGGTTCTCGCGCCGGTCCGGCACGTCGCCGCCGGCGGGAATGTAAATTCTGCACCTCGACCCCGTCAACCATCACGCCGACGCAGCGGGCATGGCGCTCACGGCAGACGTCGAGCGCCGGGGCCTCGGCGATCGGCTTGCGGCTGGCGATGGCCACACCGTGCCAGCCCTTCTGGCCACCGATCTTCAGATACGGCAGGCCCATGGCCTCGAAGGCGGCGCGGGGGAACTGGTCCTCGAGGCATTTGATCTCCTGCAGGCACAGGACGTCGGTTGCGGGAACTCGGTCACGAAGCGCGCGACCTGGTCGATGCGCAGGCGGACGGAGTTGATGTTCCAGGTGGCGATACGAAGCATGGGGGCGTTCATAGGGGCCGCGGTCAAAAGGCTCCGCCTTTTCGACCCGACGCGGCCCTGGCGCTTCGCGCAGGCCTTGCGCTCTGGGTATCAGCCGGACAAAAAAGCGCCCGGCGAGGGGGCCGGGCGCCTTGAGGTCAGTGTCTGTCGCAACATCGGGACGGGGATGAAATCCCGACGGGTCAGGGCGACTTGCACCGCCCTGTGTCCAAAGTGTCACTTGACTGGAAAAAAGTCAAAGGGCGCTTCGGGGCCACCCTGACCGCAGGGCAAATCCGGTTGAGCCGGACGCGATCCAGCCCGGCCCGAAACAAGACGGGGCCTAGTTGCGCTCGGGCCGGCGGGTCGGATCGCGCAGCCGGAACAGGCTGGCGGCCAGGTTGGGTTCATTGACCAGGCTGGTCAGCTGGGTGCCGGTGCGGCCGCCCTGGGCGTCGGTGATCGTCCATTCCTGCAGCCGCAGCGGGCTGCCGGCAAAGGCGAGGATGACCGAGCCCTCGTTCGGCTTGTCGAAGTCGCGGGCGGTGATGGCGAAGGCCCCCGAGGCCATGCGGGTGACGCGGTCGATGCGCACGCCCTGGTCGAGGCGCACATTGCGGGCCAGGAAGGTCGACAGGGGCGTGGCCCCCAGCGGTACCTGGCGGAACACGTTCAGGCGCGGATCATAGCGTTTGACGTTGTTGCCGTCGGACACAACCAGCAGACCGACGGGGTCGGTGTATTGGAACCGCATCTTGCCGGGGCGCTGCAGCCAGAAACGACCGGTGCGGCGCTGGCCGCCGGGTCCGGTCTCGACGAAGTCGCCGCGGGCCGATGTCAGGGTCTGCAGATAGGTCTGGGCCTGGACCAGGGTCGCGCGGTCCTCAGCCGAGACGGCCTGGGCGGCGGCGGGCAGGGCCGCCAGCGACATGGCAGCGGATCCGAGGGCAGCAGACCCAAGGGTGAAGGCGCGGCGTGAAACGGTCATGATTATCTCCCGTCAGGAACAGTTGGTTGTGGAGCTGCTTATATCGCTGGTCAGCTTGTCGAGGGCGTGGCTCGAGGCTGACCATATTCCCGGCGGTGGGATGAAGCGGTGTTCATCGGTGAATGTTCCCGGTGGCGTCGCTGGTACCGTCCCGACCTGTGCCCTAAGACCGAAGAAAGCGGGGCGTTCCGGAAAATGCACATGTCGACGCTTCGTACCTGGGCCGTGATGGGCCTGATGACGGCAGCGCTGCCGGTGGCGGCGCTGGCCCAGTCCGAGGCGCGAACCCCCTATCGCCAGACATCCGGGGTCCTGGCGCGCCTGGGCGATGTGCCGATCCTCATGGATGCCCCGGGTCTGGCCCCCGGACATACCGAATCCACCAGCCAGGCGGAGATGGAGGCCCATCTGCGCGGCCTAAAGGCGCGGGTGCCCGGCCTGTTTCTGGGCTCGCTGGGTCAGACGTCACAGGGCCGTGACCTGCCCTGGCTGGTGTTCACCGCCGAGGGCCTGCAGGATCTGTCGGCGGTGCGGCGGCTGGACCGGCCGATCGTCTGGCTGATGGGTCAGCAGCACGGCAATGAACCGTCCGGCGGTGAGGCCATGCTGGCCCTGGCCTCGGCCCTGGCGGACGGCGAACTGGCCCCCCTGCTGGACCGGATCACCGTGGTGATCGTGCCGCGCATGAAACCGGACGGGGCCGAGGCCTTCACCCCCGCCGCACCGGCCTCGACTTCGATCTGAACCCGGCAATCATCTTCTGGCGACCCTGCCGGAAAGCCGCGGTGTGCAGGCGGCCATGGCCCTGTTGCCGCCCGATGTGGTGGTCGACGCGCATGAATACGGGGCGTCGGGCCCCTTGCAGCGGTTCGGGCGGCTGAATGCGGCCGACCAGACCATTCTGGACGCAACCCATCCGGGGGTGCCGGCGGCGGTGACCCAACTGGCGCGCGCCACCTATCTGCCGGCCATGGAGGCGCGGCTGGGCGCTGCCGGGCTGAGTTCCTCGGTCTATCTCAGCGGCATGCCGGCCACCGGGCCGCTGGTGACGGGCGGCACCTCGCCGGGCATTTCGCGCAACTATTACGGCCTGACCGGGGCGGTCTCCTTCCTGCTGAAGTCGCGCAACGGTGGTGGCCGCGAAGCCTATCAGCGCCGGGTCGCCAGCCACTATCTGGCGGCGGCGGGTCTGCTGGAGGCGGCGGCCGAAGACGGACCGCGCCTGCGTCGCACCGTGGCCACGGCCCGACGTGCCATGGCCCGGTCGCGCGCCCCGCTGGCCGTGGCCTATGAACCGCCCGTCCTGCCCGCCGTGCTGCCGCTGATGGATGCCGAAACCGGTGCGCCGAGCGCCGAGGCCATCGACCTGCGCGATTCCCGCCAGCTGCGGGTGACCGAGACACATCACCGTCCACGCGGCTATCTGCTGACCCGGAGGCGCGCACGGCGATCGCGGCGCTGGAGATCAAGGGCATCCATCTGTGTACCGCTGCCCCGCAAACGGTGGCGACCGAGGCCTTCCACGTCACCCGCACCAACCGATCACCCGCCAGACGCGCGAGGCCAGCACCCTGACCGAGGCGCTGCAGGTCCGGCTGGAGGTCCGCAACGTCCAGGTCGGAGCGGACTGGGTCTGGGTGCCGATGAACCAGGCGGGATCGTCGGTGATCGCCGCCTCGCTGGAGCCGAACTCGGTCGGCAGCCACGTCCACGTCGGTCTGGTGCCCGTTGCTGACGACGGCATCGCCCCCGTCTATCGCGTGATGCGGACGACGCCGCGGACCACCGGTCCCTGCTGAGGCGTCAGTTCCCCGGGGGGCATCTGCGGGGGGGTGATCCGCTTCCTTGACACTCTTCCCGGTTGCGGGCGAGTTGGCCTCAAGGGGGAATATCATCATGCCATCAAACACAGCGTTTATCGGGGCTGTCGTCGCTCTCGCCGTCATTCTGGCGATCGAGGTCTGGTTGTTCGCCACCTACCTGCCCGGCTACCCGCCGCTCGCGCTGTTCCTCGACATGGGGATGATCATGAAGATGGTTGCCATCGTGATCATACTGCTCTTCGTGGTGGCGTTGATCGGCAGTCTGACGGGCGAGGCGGCATTGACCTGGGTCACGTCCGGGTTGGCGGTGATTTTCGGGCTGCTGGGCGCGGCCTACGGTGAGATGAACATCCAGATGGGGATCAAGTACGCGGGCGGGCCGGTGAGGTTTGCGGTGACCGCGCCGTCCCATGCTGAAAGCCTTGCCCTGCTTGGCCTTGGGCTGTTGGTGGCCGTCGTATCGCTGGCGCTGCTGCGTATGCGACGCCGGCCGGCCAAGACCTGAACGGTCTCACGCCATCGGTGGCGGGCCAGCCAGCACGTCGCGCTTGCCGGCGTGGTTGGCGGGGCTGACCACGCCTTCCTGTTCCATCCGTTCGATCAGGGTGGCGGCGCGGTTGTAGCCGATCTGCAGCCGGCGCTGGACGTAGGAGGTTGAGGCCTTGCGGTCGCGGGTGACCACGGCCACGGCGCGGTCGTACAGGTCGTCGCCGGTCGAGACGCCCTCGTCGCCGAACGCATTGTCGCCGTCGCCGTCCGGGTCGTCGGTGACCAGGTCCAGATAGTCGGGCTCGGCCTGGGCGCGCAGGTGGGCGCAGACCTCCTCGACCTCCTTGTCGTCGACGAACGGGCCGTGCAGGCGGGTGATGCGGCCACCCCCCGGCCATGTAGAGCATGTCGCCCTGGCCCAGCAGCTGTTCGCCGCCCTGTTCGCCGAGGATGGTGCGGCTGTCGATCTTGGAGGTGACCTGGAAGCTGATCCGGGTCGGGAAATTGGCCTTGATCGTGCCGGTGATGACGTCGACCGACGGGCGCTGCGTCGCCATGATCAGGTGGATGCCGGCGGCGCGGGCCATCTGGGCCAGACGCTGCACCGCGCCCTCGACGTCCTTGCCGGCGACCAGCATCAGGTCGGCCATCTCGTCCATGACCACGACCAGATAGGGCAGGGGTTCCGGACGGATCTTCTCGGACTCATCAGACCGGCCGGCCCTGGTCGTCGAAACCGGTCTGGACCGTGCGTTCGAAATGCTCGCCGCTGGCCTGGGCCGCGCGGGCCCGGTCATTGTAGGAGGCGATGTTGCGCACGCCCAGCTTGGACATGCGCCGGTAGCGGTCCTCCATCTCGCGCACCGTCCATTTCAGGGCGACGACGGCCTTCTTGGGATCGGTGACCACCGGGGCCAGCAGGTGCGGGATGCCGTCATAGACCGACAGTTCCAGCATCTTCGGGTCGATCATCGATGAAGCGGCATTCGGCCGGGCTGAGCCGGTACAGGATCGACAGGATCATCGCATTGACCCCGACCGACTTGCCCGAGCCGGTGGTGCCGGCGATGAGCAGGTGCGGCATGCGCGCCAGATCGGCGACATAGGGCTCGCCGCCGATGGTCTCGCCCAGCGCCAGCGGCAGCAGGTGGGACGGCTTGTCCTATTCGGCACTGGCCAGCAGGTCGCGCAGATAGACGGTCTCGCGCTTGGCGTTGGGCAGTTCGATGCCGATGGCGTTGCGGTTGGGCACGACCGAGATGCGGCAGGCACGGGCCGACATGCTGCGGGCGATGTCGTCGCTGAGGGCCACGACGCGACCGTGTTTGACGCCGGGAGCGGGGACCAGTTCGTACAGGGTGACGACCGGGCCGGGCCGGATCTGGTCGATCGAGCCGCGCACGCCGAACTCGGCCAGCACGCCCTCCAGCATCTTGGCATTCTGTTTCAACAATTCCTCGTCGACCGAGGCGACGCGCTTGGGTGGCTTGGTCAGCATCGACAGCGGCGGCAGGTCGAAATCGCCCTTGGGGCGGACGAAGTCAAAGGCGGCCTGACCGTCCTCGGCCGCGCGTTTGACGGTTTGGCGGCCTTGGTGGTGGCGACCCTGGGCTCGGGGGCTAACGGGCGGGGACCGGGGCCGGCGCGGTCCAGGGCGGGGCCGGGATCGTCTTCAGACGCCAGTTCGGGTTCAGGCGTCAGCCGGGCCCCGACGTGCGGCACGCGGGGCCGGGGCGACGACCGGGGCGGGCCGGCGCAGGCCGCGGGCCCAGGCCACGCCCTCGCCCAGGTCGGCCAGGCGCAGGCCGACGGCATAGCCGATGCTCCACAGACCCAGCGGCAGGAACACCAGGGCGGCGTATATGGCCCCGCCGGGGATGCGCAGGGCGGTCAGGGCCGAGACTATCAGGCCGCTGATCCCGTCCCCCCACAGACCGCCGAGACCGGTGGCCAGCGGCCAGGCGGCCGGTGCGGCCAGGGCGGAAAGCCCGGCCGACAGGGCCAGCACCCCGGCGCTGGCGGCCAGCGCCTTGATCGGGGTCGGCTTCAGGCGTTGCTGGATCGCGTCGCCGATCGCCCCGGCCAGGCCGAAGGCGACCAGCAGCAGGGCGGCGGGCCAAGCGGCCACACCCAGCGACTGCATGGCCAGGTCGGCGAACAGGGCCCCGTTGGCCCCGAGCCAGTTGGACGGGTCCTGGCTGGAGGCGGCGTTCAGGCTGGGGTCGGCCGGATTCCACGACAACAGGGCCACGACCAGCAGGGTCGCCAGCAGGGCCTGCAGTACGCCGCGGAACCGCACCACGAACGGCGCGTCCCACAGGATGCGGGCACTGTCGAAGGCGCGCTGGCCGATGACGAGGGCGGCGGACATGGCGAGGCGATCCCCGGGAAACGAAACTGACCCTCCTTGTCACCCGGGCAGGGTTAAGAGGCTGTTTACCAGCCCCGGTCCGGGGTGGAATTCACGTGGATCGGGCCCCGGAGCCTGTGCGACCTCCACACCACTGGACGGCGCGGCGCAGCGGGGCGACAACCCTCCCCATGAGCACGCCGGATTCCTATGACGTCATCATCGCCGGGGCCGGCATGGCCGGGGCCAGTTTCGGCCTGGCCGCGGCCCAGGCCGGGCTGAAGGTGGTGCTGGTCGATCCGCAGCCGTTCCCGGCCCAGCTGGCCCCGACCTTCGACGGGCGGTCGACGGCGATCGCCTTTTCGACGTTTCGCATGCTGGACGCCATCGGTCTGGGACCGACCCTGCGGCCGCACGCCTGCCGGATGGACCGGATCCTGGTCACCGATGGACGCCGGCCGGGCGCGGCGACCAAGGCCGCCTCGCCCGCCTATCTGCGCTTTGACGCTGACGAGATCGGCGACCGCAACGGCGGCGAACCGCTGGGCTATATGGTCGAGAACCGCCACATCCGCTCAGCCCTGGCCGGGGCGGTCACGGCCGCCGGGATCGAGGTCCGGGCCCCGGCGTCGGTGGCCTCGGTTGCGGTCGGCCCGGCGCGGGCGCGGGTGACCCTGGCCGACGGGACGGTGCTGGAGGCCCCGCTGGTGGGTCGGGGCCGAGGGCCGCAACTCGCCGGTACGCACCGCCGCCGGGATCGACACGATCGGCTGGGGCTACGGCCAGAACGGGGTGGTGGCCACGGTGCGGCTGGGCCGCGACCACGGCAATGTCGCGCATGAGTATTTCCTGCCCGGCGGCCCGTTCGCCATCCTGCCGCTGACCGATCAGCGCGCCAGCCTGGTGTGGACCGAGACCACACGGCGGGCTGAAGCCCTCGCGTGGGGCCTCCGACGCGGCCTTTTCCGCCCATCTGATGCGGCGCTTCGGCGAGTTTCTTGACGGGGCCACGGTGGAGGGCCCACGCTTTTTCTATCCGCTGTCGCTGTCGCTGGCCGAGGCCTTGACCGCGCCGCGCATCGCCCTGATCGGTGACGCGGCGCACGGGGTCCATCCGGTCGCCGGCCAGGGGCTGAACATGGGGTTGAAGGACGCCGCCGCCCTGGCCGAGGTACTGGCCGAGGCCATGCGGCTGGGCGAGGACATCGGGGCCGAGACGGTGCTGGACCGCTATGCCCGCTGGCGGCGCTTCGACAATGTGGCCCTTTCGGCCGGGTTCGATGCCTTCGTGCGGCTGTTCTCGACCGACCTGCCGCCGGTGCGGCTGGCGCGCGGTCTGGGCATCGCCGTGGTCAACCGGATCGGCCCGCTGCGCCGCGCCTTCATGCACGAGGCCGGCGGCGCGACCGGGGATCTGCCGCGGCTGTTGAAGGGGGAGCCGGTGAGGCGAAAGCCTAGTTGTCGTTTCCAAGCAGGTTGTTCACTCGTGCCCATGGGGTGAGGCCGTTGATGCCGGAGTGGGGGCGGTAAAGATTATAGGCGTCGGTCCAGGGTTTGATGGTCTGCGCGCGCTCGTTGGAAGAGCCATAGGGTCTGACGTAGGCCCATTCTCTCAGGGTGGTCTGGATGAAGCGCTCGGCCTTGCCGTTGGTGCGGGGCGTGTAGGGGCGGGTGCGGACGTGTCGGGCTCCAGCCCGCGACAAGGCGGCGGCGAACAGTCCGGAGCGATAGGCCGAGCCGTTGTCGGTCATGACGCGCTCGACCGTGACGCCGTGACGGGCGAGCCAGGGCCAGGGCGCGTTCGAGGAAGGCGGTGGTGTCGTGCTGGCCTTCGGAAGGCAGCAGTTCGGTGTAGGCCAGCCGCGTGGCGTCATCGACGCAGACGTGCAGGAAGTCCCCATCCGGCATGGCGCGACCGCCCCGCCTGCCGGTCACCGGTGGCGCGATGGCCGGCCCGGTCGAACCCGCCCAGCTTCTTGATGTCGAGGTGGATCATCTCGCCGGGCCGGCTGCGCTCATAGCGGACGACGGGCGGCTTCGGATCCAGCAGGGCGAGGCGACCCAGACCCAGGCGACGCAGGATCAGACCCACCGTCGAACGGGCCATGCCCAGCGCCCGGGCGATCTGTGGTCCCGTCATCCGCTGACGGCGCAGGGCTTCGATCTCGGCCATTCGTCGGGGCTCCGTCCTGCGCGGGCATCGTCTCGGTGCCGAGGCTGCGGTCGTGATGCCTGCGCTCGCCGCCGAGCCGATGCCGACCCAGCCATTTGCGCGCGGTCCTGACCGACACGCCCGCCGCCTGCGCCGCCGACCGGGCCGTCCAGCCCGCCTCGACCCGCTCGGCCAACAAGGCTCGACCCGCCGGCGTCAGCCGGGCATTCTTGTGCACGTTCATCCGGGGAACCCTTCGGTTGAGGTTGGTGCTTTGCAACCCCAGCTTCTCAGCCCATCCCCGGGTGAACAACCTTCATAGCTTCGACATCTAGTCCAGCTTGCGCGCTTCCTCGGGCAGCATGATCGGCACGCCGTCGCGGATCGGATAGGCCAGTCTGGCCCCTTTCGAGACCAGTTCCTGACGGGTGCGGTCATAGGTCAGCCGGCCACGGGTCACCGGACAGATCAGGGTCTCGAGCAGACGCGGATCGACCGAGACGGGAGTATGGAAATTATCGCTCATGGAACTTTCATACGCCCGGATCGTCCGGCGCGGTAGCGTGGATAAAGGCTCCGCGCTCAACCAGGCCAAGGGTCGATAGCGCGAATCAGGGATGCGCCGCGCTCGAGCAGGCCCACGGCCGCCCGCGCGACCTACTGGATGGAGGGCGGGGTCTCGCCGTCACCGGTGTCGGCGGCGTCGATCCGCATCAGGGCGGTCAGCACCTCGGCGCGGTCCAGCAGGCTCATGGCCTCGATCAGCGCCTGTTTCTCGGCCGGCTCAAACGGCAGGGCCATCGACAGGCTGTTGATCAGGGCCTCGGGCGGGGCGGACTCCGCCGTGTCCCAGTCGATCTCCAGTCCGCGGTTCTCGAGATAGGCGCGCAGGGCATCGAGGAAGGGCTCGCGGTCCATCTCCTGGTCGGCCGGGGGCGAGATCAGGTCGGCGGCATAGGCGGAATAGTCGGCCTGGACCTGACGATAGGGTCCCTGGGTCGGCAATTCGGCCGTGATCCGGAAGCGGGCGCAACCGGTCAGGGTCACCAGATAGCGACCGTCCGAGGTCTCGGCGAAGCTGGTGATGCGGCCGACGCAGCCGACCGGGGCCAGGATCGGCAGATCGACCGGGCCGCCCGCCGGCTGAACCATTGCCAGGATGCGGTCGCCGGCCATGGCGTCGTCGATCATGTTCAGATAGCGCGGCTCGAAAATGTTGAGCGGCAGCTGGCCGCGCGGCAACAGGATGGTCCCGGGCAGCGGAAAGACCGGAACCACCTGGGGCAGGTCGGCGGCCTTGTTATAGCCCTGGGCCATCATCGCCCCCTAGGCGAACAGGATGGAGGACAGGCGTTTGCGCCCGTCACGGGCGACCTCGGACGCGGCCCCGGCGGCCTCGAACACGGTCAGAAGCTGTTTGCGCGCGGCCTGTTCGTTCCAGTCGCGGTCGGCGCGGACGATGGTCAGCAGATGGTCGACGGCCCCGCCGAAATCACCGCCGGCGGCGCAGGCCGCGGCCAGGTCGAATCGGGCCTGATGGTCGGTCGGATCGGCGGCGACGCGAGCCTCGAGCGCGGTAGCCTCATGATCGGGCGCGGACGAGGCGAGGGCCAGTTGGGCGCGCAGGCTCTGGACGGCGGGCTCGGTCGAGTCCTGCGGGGCCATGGCGAGAGTCTGGCGCGCCTGATCGGCGTCGCCCCCGGCCAGATAGACGCGGGCCAGGCCGGCGATGGCCTTCTGGTTGTCGGGCTCGAGGTTGAGGACGTCGGCAAACGCCTGCGCGGCTCCGCCCATGTCGTCGACAGCCAGGGATTCCGCGCCCAGCGACAGCAGGTGTTCGATGTCGGCATTGGCGCTCTCGCCACCAGTCAGCTTGTCGATGAAGGCGCGGATCTGGCTTTCCGGGACGCCGCCCTGGAAGCCGTCAACCGGCTGGCCGTTGACGAAGGCGTAGACGGTCGGGATCGACTGGACCTTGAGCTGGCCCGCGTAGGCCGGGTTCTTGTCGACGTCGATCTTGACGAGGGCCACGGCACCGCCGGCGGCGCGCACGGCCTTTTCCAGCGCCGGGGTCAGCTGGCGGCACGGGCCGCACCACGGGGCCCAGAAGTCGACGATAACCGGACGCGTCTTCGATGCCTCGACGACATCGGTCATGAAGCCGGCGTCGGAGCCGTCCTTGATCAGGTCGTCGTCTTTCCGGGTCGGGTCGATGAGGGTCATGGGCACTCCACAGGCGCGCGGGGAACAGGGGCTTGAGGCCTCAGATGGTCGCGAAGGGGCCGGGCATCAAGCGAGGGTACTGAAATCAATCACCAGCGGGGTTCGTTCCAGCCGGTCGAGAAAGCCCCTGAAGGCGGCCTGATCGAGGGCGGTGGTCGCCGAATTGGTCAGGGGGTGGAAGTTGACGATGTCCGCGTCCCACAGCCGCCGGTCCAGCACGAAGGTGACCTGGCGCGCGACGTCATTGATCAGGCCCAGGGTGGTGACCGCGCCGGGACGCACACCCAGGGTGGTCCACAGCAGGGCCTCGGAGCCGAACGACAGCCGGTCCGAGCCGATCGCCACCGGCGTGCGCTTCAGATCGATGGCCGTGTCCTGATGGGCCGAAATCAGCCACAACCGTCCCTTTTTTATCCTTGAGGAACAGGTTCTTGGTGTGGGCCCCCGGCAGGGCCGCCTTGATCTCCAGCCCCTCGCCGACCCGGAACACCGGGGGGTGGTCGAGCGTGGTCTGGGTCAGGCCGGCGGCGGCCATCCAGTCCAGCAGGGCCTCGCGGTCAAACAGGGGTGGCTTGTCTTCGGTCATCGGCGTTGTCTAGGTACAGGCATCACCCTCGATACCCGCCGGAGCCTGACTGTGGAACTGGAATGCTATCCGATGACGGCCCGGCCACCCGACCTGGTGCCCGGACGCCAGTCCCGCGACTGGATGGACGCCTTTGCCAGCCGACATCCGTATCGCTGTCTGCCGATGACCATGGCCAACACCACCGGGTGGGAGATCCTGTGCCCGATGGGATTCACGGCCGAATGGAACGGTGGCCCCAGCCAGGCCGACATCACCATCACGCCGGAACGGCCGACGCGGGAGACGGAGCATTTCGTCACCTCGCACTTCTCGCGCGGCATTCTGACCATGCACCCGCAGTATCTGTTCCGGACCCCGCCGGGCTGGGGCATGATCTGCTCGGGCTCGCCCAATCATGTGAAGGACGGGATCCAGCCGCTGAGCGGGCTCGTCGAAACCGACTGGTTGCCCTTCCCGTTCACGATGAACTGGATCTTCACCCGACCCGGGCGGATCAGGTTTGAACGCGGCGAACCCTTCTGCTTCATCAATCTGATCGAGCATCGCAAGGTCGAACAGTTCCAGCCGGTGATCCGCTCGCTGGAGTCCAACCCGGTCATGTCCGGCCAGTTCGAGGCCTGGAACCGGGCCCGCACCGACTTCAACCACCGCCTGGCTTCAGGTGATCCGGACGCGGCCAGGGAGGCGTGGCAGCGGTACTATTTCAAGGGCGAGATTCCCGAGGCGCTGGGCGAGGCACCGGACAGCCACATCAACAAACGTCGGCTGAAAGCCCCGCGCGTCGGATAGGAACGGGCCCCCGGCATGAAGCCGGGGGCACCGGAGTTTAGTTCGGGCGCGCCAGGCGCGGACCGACGTTCTGGATCACTTCGCGGGCGTCGAAGGCATTGGGATCATCGGCCGGTTTGGTGCCGCGGCCCATCACGATCTCGGCCGAGGCCTCGTAGCGGTCGATCTCGCGCACGTCGATGTCGCGGCCGAACGGATCGCTCCACGGACTCCACAGGCCGCGGTGATAGACCTGCCAGTACGGGCTCCAGTAGCGGTAGCGTTCATAATAGAAGGGGTCGCGGGTGACCCCGTAACGCACATCGCGGTCGGTGGCGCGATTGACGGTCGAGAACCAGTCATAGCCGTCCTGGACCGTCAGTTCGGCGGACCGCAGCAGCAGGCTCATCTCGACCTGCTCGCGCGTCGTCACCGAATTGCCGGCGAAGGACACCCGGTAACGGTTGGATTCCAGTCTCTGTTCAGCATAGCCGCCGCGCTGTCCCTGGAAGCCGGCGGGCTGGTAGGGCGTGGCGGTGGCACAGGCAGACAGGGCGAGAGCCGCCGCAGCCGCCAGGATCGCCGGTCTGGTGAGCAGATGTCTCATGCAAGGTCTCCTCGAGGGCGCGTAAGGGGCGCTGGAAGGAAAACGGGGGCTGGGCCGTCCGGTTCCGCTGCCAGCGCCCGCTAGAGGCGCGACATAATCAACAGGGCGGCGAGGAGGAGGAGGATCCCGGTCAGGAGCCCGAAACCGCGCCGGAAGCGGGGTTCGGCCATCCGTCGGGCCAACGCCGCTCCACCCAGACCGTAGGCGGACATGGTGATCACGTCCATGCCGATGGTGGCCAGGGCGAACAGGGCCAGTTGCGGGGCCGCCGGACGGTTCACATCGAGGAAGGGCGGCAGCACGGCGGTGAAGAACAGTACCGCCTTGGGATTGGCGATCTGGACCATGAAGCCGTCGAAAATGGCGCTGCGGCCGAGGCGGACGGTGGCCGACTCCGGATCGGCGGCGGTGGCGAACACGCCGCGCAGGGCGCGGACGCCCAGCCAGGCGACATACAGGGCCCCACCGATCGAGATGATGCGAAAGGCTGCGGGAAAGGCGACCACCAGGGCCCCGAGCCCGAGGGCCGCGGCGCCGAACCAGACCAGGGTGGCGGCATTCATGCCCAGCACCCCGGCCAGGGCCCCGGCCGGACCACGCTTCACCCCGTTGGCGACCGAGAACAGATTGGCCGGCCCGGGGGTGGCGGCCATCACGGCCATGACGCCGAGGAAGGCGGCGTACAGGTGCGGATCGACGGGCAGAACCATATGGCCCTGTCGGGGGTGACGGCGTTCAGGTCAAGGGGCTCAGTGGTCGGCGGGGGCCGGGGTGGAGCCGGTTTCGTCCACGGTATCGACGGTCGCCTCCACCTCTTCGACGGCATCGATCGCCTGTCCCAGCATATAGTCGGCCATCAGGCCGTAGGTGACCATATGTTCCGGATCGTTGGAGGCCCAGGCCCCGTTGCGGGCGACGCCGCCGGCCATGGCCAGGGCCCCCTGCATGTCGACCCCGGCGAGCGCCTCGGCCGCGACTGCCTCGAGATCGACATTCGCGAGCGCGTCAGCGGCGATCGCGGTGGCGTGCATGGCCGCCGTGGCGGCAAAGGCGGCGATGTCCGGCTGATACTCGGCCCACAGGGCGGCCATCCGGGTCTCGCGCTCCGTGTCGGGCAGGGTCTGGTCCAGCGACAGGGCCGCGGCCCGTTCGCCGAAGCCCTCCATCCGCACCTCGAGCGCTTTGGCGGCGGTTTCAATCGCGGCTTCGGACGACTCGCGGCGTCCTGGGCCATGGCGCTGGACAGGGGCAGCAGGGCGAGGGTGGCGGCGAGTGACAGGGCCTTGATCATGGCGCGGTTCCTTCAGGTCCGACCCGGAACGTCTGCCCAACGTCGATCCCGCTCAAGTGAAATCGCGGTAAGGCGGCAGCCGGAGGTCCCGGTCACCGCTGCCGGACCTCATGACTCGCCGGCTGTGGCCTGGCGCGCGATCGCCGTCCGGGCCTCGGCGCGCATCTGATCGGGAAGGCCTTCGATCGCCTGGTGCACCGCGGTCTTTGCCGCATCCAGCCCCTGCCGGGCCATGTCGTCGGGCGCGCCGGCGGCCTCGCTGGCGATAAAACGGTCGAAATCGTCGAGGAAGGCAGAGATGTCCGGCTGGTAGCGCGCCAGCACGACCTCGACGGCGGCCATGCCGCGGCTCTGGTCACCTGCCGCTCCGTCGACCGCGGCAGAGAACTCGACCTTCATCTGCGCCATCCGGGCCTTGAAGGCCTCGGCGCGGGCGTCAAAGACAATCTCTTCCGGCGACTTGGTTTCAGCGGCGGCCGGGGTCGCTTGGGGGACCGTAACGGCGAAAGCCGGTGTGGCGCAGGCGAGGGCGGCGGCGAGCGAGAGGGCCTTGATCATCGTACGGTTCCTTGAGTTCGGGCCGGAAGATCAATCCGCAGCCGGCCCAACTCAAGTGAAATCGCGGTAACTGGTCGCGCGCCGGCTCGGTGATCAGCTTCGGGTCCGGGCCTCGCGACGTCCCAGAACCCGCAGGCGCAGGGCGTTCAGCTTGATGAAACCGGCCGCGTCGCGATGGTCATAGGCCTGGACTCCTTCCTCGAAGGTGACGAGGTCCTGATCGTAGAGACTGTCAGGGCTCTCGCGGCCGATGACGGTGACGTTGCCCTTGTAGAGCTTGACCCGGACCGTACCGTTGACCCGCGTTTGGCTGTGGTCGATGGCCGCCTGCAGCATCTCGCGCTCGGGTGCGAACCAGAAACCGTTATAGACCAGGTGCGCGTATTTGACGGCCAGCTCATCCTTCAGATGCATGGCCCCGCCGTCGAGGGTGATTGACTCGATACCGCGATGGGCGGCCAGCAGGATGGTGCCGCCGGGGGTCTCGTAGACGCCGCGCGACTTCATGCCGACGAAGCGGTTCTCGACCAGGTCGAGGCGGCCGACGCCGTTGTCATGGCCGTATTCATTGAGTTTGGTCAGCAGGGTCGCCGGTGACATGGCGATGCCGTCGATGGCGACCGGATCGCCCTTTTCGAAGGCGATGGTGATGACGGTCGGCCTGTCCGGTGCGTCCTCGGGGCTGAGGGTGCGCTGGTGCACGAACTCGGGGGCCTCGACCGCCGGGTCTTCCAGCACCTTGCCCTCGGAGGAGGAGTGCAGAAGGTTGGCGTCGACGCTGAACGGAGCCTCGCCGCGCTTGTCCTTGGAAATCGGGATCTGGTGGGCCTCGGCGAAGGCCAGCAGGGCCTCGCGCGACTTGAACGCCCACTCGCGCCACGGGGCGATCACGTGGATGTCGGGCTCCAGCGCATAATAGCCGAGCTCGAACCGGACCTGGTCGTTACCCTTGCCGGTGGCCCCGTGACAGACGGAATCGGCCCCCAGCTGGCGGGCGATCTCGATCTGGCGCTTGGCGATCAGTGGCCGGGCGATCGAGGTGCCGAGCAGGTACTGGCCCTCATAGACGGCGTTGGCGCGGAACATCGGGAAGACGAAGTCGCGCACGAATTCCTCGCGCAGGTCGTCGACGAAGATGTTTTCGGGCTTGATGCCCATCTTCAGCGCCTTCTCGCGCGCGGGGGCCAGCTCCTCGCCCTGGCCGAGGTCGGCGGTGAAGGTGATGACCTCGGCATTGTACTCGGTCTGCAGCCATTTCAGGATGATCGAGGTGTCCAGACCGCCGGAATAGGCGAGGACGACCTTCCGGGGGGCGGTCTTGGCGGTTGCGGGCATGGCGCGGATCCTTGGCGAACGCGGGGAGGCGTATTGAGCGGCTTAAACGGCGAGACGACCGGGGATGCAAGGGCCGGATTGTGGCCGGCGGCGCGGCAGGGGGCTGGTGTCGTGACCCTGGTGCCCTATGTGTCGGGTCCAGACCCGCTCTGAGAGTGCCGACCGTGACTGATTCCCCGACCGATCCGACCGATTTGCCTGCGCCCGCCCTGAATGCCGACGTACCCGGGGCCACGCCCGATCGCCCGTTGACCCCGGCGGCGCGCCGGGCCCTGCTGGAGGCAGCCGCCCGTCGCGACCAGGCGGTCGATGCCGGGGCGGCGGTTGAATACGGTGGACCGGCGGGTCTGGAGCCGACCCGCTATGGGGATTGGGAAAAGAAGGGCCTGGCCATCGATTTCTGAGGCCGGGCTGCGGTGCCGCCGTGGCGTGCAAGCCTGTGTGGGGAAATCGGGGTCAGGCTTTCCCCCCGCGCGGTGCATCCGGGTCCGGTCTGTGCACCCAGGGCCTACAAGGGGCGATCGTTATTGAGGATCGGCCTGATGCACAGCCTTTTGACGGCGGCGGCTGCCGCCCTTCTCATCGCGGGACCGGCCCAGGCCGGTGAGCGCCCGGGCGGCCATGGTGGTCGCGGCGGCGGTCACAATCCGCCGCCTGCGCCGTGCTGCGCTCATCCCGGCGGCGGCAATGCCAACGTCAACGTCAATGTCAGTGCCCGGGCATCGGCCGTGTCCTCGTCCGCCACATACGGGATCAGCCCGTACCTGGAGCGGCGGCGCGGTGCGCGGCGGTGCGGGCGGCGGCGTCATCTATACCGGGGGCGGTGGCTACTGGGGGGGTGAATCCTATGGCTATGGCGGCGGTGCCTTCTACGGCCTGATCGGCGTCGACGTCAGTGGTCAGGCCGGGCCGAGTCGGCCGTTCGGCTATGTGGTTCGGGGATTCGGCCGCGATTATCGCACGGTGTCGACCGGGTCCGCTTACCGCGGGCGTGCGGTTGAAGAAAGTCGTTATGGCGCGCGCCATGCGGAGGACGGCTACCGGGGCTCTGTCCGTCAGCAGACCTCCTATGCGGACTCCTATTATGAGGAGTCGTCCTATGAGGCCCGCTATGAGTCGGAGCTGACGTATGGCGGGGGCGATGATCACCGCGACGCGCGGGCGTACGACTGTGACTGCGATCCCGTCGGGCCGCCGCCGTACGCCTATGAGCCGATGTCCGGTCCCGGCTATTACGGCGACCTGCCGCCGCCCGATTATGTGGCCCCCGTGGCCCCGCCGCGTCACAACTACCGCCAGGAACCCGGCGAGCGCGGCTAGGTTTCAGGCGGCTTCGATACCGTCCATCTCGCCGGCGATCCGGGCCGCGGCCATCTGGGGACTGGGCGCGGCGATGACCGGCCGGGCCACGACCAGATGGCTGGCCCCGGCACGCAGGGCCTCGGCCGGGGTGGCGACGCGTTGCTGGTCGCCGCGATCGGCACCGGCGGGCCGCACCCCCCGGGGTGACCACCAGAAAGTCAGGCCGGCCGGCGGCGCGGGCGAGGGCCCGGGCGCGGGCGGCCTCAAGCGGGCTGGAGACGACGCCGTCGACGCCGCAATCCAGCGCCTGACGGACCCGACGCTCGACCAGCTCGGCGGGGCTGTGGCCATAGCCGATCTGGGTCAGGTCGGCCTGGGACAGGCTGGTCAGCACGGTGACGGCGAGAATCTTCGTCTCCATATCGCCGCGACCGCGCACGGCCCCCTGCATCACCTGGGGCTCGGCATGGACGGTCAGCAGGTCGCAGCCGCCTTCGGCCACGGCGCGGGTCGCGCCTTCGACCTGGGCCCCGATGTCGTGCAGCTTCCAGTCCTGGAACACCGACTTGCCCATGGCGCGCAGCTCGTGGGCGAAGGCGACGCCGCCGGGGCGGGCCAGCAGGCTGAGGCCGACCTTGTAGCAGGTGACGACGTCGCCGATGGCGGTGACCATGGCCCTGGCCGCCTCGATCGAGGGCAGGTCGAGACCGACAATCAAACGTGGGTCGCTGAGCAGCGGAGAGGTCATCGACGGGCTCCGGATGACCGGCTAAGGGTTGACGTGAAACACGTCGCGCCCGACCGGGGTGACACCAAGGGTGGGAGAAGCAGGCAATGGACGCGGTCGATCTGGGGGTCAACCTGTTCGTGGCGCTGTTCGCCCTTGTCGATCCGATCGGCAATATCCCCATTTTCGCCGCCGCCACCGCCGGGGCCAGCGCCCGGCAGAGAATGCAGGTCACCGGCCTGCTGTGCCTGTTCATCGTCGGTTTCCTGACGATCTTCTTCTTTAGCGGCCTGACATTACTGCAGTTTTTCGGCATCTCGCTGGCCGCCTTCCGCATCGCCGGCGGTATTTTGCTGCTGCTGCTGGGCCTCGACATGACCCGCGGCGATTTTCTCAAGATGTTCGCCGATGCCGATGCGGTCGCCGACGCCGCCGATGTGCGCGGCTATGCCAAGCGCCGCTTCCAGCGTCTGGTGGTGCCGTTCGCCATGCCGCTGCTGATCGGACCGGGCGCGATCTCAACCATCATTATCCAGGCCGGTGAGGCCCAGAAGATCGGCACCGCCGGGACCGTGGCCGCGCTGGTGGCCATCGGGGCCGCGGGTCTGGCCACCTTCATCATCTTCGCCCTGACCGGCCCGATCAGCCGGTTGCTGGGCGACGTCGGCATGACAATTGTGGTGCGGGTGCTGGGCCTGATCCTGTGCGCCCTGGCGATCCAGTTCATGCTGGCCGGTTTCGGCGAGGCCCTGCCGGGCATGTTCAGCGGCGATGTGACCGCCCCCTATCCGGCTGGTGGCTAGATCCGCTTCAGCCGTTTCGCATGTCCGCCGACCATGCGCAGGGCCACGGCGTCCGGCAGCAGCTTGGGCAACAGCGCCAGCAGATTGTTCATCACGCCCGGCGCGACCTTCGGACGGTTGGCCTCGCAGGCACGGTAGCCGACCCGGGCCACATGATCGGCGCTCTGCCACATCCAGGCCGGATAGGCGGCCGAGACCTGATCGCGGGTGCCGTTGACGTCGTGGAACTCGGTCAGGGTGTAGCCGGGGCACAGGGCGGTGACGTGAACCCCGGTGCCGCGCAGTTCCAGGTGCAGGCCAGCTGTGGCCTTGGTCAGGAAGCTCTTGATCGGGCCGTACAGGGTGTCGCCGCCGGTGGCCGGCATCTGGCCCGCCAGCGAGGACACATTGAGAATGCGGCCGAAGCCGCGCGCGACCATGCCGGGGGCCAGTCGCCGGCACAGGGCGACCGGGGCGGTCAGCATGACCCGGATCATCGCCGCGTGCCGCGCCGGATCGGTGTTGAGAAAGCCGTCGGTGCAGCTGAATCCGGCATTGTTGATCAGGCCGTCGACGGTCAGGCCGCGTGCGGCAAGGTCGGCGACAAGGCGATCGGGGGCGTCGGGATCGGCGAGATCGGCGATCAGGACGGTAACGGTGCAGTTGTGGTCGGCCGTCAGGGCTGCGGCCAGGGCCTCGAGCGGCGCGCGACGGCGGGCCGTCAGGACCAGATCCCAGCCCTCGGCGGCATACACCCGGGCCAGGGCGGCCCCGATGCCCGCCGAGGCCCCGGTGATGAGGACCGTCCGTCGCGTACCGCTCACGCGGGAACCGCAGTCCGGTCCGGCAGGACGATACCGGCGAGGGCCGCCGGATCGGTGGCCAGCAGGTCGGCGATGGTGATGCGCGACAGGGCCTCGGCCGCAGCGGTGTTGGCGGCGATCAGGGCCTTGCCCACCTGACGGGGGATGTGTTCGCCGACCGGACAGCCCCTGGCCCCGGCCGGCGGGGAGCCGAGGTGGGCGCAGCCGTGGACCGCGTGCAGAACGGTATCGAGGGCGATGTCTTCCGGCCGGTGCAGCAACCAGGCCCCGCCGCTGGCTCCTGGACGGGTGGCGATCAGCCCGGCACGGGCCAGCAGGGCGGTGACGCGACGGACAACGACGGGATTGGTCGGAACCGAGCCGGCCAGAACGGCGCTGGCGATCGCCTGGCCGGGCGCAAAGGCGTCCTTGTGGGCCAGATAGGCCAGCACATGGGCGGCGACGGGAAAGCGTTGACTGTCTGACATGGTGTGACTGTGAAGGTAGGGCGTCGCCGCGGGTTACACAATCAGTGCCTCTGCAGGCTTGCGGCCACGATTGAACCGGCACTGGAAAGGGACTAAAGGCTCGCCGCTCTTGATGGGACCGTGTTCTGCGGCACCCGGAGGCTGTTCATGGTCGGGGCCCCTCCCCCAGGTGAAGACGGCAGCGCCGCCACCACCTCAAACTCCCAGACACCCGGCGACAAGTCCGTCGCACCGGCACATCCGCATCCGGCGGCGGCCGGTGAGGGTGGGCACGTCAAGGCCGGCAAGCTGGGCCTGGCGATCGGGGCCATCGGTGTGGTGTTTGGCGACATCGGCACCAGCCCGCTCTACGCCATGCGCGAGGCGCTGGCCCATTCGCGCAGCGGCGGCGCGGCCGAACTGGCCGTGCTGGGTACGGTTTCGCTGGTGTTCTGGGCCCTGATCCTGGTGGTCACGGTCAAATACGTCTTCTTTCTGATGCGGGCCGACAACAAGGGCGAGGGCGGTACCCTGGCCCTGATGGCCCTGGCCCAGCGGGCCATCGGCAAGCGCTCGACGCTGGTGTTCTTTCTCGGCGTCTGCGGCGCGGCCATGTTCTATGCCGACGGGGTGCTGACACCGGCGGTGTCGGTTCTGTCGGCGGTCGAGGGACTGGGCGACGCGCCCGGTGTCGCCGGCCGGATGACGCCGTTCATCCTGCCGATCACGGTCGGCATCCTGATCACCCTGTTCATGGTCCAGGCCCGCGGCACCGCCAGCATGGCGCGTGCCTTCGGCCCGATCACCAGCGTCTGGTTTCTGGTGCTGGCGGCGCTCGGTCTGTTTCACATTCTCGACGACCTCAGCATCCTCAGGGCCATATCGCCGCACTACGGCGCACTGTTCCTGATCGACAACGGAATCCTCGGCTTCATCCTGCTGGGCAGTGTCTTCCTGGCCGTCACCGGGGCCGAGGCCCTCTATACGGACATGGGCCATTTCGGGAAGGCCCCGATCCGGGCCGGCTGGTTGTGGTTCGTGCTGCCCTGTCTGATGCTGAACTATCTGGGCCAGGGCGCACTGGTGCTGAGCGATCCGTCGGCGCGGTCGAAATCCCTTCTGGGAGATGATTCCCGAGGTCATCTACTGGCCGGTGCTGATCCTGGCGACCATGGCCACCATCATCGCCAGCCAGGCCGTGATCACCGGAGCCTTCTCGCTGACACAACAGGCCGTGCAGCTGGGCCTGTTGCCGCGCATCAAGATCCTGCAGACGAGTGAGAGTCAGGCCGGCCAGATTTTTGTGCCGTCGGTCAATATGGCCATGCTGCTCGGGGTCTTGCTGCTGCTGGTTCTGTTCCCGACCTCGTCCCAGCTGGCCGGTGCCTATGGCGTGGCCGTGACAGGGGCCATGCTGGTCGACAGCCTGCTGGCCTGGTTCATCGTCCGTCGACTGTGGAAGTGGAGCCTGCCGGTGAGCGTGCTGGCCATTACGCCCTTCCTGATCATCGACCTCGCCTTCTTCGGGTCGAATCTCATGAAAATCCCGCAGGGTGCGTGGGCCCCGCTGGCCATTGGCGGCGGGATCGTCCTGTTGATGTGGACCTGGACGCGTGGGACGCAATTGCTCACCACCAAGACGCGCAAGGACAGCCTGCCGCTGACCGACCTGATCGAAATGCTGCGGGCGCGTCCGCCGCACCGGGCGTCGGGCACAGCGATCTTCCTGACCTCCGACGCCGACATCGCTCCTGTCGCGTTGATGCATAACCTCAAGCACAACAAGGTGTTACATGAGAAGAACATCATCCTGACCGTGCGCACCATGGACCGGCCGCGTGTCTCCGAGGCCGATCGCGTCCGCATCGAGCCGATCTCGGATGACTTCAAGAAACTGGTCATCTCCTACGGCTTCATGGAACAGCCCAATGTGCCCAAGGCGCTCAACCTGAGCCGTAAACAGCAGGGGCTGAAGTTCGACATCATGTCGACCAGCTTCTTCCTGGGGCGTCGTTCAGTGATCCCCTCGGCGCACAAGGGCATGCCGATCTGGCAGGATCGCCTGTATATCTTCCTGATGAGAAACGCCGCCAACCCGACCGACTTCTTCCATATTCCGCCGGGCCGCGTGGTCGAGCTCGGCACCCAGGTGTCCGTATGAGTGGTGGAACCCCGAAAGGGCGCAGCAAGGGCGGCGACTCGGCCGCACGCGGGCGGCGCATGGCCGACAAGGCGCGGGGTCCGCGGCCCGAACGCCCCCGGCCCGAGCGACTGGAGCCCGATGCGTCCGCCGACATCGGGGTCGAGGCACGCATCGCCGCCGGTCTGCTGCTGAACGGGGCATTGATTCGCCGCGGCGGACTGGACGAGGCCCTGGCCCTGCCGGCCGTCAGCAACCTGCCCGGCCCGGACCGGGCCTTTGCCCGGGCCGTGGCCATGGCGGCCCTGCGTCGACTGGGTGAGATCGACCAGATCCTAAATCGCCGCCTGCAGAAGTCCCCGCCCGAGGCGGTGCGCACCATCCTGCGTATCGCCCTGGCCCAGACCCTGGTGCTGGACACGCCGGCCTTCGCGGCGGTGTCGACGGCGGTCAAGCTGGCCGAACGCGACCCCAAGACCCGCCCCTACAAGAATCTGGTCAATGCCGTGCTGCGCGGCATCGGCCGCGAGGGCCCGGGCCTGACCACCGCCGAATCCAACCTGCCCGACTGGCTGGTCGCGCGCTGGCGTCAGACCTATGGGGACGCGGCCCTGGCCGGTCTGGCCCTGGCGGCCCGCGAGGAACCACCGACCGATCTGTCCCTCAAGCCCGGAGTCGACGCCGCAGCCCTGGCCGAACTGGTCGAGGGTGACGTTCTGCCGGGCGGCTCGGTCCGCACCGGGCGGCACGGCGATGTGGCCGGCTGGCCCGGGTTCGAGGACGGCACCTGGTGGGTCCAGGACGCCGCCGCCGCCGTTCCCGTCCGGCTGCTGGCCCCGCAGGCCGGCGAGACCGCCCTGGACATGTGCGCCGCCCCCGGGGGCAAGACCATGCAACTGGCTGCGGCCGGGGCGGTGGTTACGGCCCTGGACCGGTCGGAGGCGCGTCTGAAACGCCTGCATCGTAATCTGGCCCGGGTCGGTCTGGAGGCCGAGGTGGTGGCCCGCCCGGCCGAGGACTGGCTGGACAGCCGCACCTATGACGCGGTGCTGCTGGACGCGCCCTGCACCGCCACCGGCACCTTCCGGCGCAATCCCGAGGTGCTGCGCGCCACCAAGCCGGCCGAGGTGGCCAAGCTGGCGGACGTCCAGCACCGGCTGCTGGACGCGGCGGCCGAACGCGTCGGACCGGCGGGACGGCTGGTCTATTGCGTCTGCTCGCTGGAACGCGAGGAGGGCGAGACCCAGATCATCGCCTTCCTGCGCCGCAACCCGGCCTTCCGCACCGTGCCGGCCGATCCGGTGGCGGTGGGGGCCCCGGACGAGGCGCTGACGCCCGAAGGCTGGCTGCGCATCCTGCCGTCGATGTGGCCCGAGCGCGGTGGCGTCGACGGCTTCTTCATCGCCAAACTGGAGCGTATCTGACCGGGGGCCCGGTGGTCGGACGGCGGATGCGGCGAGGTCACGCTTGCCCCTCGCGGCCAGCCGTCTTATCCCGGGTCCATGTCCACACCCCTGATTGCTCCGTCGATCCTCGCCAGTGATTTCGCCCGTCTGGGCGAGGAGGTGGCTGCGATCGAGGCGGCCGGCGCGGACTGGGTCCATGTTGATGTGATGGACGGGCATTTCGTGCCCAACATCACCCTCGGTCCGGACGTGATGAAGGCGCTGCGACCGCACACGACCCTGCCGTTCGACGTGCATCTGATGGTCGCGCCGGTCGATCCATGGCTGGAGGCCTATCGTGAGGCCGGGGCCGATATTCTGAGCGTTCATCCCGAGAGCGGGCCGCACCTGCACCGCACCCTGGGCCGGATTCGCCAGCTGGGCGCGAAGGCCGGCGTGGTGCTAAATCCGGGGACGCCGCTGGCGGTGCTGGAGGATGTGATCGACCTGGTCGATCTGGTGTTGATCATGTCGGTCAACCCCGGCTTTGGCGGCCAGTCCTTCATTGACGCCTCCCTGCGCAAGATCGAGCGAACGCGGGCCTTGCTGGACGCGGCGGGTTCGACGGCCCACCTGCAGGTTGACGGCGGAGTCACCGCCGCCAATGCCGGAGCCTGTGTCGCGGCCGGCGCAGATGCGCTGGTCGCCGGGACCGCCGTGTTCCGTGGCGGACCGTCGGCCTACGCTGCCAACATCCGGGCCCTGAAGGGAGCCGCGTGAGCCCCCTCGGTCCGTTCGCCCGCAGCGAGGCCGCCGCGCCGCCGGCCGGAGAGATCCCCGGCCTGCGCGGTGCGCCGATGCGAACGCCTGTGCGGGCGACCGGGGCGGTGACCGGACCGGGCCTCTGGCCGGCCATCGTCGGCCGCTTGCTGACCCGGCAGCTGTGGATCGAGCTGTATGGCCTGCCCGGTTACGGCCTGACCCTCGGCGGCGGCAAGGTTACGGCCTTTGCCGCCACCCCCCGCGATTTTCGTCCCGCCGATCCGGCCCTGGGCAAGAGCATTCTCGGTGGGCGCTTTGCCCTGGCCGGGTTCAATCTCGATGCGCCGGCTCCGGCCGATCCGTGGAACCGACCCAGCCCGACCCGGACCTTCGCTGTCGAATTGCACGCGTTCAACTGGCTGTCGGCCCTGATGCTGGGCGGTGAGCGCGGCGCGCGCGAGGCTTTGCGGCTGACCCTGGCGTGGGATGACCTGTTCAGCCGCTGGTCGCCCTTCGCCTGGCAGCCGGACATCCTGGCCCGGCGTGTCTATGCCCTGGCATGCGCCGCCCGGCGCATGGGCGGCGTGGCGACCGAGGCCGAGCGGTTGCGGCTGGCCGAGGCGCTGGGGCGTCAGGCGCGCCAGCTGTTGCGTCCGCCCGGCGGCCTGGCGGGCAAGGCCGAACGTCTGACCGCCGCCGCCGTGGCCGGCAGTGTTCTGGCCGGTCCGGCCGGGGTGTCGATCCGCAAGACTGCGCTGAAACGTCTGGCCAGGGCTCTGAAGGAGACGGTCGGGGCCGATGGCGGTCACAGTTCGCGCAGCGCCGAGGCCGGACTGGAGCTGCTGCTGGACCTGCTGACTCTCGATGACGCCCTCGCCCAGCTGTCGGAGCCGGCCCCCGAGGCGGTGCGCGACAGCATCGTCCGGCTGACGGCGGCGTTGAACGTTCAGACCCTGCCGGACGGTCGACTGGTGGCCATGCAGGGAGGCGGCCCGTCGACGGTGGCCCGTGTTGCCGCCGCCCGTGTCGATGATGAGGTCATCGAGCCGGTTTCGGGCGCGGCCGTGGCCGGGATCGTGCGCATTCAGAGCCCGCTGCTGACCATCGTGGCCGATGCCGCCGCGCCGGCGCGTGGGGCCTGGTCAACGGCCGCCTGCGCCCAGCCGCTGGCGCTGGAGATCGTCTGTGGCCGTGACCGGCTGATCTCGGGCTGTGGCTGGACACCACGTGCCGCTGATCGCCAGGGATTGCGGCTGACGCCGGGCCATTCGACCCTGACCCTGGGCGAGATGTCGATCGCCGAACCCCTGGGCGGCTGGAAGGCGGACCTGCTGGGCCCGCGACTGGTCGGGCGCTCCCTCAACGTCGAGGTCGAACAGCGCGATGGCGAGGGCGCAGTCTGGCTGGAGGTGCAGCACGACGGCTGGGTGCCGCGCTATGGCCTGCTGCATCAGCGGCGGCTGTATCTGGACCAGCGACTCGATGAATTGCGGGCCGAGGAGCGGCTGTACCCGGCCTCGGGCCAGGCCGAGGTGGTGCGCATCATCGCCGCCCCCTACGCGGCCCGCTTCCAGCTGGAGCCCGGGGTCCAGGCCTCGCTGGCGCGTGACCGGCGCTCGATCCTGCTGCGTGGCCATTCCGGTCGGGGCTGGTGGTTCCGCACGGACGGCCCTGACGTCGCCATCGAGCCCTCGGTCCATGTCGAGGACGGCCTGACCCGGCGGTCGCTGCAGATCGTGGTGCGCGGCTCGGCCCGGACCGACTCCGAGACCAAGATCCGCTGGAAGCTGAGCCCGGCCGGGGCGGCGGGTGATCCGGTCTAGAGGGTGACGCTGGCGGTCCGGGATGCTAGATGGCCCGCGCCCTCCCCAGCCCCCAATGAACGGACGCCGTCATGCCCGCCGCTCCCGACTTTCCGCCTGCGCCCGACCGGGTCAAGCCCGTGCGTGCCCTGATCTCCCTGTCGGACAAGGCGGGGCTGAAAGAAGTGGCGCAGACCCTGCACGACCTGGGGGTCGAACTGGTCTCGACCGGCGGCACGCGGGCGGCGATCGCCGGCTTCGGCCTGCCGGTCAGGGACGTCGCCGATCTGACCGGCTTTCCCGAGATGATGGATGGCCGGGTCAAGACCCTGCACCCGGTGGTGCACGGCGGCCTGCTGGGGGTGCGCGACGCCGCCGCCCACGCCGAGGCCATGACGACCCACGGCATCGGCCCGATCGATATCGTCTGGATCGACCTGTACCCGTTTGAGGCCACGGTGGCCGCAGGCGGCGGCTTCGAGGCGGCGGTCGAGAACATCGACATCGGCGGTCCGGCGATGATCCGCTCCGGGGCCAAGAACCACGGCTATGTCGCCGTCTGCGTCGACGCCGAGGGCGTGGCCGAGGTGACCGCGGCCCTGCAGGCCGACGGCGCGACCACCCTGGCCCTGCGCAAGCGGCTGGCGGCCCGGGCCTTCGCGCGCACCGCGGCCTATGACGCCGCCGTATCGGGGTGGTTCGCCGGTCAGGTCGAAGACACAGCCCCGGCGCGCAAGACCATCGCCGGCAGCCTCGCCCAGACCCTGCGCTATGGCGAGAATCCGCACCAGAGCGGGGCCTTCTACCGCACCGGACTGGTCCGGCCGGGCGTGGCCCATGCCGAACAGATCCAGGGCAAGGAACTGGGCTACAACAATATCGCCGATGCTGACGCCGCCTATGAACTGGTGGCCGAGTTCGACGCGCCGGCCTGTGTCATCGTCAAACACGCCAATCCGTGCGGCGTGGCCATCGGTCATGACCTGAACCAGGCCTATGTGCGGGCGCTGGAGTGCGATTCCGTGTCGGCCTTCGGCGGGGTGATCGCGGTCAACCGGCCCCTGACCGGAGCCGACGCCCGGGCCATCACCGAGATCTTCACCGAGGTGGTCATCGCCCCCGGGGCTGACGACGAGGCCCGGGCCGTCTTCGCTGCCAAGAAGAACCTGCGCCTGCTGCTGACCGACGGCCTGCCCGACGCCCTGGCTGAGGGCGAGGTGTTCCGCTCGGTGGCGGGGGGCTTCCTCGTGCAGTCGCGCGACCGCACCCGGATCACCGCCCAGGACCTGAAGATCGTCACCCGGCGTCAGCCGACCCCGAGTGAAGTGCGTGACATGCTGTTCGCCTTCACCGTGGCCAAGCACGTCAAGTCCAATGCCATCGTCTATGCCCGCGACGGCCAGACGGCGGGCATCGGGGCCGGTCAGATGAACCGTCGTGACAGCGCCCGCATCGCCGCCATCCGCGCCGCCGAGGCCGGAGAGGTCAAGGGGCTGGCCCGATCGCTGGCCCAGGGGTCGGCCTGTGCCTCGGAAGCCTTCTTTCCGTTCGCCGACGGCCTGATCGAGGCCGCCGCCGCCGGGGCCTCCGCAGTGATCCAGCCGGGCGGCTCGATGCGCGACGCCGAGGTTATCGCCGCCGCCGACGAGGCCGGTCTGGCCATGGCCTTCACCGGGGTGCGGGTGTTCCGGCACTAGGTCTCTTTAGGGCGCTGTGCTCGCCGCGCGGCGGCTCGCGACTTGAGCGCGCTTCCGGGCGCTGTCGCTCACGACGGGGTCGTTCGCTGAATGAGCGCGGGGGCGACGATTTCGGCTATTTGAGCCCGACGGGGACCGCTAGGCTCGGGTCATGGATACGCTGGCCTCCCGCTGGGCGAAACTCGCGCCCTACACCACGGTCACCGGGCCGGACGATGACCGGCCGCGGCCGGCGGTGCTGCTGTTTCACGGATGTGGCGGGCTGAGAGACCATCTGCCGCTCTATGCCGAGGCGGCCAGGGCCGCGGGCTGGCGCGCCTATACCGTCGATTCCTATGCCGGGCGCGGCTTCAGCCGGACCTTTGCCCTGGGTGCCGTCTGCACCGGTCTGGTGCTGCGCGGAGCCGAGCGGGCCGGGGATGTGCTGGCCACCCTGTACGGCGTGTCGCAGATGCCCGAAGTCGACGGCGAACGCATCGCCATGGCCGGCTGGAGTCACGGCGGCTGGGGCATCATGGAGGCGATGAGCGCCGACCGGTCGGGTCCCGGCCTGACCCTGGCCGATCCCGGCGGCGTCCGTCTCGATCCGGTCATCGCCGCCTATCTGGCCTACCCCTATGTCGGCTTCCTCGCCCGCAACCGGATGCGGCCGTGGCGGCACTGTCCCCGGACGTTGGCGGTGATCGCGCGCACCGACCACCTGACCAGTGTGCGCAACGCCCAGCGGGTGCACGATATGGTGCGCAACTGTGGAACGGATATCGAAACCTGGATCGCCGAGGGCAGCCATTCTTTCGATGAACCGACCAGCGCCCCGCCGATGCGTCACGATCCGGAGCTGACGGCCGAGGCAGTGCGTCGCTTCCGCGCCCTGCTCGAGGATGTCGCGGTCGCGCCGCCGCCTTAGGCCGGCTCGATACGGACTTCGGCGTGGATGGAATTGGCGATGTAGCAGGCCTCATGCGACCGGTGATGCAAGGCCTCGATCGTGGCGTCATCCGGGCGGGACTCGCCCGAGAAGATCACGGCGGGGCGCAGGGTGATCACGGTCATGGCCATCCTGCCGCGCGCATCACGGTCCAGCAGGCCGACCGCCGTATCGCGATAGTGATCGACCACGAAGCCGTCCTTGCGGGCGAAGGCCAGGAAGAACAGCATGTGGCAGCTGGACAGGGCCGCCACCAGCGCCTCCTCGGGATCGACGGCGGTGATATCGGACATCGGAACCGGCACGCTGGTCGGGGCCGAGGAGCCGCGCACCACCGCCCCGCCGTCGAAGCGCCAGTCGTGGCCACGCGAATAGAGGTTGTCGGCGAAGCCCTGATCGCCCCGGACCCATTCGACGATCGCCTCGTGCGTGCTCATGCCCGTATCCCCCGTCAATCGGCCAGGATCGTATAGGTCATTCGGGCCCGGATTTCGAAGCCCAGTGAACGGTACAGGGCGATGGTCGCATCGTGACCGTCAAAGGCATGCAGGAAGACGCCCTCGCCCGTAGACAGGATCTCGCCGATGACCGCCCGCGACAGGGCCGCGGCCAGACCCTGGCCGCGATGGTCGGGGTGGGTGCAGACGCCACTCAGTTCGGTGAAGCGGTCGACCCGCAGGCGTCGTCCCGCCATGGCGATCAGCTCACCGTCACGCTTCACCCCGATGAACGGACCCAGATTGCGCGTCGCCGACCGGAACGGGCCGGGCTGCGTCAGCGTCGCCAGCGCCAGCATGGCCGGCGCATCGGCCTCGGTCAGGGTCTCGAAGGGCAGATCCCGGCCGCCGGGCGTCAGGGTGGTCGCCGTCATCTGTACCAGGGGGATGCGGCGGGCGACCGCGACGCCCACGGGCAGGACAGCAGCGATCGGGCTGCCTTCGAGCTCGACCAGACCGGCCCCCGGATGACGGTGCGCCAGTTCGTTCAGCCGTGCGACGCTGGCGGGCGACGTATCGGCGGCAGCGAGGAAGACGCCGACCTCGGGGTCGATGCGCACGGCGTGGACGTCGGAGTCCGCCGTCACGAACGATGACAGCCGGGTGGTCAGGGCGTTCCAGACAGCACGATCGAGGGGATGGCTCATGACGGTCGATCTAGAGCGGAACTCGTTCACACGGAACCATATCCAGAGTTGACGAGGTAACTGGCACATTCGTTGGGTGTGAAGAGCTCAAGGAGCTGACCGACCTTTCGCCATGTGGCCTCGACGTCTCGGGGCTGGGCCTTTCGCATCAGGTGTTTGAGCTTGGCGAAGACCTGTTCGATCGGGTTCAGGTCCGGGCTGTAGGGCGGCAGAAAGATCAGATGGGCTCCCCTGGCCCGGACGGCGGCGCGCGCGGCCTTGCCCTTGTGGCTGCCCAGATTGTCGAGCACGACGACGTCGCCGGGCTTCAGGGTTGGGGCCAGAACTTCCTCGACATAGACCCGGAACAGCTCGCCGTTGATCGGCCCGTCGATCACCCAGGGCGCGTCGATGCGGTCGTGACGCAGGGCGGCGATGAAGGTCTGGGTCTTCCAGTGGCCGAAGGGGGCGTGGGCCTTCAGCCGACGACCGCGCGGACCCCATCCTCGGAGTGGGGCCATGTTGGTCTTGACCCAGGTCTCGTCCAGAAACACCAACCGGGACGGGTCGATCCGGCCCTGATACGCCTTCCAGCGCGTGCGTTTACGCGCCACGTCAGGCCGCGTCTGCTCCTCGGGCAGCAGGGTTTTTTTTGAAGCTGAAACCCTCGGCATGCAGGAACACCCACACCGCGCGGGGCTGGGTCTTGATCCCCCGCTCGGCCAACTCGGCCGTCAGCCCCCGCAGCGTGATCGGGCCCGAGGCGATCCGCTCTCGCAGCCACGCGGCCACCTCGCCCGAAAGCGTTCGGGGCTTGCAGCCGCCGATCCGGGCCGGTTCCAGAGACCCGGTCTCGCGTTCATGACGCGCCCATTTCGACAGACACGACGGACTGATCCGAAGAGCTGCCGCGATTTCCCGGTGCGTCTCGCCGGCCGCCTTGCGCGCCAAGGCACGCGATCGAAGATCAACCGAATAGGGAGCTGTCATACATGCTGGCCTCCATCCACACGAACGATGAATTAGATCGCTACCGATTTGGGAATCCCGATTCCGTCGAAAGAGGTCATGCTCTGCGTCTTTGTTTTAGTTAAACGCATAGCCGCTGTTGATAAAGTAGTTGGCCACTCTTCGGGCTGAAGCGGATCGAAGGCTGCCGATCGTCGCCATTGGCCTCGACGGTGCGCTCGTCGGCCTTGCGCAACAGGGTCTTCAGCTTGGAGAAGACCTGTTCGATGGATTGAGGTCCGGGCTGTAGGGCGGCAGGAACAGGTGGGCCCCGGCCCTGCGGATGGCCTGCCGGACCGCCTTCCCTTGTGGCTCCGAGGTTGTCGAGCACGACCACTCACCGGGATTGAGGGTCGGGTGGTAAGAAGGCCTACTAAGCCCGGCCCGGAACCAGTCCCATTGATTGGCCCGTCGAGCACCATCGGCGCGTCGATCCGGTCGTGGCGCAGGGCGGCGATGAAGGTCATCGTCGTCCAGTGGCCGTGAGGAACCCTGGCTACGAGCCGCTCACCCCGACGTGACCGGCCGTGGGTGCGGGTCATGTTGGTCTTGGCCCAGGTCTCGTCGATCGAACCGCCGGCGCGGATCAATCCGGTGCTGGTGTCGCTTCCACTCTTTTCCATCCGGCCGTCTTCCTCAGGTTTTTTGAAGGTGACCCTCACACGGAGGAAGTTCCACAGGATATTGATTACCCTGATCCCATTCAACAAGCCCTCACGTCAGATCCGGCTTTTGCCACGGAGAGCACGAGACCCGGTGGGGAGCCAGGGGAAGGGAGGCGTCCCCCATCCCCCCACCCCTCATCCCCCCCCCCACCCACTGACGCCGAACCGCGCCGCCGCCGCCCGACGCGTCTCGCCGGCCTCAACAGCGGCGATCACACGTCCGCGAAGATCGGTGGAATAGGGCTTGGGCATGCAAGCTGGCCTCCCATCCAGCCCCCATGTTAAATCACAATCCGAGTACCTTGGGAATCCTCCGCGATTCCAACTCTGGCGAAGACGCTCTAGGCTCGAACGACCCCGGGTGGAACCGCCTGTCAAAGTGCGAGGTCCGGAAACCGCCGTTGCCGTCAGCCGCGCCAGAAGCCGACGATCTTCTTGACCTCGGCCACGACCGGGTCGGCGATGGCGGCCGCGCGTTCGGCCCCGTCCTTCAGGACACGGTCGATCTCGGTCGTATCAGCCATCAACCGGCGCATCTCGCTGCTGACCGGGGCCATCGAGGCCACGGCCAGTTCGGCCAGTTTCGGCTTGAACACACCGAAGCCCTGGCCACCGAATTCGGCCAGAATCGCCTCGCGGCTCATGCCGGCGAGGGCGGCGTAGATGGTCACAAATTCTTCGCCTCGGCCCGGTCGGCGAGGCCCTCGATGGTTTCGGGCAGGGGTTCGGCGTCGGTGCGGGCCTTGCGGATCTTGGCGGCGATGGTGTCGGAATCGTCGGTCAGATTGATGCGCGACTGGTCCGAGGGGTCGGACTTGCTCATCTTGGCCGCCCCGTCACGCAGGCTCATCACCCGCGGGGCCGGCCCCTGGGTCAGCGGCTCGGGCAGCGGGAAGAAGCCGGGCGCATTGAAGTCGGTGTTGAATTTCTGGGCGATGTCGCGGGTCAGTTCCAGATGCTGTTTCTGGTCCTCGCCGGTCGGCACCTCGGTCGCCTTGTACAGCAGGATGTCGGCCGCCTGCAGCACCGGATAGGTGTAGAGGCCGACGCTGGAGCGCTCCTTGTGCTTGCCCGACTTCTCCTTGAACTGGGTCATCCGGTCCAGCCAGCCGAGGCGGGCGACGCAGTTGAGGATCCAGGCCAGCTCTGAGTGAGCCCGCACCGCCGACTGCGGAAAGATCACCGACCGGGCCGGATCGAGTCCCGAGGCCAGATAGGCGGCGGCAATCTCGCGAGTTCTGGGCGGCCAGCAGGGCCGGGTCCTGCCACACGGTGATCGCGTGCAGATCGGCCACGAACAGGAAACAGGGCGCGCCCTGGTCCTGCAGTTCGGTGAACCGTTTCAAGGCGCCCAGATAATTACCCAGATGCAGGGCTCCCGACGCCTGGATACCGCTGAGGATGCGGCGGGGGCCGGAATAGGCGGGCGACGGGGCGGCGGGCGCGATCGGGTCGTACATGCCCGCGCAGATGCCTTACCCCCGGCGTCAGGGCAAGGGTCTAGCGGCGGCTGCGGCCCAGCAAGGTCTTGACCTCGGCCATGGTCAGCGCCCGGGTGGCGAAGGCCAGGGCGACATAGGTCAGGCCCCCGACCAGGGTCACCAGCACCAGGCCCAGTTCCTTGGCCCCGTGGTCCAGACCGACCAGGGCCAGGGTCCCGGCGACCGGTGCCTCGAACAGCGGCCGGGCCGAAGCCGCGAGGCCGACGATCACGGCGAGACCGGCGCTGGCCAGGGCGATGCGGACCAGACGCGACAGGGCCGCCTTGCCCGGGCGGTAATGATTGCGCCGCCACAGGGTCAGGCCCAGCAGGCCGGCATTGGTCCAGGCCGCGGCGCTGACCGCGGCGGCGATGCCCGCGACGCCCATGCCCAGATTGAACAGGGCGATCGCCAGGATCGCGTTCACGGCCACCGAGACGAGGGCGAACAGCATCGGCGTGCGGGTGTCGCGACGGGCGAAATAGGCGGGGGCGAGAATGCGGATCAGCACAAAGGCGGGCACGCCCCAGCCGAACTGGAACAGGGCCCGGGCCGTGTTGACGGCGTCGATCTGCAGGAAGGCACCGCGGGTGAACAGGGCGTCGATCAGGAAATAGGGCATGGCCATCAGGGCGGCGGCGGCCGGCAGGGTCAGGGCCATGGACAGCGTCACCGCCTCGTCCATAGACGCCTGCTGCTGGCCGTGGTCCTCGGAGGCCACGGCGCGCGACAGGCGCGGCAGCAGGGCGATGCCGATGGCCACGCCGACGAGGCCGAGCGGCAACTGGTACAGTCGGTCAGCGGTGGCCAGCCAGGTGCGGCCGCCGGCGACGAAGCTGGACAGGTTCCCGGAGATGAAGACGTTGATCTGGGTCGCCGAATTGCCGATCGCGGCGGGGATGGCGGTGATGATGATGGCCTTGACCGCCGGGCTCAGACGCGGCCAGGCCAGACGGATATTGGCCCCGGCCTTGCGCGCGGCCCACCAGCACAGGCCGGCCTGGGCCACGCCGGCGACCAGCACGGCCCAGGAGGCCGCATAGGCGGCCCCGACCTGGTCGCCCCGGGCCGGGATGACCGCGGCCAGCATGATCAGGTTGAGCAGGATCGGATAGGCTCCGGAGACGATGAAGCGGCCGCGGGCGTTGAGCACGCCGCTGAGCAGGGCCGCCACCGCCATACAGGGCAGGTAGGGCATGGTGATCTGGGTCAGGATCACCGCCAGCTTGAAGCGGGCCGGATCATCGAGGAAGCCGATGTTGATGACCGTCATCAGCCACGGCATCGTCAGCTGGGCGATGATGGTCAGGACAACCGTGACGGCAGCCACCGTGGCCAGGGCGTCGGTGGCGACCTTGTCGGCGACTTCCGCGCCCTCGGTCTCCAGCGTTTTTGCATAGGCCGGGACGAAGGCGGCAGCGAAGGCGCCCTCCGCGAAGATGCGACGGAACAGGTTGGGGAAGTTCAGGGCGGTATTGTAGGCGTCCGCCGCCGGCCCGGCCGAGGCCCCCAGGGCCGCCGAGATCACCACATCGCGGGCAAACCCCGCCAGACGGCTGACCAGGGTCAGACTGCTGAAGATGGCCGAGTTGCGCATCATGCCGCCGCCCTTGCCGGGCTTGGGACCCGTGGCCGGACGATCATTGTCGATCGACGAAGCCATCGACGGCAGGGCGGGGTCGATCGGCGTGTCGTCGGTCGGTCGGGGGGGCTGGCTCACGGGCGAACGATCCGGGTGAAGGGGCGGACGAACCGCTTAGCGTGGTTCCGGGGCGGGCGATACGGTGCGGCTGCGGCTCAGGTCGGATACATCGCGAACGCTGGCACGGGCGGGGGTGACGGCGCGTCCGGCGGGGGCGACCAGCCGCTGGTCCAGCACGGCCTCGAGGTCGGCGCGAAGGGCGTCGGTACGACTGCCGACGACAGGCTTCCGGCCGCGGGCATTGACGACATAGAAGCTGTCGACGGCGCGTTCGCCGAAACTGGCGATGTGGGCCGAGCGGATCGACAGCCTGTGGGCCGACAGAACCCGCGCCAGGTCGGCCAGCAGACCGGGCCGGTCAGACCCCGACACCTCGATGACCACGGCGGTGTCGCTGGTCCGCGCATCGATCAGCACCACCGGGCGAACGTCAAAGGCGGCGCGACGCCGGCTGACCTCGACCGAGGCCGCCGGTTCCGGGGCTGTGTCGCGACGGGCGGCGGCCTCCAGCCGGGCCAGCAGCCGCTTGAGCCGTCGCGGCTCGGTCCGGCCATAGGCCAGGCCGGCTCCGTCCTGGACCTCGAACACATCCAGGGCGGTGCCGTCTTCGGCGGTGGCGACCCTGGCCCCGACCACATCGGCCCCGGCGGTGGACAGGGCGGCGGCGAGGGCGGCGAACAGGCCGGGCCGGTCCTGGGCCGCGACGGCGATCCGGGTGGTGGCGGCATCGTCGCCGGGGCCGGGCGGCAGGGCCTCGACCGCGGCCCCGGCCGAGCGCGCCCGCTCGACCAGATCGGGGAATTCGGCCAGCGGGTCGTCGCGACGCACGTCCTCGCCACGGAACCGGGCTTCGGTGCGGTCGTACAGGTCGCGCATCAGCTGGCCCTTCCAGCTGTTCCAGACGCCCGGGCCGACGGCGCGAATATCGGCCACCGTCAGGACCAGAAGGGTGCGCAGATGTTCCGGGTCGCCGACCAGATCGGCGAAGGCGCGGATGGTGTCGGGGTCGGAGACGTCTCGCTTCTGGGCGTAGTCCGACAGGGCCAGGTGGTTGCGCACCAGCCAGACCACCCGTTCGATGCGACGGCTGTCGACGCCCAGACGTTCGCAGGCGCGGCGTGCGGCGATGGCACCGTCCTCAAGCTGGCCACGGTCACCGCCCTTGCCGACGTCGTGCAGCAGCATGGCCAGCATCAGGGCCTCGAAATCCCCGATCAGATGGACGATGCCGGTCGACAGCGGATGATCGTCCTTCAGCTTGCCCCGGGCGATGTCATTGATGATGCCGATGGCCTGGAGCGTGTGCTCGTCGACCGTATAGGCGTGGTACATGTTGAACTGGGTCTGGCCGACGATCCGCCCCCATTCGGGCAGGAACCGGCCCAGCAGCCCGGTCTCGTTCATCAGGGTCAGGACCCGGTAAGGACGCTGGCCGTGGGCGAGGATGTCGAGGAAGGTACGCGTCGCCTCCGGGTCGCGTCGCAACGACGGCGTCACCAGCGACAGCGACCGGGTCACCGCCGAAAAGGCGTCCGGATGCAGGTCCAGATCATGGGTGTCGGCGACGCGAAACAGGGTCAGCAGCTTGAGCGGATCGGCGACAAAAACCTTGGCACCGGTCACCGACAGGCGACCGCGATCCTCGACGAAACCCTCGACGCCCAGCTTGCGTCGCCGCCCCGGTATCAGGCGCGACAGGCTGAGTGTCGACTTCTGCTGGCGCGCCTCCAGCTTGGCCGACATGGCCCGGGTCAGGGCCCCGACGTCGCGGGCGACAAGGAAATAGCGGCGCATGAACCGCTCCACCGCCGGCTCGTCGCCACGTCCGCGCCAGCCCATGCGCCGGGCCATTTCGGCCTGGTGGTCGAAAGTCAGCTTTTCCTCGGCCCGGCCGACGATCAGGTGCAGATGGGCCCGCACCCGCCACAGAAAGTCGAAGGCCTCCTCGAAGGTGCGGCGCTCGCGGCTGGTCAGCAGGTCGTCCAGCACCCGCGCGCCCAGCGGGCTGTCCGGTGCCAGTGAGCGGGCGATCCAGAACAGGGTGTTGAGGTCGCGCATACCGCCCTTGCCGTCCTTGACATTCGGCTCGACCCGGTAGCGCACGGCTCCGGATTTCTGGTGGCGGGTGTCACGCTCGTCCAGCTTGGCGGCAATGAAGGGGCGCGGGTCGGCGCGGGCGACCTCCTTGCGGAAGGTGTCGATGAAGCTGTCCGTCAGCGCGCGGTCCCCGGCCAGGGGGCGGGCCTCCAGCAGGGCGGTGCGCACCGTCATGTCGCTGCGCGCCAGGGCCAGGCAGTCGTTGACCGACCGCGTCGACTGTCCGACCCGCAGGCCCATGTCCCACAGCACATAGAGGACGAATTCGGCGACCGACTCTGTGCGGGGTGTGGTTTTCCACGGCCGCAGGAGCAGCAGGTCGAGGTCTGAGAAGGGGGCGAGGACACCGCGCCCGTAGCCGCCGACGGCGATCAGGGAGAGGCGCTCGGCCTCGGTCGGATTGGGGGCCGGATACAGGACCTCGGTGGTGAATTCCCACAGGGCCAGCAGCAGATCGTCGGCGGCGGCGCAATAGAGACGGGCGACCTCGACGCCGGGCAGCCCGGCGGCCAGTCGCGCGGCAACCTTTGCCCGTGCCGCCTGATAGTGTTGGGTCAGAATTCCGGAGACGGTGGCGCGAACGTCGGGGGTGGCGATCGCAGCGGCGAGTTGACCGGCGAGTGGATGGGTCACCGGCCGGCCAGACCCTTGAGCCGGTACAGGGCTTCCAGCGCTTCGCGCGGGGTCAGGGAATCGGGGTCGATTCCGGTCAGGGCCTCATCCACCGCCGAGGAACGGATCGAGGCGGCGGCAGGCTCGGCCATGGCGAACAGGGGCAGGTCATCGAGCCGGACGTGGGCGGCCTTGTCGGTCTCGAGCCGGTCCAGAACCTCGCGGGCGCGGGAGACCACGGCGGCGGGAACCCCGGCCAGCTTGGCCACCTGCACGCCATAGGAGCGGTCTGCGGCACCGGGCGCGGCCTCGTGCAGAAAGACCAGTTCGCCATTCCACTCGCGGGCCCGCATCGACAGGTTGCAGACGTGGTCGAGCCGGTCCTCCAGCCGCGCCAGCTCGTGATAGTGGGTGGCGAACAGGGTGCGGGCGCGGTTGTGGTCGTGCAGGGCCTCGGCCGTGGCCCAGGCGATGGCCAGACCGTCATAGGTGGCGGTGCCGCGGCCGATCTCATCCAGCACCACAAAGGACCGGTCGGTGGCCTGGGTCAGGATGGCGGCAGTCTCGACCATTTCCATCATGAAGGTCGAGCGGCCCCGGGCCAGATCGTCGCCGGCACCGACGCGGCTGAACAGCCGGTCGACCACGCCGAGCCGCATCGACCGGGCCGGCACAAAGGCTCCCGCCTGGGCCAGCACCACGAGCAGGGCGTTCTGGCGCAGGAAGGTCGACTTGCCGGCCATGTTCGGGCCGGTGACGATTGACAGCCGGGCCCCGGCGCGGTCCCCGGCCGGGAGATCCGACCCGTCCAGCGTGCAGTCATTGGGCGTATAGGGGTCGCCGGCGGCCTTGACCGCGGCCTCGACCACCGGATGGCGGCCACCCTCGACCATGAAGCCGGTGCTGTCGTCGAGTACGGGGCGCACCGCGCCGACCTCGGCCGCCCATTCGGCCAGGGCGGCATGGGCGTCCAGTTCGGCCAGGGCCTCGGCCACGGCCTGCAATGGCTGGGCCAGCTCCTGCACGGTCCGCCGCCAGGTCTCGAAGGTCTCGCCCTCGATCGCCAGGGCGCGATGGCCGGCTTGGCTGATCTTGGCGTCGAGTTCTGACAGTTCGACCGTGGTGAACCGCACCTGGTTGGCCAGCGTCTGGCGATGGATGAAGGGGCTGTCGGGTCTGCCCCGCATCAGCGGTTCGGCGTGTTTGGCGGTGGTCTCGAGGAAATAGCCGAGCACGGCGTTGTGGCGCACCTTGAACGGTACCCCGGCCTCGCGCTGGGCCCGGGCCTCGAGATCGGCGACCACCCGGCGGCTGTCGTCGCGCAGGCGGCGGGCCTCGTCCAGTTCGGGCCGGTGGTCGGGGCGGACGAAGCCGCCGTCACGGGCCAGATGCGACGGCTCGTCGACCAGCCCGTCGACCAGGCTGGCCAGCAGATGGTCGACCTGGGGCGTCAGGGTCAGGCTGTCGAGACAGGCGGTGATGCGGGTGGATGGCCCGGTCAGGGGATCGCCCGCGCCGGCGAACAGGCCGGCCAGCCCCTGGGCCGTGGTCAGGCCCGAGCGGATCGCCGCCAGATCGCGCGGCCCGCCCCGGCCCAGCGCCAGACGCGAGGTGGCCCGGGCCACATCGGCCGAGGCCTTGAGGGCGTCGCGCAGGTCACGACGCAGGTCACGACGTTCCAGCAGCCACTCCACGGCGTCGAGGCCGTGGTTGATGGTGGCGACGTCGCGCAACGGTCGGGCGATGCGTTCGGCCAGCGCCCGCGCCCCGCCCGAGGTCACGGTGCGGTCGATACAGGCCAGCAGCGAGCCGTCGCGTTCGCCGCGCTGGGTGCGGTCGATCTCGAGGCTGAGGCGGGTCGCCGGGTCGATGGCCAGGAAGCCGGCCTCGCCGGAGCGACGCGGCGGGGCCAGGGCCGGGATCTTGCCGGCCTGGGTGGTCTCCAGATAGGCGGCGACCAGCCCCAGGGCGGACACCTCGGCCTCCTCGAAGGCCCCGAATCCGTCCAGCGAGGCCACGCCGTACAGCCGCTCGACCCGAACCCGCGCCCCGACCGGCTCCGCCAAAGCCTGGGGCAGGGCCTGAACCACACCGCCGCAACCCTCCAGCGCCGCCTGCGCCTCCGGATCGGAAAACAGCCGGTCCGGCACCAGCACCTCGCTGGGTCGGAAGGCGGCCAGGGTCGCGCCCAGATCGGCCAGATCACAGGCCACGGCGTCGACCGTTCCGGCCGACAATTCGACCACAGCCACGGCGGCCCGGCCCTTGCGCACCGACACGGCCGCCAGCCGGTTGGCCCCGCGCGCGTCAAGCAGGGTGTCCTCGGTCAGGGTGCCGGGGGTGACGACCCGCACGACCTCACGTTTGACCACGGCCTTGGAGCCGCGCTTGCGCGCCTCGGCGGGGGCCTCGACCTGTTCGCAGATGGCGGCCTTGAACCCCTGGCGGATCAGTCGCGCCAGATAGCCTTCCAGCGCATGGACCGGGACCCCGGCCATCGGAATGTCCTGGCCCTGATGCTTGCCGCGCTTGGTCAGGGTGATGCCGAGCGCGGCAGAGGCGATCTCGGCGTCCTTGAAGAACAGCTCGTAGAAATCGCCCATGCGGAAGAACAGGATGGCATCGGGGGCCCCGGCCTTGGCCGCGAGGAACTGTGCCATCACCGGGGTGGTCCCGGTGTCGACGGTCTCGGCTTTCGGTGGCGGTTTCAGGGGGGCGTTCATGGCGTCGGCACAGGGTGAAGGATTGCGTCCCTGCTCTCAAGCGGAATGGCGCGTAATCGACTTGTCGTGACGGCGCGGGCCTGCCACAAACAGGTCAGGCGGTTTAGGGAACACGGTGAGACACCGTGGCTGTGCCCGCAACTGTAGGCGGCCAGGCCGTCGTCCGATCCGGATCAGCGATGATCCGGCGTCACTGGACCGTTTCTGAACGGTCCGGGAAGGCGGGGGCGGC
>JAUCCG010000072.1:0-22827 GCA_034676465.1 Brevundimonas sp. | reverse complement strand
GGCGATGGTGGCCCCACCGCATTTCGGCGTTTCGCCGTTCCGGCGGGCACTGAACGACGGATACATGGCCGCCTCGACGCCGAAGATGCGGATGTCGGGCTTGATGGCCTTGGCCGCGATCGAACAGCCGGAAATCAGCCCGCCGCCGCCGATCGGTATGATCAGGACGTCGAGATCCGGCGCGTCCTCGAGGAACTCGATGGCGCACACCCCCTGACCCGCGACAATGCCCTGGTCGTCGAAGGCCGACACAAAGACATGGCCGTTCTCTGCCTGCAGCCGCCGGGCTTCCTCGGACGAGGCCGTGAAGTCGGCCCCGTGGATCACCACCGTGGCCCCGTGCGCCCGGGTCCCGTCGACCTTGGTGAAGGGCGTTGCCCAGACCGGCATGACGATGGTCACGGGGATGCCCAGCCGACCGCCGTGATAGGCCAGGGCCTGGGCATGGTTGCCGGCCGAGGCCGCGACCACCCCGCGCCGACGTTCATCGGGGGTCAGCTGGCTGAGCCGGTTCAGCGCCCCCCGCTCCTTGAACGAGCCGGTGAAATGCAGGTTGTCGAAAATTCACCCAGACCTCGGCCCCGGTCAGCTTCGACAGGCGCCGGGAATGGCGAACCGGGGTGCGGTCCACCTGACCGGCGATACGTTGCTGGGCCACCTGGATATCGGCGAAGGTGACGGTCATGAACGATCCTGACGCTTCCGGTGCCGAACCTCGTCCGGTCATGGTTGCGGTTTTGGCCCACAGCGACAGACCTCGCAACCTTGACCTTGGCCGCGGCGTTAGGCGTGATGAGACGATAGAGCTTCCAGACGGAATTTGCCGGAGTCCGCCCCAGTGTCGATCCGCCCCCTGCTCGCCCTCGCCGCCGTGGCCGTTCTCGGCACGGCCTGTGCGCCGACCACGGGCTCGATGCCCTATGCGCCCTCCGGCATCGACCGCCTTCAATGCCGAAGCCTTTGCCTGGTCGGCCTTTTCGGGTCAGGCCGTGATCAACGGGCGCCTCGACTACCGCCGCGACGGACAGGTCTATGACTGCACCGGCTCGGTCGCCCTGACGCCGGACACCCCCCACACCCGGAACCGCTTCAACATCCTGTACGGTTCGATCGACCGGGCGGCCGTGCCCAAGGCGATGGTGCGGGCCCGTACGTGTCGGATCCCAACGCCGACTATCGCTCCTTCGTACGGTCGACGACCTGGAGATGACGGCCGGTTCAGCTTTACCGGCCTGCCCGACGGTGGCTGGTTCGTCATCACCCCGGTCAGCGCCGGCGGCGAGCGGGTCGTGTTGATGCGGCGCGTCGAAACGCGCGGCGGCCGAACCATGAATATCACCCTCTAGCCAGTGTCCGTGCGTTCAACCGGGCCCTCCCCGATGGGGCGGGCCATCTCCGGGGGTAAACCATGCGTCGCCCCGCCCTGTTGCCCGCCGCCCTGGCCGTCACTGCCCTGGCGCTGGCCGCCACCCCGGCCGCGGCCCAGTATTATGATACCGGTTCCCGTCGACTCGCCATGATTCCGGTCGGGACTATGGCCACAATTACGATCGGGACGACCGTCGCGGCTACGATCAGGACTATGCCCGGGATTATCGGTACGCTCCCACCCGCCGGAGCTCAGCGTCCGCGACCGCAGGCTGGCGCAGCCAGCTGGACCGGCCCGGCGACTATCGCTGCGACGCCTTCTGGGACGCCGGCCGCACCGACTGCGCGGCACCGTGGCGCGATCAGCGTCGATCCCGGGGTTACGGCTATGTCTGGAACAATGCCGGCTATGGTCAGACCGGCCGCTATTCGGGCTATGGCCAGTCCGATCCCTACTATGGGTCGGCACCCTCTGGGCGGCAGCCGGTACGGCTATTCGTCCAGCCGGCGCGGCTATGGCCATGCCCCCCTGAACACCGGTCGGGCCGAGGCCTGGCATGGTGCCTACGGCCGCCCGGATCTGGTCTATTCGAACACCGGCTACCGGGATGGCCGGGACCCGCACAGGGTGGCCTGGTGCCGGTCCAGCTATCGCTCCTACGATCCGGCCAGCGGCTATTACCGCGCCTACAGCGGCCGACTGGTCTATTTTGGCTAGACCATTCTTGTTTCAGGTGGATCCAACCTGAAATCCAGAATTCCCCGATTTAAACTGACCCAAACTGGAGCGAAATCTGGGCCGGGCTGGACTACGCTCAACTCAACCGGTTTCGCTCTAGGCTGCGCGTCGCGCCCGGCGTAGGACCAGTCGGTCAAGGGTGATCACAGAACTGTCGACGAGCGCCGTTCGCCATCCTTTGGCCGACCGCCTTCGGGGTCACTCTCCCCGTCGGGGAATTCAGTTTTCGGGAGGCGTCCATGTCCCAGCACAACAATCTCGGGTTCCGAGGCCTTTGACAACGCACCCCGCAGGTGATGATCCGGTCGGTCAAGACCGGTGGCCTTCGCCGCCGTCGCGCCCGCATGGCCGGAGCCTTCATCGCCGGAGCCATCGCCACCGTCATCGGTGTGGCCATCGCTGCCGTCGCCGTGTTCAGCCCGGCCCTGTTCGGCTAGAGCAGACCTCTTTTGACGGAATCGGGATCCCAAATCGGTAGCGATCTGATTCATGATTCGTGCTGGAGGAGGCCAGCAGTATGACAGCTCCCTATTCGGTGATCTTCGATCGCGTGCCTTGGCGCGAGGCGGCCGGCAGACGCACCGGGAAATCGCGGCAGCTCTTCGGATCAGTCCGTCGTGTCTGTCGAAATGGGCGCGTCATGAACGCGAGACCGGGTCTCTGGAACCGGCCCGGATCGGCGGCTGCAAGCCCCGAACGCTTTCGGGCGAGGTGGCCGCGTGGCTGCGAGAGCGGATCGCCTCGGCCCCGATCGCGCTGCGGGGGCTGACGGCCGAGTTGGCCGAGCGGGGGATCAAGGCCCAGCCCCGCGCGGTGTGGGTGTTCCTGCATGCCGAGGGTTCGGCTTCAAAAAAAACCCTGCTGCCCGAGGAGCAGACGCGGCCTGACGTGGCGCGTAAACGCACGCGCTGGAAGGCGTATCAGGGCCGGATCGACCCGTCCCGGTTGGTGTTTCTGGACGAGACCTGGGTCAAGACCAACATGGCCCCACTCCGAGGATGGGGTCCGCGCGGTCGTCGGCTGAAGGCCCACGCCCCCTTCGGCCACTGGAAGACCCAGACCTTCATCGCCGCCCTGCGTCACGACCGCATCGACGCGCCCTGGGTGATCGACGGGCCGATCAACGGCGAGCTGTTCCGGGTCTATGTCGAGGAAGTTCTGGCCCCAACCCTGAAGCCCGGCGACGTCGTCGTGCTCGACAATCTGGGCAGCCACAAGGGCAAGGCCGCGCGCGCCGCCGTCCGGGCCAGGGGAGCCCATCTGATCTTTCTGCCGCCCTACAGCCCGGACCTGAACCCGATCGAACAGGTCTTCGCCAAGCTCAAACACCTGATGCGAAAGGCCCAGCCCCGAGACGTCGAGGCCACATGGCGAAAGGTCGGTCAGCTCCTTGAGCTCTTCACACCCAACGAATGTGCCAGTTACCTCGTCAACTCTGGATATGGTTCCGTATGAACGCTCTAGGCTGCGCCTTGGTCGCTAGGCCAGCCACACCATCCGGCGGATGTCGGTCTCGGCGTCGCGGGCCCGGCTGAACGCCCGACGGACTTCGCCCGTATAGAGAAAGCCCGCCTTTTCCAGCACCCGGCCCGAGGCCGGATTGTCGGGAAAATGGCCGGCCACCAACGCCCGACGCTTCCAGTGACGGCCGGCCCAGACCAGCGCCCCTTCCAGCGCCTCGGTGGCAAATCCCCGCCCCCAGAACGGCCGGCCGATCCGGTAGCCCGTCTCGGGCGCGGGATCGGCATCCTCGAACAGGCCGATGACCCCGACGGGCCCCAGGTCCTCATGGTCGATCAGGAAGGTCGCCCCGCGCCGAGGGTCCTGACCCTGGATCGAGTCGATAAAGCCTTCGGCGTCGCCGACGCCGTACGGGTACGGCATGCGCAGCGTCATGCGCGCCACGTCAATGTCATTGGCCAGGGCCGCCAGACGCGGGGCGTCCTGCACCCGGGGTGCGCGCAGGACCAGACGCCGCGTCTCGACGACAGGAGAGATTTCGATCACGCACATGGGCGCCTCGCGTGGTGTGCGCCGCCGTCCTTGGATCAGGGCTCGGGCGGGCATCGAGGCGGGGAAACGCAAACGGGGAGCCTGGTTGACCCAAACTCCCCGCGGAAAAATTCCCTGATCCGGATCGCAGCTCTTCGAGCCATGCGCGATCCGGGAAATGTCCGTTTCGCGCTACTCGGCGGCCATGGCCACAGTGTCGTTGGCCGGCATAATGGAGACGTAACAACGGCCGCCACGTTTGGTGGTGAATTTCACCGCGCCGTGGGCAAGGGCGAACAGGGTGTGGTCGCGACCGAGGCCGACGTTGTCACCCGGGTGGAAGGTGGTGCCACGCTGGCGCACGAGGATGTTGCCGGCCAGCACGCGCTCGCCGCCGAACTTCTTCACGCCGAGGCGCTTCAAATGGGAGTCGCGACCGTTACGCGACGAACCACCGGATTTTTTGTGAGCCATAGGTCTGCTCCGTCACTCTTCAGTTTGCGCCTGCGCGCGTCGCACCGTCTGGGGTGCGGGTTGAACTCGGATTAGGCGTCGTCGCCGGCCTTGTCCGCCTTCTTGGCGGGGGCCTTCTTGGCGGGAGCCTTCTTGGCCTCAGTCTTGGGCGCGTCCGCCTTCTTGGCGGGGGCGGCCTTGGCTTCGGTCGTCTCGGTCTTCGGCGCGGCAGCCTTCTTGGCCGGAGCCGCGGCCTTGGCCGGAGCGGCCTTCTTGGCCGGCTTGGCTTCGGTCTCGTCGACGCGAGGGGCCAGGCCACGGGCACGAAGGTTCATCTCGGCCTTGGTCATCAGGTCGACCGTGCCGTCCCATTTGGCGGTCTCGCCGGCACCGGCGATGCCGGTGATGCGCAGGACCAATTCCATCTGGCGATGGCCGTTGGTGCGGCGATAGCCCTGGCGACGGGTCTTCTTGAAGATCTTGATCTTCTCACCCTTGCGGGTTTCGACCAGGGTCGCGGCGACCGAAGCGCCGGAGATCAGGGGAGCGCCAAGGGTCACACCCTTGTCACCGCCCAGCATGAGCACGTCGCCGAACGACATCTCGGCACCCGCATCACCATCCAGCTTTTCGACGACGATAACGTCGCCCGGTTGGACCCGGTACTGCTTGCCGCCGGTCTTGATCACCGCGTACATCTTGAAGCCTCAGCGTAAACGCAAAAAAGATAGCGCCCGCCGGGCAAAACCCGCGGGCGAAGAGCGGCGACATATACGGACGAGGCTCGCGGAGTCAACGTGAAACGGGCATCAAAGGCCGCGAAACCCGCGAATTCGCCCGATGACCTAGCCGGTTTTCCGCCGTCGTGCCAAATCTGGCGGCGAACCGGAGATCACCACACCTCATGACGGACGAAGCGGATCACCGCATTCAGGCCGCGCGGACGGTCATCGCCCACCTCGCCGGGCATCTGCAGGCCGACCTGTCGGTCCGGCTGTGGGACGGACAGGTGCTGCCGCTGGGACCGGGCGCGCGCAGCGACATCCAGATCGTGATTTCCGGCCCCGCCGTCATTCGACGCCTGCTGCTGAAGCCCGGATTGATGACGCTGTTCGAACTGTTCGCCACCGGTGGCCTGGCCATCGAGGGCGGCAGTCCGCTGGAGGCCGCCGATCGCTGGGACCACGGGCGCGCCGTGCATCTGGCTCGCCGTGTCGACAAATGGCTGATGGCCCGTCAGGCCCTGCCCTTCCTGTTGCGGCGGGACCGGGTCGAGCGCGCCCCGGCCGCCTATGACGACACCGGCCGGCAGGGGATCGGCGCGGCACAGGCGGAGCGTCAGGATCCGGACTTCATCCGCTTCCACTATGATGTCTCCAACGACTTCTACGCCCTCTTCCTCGATCCGGGCATGACCTACTCAAGCGCCTACTTCACCGGTCCGGACGCCACCCTCGAGGACGCCCAGGCCGAGAAGCTGGACCGGATCTGTCGCAAGCTGCGGCTGCGCCCGGGCCAGACGCTGCTGGACGTCGGCTGCGGCTGGGGCGGTCTGGCCTGCTGGGCCGCGCGGAATTACGGGGTCGAGGTCCACGGTGTGACCCTGTCCCGGGCCCAGCTCGACTTCGGCCGCGCCCGGGTCAGCGCCCTGGGCCTTGAGCATCTGGTGACGCTGGAGCTGAAGGACTATCGCGCGATCGATCCGGCGGTGACCTATGACGCCATCTCCCAGGTCGAGATGTTCGAACATGTCGGCCTGGCCAACCACGACCGGCATTTCGCCGAGATGCACCGGCTGCTGAAGCCGGGCGGTCTCTATTTCCACCAGGCCTCGGTGCGGCGCGGCGGACGCGGCCCGATTCGGCCGACGCCGACGACCCGGGTCATCACCCGCTTCATCTTCCCCGGCGGCGAGCTGGACACCATCGGCATGACCGTCACCAACCTCGGCCGGTCGGGCTTCGAGACGCTGGACGTCGAAAACATGCGCGAGCATTTCGAACTGACCCTGCGCGCGTGGTCGGCCCGCCTCTATGCGGCCCGCGACCAGGCCCGTGATCTGGTCGGGGACGCCCGGACCCGGTTGTGGCTGATCTATTTCGCCCTGTTCGCCAAGGGGTTCGAGCGCGGGTCGGTACTGGTCTACCAGACCGTGGCGCGCCGGCGTCGTCCGGGGGCGTCCGGCCTGCCGCTGGACCGGCGCAGCCTTTATTCATGATGGATTTGGCCTCGACCGTTATAAAGTAACAGGCTATGCAGCGCCCGATGTCGCCACCCGATCTGCAGCCCCCGGTCCTGATGTCCCTGCTGGGTGGCGGATTCGTCGCGGCCTTCCTGCACGCCGCCCTGCCGACGCACTGGCTGCCCTTCGTCCTGGTGGGCCGGGCGCAGGGCTGGAGCGCGTCGTGGTCCCTCGCCACCGTCACCGCCGCCGGTCTGGCCCATATCGCCTCGACCGCCCTGTTCGGCCTGTTGATCGTGGGAGTCGGTCTGGCGCTGGAACTCATGGGTGCGTGGCCTGTTGCCCAATCTGTCGGCCGGCCTGCTGCTGCTGTTCGGCCTGTTCTATCTGGGGCGATCGCTGTGGGTTCACGCCGGGCCGTCGAACGGTCAGGCCCTGCGCGCGCCCGCGCCGGCCGTTTCGGACCGGGCCGCCATGCTCGGTCTGGTCACGATGATGGCGATCTCGCCGGGCGAGGTCCTGCTGCCCCTGTATCTGCATTCCTCCACCGCGGGTCTGCCGACCCTGGCCCTGCTGACCCTTATGCTGGCGCTGGGCACGATCCTGGGCATGGCCGTCTTCACCGCCCTGGCCCGGGCCGGGGCCTCGCTGCTGAAGCTGGAACGCTGGGCCCGTTATGAAGGGGCGGTGCTGGGTCTGGTCCTGATCGGACTGGCCGTGATCATTTTCCTTTACCGTCACTAGGGTGGCGATTCCCTCCCGGACGATCTGGCCCTAGAGTCCGCCGCATGGCCGCTTCGCACGATCACCACGACCACAGTCACGGCCATGCCCACGGGCACGGCCATGGCCACGGCGGCCACAGCCATGGGCCGGTGGACACCGGCGACTGGCGCTATGCGGTCGGCCTGCTCGTCAACCTGGCCTTTGTCGTCTGCGAGGTCATCGCCGGTCTCTACAGCGGCTCCTCGGCCCTGCTGGCCGACGCCGGGCACAACCTGTCGGATGTGCTCGGCCTGGCCATGGCCGGCGGCGCGGCCTGGCTGGTCCGTCGGTCCAGTGGCAAGAATCTGACCTATGGCTACGGCAAGGCCACCGTGCTGGCCGCCCTGGCCAATGCCCTGCTGCTGATCTTCGCCTGCGGGGTCATCGCCTTCGAGATCGTGCACCGTCTGGCCGAGCCCGCGCCGGTCGCCTCGGGTGTGGTGATGATCGTGGCCGGCATCGGCTTCGTCATCAATCTGGGCACCGCCCTGATGTTCATGCGCGACCAGCACAGCGACCTGAACGCGCGCGGGGCCTATCTGCACATGATGGCCGACGCGGGCATCTCGCTCGGCGTGGTCGTGATCGGCGCGCTGATCATGGTCACCGGCTGGTCGATCCTCGACCCGCTGATCAGTGTCGTCATCGTCATCGTCATCCTGATCAGCACCTGGGGTCTGCTGAAGGACTCGGTCAGTCTGGCCATCGACGCGGCCCCCGCCCACATCGACGTCGAGGCCGTGCGCTCGGCCCTGTCCACCCTGCCGGGGGTCACGGCCGTACACGACCTGCACGTCTGGGGCCTGTCGACGACCGAGGCGGCCCTGACCGTCCACATGGTCCACGACCGGGCCGACAGCGCCGCCCTGCTGGCGGAAGCCCAGGCCCTTGCCCGGGACAAATTCGGTATCGGCCACACCACCCTGCAGCTGGAAACCGGTCCGTCTCCCGACTGTCCGGACTGCTGAGCCTTCACAAGGCCGTCGCAAGCCGCCATCTAGCGCGACATGACCTCTCCGAATTCAGACAAGATCCCCGTCACCGTCCTGACCGGCTACCTCGGGGCCGGCAAGACCACCCTGCTGAACCGCATCCTCACCGGCGACCACGGCAAACGCTATGCCGTCATCGTCAATGAGTTCGGCGAGATCGGCATCGACAACGACCTCGTGGTCGGAGCCGATGAGGACGTGTTCGAGATGAACAACGGCTGCGTCTGCTGCACCGTGCGCGGCGACCTGATCCGCGTCGTCTCCGGCCTGATGAAGCGCCAGAAACCGGGTGCCCCCGCCTTTGACGCCATCATCGTCGAGACCACCGGCCTGGCCGACCCCGGCCCCGTGGCCCAGACCTTCTTCGTCGACGAGGACGTCAAGGCCAGGACGCAGCTGGACAGCGTCACCTGCCTGGTCGACGCCAGACATGTGATGGCGCGGCTGGATGACTCGAAAGAGGCGCGCGAACAGGTGGCCTTCGCCGACCGCATCATCCTCAACAAGGTCGACCTGGCCAGCGAGGCCGAGCTGGTCACGGTCGAGGCCCGGCTGAGAAAGCTGAACCCGCTGGCGCCGATCACCCGCGCCGAACGGGCCGATGTGCCGCTGGACCAGATCCTCGGCCTTGGCGGCTTCGATCTGGACCGTATCCTCGACATCAATCCCGAGTTCGCCAATCCGGCCCACGGCGAGGCCGGCCATGTACATGACGAACACTGTGATCATGAGCACGACCACGAGCATGGTCACGGGCACGACCACCACGACCACCACGACCACGGCGCGCGCGGTCACGCCCATGAGGACGACATCAAGGGCATCTCCCTGTCGGTCGACGGGCCGATGAACGGCGCGAAATTCACCGCCTGGCTCGACCGGCTGCTGGGCGAGCAGGGCCAGAACATCCTGCGCGCCAAGGGCATCATCGATGTCGAGGGTGAGGACCGGCGTCTGGTCTTCCAGGCCGTACACATGATCCTCGAGGGCGACCTGCAGCGCGCCTGGGGACCGGACGAGCGGCGCTGGAGCCGTGCCGTCTTCATCGGCCGTGATCTGGACGAGGCGGCGCTGAAGGCCGGGTTCGAGGCGTGCGCCGCGTGACCGGTTTCGTCGATCCGGCCCGCGAGGCCATGGCGGCCTTCCGCGACCTGCCCGCCGATCAGCCGATCGCCATGATCAACCTGCTGCGCTTTCGCGAGACCGCGGCCTATCCGGCCGACCATCCGGATCATGCCACTACCCGAACCGGGGCCGAGGCCTATGCCGCCTATGGCCGCGCCGCCGCCGCCCCCTTTGCCCGCTCCGGCGGCAGCCAGGTCTGGCTGGGCCGCCCCGGAACTGACCCTGATCGGCCCAACCGACGAGCAATGGGACCTGGCCTTCATCGCCCGGTACGAAACGGCGGAACGCTTCCTCGCCATGGTGCGCGATCCGGAATACCAGCTGGCCGTGATCCACCGGCAGGCGGCCGTGGCCGACTCGCGACTGATCCGCTGCCAGCCGCGCGTGGCGGGCGCCGGCTTCGGTGAGGGCTGAACCCATGTCGACCAATTTCACCTTCGATGCCCAGGTCACCGCGGCCCTGTTCGATACCGGCGGGGCGGTCTTCGCGCTCGGCGACGGTTCGGTCCGGTTCGCCGGCGGCGAACGCTTTGACGTCCATGACGGAGCCGTGCTCACCGCGGCGGTGCATCCGTCCGGCGACGGCGTGGTCACCGGTGGCGACGACGGCAAGGTGGCCTGGACCCGCCGCGACGGCAGCCAGGTGCTGGTCGACGCGCCGGGTCAGTGGATCGACGCCCTCGATACCGCGCCCGCCACCGGACTGATCGCCTTTGCCGCCGGCCGCACCCTGACGGTGATCGACGCCGCCGATCCGGCCTTCCGCCGCGACTTCAGCCACGAACGCACCGTCTCCGGCGTGGCCTTCGACCCCAAGGGGCGCCGCATCGCCACCTCGACCTACGGCGGCGCGGCCCTGTGGCTGGCGCGGATCGCCCAGCAGAAACCGACCCTGCTGAAATGGGCCGGATCCCATACCGGCGTGGCCTTCTCGCCCGACGGGGCCTTCGTCGTCACCGCCATGCAGGACAACCAGCTGCACGGCTGGCGGCTGAAGGACGCCCGCAACATGCGCATGGGCGGTTATCCGTCCAAGGTGCGCTCACTGGCCTTCCTGGCGAACGGCCAGCTGCTGGCCACGGCCGGGGCCCAGGGGGTGGTGCTGTGGCCGTTCACCGGCAGCAACGGGCCGATGGGCCGCGAGGCGACCGAGATCGGCTATGACGAGTCCAGCCTGGTGACGATGGTGGCGGCGCGCACCGACCGGGGCAGTCTGGTCGCCGGGCTGAACGACGGCCGCGTCTGGGTCGCCGACCCCGCCGGTCGCGGACTGAATTTCGTCAGGTCGGACAAGGGCGCGGCCATCACCGCCCTGGCCATGCGGCCGGACGGCGGCGCGGCCGCCTGGGCCGGCGAGGACGGGGCGGCCGGTGTGGTCGACATCTGACCCCTTGCGCCCGCCGCCGGGATCGCGAACATGGTCGGCATGACGGGGGCGTCCGACATCAAAAAGCGCGGGCGGCCGATTCTGGCGCTGCTGTTGGCGCTGGCCCTGCTGCCGATCGGCGGCGTCCTGATCCATGCCGTGGTGCCGCCGCCGGCGACCCTGCTGATGGTCAGCCAGGTCGTGGCCGGCCACGGACTCGCCTACCGCTGGCGTTCGCTCAATCACATCTCCCCGCGACTGGTCGAGGCGGTGATCGCGTCCGAGGATGCGCAATTCTGCGCCCACGACGGCTTCGACTTCAAGGCGATCGAAAAGGCGATGGACAGCAACGCGCGCGGTCGCCGGGTGCGCGGCGGCTCGACCATCAGCCAGCAGACCGCCAAGAATGTCTTTCTGTGGCCGGGTCGCAGCTGGGTCCGCAAGGGACTGGAAGCCGGCTATACGGTGCTGATCGAGACCGTCTGGTCCAAGCGCCGGATCCTGGAGGTCTATCTGAACGTAGCCGAATGGGCCCCGGGAGTCTACGGGGCCGAGGCGGCGGCGCGCCACTGGTACGGCAAGAGTGCCGATGCCCTGACCGCCCGCGAGGCCGCCCGGCTGGCCGCCATCCTGCCCAGTCCCCGCCGCTACAGCGCCAGTGCGCCGGGGCCCTATGTCCGCCGCCGGGCCTCGCGGGTCCAGGCCGCGATGGGCACGGTGCGCAACGAGGGACTGGCCGCCTGCGTGCTGCGCTGAACGGCCCAGCTTGACGCGACAGGTGCAGTTGCCGCCAATAGCGCTTCAATCAGGCGGGGAAAAACCCCGGCGATCCGGAGGACACCCCATGAAGCGCCAGTTGATGACGGCCGCGGCCGCCTGCACCCTTGCCATCGCCGCCGTCGGCTGTGCGGGCATGACCAACGCCACGGTTCCCGCGACCGTCCCGCAGACCGCCGCCCCGGCCCAGACCGGAGCCTTCCCCGTCTCCGCCGCCGGCGCAGCCGCCTTCGTCGCCGACGCCGAGGCCAGACTGGCCGACCTGTTCGAATATGCCGCCCGCGTGCAGTGGGTCCGCGCCACCAATATCACCTTCGACACCATGTGGCTGGAATCACGGGTCAATGCCGAGGTCACAGAGCTGCAGGTGCAGCTGGCCGGCGAGGCTGCGCGGTTCAATAATGTGCAGGTGCCCGAGGACGTGCGCCGCAAGCTGAACCTCCTGCGTCTCGGCATCGTCCTGCCGGCCCCCAACCGGCCGGGGGCGGCCGCGGAACTGGCCGAGATCACGACCCGGCTGGACTCGACCTACGCCACCGGCAAATTCAACTACCAGGGCCGCGAGATCACCCTCGACGACGCCTCGGAAATGCTGGCCGAGACGCGCGATCCGGCCGAGGCCAAGGCACTTTATGAGGGCTGGCGCACCATCTCGCCGGTCATGGCCGACGACTATGCCCGCATGGTCGAGATCGCCAACGAAGGCTCACGCGAGCTGGGCTTCGCCGATACCGGCGCGATGTGGCGCGCCGGCTATGACATGGAGCCGGACGCCTTCGCGGCCGAGACAGACCGTCTGTGGGAGCAGGTCAAACCCTTCTACGAGAACCTGCACTGCTATGTGCGCAGCCGTCTGAATGCGAGATACGGCGATGCCGTCCAGCCCGACAACGGTCCGATCCGTGCGGATCTGCTGGGCAATATGTGGTCGCAGCAGTGGGGCAACATCTATGACGTCGTGGCCCCCACCACCGGCGGCACGTCCAGCTATGACATGACCGAACTGCTGACCCGCGCCGACTATGACGCGACGAAAATGGTCCGCACCGGCGAAGGCTTCTACACCTCGCTGGGTCTGGCCGCCCTGCCCGAGACCTTCTGGGAACGCAGCCAGATCACCCGTCCGCGCGACCGCGAAGTGGTGTGTCACGCCTCGGCCTGGGACGTCGACAACCTCGACGATATCCGCATCAAGATGTGCACCCAGGTCAACGCCGAGGACTTCTACACCGTCCACCACGAGCTGGGTCACAACTACTATCAGCGCGCCTACAAGGATCAGCCCTTCCTGTTCAAGAACGGCGCGAATGACGGTTTCCACGAGGCCATCGGCGATTTCGTCGGCCTGTCGGCCCTGACCCCGACCTATCTGAACCAGATCGGCTTGCTGGACACCGTGCCGGGCGAGGCCGAGGACATTCCGTTCCTGCTGAAGATGGCGCTCGACAAGATTGCCTTCATGCCGTTCGGCCTGATGGTCGACCGCTGGCGCTGGGACGTGTTCAGCGGAGAGACCAGCCCCGCCGGCTACAATGACGCCTGGTCAGCCAACATGCTGAAATACCAAGGCCTGGTGCCGCCGGGACCGCGGCCTGCCGACGCCTTCGACCCGGGGGCCAAATATCATATCCCCGGCAACACGCCCTACACCCGCTATTTCCTGGCCCACATCTACCAGTTCCAGTTCCACCGCGCCGCCTGCGAACAGGCCGGCTGGACCGGGCCGCTGCATCGCTGCTCGATCTACGGCAATGAAGAGGTCGGGCAACGCTTCAATGCGATGATGGAAATGGGCCAGTCGCGCCCGTGGCCGGAAGCCATGGCCGCCTTTACCGGCGAAAGCGGCAACGACGCCTCGGCGGTGACGGAATATTTCGCCCCGCTCAACGTCTGGCTGACCGAGCAGAACCGCGGCAAGCCCTGCGGCTGGGAGGCCTGACAGCCCGGCGGCTGACCTCACGCGCCCGATGCGTTAACCGTTCCCGATATCGGTTCCCTTAACCGAAATACGCCATTCTGCGGCCAATACGGGCCGCTGTGTGCCCGTGAACGGGGCGTGCGACCAGATCATGGGCGTCTTCAACTGGATCCGTTCCTGCGGCCGGGCCACCCGGACCCTCGCTGCACGCTTCCAGCGGGAGACGGCGGGCAATGTCGCCATGATCTTCAGCCTCAGCCTGCCTGTGCTGGTGCTGATGACCGTCGGCGGCGTGGACATCCACCGCGCCTCGACCGTTCGCATAAATCTTCAGGATGCGCTGGACGCCGCCACCCTCGCCGCCGCGCGATCGCCCTATACGTCGGATGCAGACCTGTCACGGGTCGGGCTGGCGTCCCTCAGGGCCAACCTGCAGGCCTATCCGGACATCATCCTGAGGGAAGACCAGACCACCTTCACCCTGAACAACGACAGCGTGGTGATCGCCAACTCCAAGGTCGATGTGAAGACCCTGGTCGCCAATATCGTTCTGCCGCCGTACGGCAAATTCATGGAGGACTATCTTCCGGTCGGCGCCCATTCCGAGGTCGACCGATCGTCGAAGAACATCGAGGTCGCCCTGGTACTGGACATCACCGGGTCCATGGGCGGTCAGCGACTGATCGACCTCAAGGCCGCGGCGAAGGATCTCGTCGATCTGGTCGTCCAGCCGGTGCAGACCCCGTATTATTCGAGAATGTCGGTCGTGCCCTATGCCGTGGGGGTGAACCTCGGCACCTACGCCAACAGTGCCCGCGGAACCCCGACCTCCTACCGCAGCATCAGCGGGGCCGCCTGGACGACCGGGTCGTCCCGGTCGATCTCGGGCCTGTCACGCGCCAGCCCGGGCGTGGTGACGTCCAGCTCGCACGGATTCTCGACGGGCGACTGGGTCTGGGTCAGTGGGGTCAATGGCATGACCCAGATCAACGACCGCGCATTCCGCGTGGTGAGGCTCAGCAAGAACACCTATTCCCTCGAGTCTTGGAACGGGTCCAGTTGGTCGAGCGTCAACACCACATCGGGCAATGGCTACAGCAGCTACAGCTCGGGGGGCATCGCCCGTAAATGCCTGGTCTGGGACTGTTCGGTGGTGATCACCGCCAACGGACACGGCCTGTCAAACGGCGACTATGTCTACATATCGAACGTCGGCGGCATGACCGGGATCAACGATTCCGGCTATCAGGTGACTGAACTCACCAGCAACACCTACTCCATCGGCGTGAATGGCGCGGCCTGGGGTAGCTACAGCTCCGGAGGCCGGTCCTACTGCGGCCAGTACGGCTGTGAGTACCGGGTGTTCCGCAACCCCTCAAACGCCATCCGCGCGCTTCCGGCGAGTACCTGCGTCAGCGAGCGCACCGGGGCCCAGGCCTATACCGACGCCTCGCCGTCGGCGGCGCGCGTCGGCTACAACTACGCCAACAGCAGCAACACCTGCCCGACGGCATCGATCCTGCCGCTGTCCAGCAACACCTCGACGATCAAGAACCTGATCAACAGCCTGTCGGATGACGGATCCACCGCCGGCCACATCGGAACCGCCTGGGGCTGGTATACCGTCTCGCCCAATTTCAACGCGCTCTGGCCGTCCAGTGGCGCGGGGGTGCGCAACGAACGCGATCTGTTGAAGGCGGTCATCATCATGACCGACGGCGATTACAACACCCCCTACTGCACGGGTGTTATCGCCCAGAACGCCCTGTCAGGGTCGGGCGGCTCGACCGACAAGATCAACTGCAACGCCACCAATGGCCACTCGTTCGATCAGGCCAGGGCCCTGTGCGACGCCATGAAGGCGCAGGGCATCATCGTCTACACAGTGGGGTTCCAGGTGTCATCCGGCAGCAGCGCGGCCAACATTCTGGCGCAATGCGCGACCAGCTCGGCACATGCCCACCTGCCTGCCAGCGGAGCTGATCTCACCGACGCCTTCAAGGCGATCGGTCGTGACATCACGCGACTGAGAAATCTCGAAATAGCAGGGGCGACCAGACGCCGCCCTCTCGCTGAATGGCCGGAGATCATCAAGCCTTAACCGCGCGGCCTCAAGCTTGCGCGCTTACAGCCGGGACATCCTGCCCGGCGACATGGCTGGACCGACAACCATGGCCAACCGAGATCGGCCCCTCCTCTCCGGGCTGAAGACCTTTCTCCGCCGGCTGGGATCCGACATGCGCGGCAATGTCGCCATGATCTTCAGCCTTACCCTGCCCGTGCTGGTGCTGATACTCTCGGCGGGGTCGATATCCACCGTGCATCAACGGTGCGGGTCAATCTTCAGGATGCCCTGGACGCCGCCGCCCTCGCCGCGGCGCGCTCGCCGTATTCCACCGACGAGGAGTTGTCCCGGGTCGGGCTGGCGTCCCTCAGGGCCAACCTGCAGGCCTATCCGGACATTACCCTGAGGGAAGACCAGACGACCTTCGTTCTCGACAATGACAGCGTGGTGATCGCCAACTCCAAGGTCGACGTGAAGACCCTGGTCGCCAATATCTTCCTGCCGCCCTACGGCAAATTCCATGGATGACTACCTGCCGGTCGGCGCCCATTCCGAGGTCGACCGCTCGTCCCGGAACATCGAGGTCGCCCTGGCTCTGGACATGTCCGGCTCCATGAGAGGCCAGAAGCTGCAGGACCTAAAGGCAGCGGCCAAGGATCTGGTCGATCTCATCGTGCAACCTGTCCAGACGCCCTACTATTCAAGAGTGGCCCTGGTGCCCTGGTCCTATTCGGTCAATCCCGGGACCTATCTGGACGCGGTACGCGGCACGGTCACAGGATCAACGTCGATTACCGACATCGGGATCAATCTCACAGGCCCGGAACAGAGCATCAGGAAGGCCACAAGGCGGCGACCCGTCGAAATTACCTCCCGGGGGCACGGCTTCGCGAACGGCGACGTGGTCTGGATTTCGGGCGTCAGCGGCATGACCCAGATCAACAACCGGGCCTTCGTGGTCACCAATCGGACCAACAACACCTTCGAGCTGAACGACCAGAACGGAAATCGAATCGACGGGCGCAACTACGGCCGGCTTTCCGGGAGATCAGGCCGGGTTCAGAAATGTCGGAACAATGATTGTTCTCTCACCGTCACCTCGGCGAGACACGGCCTGCGCGACAACGATCAGGTCTACATCACCGGCGTCTCCGGGATGACCCAGGTCAACGACCGGATCCATCAGGTCGGAAACGCCACAACCGATACCTACACCATCGACATGGATGCGAACGCGCTGTCGCCCTATCGGTCTGGCGGCCGGTCCTGGTGCGCCCGGCCGGGATGCACCTGGTATGCCTTCGAGAACGAGAACCGGAACCTCACCACCCACAGGATCAGCGACTGTGTCACCGAACGTACGGGCAGGGAGGCCTATACCGATGCGGCCCCGACCAGTTCCGCCCGGGTCGGCCGTAACTATCCGGACCCGGACGGCGACTGCATGGAAAGTACCATCCAGCCGCTCTCGAGCAGCATCCGCGGAATCAAGTCGAACATCGATGACCTGTCGGTCAGCGGTTCGACCGCCGGCCAGATCGGCATCGCCTGGGGCTGGTATATGGTGTCGCCGAATTTCGGCTCGCTGTGGCCGTCGTCGGCAGGGGCCGCCTACAACACCGCCGAAACCCTGAAGGCCGTGATCATCATGACCGACGGTGAGTTCAACGCCCCCTATTGCAACGGTGTGATGGCCCGCGGCTACAATGCGCCCAACGCCGAGAGCAACAATTGCGACCCGGACAATGGCGAACCCTATGCCCAGAGTCGGGCCCTGTGCGACGCGATGAAGGCCCGGGGCGTCATCGTCTATACCGTCGGTTTCCAGATCGGGAGCCGCGGCAATGCCCGGACCCTGCTTCAGTACTGTGCCTCGTCCGCCAGCGGCTTCCATGACGCCGGCAGCGGCAGCGAACTGTCAGAAGCGTTCAACGCCATCGGGCGGGACATCACCAAACTCAGGATATCCCGCTAGACCGGTCAGATCAGCCGGATCTCCCGCAGGCGTTCCATCAGGAAGTCCTCGGCCATGATCGCCTTGTCGACATAGCGATCCGGGTTTTCCGCCGTCACCATCGACGGCAGGGTTTCAATCACGAAATCCGGATTGAAATGCAGGAAGAACGGCGTCGAATAGCGGGCAAAGCTGGCGCGCTCCGGTGTCGGGTTAATCACCCGATGACTGGTTGACGGCAGGACGTGGTTGGTCAGCCGTTGCAGCATGTCGCCGATATTGACCACCAGGGCACCGGGCGGCGGCGCGATGTCCAGCCATTGGCCGTCGGCGTCCTTCAGCTGGAGCCCGGCTTCCTCGGCCCCCAGCAACAGGGTGATGACATTGATATCCTCGTGGGCACCCGCACGCACGCCGGACGCGCCGGCCGGCACCGGCGGATAATGCAGCATCCGCAGGACGCTGTTGCCCAGCTGGACCTTGTCCTCGAAAAACTCGTCGCCGAGTTGCAGGTAGCGGGCAATCGCCCTGAGGATCTTGCGACCCAGCTGATCCATGGCCTCAAACATGCCGTACAGATGCGTCCGAAACCCCGCGATCTCGGTCGGCCACAGATTGTCCCGCATGTATCGGCGATAGGGGTGCCCCTCCGGCAGCTCACGGCCGACGTGCCAGAACTCCTTCAGGTCGACCGCGCTGGCATCCTTGGCGGCCTCGACACCGAACGGCGTCAGGCCGCGCGCGCCGCCGGTCCCCGGCAGGTGATAGGTGCGTTTGACGTCTTCCGGCAGGGCAAAGAAGGCCTTGGCGTCAGCGATCGCGGCATTGATCGTGGTCTCGTCCAGCCCATGGTCGGAGAGTACGGCGAACCCGTATCGCTTGAATGATTCCCCCAGGGCGTCGGCAAATTTCTGGAAGTCGGCATCAAACAGGGCCATCGAGACCGGCGTGATTGACCGATCCTCGGTCGGTCCGGCGGTCGAGGCGTTCAGGGACGTGCTCACGGTCGTGACCTTCGATATCTGCGGGGGCATTTCCATACGCCGGATTACCCGAATTTGGCAAAGCCCACGCCCGGCAAGCCATTCATCCGCGGTACAGAATGGAACCTTCACCGTGAGCTGACGTTTTCGCGGCTGAAGACTCCCCGAACCCAAAGGACAACCCACATGCGCTCCAAGCTTTATCTGACCGCTGCCAGCGTCGCCATCCTGCTGGGCGGCGCGGCCTGCACGACCATGGATCCCTACAGCTCGACGCCGCGGCGCAACAATACGGCGACCGGCGCGATCGGCGGAGCCATCGGTGGAGCCCTGCTCGGCTATCTGACCAACACCTCCAACAGCGAACAGGGCCGCAAGAACGCCCTGATCGGTGCCGGTATCGGTGCCCTCGGCGGCGCGGCCGTCGGTGCCTATATGGACCGCCAGCAGCGCGAACTGGAAGCCGAGCTTTCGGGTTCCGGCGTCGGCGTTGCCCGCCAGGGTGACAACCTCGTCCTGCGCATGCCGTCGGACGTTACCTTCGCCTCGAACCAGTCGGACGTGACCCCGCGCTTCTATGCCACGCTCGACGATGTGGCCGGCGTCCTGAACCGCTATGACCAGTCGACCATCGACATCATCGGTCATGCAAATTCCGATGGTGCTGACGCCTATAACCTTGACCTGTCGCGTCGCCGGGCCTCCTCCGTGGCCCAGTATCTGGTCAACCGCAACGTTCTGGCCGATCGCCTCTACGTCGACGGCCGCGGTGAAAACGAACCCATCGCCACCAACGCCACGGCCGAAGGCAAGGCGCAGAACCGTCGCGTGGAAATCGTCATCCGCCCGTTCCGCGGCTAAGGCTTTTCGCGGGTAATCCATGCAGGGCGGGCGGCACAACCATGCCGTCCGCCCTTGCAATTCGGCGGCCGGCGACAGCCAATTTCGACCACACGCCGTTCTGTGATTTGCGAATCGCGCGTCCTCATGCTCCGTGGGCCAGATATTCGATCCGAGGGACTGCGGTGCGGCCTGACCACAAGGAATTCATCGACGGCCTCAAGCTCGTGGCGATCGCCATCACCACAGCTGTCCTGACGGCGACCGTGGTGATCGGGGCCGGGCGGGTAGTGTTTGATCAATCCCCCCGCGAAGTCCGGAGCGTCGACGACCGGCATGATCCGGACCGCCAGCCGCTAGCACGAAATCGGTTTGGCTGGATGTCGTCCAGCCGGGCTCAGGTTTCGCCGCAGCTTGAATCCGGGTGCTTTTCTGGTTTCAGGTCGATTCAATCTGAACCCAGAAAAATCTAGGCCCGACCGATGGACGTATAGGCAAAGCCCCGGGCCCGCATGTCCTCCGGACGATACACATTCCGCAGATCGACCATCACCGGCTGCCGCATCAGCAATTTGACGCGGTCAAGATCCAGAGCGCGGAACTGGTTCCATTCGGTCAGGATGACGACGACATCCGCCCCGGCAACCGCTTCATAGGGACCGTCCTTGAACGCGACGCCATCGAGCAACCGGGCCGCCTCGTCCATGCCCTCGGGATCGAAGGCCTGGACAGTGGCCCCGCGGGAAACAAGCGCGGGAACGACATCCAGCGCGGGTGAGTCGCGCATGTCGTCGGTATTGGGTTTGAAGGTCAGGCCCAGCAGGGCCACGGTCTTGCCCGCGAGCTCTCCGCCAAGCGCCCGGGCAACGCGATCGGCCATCGCCTTCTTGCGCGCATCATTGACCTGGACCGTGGTCTCGACCAGCCGAACGGGGCTGCCGGCATCGGTGGCGGTTCGCACCAGGGCGAGCGTGTCCTTGGGAAAGCAGGATCCGCCATAGCCCGGGCCGGCGTTGAGGAATTTCGAGCCAATTCGCTTGTCCAGGCCAATGCCGCGCGCGACCTGCTGCACATCGGCGCCGACCGCTTCACACAGGTCCGCCATCTCGTTGATGAAGGTGATCTTCAGCGCCAGGAAGGCATTGGCGGCGTATTTAATCAGTTCGCTGGTCCGGCGGGCCGTGAACAGGATCGGCGTCTCGTTCAGGCTCAAAGGCCGGTAGATTTCGGCCATAACCACGCGGGCCCGATCGTCCTCGGTGCCGACCACCACCCGGTCAGGCCGTTTGAAATCCTCGATCGCCGCACCTTCGCGCAGGAAATTCGGGATTGGACACGACGGCAAAATCGGCATCCGGGCGGCGCGCCCGAATGATACGTTCGATCTCGTCGCCGGTGCCGACCGGAACCGTCGACTTGGTGACGACGACGGTGAAGCCGTCGATCAGGCCGGCGATTTCCTCGGCGGCGGCATAGACATAGGACAGGTCCGCATGTCCGTCGCCGCGGCGCGAAGGCGTTCCCACGGCGATGAAGACCGCGTCCGCTGTCCGGATCGCCTCGGCTCCATCGATCGCAAAGCTCAGACGGCCATCCCGCACATTCCTGGCGACCAGGTCGTCGAGACCGGGCTCGAAGATCGGAATTTGACCCTGGTTCAGACGGTCGATTTTCGCCGGATCCTTGTCGACACAGCAAACCACATGGCCGAAATCGGCGAAACAGGCGCCTGATACCAGGCCGACATAGCCGGTTCCGATCATTGCGACACGCATTCAGGTTCCCCTCGATTGGCAGGCGGTCGGGATAGCTGCCCTCCCCGACTTTGACCAGTCGCCCGCTCCGATCCCGAACGAAAACCGCCGGCCTCCCTGCGGAGACCGGCGGTTCAATCGTGTGTCGGGATCGACGCTTCGTCCGATCCGGGGTTCGGGGGTCCGGCTGGCGGACCCCCTGGCCTCGGGTCCTAGAAGTTGATGTCGATCGTCGAACGACGGTTCAGAGGCTCACGAACGCCGTCGGCGGTCGGACGGGCCAGGGCGGTTTCACCCTTGCCGTCGAGCGCGATGACGCCGCCGTTGACGCCCTGGGCGACCAGGGCATCAGCCACGGTGCGCGCACGGCGGTTCGACAGGCCCACATTGTAGGCCGCCGAGCCGGAGGGGTGTCGGCGTGACCGACCACCAGCACGCGGGTCGGACGACCCGACTTGGCGTAGTTCGCCGCCTGGGTGATCACGGCACCGGCTTCGCTGGTCAGATCCGAGCGATCCCAGTCGAAATACACCACGAACTGCCGGGCAGCCGGAGCCGGAGGCGGCGGCGGCGGCGGCGGGGGCGGCGGGGGAGGCGGCGGCGGGGGCGGCGGCGGCGGGGGCGGCGGCGGCGGCGGCGCATCGGCACCGAACGCATAACGCAGACCCAGGGTCACCGAGTGATCGGTGTAGCGGCCGCCGACTTCCGTCGTGGTGACAGGCGCGCCGGTCGTGACGTCGAACGACATGTTCGAGACCAGATAGCGATAGGTCAGGTCAATGTGACCACGGTCACCAAACGCCATGGCCACGCCGGCCAGGGCTTGAGCCGCCAGTTCAGTGGAAGCGTCGTCGGCCGTGATACCGCGAGCGCGGTTGCTGGCGAACGTGCCCGCCAGACGGGTGTCGACGCGGTTGACACCGGCACCGAGACCGATGAACGGGCGCAGGGACGAGCTGGCCGAACCGAAATCATAGATGGTGTTGACCATCAGGGTGACGGCGTCGATGTCGCCTTCAGGCGCGTTACACGCGCCGACTGCCGGCGTCGCGTTGCAGATAAAGGCTGCGCCCGAAGCAGAGTTGGTTACATCGCCCAGCGGACCCTTGCGCATGCCGCCCTCGAGCTCGACGCGCCAGTTCTGGTCGAAGCGATAGCCGAGACGGGCGAAGCCGGCCCAGTCACCATCGACGTCGAAATCGACGCCAGGACCGTAGTTGGTCTCGACGTCCGCGGAATGCCAGCCGGCGTCAACCGCGCCATACCAGCCGTTCGGCTCAGCCGCCGCAGCACCGGCGGCAAACAGCCCCGCTACCGCAACGCTTGCCAGGAGTTTCAGCTTCATTGTGTCCTCACAAAAAAAAGATGCCCGAATGCCTACGCTTACTACGTGGCGATCCCATCACCGAACGAGATTATACCCAAGCGGTTCCTCATTGCGACCATCAATGTGGCGACTGTGGCGCCATTTCAACACAAATGCCGACTTTCAGACTAAAAACGCCTGTTAGGGAAAGTCTGAAACTCCATGGAGAATGACCAATGACGATACGT
>JAUCCG010000071.1:0-103501 GCA_034676465.1 Brevundimonas sp. | reverse complement strand
TTATCGTCATCCTACGGGTGATGGAAATAGGTGCATATGCACGTTATAGACCCGCCCAGCCCCGGACGGAAAGGACACTTCCTAAGCGATCGCCTTTAAAGTGTCCGGTTCGACGCTCACGCATCCGTGCTCGCCGGACACCACCAACGCGCCGATCCTGCACGGTGATCTGCCAGGCGGTGGTGCGCACCACCGAGGCGGTGAGCGCCTTCACTCCGGTTCCGGAAAGGCGATCACCTCGAGCTTGCGCAGGCGGGCTGCGAGCTCGCGCTGCACGCCCTGCCACCACAACTGCGACGACGACCCGGCATAGGGATGAACCGTCACCCGGTCGGCCCGCCCGGCCGCCTGGATGATGCGCCGCGCGTCCGGCTGGCCGACATCGATCCAGTGTTCGATAGGCCCATCCAGGCTGGCCAGGCACAGGGTCCAGGATCGGCAGGATCAGCAGCAGGATGACGCCGACGACGCCGGTGGCCATGGCCACCTCGCCGCGCGCGAACCAGCCCCAGACTTCCCGGCCGGTGGGACGGGCCATGCCGTCCTTCATCATCGCGGGGGATGTCGGTCATGCGGCGGCCCCGAGGGACGCAGGGCCGTCAGGGCCAGCCGGGTGGCCTCGGCGATGACGGCGTCATTGGCCGCGGACGACGTGGTCGCGGTGGCACTATAATAGGCGGCGACGATCACCGGCTTGCCGCCCGGCGCATACAGCAGGCCGATGTCATTGGTCGGGCCGTAGCCGCCGGTGCCGGTCTTGTGCGCCACGCGCCAGCCGGCCGGGACGCCCGCCTTGATCCGGCGCGCACCGGTCGGGGAATCGCCCATCCAGCCCAGCAGCCGGGCCTGCAAGTCCGCCGTCAGCGGCGAGTCGAGACGACCAACAGGCGTTGCAGATTGACCGCCGACCGGGCCGGCAGGATGGTGTCCTTGTCGCCGTCGAGGCGGTTCATCCCGGGCTCGAAACGATCCACGCGGGTGCTGTCGTCGCCGAGCCACCGGTAGAAGGCCTGCATGGCGGCGAGGCCGCCGTTGGCCCTAGCAGCAGATTGGCGGCCGGATTGTCACTCACCTCACGATCGCCTGCATCAGAGGCCCTCACACTGAGGCTGGATCCGACGGCGGGTTCGGTCACCGGGGCGTGCGAGACCATGTCGGCGGCGGTGACCGGGATGCGCCGGTCGAGGGTCTCCTCACCGTCCTGGATACGGACCAGGGTCGCGGCGGCGAGGTACATCTTGAAGGTCGAGCAGTAGACGAACCGCTCACTGCCGCGCCAGCCGCAGCTGCGGCCGGAGCCGGTGTCGATGGCGACGAAGCCGAGACGGCCGCCGTTGCGGGCCTCGAGCGCCGACAGGTCGATGGCCCCGATCCTGGCCGCGGGCCGCGCCGGCTGGACCCGGGGCGTGGCTTCGGACGCGGTCGGCTGCGAACAGCCCCCAGCGCCAGGGCGCCGAGGCCGGTCAGGACGCTTCTGCGATCCGCCGCCGTGGTCATGCTCAGGCCGCGTAGCCGGACGCGGCGACACCGGACTGGGGCGCGGGAATGGGCGTGCCGTCGTCCGAATATTCGTTGAGCTTGTTGCGCAGGGTGCGGATCGAGATGCCGAGGATGGTGGCCGCGTGGGTGCGGTTGCCGAGGGCAGTGCGACAGGGTGTCGAGGATCAGCGTCTTCTCCATCTGCGCCACGGTCTGGCCGACATAGGCGCGCGACACGGCATCGGCGGTCTGGGCGGCGCGGGCGGCGGGGCTGGAATCGATCGAGCCGCTGCCGCCCAGGGGCTGGCCGTCCGGCAGGCGGATGGCCTCGGCGTCGATCTCGGCTCCGGTCGCCAGCAGCACCGCGCGATGCATGGCGTTCTCCAGCTCGCGCACGTTGCCGGGCCAGCGGTGACCGGCCAGGGCGCGGCGGGCGTCGTCGGCGATCGGGCGCACCGGCACGCCGTTGGCGGCGGCGTATTTCTTGACGAAGAATTCCGCCAGGGCGGCGATGTCACCCGGCCGTTCGCGCAGCGACGGCAGGCGCAGGTTCACGACGTTCAGGCGATAGAGCAGGTCCTCGCGGAAGGTGCCCTCGCTGACGGCACGCGCCAGGTCGCGGTTGGAGGTGGCGATGATGCGGATGTTGACCGGCACGGGCCGGGTGCCGCCGACCCGGTCGATGACCCGCTCCTGGATGGCGCGCAGCAGCTTGGCCTGCAGCCGGGCGTCCATCTCGCTGATCTCGTCCAGCAGCAGGGTGCCGCCGTCGGCCTCCTCGAACTTGCCGATGCGTCGGGCGACGGCACCGGTAAAGGCCCCCTTCTCGTGACCGAACAGTTCCAACTCGAGCAGGTTGTCGGGGATGGCGGCGCAGTTGACGCTGATGAAGGCGCGTTCGGCGCGCTTGGAGTTGGTGTGCAGGTAGCGGGCCATGACCTCCTTGCCGACGCCGCTTTCGCCGGTGATCAGGATCGAGGCTTCCGAGCGGGCCACCTGGTCGGCCAGCATGACCACGGCCTTCATCGACGGGTCGGCCGAGATCAGTGGCCGGTCGTCATCGGCGACGGCCGACAGCACGGCGGCGATCAGGTCGGCTTCCGGCGGCAGAGGGATGAATTCCTTGGCCCCGGCCTTGATGGCGGCGGCCGCCTCGGCGGCGTTGGCGTCGAGACCGAAGGCGACCACCGGGACATGGATCCGCTCGGCGTCGTTGGCGGCGATCAGCGCCCCGATGTCGAGGTGGTAGTCGACCATCAGCAGGTCAGCCCCCTGCCCGCGCCGGAGCTGCTCCGTCGCCTGGTCGATACGCTCGACGTGCTGCACCTTGGCCCCGTGGGCCATGGCCATCTTTACCGCCGACGCCAGCTGGCCCGAAAGCCGTCCAACCACCAGAAGCCGCATGGGTCTTCTCCTCTAATCTCTACTTACGGGGATCCGGCGGCCGATCAGGCGCCGGAGTCCTCGGTCTTGATGATTTCCGTCATGGTCACGCCGAGGCGATCCTCGACGACGACGACCTCCCCGCGGGCGACCAGACGGTTGTTGACGAAGATGTCGATGGCCTCACCGACCTTGCGGTCCAGTTCGAGCACCGAGCCACGATTGAGTTTCAGCAGCTGGGCCACGGTCATGTGAGCCTTGCCGAGCACGGCCGAGATGTTGACCGGGACGTCGAAGACGCTGGCGAGGTCGGTCGCGGCCTTGTCGCCCCCCTCATCGCCGGTGGTCAGGGCCGTGGAGTCCGGGAACTCCTCAAGGGACAGATCGTCAGTGGCCATCGGAGGGCCTCCCGTCAGAAAGGGTTTCAGCATGGCCGGCTTCGCTGGCCAGGGCCGAGTTCAGGGCTTCGGACATGCGCGCATGGGCCGCCTCGGGATCGAAGGCGGCGCGACCGTCCGCCCACTCCAGCTGGAAGGCGGCCGTCGGCAGGTCGGGGTCCTCGCGGAAGGCGACCAGACCCGAGAAACCGGCGTCGACGCACAGCCGGGTCATCCGCGCCTGCACGGCCTCATCCAGCCCGTCGGAGCGGATGACCAGGCGGGGCGTGGCGTCGATCTCCTGGCCCAGGGCTTCCAGCGCGGCCTGCAGGGGTCCATCCGGAAAGCGGTCGAGGGCGGCGGCGGCGACGACGCGGGCGGCGACGAGGGCGAGCTGCGACGCCTGTTCACGATGCAGCTGGATCAGCCGGGTCAGGGCCGGTGCCCCGGAGGCCATCGCCTCGCCGATCGCCGAAACCGCCATGGCCTGCAGGCTCTCGACCTCGGCCAGAGCCGTCTCGCGGGCGTCCAGCCGGGCCTGGGCCACCAGGGCCTCGACCTCGGCCGGCGCATAGGAGCGTTTGGTCGGGCGGAAGCCGGAGGGCGTGACGACGACACCGGAGTCGTCGAACTCGGTATCGAAGGCGAACGGGCGATGGACAGCTTGTTCGGTCATGTCAGTAGATCAACTCGTCGTCGCCGCTCTGGCCGACCAGCATGATCTCGCCCTTGGCGGCGAGATCCTTGGCGACCTGAACCATGGCGGTCTGGGCGGCATCGACATCCTTGAGACGGACGGGGCCCATCGATTCCATGTCCTCGCGCATGATCTTGGAGGCGCGTTCGGACATGTTGGAGAAGAACATCTCGCGCAGGCTTTCCGAGGCCCCCTTCATGGCCAGACCCAGGGAATCCTTGTCGACCGCGCGCAGCAGGGTCTGGACGCCGCCCGGGTCGAGCTTGGACAGGTCCTCAAACACGAACATCAGGGCACGGATGCGCTCGGCGGCCTCGCGGTTGCGCTCTTCCAGCGCGCCGATGAACCGGGCCTCGGTCTGACGGTCGAAACTGTTGAAGATGTCGGCCATCAGCTCATGGCTGTCACGCTTGGAGGTCCGCGCCAGGTTGGACATGAATTCGGTGCGCAGGGTCTGTTCGATCTTGTCGAGGATGTCGCGCTGCACCGGCTCCATCCGCAGCATCCGCTGGACGCATTCCAGGGCGAAATCCTCGGGCAGGGCGGTCAGAACACGCGAGGCGTGGTCCGCCTTGATCTTGGACAGGACCACGGCGACCGTCTGCGGGTATTCGTTCTTCAGATAGTTGGCGAGGACGGCCTCGTTCACATTGCCGAGCTTGTCCCACATGGTCCGGCCGGCGGGACCCCGGATCTCTTCCATCAGGCCATCGACCCGATCGGGCGGCATGAAGGCCGACAGCAGGCGCTGGGTCTGTTCAAAGCTGCCCATGACCGAGCCCGATCCGGCCATGCCGGAGACGAACTCCACCATCAGCTCTTCGACCACGCTCGAGGCGACCGTTCCGAGGGCGGCCATGGCCTGGGAAACTTCCTTGATCTCCTCCTCGTCCAGGGACTCCCAGAGACGGGGATGATCTTCACCGAGGGCGAGCAGAATGACCGCAGCCTTTTCAGGCCCGCTCAGCTTGCCGGGGTCCTCAATGACGACCTTTTTGCCCGACGCCCGCGCCATCAGCCTTCGTGCACCCAGTTACGCAGGATCGCCGTCGATTCGTCGGGGTTCTTCTCAACGAAATCAGCGACCATCTTGACCGAAGACGCCTTCACCTGACCTTCGACCCGGGCCATATCCAGCCGCCTCTCCATTTCGGACGGTCCGGTCAGCTGGGCCACCTCACCGCCCTGGCCGCCGGTCAAACTCGTCTGCAGCACCGCGGTGCCACCGCCCGGCCCGGCCAGGGCAGGCAGACCGCCGCCACCGGAGGCGGTCTTCAGCAGGGGACGCAGGACAAAGAAGATCAGCAGCAGGCCGGTGATCAGCAGCACCAGCAGCTCGATGCCGCGCATGATGTCATTCTTGGTGAAGTCGAACAGGGAAGACCCGGCCTCGGTGCCCCCCATGTCGGCGACATCGTGGGTGAAGCCGACGTTGAGGACCTCGATCTTGTCACCCCGGGCCTCGTCGATACCGACGGCCGCGGCGACCAGCGACTTGATCTGCTCGATCTGCTCGGCGGAGCGCGCCGTATAGGTGGGCGGGCCCCTGCCGTCGGCGGCGGGAACCCGCTGGTCATCGACGACCACGGACACGGCCAGCTTCTTGACCTCACCGGCCTCCCGGATCGTGGTCGTGGTGGTGTTGGAGATTTCGTAGTTGGTGGTTTCCGTATTGGCGGTGTCGCTGGACCCGATCGGTGTCGTGTTCGGAGCCTGGCCGCCGGGAATGTTGTTGGTCGCCGTGGCTCCGCCGTCGGACGCAGCGGTGGTGTCGGTGGACTCGGTGCCGTTGGTCGAGGTCGAGCGCACGACCTGGCCGTCAGGATCGTAACGCAACTCCTGGGTGGTGGAGCGGCTGTGGTCGATGTCGGCGGTGACCTGGACCCGGGCGGCCCCGACACCGACGACACCCTCGACGATGTCCTTGATGCGGGCCTGCAACTGGGCCTCGGTCGTGTTCTTGGCGTCGAGGGCCGAGGCCGAGCTGAAGCCGTCGGCGCTGGAACCGGCCGCCAGGGTTCGGTTGGCGGTATCGGTCAGGGTGACCTTTTCCGGCTTCAGGTTCGGCACCGAGGAGGCGACGACGTTGCGGATGGCGTCGACCTGGCTGGCGGTCAGGGCACGACCGCTGACACCGACCACGACCGAGGCCGTGGGTTCGACCCCGTCCGACTGGAACAGCTCGCGCCGCGGCATGGCGATCTGGACCCGGGCCGAGGTGATGCCGCGCATCGACATGATGGTGCGCGACAGCTCGCCCTGCAGGGCCCGCTGTTCGTTGAGGTTCTGCTGGAATTCGGTCTGGCCCAGCACCGACTGGTTGTCGAACAGCTCGTAACCGACCGAGCCGGAGGTCACGAGCCCCTTGCCGGCCAGCATCAGCCGGGCCTCGCCGACATCGTCGCGATTGACGAAGATGGTCGAGCCGTCGCCCTTGGACTGATATTTGATCCCGGCCCCGTCGAGGGCGCTGGAAATCTCGGACGCCTCGCGCAGGTCGAGGTTGGAATAAAGCAGGGCGTCCGGGGCCTGGCCGATGCGCAGCATGACGGCGACGAGCACCGCCGCAACGCCGGCGGCAACGCCAAGCACCACAGTCAGTCGACCGATTCCAAATCGCTGTAACGCCGCCGAGAAGCCGCCCACGCGTCCCCACCCACTCTAACCGACGGGAGACTGAACACGCCCGCTAGGCAGAAACTGCCGCCTGCGTGGTAAATGGCGCGTTAAGAACGGTTAATCAGGCACGTGTTTCGGTGGGCTGTCTCGACCGTGTCCGGTCAGGCGGCCCGGCGCCGGGCGTCCCGCGCCGAAGCGGCGGCCTCGATCCGGGCTTCGGCGATGGCGGCGGCGATCTGATGGGTCGGCAGCTTTTCGGTCGCCGAACGCTCGAGGATCTCCTCGAGGGTTTCCATCAGACGGCCGAGCTTGGCCTCGACCCAGGCCGGGTCATAGGCGCCGCCGGCCTGACGGGCACGCAGTTCGGAAGCGACATTGATGATGCCGCCGCCGTTGATGACATAGTCCGGGGCGTACAGGACGCCGCGGGCGAACAGGGCCTCACCGATCTCGGGGGTGGCCAGCTGGTTGTTGGCGGGACCAACCACGGCCTTGACCGTCAACCGGTCCAGCGTCTGCGCATTCAGCGTCGCGCCGAGGGCGCAGGGCGCATAGATGTCGGCCTTGACGTCATAGATGGCGTCCGGAGCGACGATCTCGCCACCGGTGCGGGCCGCCACCTCTTCCAGCAGCGCCGTGTTGACGTCGGTCAGCACCAACTTCGCCCCGGCCTTGTGCAGCTTGTCAGCCAGATAGCCGCCAACGTGACCGACACCCTGCATGGCGATGGTCAGGCCGGTCAGATCGTCCTGGTTCCACAGGCGGCGGGCGACGACCAGGGTCGAACGAAACACCCCCTCGGCGGTGACCGGGCTGGGATCGCCCGAGGCTTCCGGACCGTCCTTCAGACCCAGCACATAGGGGGTGACCTTGTGCGCCTCGGCGACGTCCTTGACCGACACGCCGACGTCCTCGGCCGCATAATAGGTGCCGCCCAGCGTGTCGACGGCGCGCCCGAAGGCGGCGAACAGCTCGGGCGTCTTCTGGGTGCGGCTGTCGCCGATGATGACCGACTTGCCGCCGCCCATCTCCAGATCGGCGATCGCATTCTTGTAGCTCATGCCCAGCGACAGGCGCAGCACATCCTCGAGCGCCTCGGCGCTGGAGGCGTAATTCCACATGCGCGTGCCGCCGACGGCGGGACCCCGGGCCGTGGAGTGGACGGCGATGATGGCCTTGAGGCCAGTCTTTTCATCGAAGAAGGCGTGGACGCCTTCATGGTTCGCGAAAGACGGAGAATCAAACAGCGTCGTGCTCATAGCGAGCCTTCCCGGGCAATATTTTTGTTGGGGCCAGATACCCTCAGGATGACCTAACGGCAAGCCTGACGGTTGGTTTCACGGCGTCGAAGACGCGGCCTGCAGCTGCGGCAGCACCGCGGTCGCCCCGGACGGCAGCGGAGCGGCGGGATCGCGCAGGGCCGCGGCGACGTCGCCATAGACGGTCACGGCCCCCAGATCGCGATCCAGCAGATGCCAGCCATCGGGATACCAGGCGGTGCGCAGGGTCGACGATCCGGCGGCCCGCTCCAGCGCCAGCCGCATCGGTCCCGGGGTGACGATCTGGTCGTGGGCCCCGTACAGCAGCAGGGTCGGCACCCGGGTCTCGCCCAGCCGCTGCGACGCCGTTTCCATCAGGCCGACCAGACCCGACAGGGTGTCGAAACGGGTCGCCAGAATGCTGTTGGGATCGCGGCCGTTGCGGATCAGCTCCAGGATGTTGTCGGTGGCGCGGATGTCGCGGACGGCCCATTCCGGCGGCTCGACCGCGCGGTCGCCGAACAGACGCGCCGCGAACCACAGGCTGGTGCCGTTGAGCCAGCCCTGGCTGGACCAGCCCCAGACGCCCGGGGCCAGCAGGATCAGACGGTCAGCGGCGGGCGGCTGGTCCGAGGCGAAGGCGGCGACGGCGATCGACCCGCTCATGCTTTCACCGACGACGGCGATGACGGCGTCGGGATGGCGGGCGCGGACAAGGGCGACGACGGTGCGCAGATCGGTGGTCAGGGTCGCCTCCCCCGGCCACAGGCCCCGGCCCGGGGCCTCGCCGAAGCCGCGCTGGTCATAGGCCCAGGTCTCGATCCCCTGCTCGGCCCACCAGGGACCGGCCAGACGGAACGAGGCGCGCGAGTCGTTCATGCCGTGCAGGGCCACGATCACGGCCCACGGCTCACCCTCGGCCGGGCCCCAGCGCAGGTATGGCAGCCGCGCCCCGTCCTGGACGACGAAGGCCCCGGACAGACCCGCGGGCGCATCCTCGATGTGCGGACCGACGAACCCGGCCGGCGGTGTCAGGGGCGGCTGGACATAGGGGGTGGCGCAGGCCGCCAGCATCAAGGCCAGGCACAGGACGGACAGGCGTCTGATCATCAGGCGAGGATAGCCCGGACACGGTGTTGCAACCAGGGCAGGACCTCCGCCTCGAACCAGGGGTTCCGCCGCAGCCAGGCCGTGTTGCGCCAGGACGGATGCGGCAGTGGTAATATGTCGGGGGTGAAGCTGCGCCACGCCCGCACCGTCGCGGTCATGCCGGATCTGGCCGCCACGCCCAGCGCCCAGGCCTGGGCATGACCGCCGACCAGCAGGGTCAGCTCCATGCGTGGCAGGGCCGCCAGCAGCCGCGGTCGCCACAGCTCGGCACAGCGGCGCGGTGGCGGATAGTCACCGCCCCTGGGTGCCGTGCCCGGATAGCAGAAGGCCTGGGCCGCGACGCCGATGCGCGGATCGGCATAGAAGGTCTCATGGTCGACGCCCAGCCAGTCGCGCAGGCGGTCGCCCGACGGGTCGGTGAATGGCAGGCCGCTCTCATGCACGCGTCGGCCGGGGGCCTGGCCGCAGATCAGCAGGCGCGTCTCGGGAAAGACGTGCACCACCGGACGCGGCGTGTGCGGCAGTTCGCCCAGACAGGCGCGACAGGCCCGGATGTCGTCGAGGACGGCTCCGAGATCGGGATCAGGCGAAGTCGTCGTCATCCTCATCGACCACCGGCGGCAGGGCGGCCAGGGCGGCCGCCGTTTCCTCGGGCGTCGGCAGTCGCAGGCGGATCACGCCCTTGAAGGCCGCCGGATCGACCACCTTGCCCTTCTTGGTGATGGTCAACCTGCCCTGGCGCATCAGGGCCAGCGCGCAGTGCCGCACCTTGGGCAGCAGGCGTTGCCATTGTTCCGGCTGCAGTTCCCTGGCCACGTCGGACGGCTCGATGCTCTTGCCGCCGACACCCTTGGGATCGGCCCTGGCCAATTTTCGAAGATGGCGCTCTCGATGGGATCGGTCATGGTGTCTATATGCTGCGCTGCAAAAGCGAAAAGAAGGCGGAGTACGGACTATGGTCGTGAAAGTCACGGTGAGCGAGGGCGAGTTCGCCGGTTGGCAGACCTATGACCTGCACGGCACCTTCGACCAGGTGGTCGGGCCGTTCTATTTCAGGCCCGATCCGGACGGCCGCATGCGTTGCGCCTTCCGGGCCGAACAGAAACACATGAACGCCGGCGACCGCATGCACGGCGGCTGTCTGATGACCTTCGCCGACATCGCCCTGTTCCAGACCGCCTACCAGGAGATGGAAGGCAGGAACGGCGTCACCATCCAGCTGGATTCGACCTTCATCGACGGGGCCTATGTCGGCGAGCTGATCGAGGCGACCGGTGAGGTGGTTCGGGCCGGCGGGTCGCTGATCTTCGTGCGCGGCCAGATCACCACCGGCGACCGCACCCTGATGACCTATTCGGGCGTGATCCGGAAATTCAACGACCGCGGCTAGAGACCGGCCTTCGCCGCCGGGCGGGCGCGGCAGGCCGCGAGCCAGCGGTTGAAATGCTCGAACGCCTCGGGCGGCTGGTATTTGATCATGCGCGCGAAATCGAGCCCGGTCACCGAGACCAGATCGGCCATGGTGAAGCGATCGGCGGCGATGAATTCGCGCTCGGCCAGATGCCGGTTCAGCGTCTTCATCATCTTCTCGGCCTCGGCCAGGTTATAGGCCCCGACCTCCGGGTTCTGCGGGCCCATGGCGGCCAGGCCCGGATGGGTGTGGCGCACGGCCAGCATCATCGGATTGGCCAGATACATCTCGCAGCGCCGCGTCCACATCTCGACCACCGCCTGTTCGCGCGCGTCGCGACCGAACAGGTTGGGCTCGGGATGGAGGGATTCCAGATAGCGGCAGATGGCCAGCGACTCGGAGATACAGGTGCCGTCGTCCAGCTCCAGGGCCGGGACATGGGCCAGGCCGATGCGGTTGCGATATTCCGGAGACTTGTGCTCGCCGCTCGCCAGATCGACCGACACGATCTCGATGTCCTCGATCCCCTTCTCGGCCATCAACCAGCGGACCCGGCGCGGATTGGGGGCGCGTGCATAGTCGAACAGCTTCATCGGGGTCACTCCGTTTTCTAATGCAACGCTATCAGGCGAACACGGCGGCGGGCAAGGCCCCGACCACGGCGGCGGTCATCAGGGTGGCCAGGAAACCGGCGAACAGCGCCTTCCAGACCATGCCCAGCACCTCCTCGCGGCGCTCGGGCACCAGCACCGACAGGCCGGTGACGGTGATGCCGACCGAACCGATGTTGGCGAAGCCGCACAGGGCATAGGTCATCAGCATCCGGGTGCGCTCGCTCATGTCCCCGACCGGGATCTTGCCCAGTTCGATGAAGGCGACGAACTCGGTCAGGGTCAGCTTGACCCCCAGCAGCCAGCCGGCCTTGCCGGCCTCGGCCCATTCCACCCCGGTCAGCCAGGCCACCGGCATGAACACCCAGCCCAGCACCCGCTCGACGGTCACATGGTCGCCGAACAGCCAGAGGCCGCCCAGCAGCAGGTTGGCCAGCGCCACCAGGGCCACGAACACGATCAGGATGGCCGAGATGTTCAGCACCACCATCAGGCCGTCGGCCGTGCCCTTGACGATGGCGTCAACGGCGCTGTCATATTTCAGGTCCGACCCGTCTTCGGCACTGGCCCCGCCCTGCCCCGGCTTTTCCGGAATCATGATCCGCGCCAGCAGCACCCCGGCCGGGGCCGAGACGATCGAGGCGACCAGCACATGGCCCGCCGCATTGGGCAGGACGTCGTGCAGGATGGTGGCATAGGCGACCATGGTCGAGCCGGCGACCGTGGCCAGGCCGACGACCATCAGCAGGAACAGTTCGGACCGCGTCAGCCGGGCCAGATAGGCGCGGATCACGATCGGGCTCTCGATCATGCCGAGGAAGATATTGGCCGCCACCGCCAGGGCCGAGGCCCCGCCCAGCCCCATGGTGCGCTGGAACAGCAGGCCGAAGCCGTGGGTGATCCATTTCAGCACCTTCCAGTGCCACAGCAGCGCCGACAGGGCCGAGATCACCAGGATCAGCGGCAGGACATTGAAGGCGAAGGTGAACAGCGCCGACGGGTTGTCGACCGAATAGGGCTGATCGCCCCCGGCCAGATAGCCGAACACGAATTGCGCCCCCTTGGCGGAGGCCAGGCTGAGACCGTCGACGGCGCTGGTCACGGCCGCCAGCACGGCCCGGGATCCGGGAATGGCGAACAGGGCCAGCACCAGTCCGGCCTGAACGGACACCGCCCCGATGGCCAGCTTCCACGGAAACGCTCGCCTGTTCTCGGACAAGGCCCAGCAGGCGGCGACGATGACCATGAGCCCGAACAGGCTCTGCAGGTTCAGAAGGCTGAACATGAACGACTCCCCCAAGGTTTCCTTTGCTGCCGGAGACCTTGCGGACGCGCAAGTAAGCCGGGACGGGAACGGGCCGCCGGGTGTCTTTCCGGCCGTTTTCCACGGCCCTCCGACCATGGCCGCGCAGCCCAAAAAACCCCTTGCTAATGAGAATGCCTCGCATTAATCACCCCACTCCCGTTCAGACAATCCGGCAGACCTCATGCGACTCCTCCTGACATCCACCGCCATTCTTCTGGCCCTGCCAACTCTCGCCCTGGCGCAGGAGGCCGTGGAACTGGAGCCGGTGCTCGTGACGGGGCAAAGCCGCGGCTATGTCGCGGTGAACTCGGTAACCGCGACCAAGACCGACACGGCTCTGCTGAACGTGCCGCAGAGCGTCAATGTCATCACGCGCGACCAACTGAACGACCAGGCCCTGCACAGCCTCGGCGAGGTCCTGCACTATGTGCCGGGCACCACGGTCGGTCAGGGCGAGGGCAATCGTGACCAGATCACGCTGCGCGGCCAGAACACCACCTCCGACTTCTTCCTGGACGGGGTGCGCGATGACACCCAGTATTTCCGGGGCCTTTACAATGTCGAGCGCGTCGAGGTGCTGAAGGGGCCCTACGCGCTGATCTTCGGCCGGGGCGGCGGCGGCGGGATCATCAACCGTGTGCAGAAGACCCCCAGCGCCGGTGGGACCTTCGCCTTGGGGCGGGTCAGCGCCAACAGCTTCGGAGCCTGGGACGTCTCGGCGGACGTCAACACCCCGATCGGCGAACAGGCGGCCTTCCGGATCAACGCCGTCTACGAAAACCTCGACAACCACCGCGACTTTTACGAGGGCGAGCGCTACGCGATAAACCCCTATGTCGCGATGGAATTCGCGTCGGGCTGGCGCGCCGGCCTGTCCTACGAATATGTCAACGATGACCGGGTCGTTGACCGCGGGATCCCGTCGCTGAACGGGGTGCCCCTGCCCGGCCATCGGGACCAGTTCTTCGGCGTACCCGGCGTGAACCGGACGACGCTGGAGGCCAATATCGTCAAGTTGCGCGTCGACGGTGTCCTGTCCGATGCGGTCACCGTATCGACGACGGTCCTGTATGGCGATTACGACAAGGTCTATACCAACGCCTATGCCAGCGGACCGGCGACGTCACAGACCGGCACAGTCCCCCTGGGGTTCTATTCGTCGCCGACCACCCGCCAGAACCTGCTGCTCCAGAGCAACCTCGTCTGGGAGATGACCACCGGGGCCCTGAGCCACAAGGTGCTGTTCGGCTTGGAATACGGTGACCAGGACTCCGCCAACCAGCGCCGCAGCGGTGTCCTGTCGAGCCCGACCCTGGACCTCGCCAATCCGGTCCTTCCGACGGCGCAGTTGACGACCCTGAGCCGCAATACGGTCTCGAATGTCGAAACCGTCGCCGGCTATATCCAGGACCAGATCCACATCGGAGACCAGGTTCAGATTGTCGCCGGCCTGCGCTACGACCGCTTCGACATCACCGGCGTCGACCTGCAGCCGAACCCCGATCGTCCGTTCGCCCGGGTCGACAGCAAGGTCTCGCCGCGCCTGGGACTCATCTACAAGCCGCGCGCCGACGTCTCGATCTACGCCAGCTACAGCCAGTCGTTCCTGCCGCGCTCGGGCGACCAGTTCCTGACCCTGTCGACCACGCAGGAGAACCTCGAACCCGAGGAGTTCACCAACCACGAGGTCGGCGTCAAATGGAACCTGCGTCCTGACCTGAACCTGACCGCCGCGCTATTCCGGCTGGACCGGACCAATGCGACCACGCCGGATCCATTGAACCCGACCGTCTCGATCAACGTCGGCGAAACCCGGACCGAAGGCTTCGAGTTGGCGCTGACCGGCCGGATCCAGCCCAACTGGCAGATCAGCGGCGGCTATTCATGGCTGGACGCGCGACTGCAGGGCAATGACTCGGTTCGACTGGCCCAGACGCCGAGACAGCAGTTCAGCCTGTGGAACCGCTACGACGTCAGCCCCCGCCTGGGCTTCGGCCTGGGCGTCATCCACCAGACCAGCCAGTATGCGTCCATCCGGACCTCGGCGGCCACCACCCGGCTGCCGGCCTTCACCCGGGTCGACGCGGCCGTCTTCTACCGGGTCAGTGACGCCGTGGACCTGCAGCTGAACATCGAGAACCTGCTGGACGAGACCTATTTCCCGGACGCCCACAACAACAACAATATCTCGACCGGGGCTCCGCTCAACGCGCGCCTGACCCTCGGCGTGCGCTTCTAGACCGACCGGCGCGGGGCGGGCCGTTGTTTCGCTCGCTTCCAGCCCTGATTTCGTCGTTATCCACGTGCGACATCACGCAGCCGTGATCGGCAGGGAGCGGGAGACTCGAAATGCGCACGAGACTGATGACGGTCAGTGGTCTGGCCCTGATGGCGGCGGTGGCCGGCTGTAGCCAGCCGGGTGCCGATGTCACGGCCGACGAAGCGGCGATGATGGAGATCGCCCCGGCCGCCGCGGGTGGGGCGCCGGCGGAACCGACGGCCGCGACCTCCAGCCCGGCGGCCCAGCCGGTCGAGGCGGCGCGTATCGCCTATGTCTATCGCTACAGCCTGGAGCTGCCGGTCGCGCAGGCCCCGGCCCTGATGAGCCGCCATGAGCAGGCCTGTGTGAGCGCCGGCCCGGCCGTCTGTCAGGTGATCGGGTCGGAATCGAGCCGCTATGGCCGTGACGAGCTGACCGCGCGGCTCGAACTACGTGCGACCCCGGCCTTCCTGACGACCTTCCGCGCCCGGCTGGCGGGCGACGCCGAAGCGGCCGGTGGTCGGGTGGCCATGGCGGCGACGGACAGCGAGGATCTGACCCGCGCCCTGGTCGACACCGAGGCACGGATGCGGGCCCTGACCACGCTGCGCGACCGGCTACAGCAACTGCTGGCCACGCGAAATGCCCCGCTGGAACAACTACTGGCCACCGAGCGAGAGCTGGCCCGGGTGCAGGGTGAGCTGGACGGCACCCGGTCGGCGCTCGAGGTAATGAAGACCCGCGTGGCGACGTCGCGGCTGACCATCGAATATCGCGCGGCGGGCCAACTGGCCCCCGACAGCGCCTTCCGGCCGGTGACCGCCGCGCTGGACAACGCTCTGGCCATCTTCATGAGCGTGGTCGGCACGCTGATCCTGATCCTGGCCGGTGTGTTGCCCCTGCTGATCGTGCTGGTGCCGCTGGCCTGGTTCGGCCTGCGCTGGCGGCGCAGGACCCGCGCCGCGCAGCTGGCGGCGAAACGGGCGCGGGAGGCCCGCATGGCCGAAGCCGGACCCGACGAACCCTAGAGCGAAATCGGTTGAGTTGGACGCAGTCCAGGTCGGCTCGGATTTCGCTCCAGTTTGATGCTGGACCATTTTTTGGATTTAGGTCGATTCGACCTGAAACAAAAATGGTCTGGTGCGGCCACCGCCGTCGCCCCTCCTGTTCCAGCAGGCGGAAGCTGAAGGGGCTGGCGCAAGCGTGGCTTTATGCCGATAGGGTGTCCGACCGGTGCCGCCTGCGTGCGGCACCGGAAAGCGTCAGTTACGTCGGCAGGGGTGCGTTACATGATCAATCGTTGGGCCAAGGCCGCCGCGCGCGCGGCGGCGATTCTGGGCGTCCTGACGCTGACCGGCTGTGGGCTGGCGCTGGCGGCCGACACCCTGTCGCTGGACCAGCCGACGTCGGGCCGACTCGAGGCCGGTGACGAGACGCTGGAGTCCGGGAATACGCCGACGCCTATGCGTTCGAGGGTCAGGCCGGGGCGCGTTATGTGATCGTGCTGACCTCGGACGATTTCGACGCCTATCTGGCGGTGACCGGCGACGGGCTGGCGGACGAGAATGACGACGAGGCCGGCCGCGGCAATTCCAACAGCCGCCTGGAGTTCGTCATGCCGGCGGACGGCGAGGTGACCGTCGTCGCCACCAGCTATGCGCCGGGCGAATCGGGGGCCTATACCCTGCGGATCAGCGCCGCGGACGGATCGGCGGCGACAGCCCCCACGCCGACCGGCCTGCCGGGCGAAGGCCATGATTTCGCACAGGCCTTTTCCGCCAACGGCACGCTGGCCGAGGGCGACGAGACCCTCGAAGAGGGGGAATACATCGACACCTTCGCCTTTACCGGACGCCGGGGTCAGCGGGTCACGATCACCCTCGAGTTCGGGCGAGTTTGACGCCTGGCTGATGCTGCGCGGGCCTGCGGGTGCCCGCGAGGTCGACAATGATGACGCCGACGACGAGACCACCAACAGCCGGATCGACACGGTGCTGGACACCGACGGCGACTATGTCCTCAGCGTCACCTCCTTCGGGGCTCGTGAGACCGGATCATATCGCCTGACGGTGACGCCGTCCGAGGGCTCGCCGCACGGGACCACGGTGCCGGGCGGGCCGCGGGTGTTCGCCGTCATGGTCGGCATCACCGACTACGGTGGTGCCCAGAGCAATCTGGACTACACCGCCGAGGACGCGATCAAGATGGCGGACGCGCTGCGGCGACAGCAGGTTCTCAACCCCGCCAGCGTGACCCTGACCAACGCCCAGGCCACGGTGGCCGGTGTGCGGGACGCGATCCGGCGCACCGCCGCCCTGGCCGGTCCCGACGACGTCTTCCTGTTCTTCTACTCCGGCCACGGCGGCCAGAACCGCAGCAGCGTCAGCAGCACGGAGCCCGACGGCAAGGCGGAAACCCTGGTCCTGCGGGACGGCGAAATCACCGATACGGAACTGGCGGCGCTGCTGGCCACCGTTCGGGCCCGGATGACGATCCTGGCGATCGACTCCTGCTTCAGCGGCGGCTTCGCCCGCAACACGGTGAGCCGGCCGGGCGTGATGGGCATCTTCAGCTCGGAGGAAGACCTGACCAGCGCGGTCGCCGACGAGTTCCAGGCCGGGGGTTATCTGTCCCACTTCCTGCGCGAGGCGCTGGCCGGGGCCGGGGATCTGGACGGCGACCGCGTCATCACCGCCGGCGAGCTGTCGACCTATCTGCGGCGGCGCTTCGCCCGCGACGCGGTCGACATCGCCGCCGAGACCGATGACGGCCAGCAGAACTACCAGACCCTGGTGGTTGACCGGGGCAGTGTCCGGATCAACGACGTGGTGATCCGGCTGGGTCAGTAAAGGGGCTTCAGCCGCCGCGCACCAGCCGGCCATAGTCCTCCATCAGGCCCAGCGACAGCGCGGCCGGCTTGAACGAGTACTCGCCGACCAGGCTGACCGGGGTGATCTCGGCGGCCGTGCCGGTCAGGAAGCATTCGCTGAAGGTCGACAGCTCCTCGGGGCGGATGTGGCGGACCACGACCTCGATCCCCCGGGCCGCGGCCATCTGGATCACGGTCTGGCGGGTGATGCCGTCCAGGATCGCGTCGACCGGCGGGGTGTGCAGCACGCCGTCCTGGACGAAGAAGACATTGGCCCCGGTGGCCTCGGCCACATAGCCGCGCCAGTCCAGCATCATGGCGTCGGCAAAGCCGCGCTTCTCGGCCGCGGTCTTGGACATGGTGCAGATCATGTACAGGCCCGCCGCCTTGGCCGCCGAGGGGGCGGTCAGCGGGTCGGGACGACGCCATTTGGCCCATTCCAGGCGGATACCTTTGGCCTTGGTCTCGGGATCGAAATAGCTGGGCCATTCCCACACGGCGATGGCCACATGGGTCTTGTTGCGGCTGGCGGAGACGCTGACGGCCTCGGGGCCGCGATAGGCGACCGGGCGAACGTAGCAATCCTCCAGCCCCATGCGGGCGCAGGTCGCCTTGCAGGCGGCGTCGATCTCGGCCACGCTGTACGGCAGGTCGAAATCCAGCATGTTCGCCGAGCGATGGAGACGTTCCGAGTGTTCGGTCAGCTTGAAAATTTCACCGCTGTACATCCGCTCTCCCTCGAACACCGACGAGCCATAGTGCAGGGCATGGGTCAGAACGTGCGTTTTTGCTTCCCGCCAGGGTACAAAATCACCGTCCATCCAGATCCAGCCGTCACGATCGTCGAAAGGAACGAAGGCCATTGAATAACGTCTCCCGCGAAGAAGTGCGGTTTAGAGCCCTCGAAGCCGCCGAGGTCAACGCCCTGATCGCCAGAGGCGTGTCATGAGCGCCGTCGAACCGCGCCCGGGCGGCCGGTCGGGGCCCGTCGCCCGGGCGGGCGTGGGCCGCCATCTGCTGATCGTCGATGACGACGACCGCATCCGCGAGCTGCTCAAGGAATACCTGGCCCGCGAAGGCTATCGCGTCACCGGCGCGGCCCATGCCGCAGCCGCGCGACGGTTGATGGAGCTGATCGAATTCGACCTGGTGGTGCTGGACATCATGATGCCGGGCGAGAGCGGCCTGGACCTGACCACCTGGGTACGCGGCAAGGCCGAGACGTCGAAGACGCCGGTGTTGCTGCTGACTGCGCGGGGCGAGGCGGATGACCGGGTCGAGGGCCTGTCGCGCGGGGCCGACGACTATATGACCAAGCCGTTCGACCCGCGTGAGCTGGCGCTGCGCATCGAGGCCATCCTGCGTCGCACCGGCGGCAAGCCGATGTCGCCGCGCGAGATCAAGCTGGGCGCGGCGGTGTTCGACATGGAACGGCTGGAACTGACCCGCGACGGCGCGCCGTTACGGCTGACCGAGGCCGAGGCGCAACTGCTGAAGACCCTCGCCCTGAGCGCGCACGCCCCGGTCGAGCGCATCAGCCTGTCGCCCGATACCGCCGACATCACCGGTCGCGCCGTCGACGTCCAGGTGACCCGCCTGCGCCGCAAGCTGGAGGTCGACCCCAAGAACCCGCGCTACCTCCAGACCGTGCGCGGTGTCGGCTATATGCTGGCCCCGGACTGATGGTCGGCGATCCTCCCCCCGCAGGGGAGGGGGGACCGCGAAGCGGTGGAGGGGGTCGTTCCCGCCGCCAACGATCCGGCCCTGCCCCCTCCACCATCCTTCGGATGGTCCCCCCTCCCCCTGTCGGGGAGTATTGCGATGAGAATCCTGCCGGCCTCGCTCTGGCCGCGGTTCCTGAGGCGGCGCCTGCCGACCTCGCTGTGGGGGCGGTCGCTGCTGATCATCGTCCTGCCGGTGCTGATCATGCAGATGGCGGTGACCTGGGTGTTCTTTGACGCCCACTGGCAGACGGTGACGGCCCGCCTGTCCGAGGGTCTGGCCGGGGACATCGCCTGGGCGGCCGAAAGCTACAGCGAGGCCCCGACGCCCGAGAACCTGGCGGTGATCGCCGACCGGGCCCAGCGGGCGATGTCGCTGTCGGTGGCGCTGCAGGAGGGGGCGACCCTGCCGCGCGAACAGGAACGCGGCGCGATCGGCGTGGTCGACCGTACGCTGGAGCATGCCCTGACCGCGCGACTGGACCAGCCCTTCTGGTTCAACACCACCCGCTATCCGGCCTATGTCGACATCCGGGTGCAGCAGGCCGACGGGGTGCTGCGTGTCATCGCGCCGCGCGAACGGGCGGTGGCCACCCAGGCGCACATCTTCGTCCTGTGGCTGACCATCGCCACCGTGCTGCTGATGTCGGTGGCGATCCTGTTCATCCGCAACCAGGTCCGGGCCATCGAACGCCTGGCCGAGGCGGCCGAGGCCTTCGGCCGGGGCGAGACCTCGGTGCGGTTCAAGCCGCACGGCGCGCGCGAGGTGCGGGCCGCCGCGGTCGCCTTCCTGGCCATGCGCGACCGGATCCAGCGCCATATCGAGCAGCGCACCGCCCTGCTGGCCTCGGTCAGCCACGACCTGCGCACGCCCCTGACCCGGCTGCGGCTGGAACTGGCGCTGGCTCCGCCGTTCAAGCGCGCCGCGGCGATGAAGGGCGATCTCGACGAGATGGAGCATATGATCGACGAATACCTCGCCTTCGCCCAGGGCGAGGCCGGCGAGGCGGCCCAGACGGTGACCCTGGCCGACCTGCTGAACACCGCCGCCGCCGACGCCCGCCGAGCGGGGGTCGAGGTCGAGGTGGTCGTGCCCGACGACCTGACCGCCAACGTCCGCCCCATGGCCTTCAAGCGGGCCCTGACCAATCTGGCCGGCAATGCCGCGGCGCATGGCGAGCACGTGCGGCTGTCGGCCCGCCCGCTGGCCTCGGGCGGGCTGGAGGTGGTGATCGAAGACGACGGCCCGGGTATTCCACCGGACATGTATGAGGAAGCCTTCCGGCCGTTCTCGCGCCTCGATCCGGCCCGCAACCAGAACCGCAAGGGCGTGGGTCTGGGTCTGGCCATCGCCCGCGACGTGGCGCGCGGCCACGGCGGCGACATCACCCTGGACCGAAGCGACCTCGGCGGGCTGCGCGCCCTGATCCGCCTGCCCGGCTGATCACAAATTCCGGCGACTCACTGGCGGAGACGGGGCGGCAGGCGCATCTTCAACGGACAGGGCCGCCCCCGGAGATGACCATGCGCAATCTTGCCTTCCTCGCCCCGCTCGCCGCCACCCTGGCCATCGCCGGTGCCGCCCGGGCCCAACCGGCCGCAGTCAGCGTCAGCCTCGGTCCCGACCTACAGGACAAGGCCGCCGAACTGGGCGAGCGCGACGTCCAGCGGCAGGTCGACCGGCTGACCGTGACGGTTCGCGACGCTCTGACACGGGCCGAAGTGCTGCAGGGGGCGCGGATCGAACTGGTGCTGACCGACCTGAAACCGAACCGCCCGACCTTCGAACAACTGGGCCGTCGGCCGGGACTCGACGGGCATCGCAGCGTCAGCATCGGCGGCGCGGCGATCGAGGGCGAGGTCATCACCGCCGACGGTCAGCGCCTGCCGGTCCGCTATGAGTGGTATTCGCCGACCCTGGCCGACGTGTACGGCTATGCCACCTGGCAGGACGCCGAACGGGCCTTCGACCGGCTGGCCGCCAATCTGGTCGCCGGTCGGCTAGTGACCCGATAGTTCCGCGGCCCGGGCCGCCGCGGCCCTGATCGCGGCACCGGCCGGGGCGGCGACGCTGTCGGCCATGGCGTCCAGCCCGGCCTGGGTGGTGCCGCCGGGCGCGGCGATCTGCGACACGAGGTCGGCCAGCGGGCGGCCGGTGTCGGCCCCCGAGCCGGCCGAGCGCAACGCGCCCCGGGCCAGGGCCTCGGCGGCGACAGGGTCCAGACCCTGGGCTTCACCGGCGGCGGCCATCGCCTGCACGAAGGCATAGACAAAGGCCGGACCCGAGCCGGCGACGGCGGTGGCGGCGTTCATATGCGCCTCGTCGTCGAGATCGACCACGGTGGCCATGGGGGCGAACAGGGCGCGCCCGGCCTTGAGCGCCACTTTCGAGGTCGAGGACAGGGCGGCGACGCCACGTCCCTGGGCCACGGCGGTGGTCGGCATGACCCGGACCACCGCGCGGCCGGCGAAGGCTTCGGTCAGGGCCGCACCGGGCACCCCGGCCATGACCGAGACGATCACGATATCGGCGGGCAGCAGCTCGACCAGAGGGGCGACGGCCGCGCGCCACATGGCCGGCTTGACCGCGACCACCAGCACCCGGGCGTCGGCCAGGGCTTCCAGCGGCGGATTGATCCAGGCCCCACGTTTGCGGGCGGCCTCGGCCACCGGCTTTTCCGACGGGGTCAGGATGATCAGTTCGGCCGGGTCCAGGGCTGCGGTCGCCAGCCAGCCCTCGGCAATGGCCGAACCCAGCCGGCCACAGCCCAGCAGAACGACGGGACGGGCGGACGAATGTTCGGCTTCAGCTTTGGCCACGACGGGTGCTCCTGGATAGACGGCGTCCCGACGACCGGTCGGGACGCTTCAGGCGCAGGGCATATGGCTTCAGACCGGCGCTGTCACCCGCAGTCGGACGATCAGGCGGTGCCGACGGTCTCGAACAGGCAGGCGTCGATGGCTTCCTGCGGCTTTTTGTTGCCCTTGATCATGAAGGCGAAGGCCGGATGGTAGCGATCGGCCGCCTCGACGGCGGCGTCGATCATCGAGGCCGCCTGGGCCAGGGTCGGGCGTTCGCCGTGCGGCAGGGCCAGGGAATGGCGGAAGACGATCTCGCCGTCCTCGGCCCAGACCTCGAAATGGCCCAGCCAGGTACGCTGGTTGACCAGGGCGATCAGCTCATAGGCGGCGGTGCGCCGGCCCTTGCTGACGCGCAGGTCGAGGGCACAGCACAGCTGCAGGCAGTCGCCCTCGGGCCGCCAGGCGAACCACAGCTCATAGTCCTTCCAGTCGCCGGCCAGGGCGAAGGCCAGGTCGCCGTCGTCCGTGCGGTCGAACGGCAGGTTCTCTGCCGTCAGCACATGTTCGACCACATCCAGCGGATCAAAGGGGACATCGACCTCTTCGGGCCTCGCAGCGTCCATCAGGCAGTCCCAATCATTCAGGGCATGTCGCGCGACTCACGCGCCATGAATTGACGGTAGGCGTGTTCGCAGAATTCGGCTCAACCGGCTGCGTCCTTGGGGGGAACCGAGGCTGTGGACGTTCCCTTTCCAGGCTTCTTTTGCCCGGTTGCGGACGCTTTTTCCGCCTTCAGGGCGGCGATCTCGGCGCGCAGGGCGGTGATCTCGGCCTTGAGGGCGTCGAACTCGTCGCGGCGCACCAGATCCATCTCGGCCACCAGCCGGTCGGACTGGGAGCGGAAGGCCGCCCTGGCCTCGTCCCCGGCGGCCTGGGCCAGCCCCATCGCGCCGGTCGTCAGCTTGGCGAACTCGTCGAGGATGGGATTGCGGGTCTGCATGCCGTCTGTCTCCTGACCGGATCGAATCCGGGTCACTGTGGGGGATGGTCCGCCCGATATGGTGAACGAATCCTTTAGAACACGGGGGACCCGGACGTAACCGGGCCTTGGGGCGGAAGCGAGGCGGCTGAAAATCCGCGACGGACGCAACGTCGCTTGCTAAACGGCGAGGCAGGCGATTGCAGGAGTGCCCGTGCCCTTTCCCGAGTTCGACCCGATCTGGTTCAGCATCGGCCCGCTGGACATCCGCTGGTACGCCCTGGCCTATGTCACCGGCATCGTTCTGGGCTGGTGGTACGCGGCGCGGCTGGTCAAGAGCGCCAGCGTCTGGGCCCCGGGCCGGCCGCCGGTCAATGCGGTGCAGCTGGACGATCTGGTGCTCTGGATCACCCTGGGCATCATCCTCGGCGGGCGGCTGGGCTATGCCCTGTTCTATCGCCCGGAACTGTACGGCGACCTGTTCACCGGTGCCGACTGGGGCGAGCGGCTGGCCCTGTTCCGCCTGTGGGACGGCGGCATGTCCTTCCACGGCGGCCTGATCGGCGTGTCCCTGGCCATGATCGGCTTCGCGCGCCGCAACCGCATCAACATGCTCAGTCTGGGCGACCTGATCGCCCCGGTGGTGCCGATCGGCCTGGCCTTCGGCCGACTGGCCAATTTCGTCAACGGCGAGCTGTGGGGTCGGACCACCGACGTCGCCTGGGGCGTGAACTTCTGCAACAATCACGCCCGGGCGCTCTACAACAGCATGACCTGCGAATATATGGGCTCGGGCCCCGGCGACGTCGTGCGCCATCCCAGCCAGCTGTATGAGGCGGGGCTGGAGGGCATCGTCCTGCTGGCCATCCTGTCGTTCGCGGTGTGGAAGGTGCGTCTGCTGGCCAAGCCCGGCTATGTCACCGGCCTGTTCCTGCTGGGCTACGGCCTGATCCGGGCCCTGCTGGAGACGGTGCGTCAGCCGGACGTCGGTCTGGATCATCTGCCGATGGGCCTGACCATGGGCATGATCCTGTCGGTGCCGATGATGCTGATCGGCATCTGGCTGATCCAGCGGGCCTGGCGTCGCCCGCCGGTCTCGCCCCCGGCCAGCTGATGGCGCTGAAGGCCCGGCTGGCGCGCGAGATCGCCCTGACCGGGCCGATGACGGTCGCCGACTATGTCAACCGCTGCCTGCATGATCCGCAGGACGGCTACTATGCCACCCGCCCGGCGCTGGGGGCCGGTGGCGACTTCATCACCGCCCCGCTGGTCAGCCAGATGTTCGGCGAGCTGATCGGCCTTTGGGCGGTCGAGACCTGGCAGCGGCTGGGCGCACCCGAGCGGGTGCGGCTGGTCGAGGTCGGGCCCGGCGACGGAACCCTGATGGCCGACGCCCTGCGCGCGGCGCGGCTGGTGCCGGACTTCCTGCAGGCGGTCGACCTGATCCTGATCGAGCCCAGCGCGCCGCTGCGGGAGATGCAGGCCAGGATGCTGGCCGACAGCGACGTTCATCCGCGCTGGGTCACGGGACTGGAGCGGATCGAGACCGACGCGCCGGTGATCCTGATCGCCAATGAGGTGCTGGACTGCATGCCCGCGCGCCAGTTCGTGAAGACCGGGGACGGCTGGGCCGAGCGCCGGGTCGGGGTCAACGATAACGGCGGGTTGCTGTTCGGCCTTGTGGCCATCAGCGGCGGCTTCAAACGCCCGGATTTCGAAATGGCCCCGGCCCAGGTGCTGGAGATCTCGGACCAGCAGGCCGCCTTCGGTCGCGATCTGGCCCGGCTGGTCAGTGCCGCCTCGGGGGCGGCCCTGCTGATCGACTATGGCCGGGCCCGGCCCGAGGCCGGGGATACGCTGCAGGGCCTGTACCGGCACCGCAAGGTCGATCCGCTGGAATCGCCCGGCGCGGCCGACCTGACCCAGTGGGCCGACTTCCCCGCGGTGCTGGAGGCCGCGGTCCATGCCGGGGCCGACGTCACCGGCTGCCGCGACCAGGGCGACTTCCTCAGTCGACTGGGCATCGAGGCCCGGGCCGAACGGTTGATGACCGCCCGCCCCGACGTCGCGCCGGTGATCCAGCGCCAGTTGAACCGGCTGACCGCACCGGACCAGATGGGAACCCTGTTCAAGGCCGCCGCGATTTTTTCCCCGCGTTCGCTGGTGGTGCCGGGGTTCGAGGCCTGAACCGACAGGCAGGGCTTTGCCAATTCGGGGTGCCAACCCCGCTAGATCCCGCCGCGGGCCCTGATCGGCCACGGTCTCCATATTGTGATCAGAAGCGACCGCTGCGCCGGTTCCGGACACCGGCCGCGACCGCGACAGGCGAAGGCGCGCGCGATATGAAAAGGGGATGACCGACCTCCTGACCCCCATCACCCATCCGCTGCTGACCAACGCCGGGGTGCGCCACGGCTTCTTCACGCGTCAGGGCGGCGTCTCGACTGGCCTGTATCAGGGGCTGAACACCGGCGTGGGGTCGGGCGACGATCCCGCCGCCGTGCGCGAGAACCGTCGCCGCGCCGCCGCCTGGATGGGCGGCACGGCCGACGACCTGGCCGCCTGCTACCAGATTCATTCGGTCGTCACCCGCGTGGCCGAGACCGGCTGGAAGGGTGACCGGCCCGAGGGCGACGCGGTCGCCACGGCCGTACCGGGCGTGATCTGCGCCGTGCTGACCGCCGACTGTGCGCCGATCCTGCTGGCCGATGCCACCGCCGGGGTGGTCGCGGCCGTCCATGCCGGCTGGAAGGGGGCGCTGGACGGGGTGGTGCACAGCGCCGTGGCCGCGATGCAGGCGCTGGGGGCCGAGCCGGGCCGGACAGTGGCCGTGGTCGGGCCCTGTATCGCCCAGCCCTCCTATGAGGTCGACACTGCCTTCATGGACCGGTTCACCCACCACGATCCGGGCAGCGAGCGGTTTTTCGCGCCGGGTGTCGTGGCCGACCGACGCCAGTTCGACCTGCCCGGCTTCGTGCTGTGGCGGCTGGAACAGGCCGGAATCGGCACGGCGGAATGGACCGGCGACGACACGCGGGCGGATGAAGCGCGGTTCTATTCGAACCGGCGGGCCTATCTGAACGGTGAGCCGGACTTCGGGCGGCTGATGAGCGCGGTGGCGCTGGGGTGAAGCCCGGGAGGGTGGTGTCAGTGCGCGCGCCGGTAATGCATGGCGACGACACCGTTGCGGAACGGCTTGGCCGAGATCAGCTCGAGCCGTCGCGTGCCGGGCAGCCCGCCCTGGAACAGGATCGGGCCGTGGCCGGCGATCCTCGGGTGGACAAGGAGCCTGTATTCATCGATCAGATCCATCCGGTCCAGCTCGGTCGCGAGCCTGCCGCTACCGAGGAGCACACCGGCCGGTGTCGCGTCCTTGAGCCTCTGCACGCCCGTGCGCAGGTCGCCGGCGATATGGTGGCTGTTGGTCCACGGGAAGTCTTTTCGCATCGACGAGACCACATATTTCGGCTTCGCCTCCAGCTTGACCGCCCATTCCCGTAGCGCCGGCGGCACCTGCTCGTCGCCGCGGGCGACAGCCGGCCAGTAGCTCTCCATCATCTCGTAGGTGACGCGGCCCCACAGCATCGCCCCGGCCTCATCCATCAGGCGGGTGAAGAAGGCGTGCGTCTCGTCGTCGACGATTCCCTCACGGTGGTCGACGCAGCCGTCCAGGGTGACGTTGATACTGAAGGTCAACAATCCCATGCGCACCTCCGTTACCTGGACGCGACTGTACAACCGTGGCGGTCGGCGCGACAGCCGCGCGACAAACGTGCGCAACTGATGGTCGACGACATCAACATGCACAAAGTTCGGGTCACCTTGTCATGCCGCACGCCGCGCAGCCGTGATCCGGGCGTTGCCGTTCCCCCACCCGTCATCCCCGGGCTTGTCCCGAGGACCCATCTTTCAGCGGTATGAACCGTCGGGTCAGGAGAACCCGTTTGATGGCGACGCGAGGCTTCGACCGCTCGCGAGGCGGCGAAATGGGTCCTCGGGACAAGCCCGGGGATGGCGGGGGGAGATCGTGAGAGACCCGCTTCGGCCCCGGCCTCTAGCCGACCTGGGCCAGCTCGGGCAGGTGGGTGATCTGGCGCCAGGCCTGGGGGTTGGCCAGCAGTTCGCGGACCAGCAGGTTGTTGATGGCGTGGCCGGCCTTGAAACCTTCGTAGCGACCGCGCAGCGGCGCGCCGAGCACATACATGTCGCCGATGGCATCCAGCGCCTTGTGGCGCACGAACTCGCGTTCCATGCGCAGGCCGCCGGGATTGAGGATCTCGTCACCGTCGATGACCACGGCGTTCTCGAGGCTGCCGCCACGGGCCAGACCGGCCTTGCGCAGGGCCTCGACCTCATGGGCGAAGCCGAAGGTGCGGGCGGCCATGATCTCGCTGCGGAAGGTCGCTTCGTCGACGACGAAATCAACCACCTGGTTGCCGATCACCGCCGAGGGGAAGTCGATCTCGAAGCGCATCTCATAGCGGTCGCACGGCAGCAGGGCGGCGGTCTTGTCGCCGTCGCGCACCCGGATCGGCTCGAGGATCTCGATATAGTGGACCGGGGCTTCCTGACGGCGAAAGCCCGCGCGATCCAGCAGCTCGACGAATTGCAGGGCCGAGCCGTCGAGGATCGGCAGTTCGGGACCGTCGACCTCGACCACGGCGTTGGACACGCCCAGGGCACAGAAGGCGGCCATCAGATGCTCGATGGTCGACAGGCGCACGCCGGCGGCGTTCTCGATCATGGTGTTCAGGCGGGCGTCGACCACGGCCTCACCCGAAACGGGGAGGCGGTTGTTGCGGTCGGTGATGTCGGTGCGCACGAAGACGATGCCGGTGCCGACCGGGGCCGGGCGTACGGCCAGACGCACACGCTTTCCGGTGTGCACGCCCACGCCCGCGATGATCGCAGGGGCGATGGTCGTTTTCTGGTGATGGTCGTTTCTGACCGACAAACTCGAACTCGCTGTGGCGTCCGATCGCTTCTGCGCGCGGACCTGTACTCGCAGTCCGTCTAGCGATCCGGGCTCAAGCCCGAAAGCAACGTCGGGTTTCCAATTGTTTCGTTTTGGGAAAAACGCTCGCCCCGAACGCGAAGTCGCCCCGGGACCTGGGGCCCCGGGGCGGCTGATTATTGCAGTAAGTTCAGCGTATTAGTTTGCCAGGCGCCGCAGGAAGGACGGAATCTCCAGATCGTCCTCTGCCTGACCCATTTCCGGCTCGGGAGCCGGCTGGGCCGAGGTGGTGGTGCGCATCTGCGAGGTTCCGCGCGATGACGACGGCACATAGACCGGCGGGGTCGGCGTGCGCTTGCCACGGCCGAACAGGCTCCAGCCGCTGCGGCGATGGTCACGGTCGTCGTAGGAATCGTCGGCCACAACCTCTTCACGGGCGGGTGCGGCGGCGGCCGGACGCTCGCTGTAGAGGTCGCCCTGGGCTTCGGGGGCAGCGGCGGCGGTGCGGGACTGCGGGGCGGCCTCATATTCCTCGACCCAGGGATCGACGATCGGCTGCAGGTCGCGCTCCTCGGCGACGCGGATCACCGGCTCGGGACGGACGTCGACACGCGGCGTGGCGGCATAGGTCCGCTCGGACGACTGGAAGGTCGGGGTGACCGGGGCCGGTTCGGCGACGCGCGGGAACTCGGCCCGGACGGATTCGGCACGGGCGGGTTCAGGCGCGCGGACCGGGGCGGCAGGCGTAGCCGGGGCGGCGTTGCGACGGCCGTCCAGCAGGTTGGTGCCCTGGGGCTCGATCCTGGACATCACCGCCTCGTCCATGCCGGTCGCGACGACCGAACCTCGGATCTTGCCGTCCAGCGACGGATCGAAGGCCGCACCGAAGATGATGTTGGCGTCGCCGTCCACCTCGCCGGCGATGGCGTTGGCGGCCTCGTCGACCTCCAGCAGGGTCATGTCCAGACCGCCGGTGATGTTGACCAGCACGGCCTTGGCCCCCTTGAGGGAGGTTTCGTCCAGCAGCGGGTTGGCGATGGCGTTCTGGGCCGCCTGCAGGGCGCGGTCGTCGCCCAGGCCTCGCCCGTGCCCATCATCGCCTTGCCCATTTCGGACATGACGGCGCGGACGTCGGCAAAGTCGAGGTTGATCAGGCCCGGCAGGATCATCAGGTCGGTGATCGACCGCACGCCCGAATGCAGCACCTGGTCGGCCATGCCGAAGGCGTCGGCGAAGGTGGTGCGCTCATTGGCGACGCGGAACAGGTTCTGGTTCGGAATGACGATCAGGGTGTCGACGTAGCGCTGCAGCTCGGCGATGCCCGCATCGGCCAGACGCATGCGGTGGCGGCCCTCGAAGGTGAAGGGCTTGGTCACGACGCCGACGGTCAGGATGCCGCGGTCACGGGCACATTTGGCGATGACGGGGGCCGCACCGGTGCCGGTGCCGCCGCCCATGCCGGCGGTGATGAAGACCATATGGGCCCCATCGAGATGGCTGAAGATTTCCTCGGCCGATTCCTCGGCGGCATTCATGCCGACCTCGGGGTGCGCACCCGCGCCCAGGCCTTGCGTGATGGTCTCGCCCAGCTGGATGCGGCGGTCGGTCTTGGCGAAGGACAGATGCTGGGCGTCGGTGTTGGCGACGACGAACTCGACCCCTTCAAGGCCGGCGTCGATCATGTTGTTGACGGCGTTGCCGCCCGCACCACCGACGCCGAACACGACGATCCGGGGCTTCAATTCCGTATGCTCAGGACGCACCAGTGATAGAGACATTTCAATTCCGACCTCCCGACCCAGCCCCGTAGATCCAATGCGAAGCCCCGCCAATTCGCATTGGTTATGGACGTGTTAAGGAAAGCCCCAACAGCGTTAAGGGAAGGTTACCGGATAAGGTAGAATCGGGCCGTTAAACAGCCGTTCGTTAACCTTCACGGCAAAAATCACCCGTCTTTCAACAGGCCGACCCGGTTTGCCCGTGAATCCAACGCTCAATCAGAGGTTTTCGCGCAACCAGCCGGCGGCGCGGGCGACCAGATTGCCCTGATGCACCCTCGGCGCGTCGGCGGCGGTGATCTGGCGCGACATCAGCTTGCGCGCCGAGACCGCCTCACGCGGCCCGTAGGCGGCGCGCAGCAGGATACCGGCGGCCGAGCAGAAGGCCGGGCCCGAGGCGGCGTCGGCCAGGTGGGGCGCGCGTTGCGGCTTGCCCAGCCGGACCGGGCGGTCGAACACCCGCACGGCCAGCTCACGCACACCGTTCAGCTGGCTGGCCCCGCCGGTCAGGACCAGACCGGCCCCCGGTTCGAGCCCGACCCCGGCATTGCGCAGGCGGTCGCGCAGCAGCTCCAGCGTCTCCTCGACGCGGGGGGCGATGACGGTCTTGAGCATGGCGCGCGGCACGACCACCGGACCGGCGGACGGATCCTCGCCGCGCGGAGGGGCCTCCAGCATCTCGCGGTCTTCATTGGCACTGGCCATGGCCGAGCCGTGCAGGGTCTTGAGCCGCTCGGCCCCGGCGCGTGAGGTCGACAGGCCGCGGGCGATGTCGGCGGTGACATGATCGCCGCCGACGTTGAGGCTTTCGATATGCAGCAGCGAGCGTCCGCCCCAGACCGCGGCGCTGGTCGAGCCGCCGCCCATGTCGATGCAGACGGCCCCGAGATCCATCTCGTCGTCTTCGAGCGCGGCCAGGGACGAGACCATCGGCGCGGCGACCACGCCCTGCAGGTCCAGATGCGCCAGTTCCAGGCAGTGGCTGAGCGAGGAGAAGGCACTTTCGGCCATCGACACGACCAGCAGGTCGAGGCCGAGCGAGCCGCCGTGCATGGCGCGCGGATCATGAACGCCGCGCGCGCCGTCGACCGACCAGGCGATCGGCAGGACATGGATCGGGCGGCGGTTGGGCAGGCGGACCTGGGCCAGGGCCATGGCGATGGCGCGGGCCAGATCGGCGTCGCCGACCGGATTGGCCCCCAGCGAGACCCGGGCCTGGACCCGATGGCTGGCCATCTGGCCGATGGCGGTGGTGACGACAACGCCCGAGACCGGGGCCCCGGCGGCGCGCTCGGCCCGCTCGACCGCATGGCCGATGGCCTGGGCTGCGTCGTCCATGCTGATGATGGCCCCGCCCTTCACGCCACGCGACTGGACATGGCTGGCCCCGGCGACCCGGATGGTACGGTCGGCATGACGCACGCCGTCCGGCTTCATGATGAAGCACGCGACCTTCGACTGGCCCAGATCCAGCGCCGCCACGACCGGCGCGCGGCCGGCCACGCCCTTGGCATTGTCCACAGTCTTGTCCACACGCCCGGCCATCAGTTCCGCTCTCTCATACGCTTACACATCACCGGCCGAAGGACGGACGGCGACTCCGTCCGGGGTTCTGAGGTCGACCCGGGCGAAGCCGAGGTCGAGCAGGCGCTCACGCTGGTCCAGCGCATCGAGCTGGATCAGGGCCGCGTCCTGGCCGGTCGCGGGCAATTAAATCAGGCTGCCGTCCTTGAGACGCAGGTCCCAGCGGCGCTCGTCAACCCGCACCAGGGCGTCGACCGGCTCATCAGGCGCGGGCGCTGGGCCAACAGGGGCAGGATGTCAGCGGCGGCCGTATCAGCCCCCTTGCCAACGACCAGCGGCAGGCCCGGATAGCGACCGGCGTCGGCCCCGGAGATGACCCGGCCCTGGCCGTCGATGACCTTGACCTGTCCGCCCGCCTGCCAGACGGCCAGACGGTCATGCTCGCGCACCTCGATGATCAGGGTATCGGGCAGCAGGCGCACGACGCGCGCCTCGCGCACCCAGCCGACAGCCTCGACCCGCTGGCGCAGCAGGTCGAGATCAAGGCCGATGATCGGCTGGCCGGCATGGACCTCCAGTGCCCGCTGGATGGCGGGGGTGGCTTCGGTCGAGGCCCCGGTGATGTGCACCCGGCGCAGGCTCAGCCCCATGCCGGTCATGACGGTATCGATGCCGCCGGACACGGAGGCTCCGGATCCGTTCGGCCCGGGCCCCGGTAGCCAGCACGCCGGCCAGCAGCAGCGCGCCCGCGGCGATGCTGATCACCACCGCGCGCGGCGACAGGTCGAGACGGCCGATGGCCGCCATCTTGCCGGGAACCGGCGACGCATTCCGGGCACTGCCACGCGGCCGGGTGCCCCCCTTGCCGGAGGGCGCACCGCGCCTGGGCGCCTGTTTGGAACTCTGTCGCCGACCGCCGCGAACTACCGCGGGCATGAGGCGTCCTCCACCATCCACCGAACCAAAGCTTTGTAATCCATCCCGCAATAAGCGGCCTGCTCGGGACTGAGCGAGGTCGGGGTCATGCCGGGTTGGGTATTGATCTCCAGAAAGACGAGATCGTCCTTAATATCGTCATAACGAAAGTCGGACCGGGTCACGCCGCGACAGCCCATGGCGGTATGGGCGCGTTCGACTTGCCGCAGGGCGGCCTCAAAGACATGGGCCGGAATGTCGGCCGGAAGCACATGGATCGAGCCGCCGGGCGTATATTTGGCTTCGTAGTCATAGAAGCCTCTGGTCGGCGTGATGTCGGTGACCGTCAGAGCCCGGGGCCCGGTCTCTTCGCCCAGCACCGTTACGCACAGTTCCCTGCCGGCGATGAAGGGCTCGACCATCACCCGTTCGCCGTAGGCCCAGCCGGGCTCGCCCACCTCGGCGACGAGGACGGTTGGCCCCCTCGCGTCACCAGATAGACCCCGACCGAGGAGCCCTCGGCATTGGGCTTGATCACATAGGGGGGCGGGATCACGTGGCGGCTGGCGACCTCGATGACGGTCGAACAGGCCACCGCCGGGCACGACCAGACCGGCGGCCCGCAGAACGGCCTTGGACTTGTCCTTGTCCATGGCCAGGGCCGAGGCCAGCACGCCGGAGTGGGTGTAGGGAATGCCGAGGGTTTCGAGCACGCCCTGGGCGCAGCCGTCTTCGCCATAGTGGCCATGCAGGGCGTTGAAGGCGACGTCGGGTTTCAGGGCGGCCAGCACCTGGGCCAGATCGCGACCGGCGTCGACGCGGGTGACGCGCGCGCCCTGCGCCTCCAGCGCCTCGGCGCAACCCTTGCCCGAGGACAATGACACTTCACGCTCGGACGACAGTCCGCCCATCAGGACGGCGACGTGCAGATCTGCGAGCGGGCGGGTCATGGGTTCAACTCAAAGGCGGCGGCCGATCCTCTTGATCTCCCATTCGAGGTTTACGTTCAGTTTACTTTGAACGTCTTCACGCACGGCATTTCCCAGACCTTCAATGTCCGCGGCGGTCGCGTCGTTGAAATTGATCATGAAGTTGGAATGCAGCTCACTGAATTTTGCGCCCCCGAAAGGTTTGCCGCGCCAGCCCGCCTCATCGACCAGCTTCCATGACGAATGGCCGGGGGGGTTCTTGAAGGTCGAGCCGCCGGTCCTTTCCCGGATCGGCTGGGTCTGTTCACGGCGCGCGGTAATTTCGGCGATGCGGGCGGCGACGGCCTCGGGCGCATCGGGCGTGCCGCGATAGACGGCTTCGATCCAGATGAGGTCGGCGGGGGCTTCGGAGTGGCGGTAGGTGTAGCCGAAGTCGGCCAGGGTGTAGTCGACCCGGTCCCCTGCCCGCGTCAGCCCCCGGGCCGACACCAGAATGTCCTTCGTCTCCGCGCCATAGCAGCCGGCGTTCATGGTCAGAGCCCCGCCGATGGTGCCCGGGATCCCCGGCATAGAATTCCAGTCCCGCCAGCCCCGCTTTCGCCGACGCCCTGGCCACCATCGCGTCCAGCGCGCCGGCACCCGCCGTAATGGTGTCGCCCTCGGTGGTGATGCCCGCGAACGGCCGCCCCGCCAGCCGGATGACCACGCCCTCGACCCCGCCGTCGCGGACGATGACGTTGGAACCGACACCCAGCACCGTCGCCGGCACGGCCGGATCGAGCGCCTTCAGGAAGGCGGCGAGGTCGTCCGCGTCGGCCGGAATGAACAGCGCGTCGGCGGCCCCGCCGACCCGGAACCAGGTGAAGGGGGCCAGCGGCTCATCACGCAACAGCTTGCCGCGCACCGGGGGAAGGGAGTCAGTCCAGGTCATTCCAGGCTCCACACGTCACGCGGGCCGAGACCGGAAGGTGATATAGGCTCCGTCTTCGGCGTCGATGCTGCTCAGCACCTCGATCTCGACATCGTAGGTTTCCCGCACCCACCGTTCCCAAATCCAGCCGATTGCGGCGATTACGGCATCCGCGGCCTCTCGGTCACCAGCTTCAACCTCATGGGCGAACAGGCCCACGCTGTTCACCGAAGCCTCCGCCTCGGGAATTGCCGATCCGCCGTCCCCGAACGCGGCCATGTCGAAGAAGTCGTCCACCATTCCCTTGTCGAAATGCGCCTCGTTGAACAGGCCGCCGCGATAGGACACCAGCTCTGGAAACAGATGCCGGAAATGTGGCAATGCCTCGGAGATGGTGCTGCTGAGAAAGGCTTCGTGCGGCGTTTTCAGAACTGCCGTAGCGCGCTGCATCGCTGCGACTACGGTCTCACTGGCACTGTTGGTCGCACTCACGCCAGCGCCTCAAGCTGCGCCGGCAGGGCATAGGCCCAGCTGGTGATGTCACCGGCCCCCAGCAGGACGACGACGTCACCGGGCCTGGCCTCTTCGGCGATGACACGCGGCAGGACGGCGGCGTTTTCGAGGGCCGAGACGTGGCGGTGGCCATAGCGGCGCACGCCGTCGACCAGAGCGTCCTTGTCGATGCCCTCGATCGGCGCTTCGCCGGCCGGATAAACATCGGCGACGACGACGACGTCGGCATCGGAGAAGCTGGTCGAGAACTCTTCCATCAAATCGCGCAGCCGGGTGTAGCGGTGCGGCTGCATCACGGCGATGACCCGGCCGCTGGTCACCTGGCGCGCGGCCTTGAGCACGGCGGCGATCTCGACCGGGTGGTGGCCATAGTCATCGACGATGCGCACCCCGTTGACGACGCCGGTGGTGGTGAAGCGGCGCTTGACCCCGCCGAACCCGGACAGTCCGCTGCGAATGGCATCGTCGGAGACGCCCAACTCGCGGGCCACGGCGATGGCGGCCAGGGCATTGGAGACATTATGCCAGCCGGCCATCGGCAGGTGCAGGCCATCAATCCGGGTCGTGTCCCCGTTGCGGATCACCACGTCGAAGCGGCAGCCGTCGGCGGCCATGTCGCAGTTCTCGGCCCGGACCATGGCCTGGGGGTTGAGGCCGTAGGTGACGATCCGGCGGTTATCGATCGTGGCCACCAGCCGCTGCACCTCGGGATGATCGAGACAGACGCAGGCGAAACCGTAGAAGGGGATGTTCTCGACGAAGTCCACGAACGCCTTCCGCACGGCGTCGAAGTCGCCGTAGTGGTCGAGGTGTTCAGGGTCGATATTGGTGACGATGGCGACGGTTGATTTCAGGCGCAGGAAGCTGCCGTCGCTCTCGTCGGCCTCGACCACGATCCAGTCGCCGTCGCCGACCTTGGCATTGGTGCCATAGGCATTGATGATGCCGCCGTTGACCACGGTCGGGTCCAGGTTACCCGCGTCCAGCAGGCAGGCGACCATCGAGGTGGTGGTCGTCTTGCCGTGCGTCCCGCCGACCGCGACCGAAAACTGCAACCGCATCAGCTCGGCCAGCATCTCGGCCCGGCGCACCAGCGGGATGCGGCGTTCGCGGGCCGCCGTCAGCTCGGGATTGGTCGGCTTGACCGCCGTGGAATAGACTACCGCCGACACGCCCTCGCTGACATGGGCGGCGTCGTGGCCGATGAAGATGCGCGCGCCCAGCTTTTCCAGCCGTTCGGTATTGGCGCTGGATCTGGAGTCGGAACCCTGCACCGCATAGCCGATCTTGAGCATGATCTCGGCGATGCCGCTCATGCCGATACCGCCGATACCGACGAAATGGACGGGCCCGAGGGCGAAGGGGACGGGGCGGAGGCGTGCGTTCATTCAGGCGTCATAGCGAGGGATTTCACGGAATGCACGAGGGCTGTATGCGCGCCACATCGTTCATTCCGGTTTGACGAGGCCCGGCAAATGGGTTCGGATCGCAACGTTAGACGGCACGGAGAGAGCTGGCATGATCCGATCCTGGGCCACCCCGGCAACACTGGTTGCCCTGATGACCGGCCTGCCGGCGACCGTCGCCGCGATGGGCCCGGACGACCTGCGGCTGGTGCATCAGGATGAGTTCTCGATCGTCTTCATGCGTGGCTCGGCCGCCGGCCTCGCACCGGCCGATGGGCCGACAGAGGTCACGACCTGGGCCTTCTTCGACAAGAGCGCCCGCCTGACCCGCGCCTGGGGCTGGGATGGTCGCATCAGCCGGATGCGGATCGACTGTGACGCCGGGCATATGGCCGCGCTCCATCATCAGATCTTTGTCGACCTGGAGCCGGTTTCCGAGGTTACCCCGCCCTATCGCATGGGTCCGCCGATCGGCGTGGAGAAGGCCGCGGTGCTGAACCAGGTCTGCAATCCGGAGGCCGCTGCATCGGCGACCATCGTCACGGACTTTGCCGCGGCGCGCGCATGGGCCGACAACGCCTATCTGGAAATGAAGACGGTGGCCCGCTGAAGCTAACCCGTCCTTAACCGTGATAATTCACCACTCGGACCTCTAGCTGAGTGGGGCCGAGTTCGTGACCGATCTGAAGACTGATGTCGTCCTGCGCGGCGACTGCATCGAAATGCTCAGGACCCTGCCCGACGCGTCGGTCGACATGGTCTTCGCCGACCCGCCCTATAATCTGCAGCTGGGCGGCGACCTGCTGCGGCCCGACAACAGTGTGGTCGATGCGGTCGACGACGACTGGGACAAGTTCGACAGTTTCGCCGCCTATGACGCCTTTACCCGCGCCTGGATGGCGGAATGCCGCCGGGTACTGAAGCCGGAGGGATCGATCTGGGTGATCGGCGCTACCACAACGTGTTCCGTCTGGGCACGGCGATCCAGGACCTGGGGTTCTGGGTGCTGAACGACATCATCTGGCGCAAGTCGAACCCGATGCCGAACTTCAAGGGCACGCGCTTCACCAACGCCCACGAGACCCTGATCTGGGCGGCGCGGTCGCGCGACCAGAAGCGCTATACCTTCAACTATGATGCGCTGAAGGCCTTCAACGAGGATGTGCAGATGCGCTCCGACTGGACCTTCGCCCTGTGCACCGGCGAGGAGCGGATCAAGGACGCTGACGGCAAGAAGGCCCATCCGACCCAGAAGCCCGAGGCCCTGCTGCACCGGGTGCTGATGGCGGCGACCAAACCGGGCGACGTGGTGCTGGACCCGTTCTTCGGCACCGGTACCACCGGGGCGGCCGCGCGGCGCATGGGCCGTCACTATATCGGCATCGAGCGCGACCCGACCTATGCCGATGTGGCCGAGAAACGCATCGCCGCCGTGGTGCCTGCCCGTCCCGAGGACCTGATGGTCACAGGATCCAAGAAGCACGAGACCAAGGTGCCGTTCGGGGCCCTGGTCGAGGCGGGTCTGCTGCAACCCGGCGACCGGCTGTACTGCCCCAAGGGGGACCGCGAGGCACGGGTCCGGGCCGACGGCTCGCTGGTCTCGGGTGAGATGAGCGGCTCGATCCACAAGCTGGGGGCCCTGTTCGAGAGCGCCCCGGCCTGCAACGGCTGGACCTACTGGCGCTTCAAGACCGACCAGGGCCTGCGCTCGATCGATACGTTGAGAGCCGAGGTTCGCGCCGGAATGCAGTAGGCAAAGGCGGCCCGGTCCGCGTTCGGGACATACGGTCGCAAACTCCGGTTATTGGCGGAACGAACTGTCACCCGGCCGGTTTAACTCGTGCGTCCCTATGGTTGCGGACGGCGGAGTCTCGGTCATGAAAATCGCCCAGGTCACCCCGCTCTATGAAGCGGTTCCTCCCAAGCTGTACGGGGGCACTGAACGGGTTGTGGCGCATCTGACCGATGCGCTGGTTGACCTCGGCCACGAGGTGACCCTGTTCGCCAGCGCCGATGCGGAAACCCGCGCCCGGCTGATCCCGGTACGCGACCAGGCTATTCGTCTGGACCCCCGGCCGCTGAAGTCTGACCTGGCGGCGCACATGACCCTGCTGGCGACGGTTCTGGAGCATGCCGACGACTTCGACCTGATCCATTTCCATACCGACATGATCCATTTCCCGTTCTTTGCCGGGATGGCCGACAAGACCATCACCACCCTGCACGGCCGGCTTGATCTCGAGGATCTGGCCGAAGTCTACGAGCGCTGGACCGAGTTCGGTCTGGTGTCGATTTCCGACGACCAGCGGCGGCCGATGCCGTTCGCCAACTGGCTGGCGACGGTGCATCACGGCATGCCGGCCGAGCTGTATGAAATTCTCGCCCCGGTCGCAGGGTTATCTGGCCTTTCTCGGCCGCATCTCGCCGGAAAAGCGGCCCGACCGGGCTATCCAGATCGCCACAGCCCTGGGCAGGCCGCTGAAGATCGCGGCCAAGATCGACGCGGCTGACACCGTCTATTGGGAGACGGTGATCCAGCCGATGATCGCCGGAAATCCCCTTGTCGAATTCGTCGGCGAGATCAGCGACCAGCAGAAGTCCGCCTTCCTCGGCGGGGCCGAGGCGCTGCTGTTCCCGATCGACTGGCCCGAGCCGTTCGGTCTGGTGATGATCGAGGCCATGGCCTGCGGCACACCGGTCGTGGCCTTCCGCTGCGGTTCGACCCCGGAGGTGATCGAGGACGGGGTGACCGGATATCTGGTCGAGACGCTGGATCAGGCGGTCACGGCCACTGAACGGGCGCATCTGCTGGATCGTGACGCGATCCGGGCCCGGTTCGAGTTGCGCTTCTCGGCGACGGCGATGGCGCGACGGTATCTGGACGTCTACGGCGACCTGCTGGCCAGGCGGCCGTTTGCCGATCTGCCCGGACCGCACCCCCGTCACGGCGGACGGTCGATGAACTGCGGACATTCGCGTCGATCGGCGGATAATCCGTCACCGGGGAGGCCGATTGAACCCTCCCCCCTCTCAACGGTTACGGTTGTCGTGGACGTCATCGTTAACGACCCGACCATCGACGAGGACCTGTTCTTTGGACGATATCTACAGCGTGACGGCAACCGCCAAGGAAGATGCCGAGACCGGTGGCCTTGAGCAGATGCTGGCGCTCAAGAACGCCGATACCTTTCTGGTCGCGAACGCCTGGGGTGATCTGAAGGGCGGGGCCGACGGCCTGTTCGACCACGACACCCGGCTGCTGTCGCGGCTTGTGATGACCGCAGGCGGCAGCCGACCTTCGCGTCTGAGCTCGGGTGTCTCCCAGGACAACGTCTATTTCTCCTGCCATACGACCAACCGGCCGCTGCCGCCGATGGGCGGCAAGGGGGCCCCGGCCGGCGTGTTGCACATCGAACGGAGACGGTTCCTCTGGGGCCGCCGGCTGTTCGAGCGCGTTCAGATCTGCAACCACGGCATGGAAGACGTGCTGCTGCCGCTGGCGTTCGAGTTCGATGCCGATTTCGCGGACATTTTCGAAGTCCGCGGCACGCCCCGCAAGGTGCGGGGCAAGATGAGGCCGCCGGTCTGCGACGGTCGCGACGTCACCTTCCGCTACACCGGCCTGGACGGGATCGAGCGGTCGAGCTGTCTGCGGTTCTCGGAGCCGCCGGCGCGACTGACGCCGCGACGGGCGGAATTCATGTTCAGTCTGCCCAGGGACAAGCAGGTCGACCTCTATATCGAACTCGGCGCCGAGGTCGACGAGGTGCCCAATGCAGAACGCTGGCGGTTGAACGGGGTGCTGGCCCAATTGGCGATGCGCGCGCGTCGGCGCAGCGGCGCGTCGCTACGGGGCCCCGGCAATCCGCGCTTCAACCATTGGCTGGACCAGTCACGGGCCGACGTGGCCCTGCTGACCACCGATCTGCCGACCGGGCCCTATCCCTATGCCGGGGTGCCGTGGTTCTCGACCCCGTTCGGACGCGACGGCATCCTCACCGCCTGGCAGATGCTGTGGCTGGACCCGTCACTGGCCCGGGGCGTGTTGACCTATCTGGCCGAGCGCCAGGCGACCGAAACCTCGGCCTTTCAGGATTCCACGCCCGGCAAGATCATGCACGAGACCCGCGGCGGCGAAATGTCGGCCCTGGGTGAGGTGCCGTTCCATCTCTACTATGGCGGGGTCGACACCACCCCTCTGTTCATCGCCCTGGCCGGAGCCTACGCCCGCCGCAGCGGCGATCTGGATCTGATCCGGAAGCTGTGGCCCAACCTGCTCGCCGCCGCCGACTGGATGCGCGATCACGGCAATTCCAACGGGGACGGCCTGATCGACTACGCCCGGGCTGCCGACACCGGCCTGTCCAACCAGGGCTGGAAGGGACTCCGAGGACTCCATCTTCCACAGCGACGGAAGCTTCCCCAAGGGGCCGGTCGCCCTGCTGGAGGTGCAGGGCTACGCCTTCGCCGCCTGGCGGGCCATGGCGGATCTGGGTCGACGGCTGGGTGATCACCGCGCGCGCGGATGGCTGGAACGGGCCGAGTTGTTGCGCGCCAAGGTCGAGGATCTGTTCTGGATGGAAGATGAGGGCTTCTATGCCATTGCGCTGGACGGCGACCGCGCCCCTTGCGAAGCCATCGGCTCGAACGCCGGCCATCTGCTGTTCACCGGCCTGCCCAGTCGCGAGCGGGCACTGAGGGTCACCGAGCGGATGATGTCGGGCGAGTTCTGTTCCGGCTGGGGCCTGAGAACCCTGGCGCGGGGGCAGGTGCGCTTCAATCCGATGAGTTATCATAACGGATCGGTCTGGCCGCATGACACGGCTATCGGAGCCGCAGGGATGGCCCACTATGGCGAGCGCAACGCCGTGGCCCTGCTGATGGGCGAGGTCTATTCGGCCGCCAGCCATTTCGGCATGCGGTTGCCCGAGCTGTTCTGCGGCTTTGAGCGCCAGCCGGGCGAAGCCCCGATTGCCTATCCGGTCGCCTGCCTGCCCCAGGCCTGGGCCGCCGGATCGGTGTTTCTGATGATGCAGGCCGTGCTGGGCCTGCAGGTTGACGCCTTCGAACAGACAGTGACCCTCGCCAACCCTTCCTTGCCGACGGGTATCGATCGTTTGACCTTGACCGGCCTCCAGGTCGGAGACGCGCGCACCGACCTGTTGTTCCGCCGCCTGGGCGATCAGGTGGCGGTCACGCCGCGCAACAAGGTCGGCACACTGAAGATCGTCACCCTGCGCTAGGGTGCCGGGCTGTATCGCCGCCGTCGACGGCAAGGGCCAGCGCCTTGCGGAACACAGTCGGCAGGTCGGCGAGGGCCCGCTCGGGCGGGGTCCAGATAAAGTTGCCCTGCGCCGCCGCCGTCTGCACGGTCAGCGTCAGGGCGAAATGGGTGAAGACGTGGGTGATCGTCCCTGCCTCCCGCCAGTCGGCCGGGGCCGGAGGAACGACCGCTTCGTCCGGCGAACCCCAGTCGGACGTCGGCAGGCCCAGCATGCCGCCCAGCAGCCCCTTGTCCGGGCGACGCACCAGACCCACCCGGCCCTGATCATCGAACAGGACGAAGGCTGTTCCGAAGCGACGGGGGCGGTCGGTCTTCGCGGCTTTCAGCGGATAGCGTTCGGGGTTACCACCCGCGAAACCGGCACAGTGCTCGATCAGCGGACACTGGTCGCAAAGCGGCATGCGGGGCCGGCAGACCGTCGCCCCGAGATCCATCAGGGCCTGGGCCCAGTCGCCGGGGCGGTCATCCGCGATCACGCTGGCCGCCAGCCGCTTCAGGACCGGTTTGGCGGCGGGCAACGGCATCTCGACCGCGAACAGCCGGGCCATGACCCGTTCGACATTGCCGTCGACGACATTGGCCGGGCGCTCGAAGGCGATCGCCGCCACGGCTGCGGCCGTATAGGGCCCGACCCCGGGCAGGGCCAGCAGCCCGGCTTCCGTATCAGGAAAGACGCCGCCGTGGTGGACGCTGACGGCCCGTGCGCACGCCAGAAGGTTGCGGGCACGGGCGTAATAACCGAGCCCGGCCCATGCGGCCATGACCTCGGCGTCGGGCGCGGCGGCCAGATCACCGACGCTCGGCCAGCGCGCGAGGAAGGTGCGGAAGTAGGGGGTCGCGTGCGGTACGGTGGTCTGCTGCAGCATCACCTCGGACAGCCAGACCCGGTAGGGGTCACGGACCGCCGCGTCTCCGGGGGCGGCGCGCCACGGCAATTCGCGGGCGTGGGCGTCGTACCAGCCCAGCAGGACGGCACGGATCGCGGGGATGTCGCAGGGGACGGATGCCATCCTGCGCGCTATACAGGCGAAATGCGCCGCGATCTGCCCACTGACAGCGAGGTGCGCGAGATCCTTTCGCGCCGAAGGACCCGGCCCCTGCCGCGGCCCGCGCCGCCGGCCGGCCGCGCCCTGGCTCCGCTGATCAAACAGCTGGACGCGAAATTCGGCCGCAGCGCCGGAACGCTGGAGCCGCGCTGGCGCGAAATCGTCGGCGAGCGGCTGGCCCGGGTCACGCGGCCGCAGAAACTGACACGCGGCAAGGGCGGGGCCGGCGGCACGCTGGAACTGCGTGTGGCCGGACCGGCGGCCCTGCTGGTGCAGCACCAGTCGGAAGACATCCTGGCGCGGGTCAATCTGTTCCTCGGCCCCGGCAGCGTCGACCGGCTGCGCATCGCCCAGGGCCCGATCAAGCCGCCGTCGGACCTGGCCCGCCCGGCCAATCGCATCGGCCCCTCGGCCCCGCCGCTGTCGGCCCATGCCGAGGCCGAGCTGGACGCCTCGCTCGCCCCCGCTCCGGACGGACTGAAGGCGGCGCTGCAGCGCCTGGGGCGCGCGGTTCTGGCCGGAGACAAGCCGGGGAGCGATAATCGCCGCCGTTGACAAACCTTTGCCGCACCTGTTCTCGAAAGTGATCGACACGCGCGTTTCCGGGGGAATCGCGTGATCGTCCCGAAATCTGCCCCCCGCTCGAGGAAGTCATCCATGCGCGACAAGACCACCGGCAAGTTCCGCTACGGCACGATGAGCCGCCGCGCGGCCATGACCGCCGCCGCCCTGACAGCCATGGCCGCCCTCGCCGGTTGCAGCGGCAGCAACGGCAGCGGTGCCGCTGAAGGCGACATGGCCCTGGGGGCCGCCGAAGGAGCCAAGGTCACCGTGATCGAATACGCGTCTGTGACCTGCAGCCATTGCGCCATCTGGCAGGAACAGGTCTGGCCCGAGTTCAAGGCCCGCTATGTCGACAACGACAAGGTCCGCTACATCTTCCGCGAGTTCCCGACACCGCCGGCCGACATCGCCGCCGCCGGCTTCCTGATCGCCCGCTGTGCCGGCGAGGACAAATATTTCGACGTGATCCACGAGATCATGGCCAGCCAGCGCGAGTGGATGGCCGGCGTGCCGCCACGCTCGACCCTGGTCGTGTCGCCACGGGTGCCGGTCTGAGTGAACAGGAGTTCCAGGCCTGCGTCAGCGACGAAGCCGCGATCAAGGCGCTGGATGCCCGGGTCAAGGCCGGCATCGACGCCGGGGTCAACTCCACCCCGACCTTCCTGGTCAACGGCACCCGCGTGGTCGACACGTCGCTGGAAAGCCTGTCGGCCGCGGTCGATGCCGAACTGGCCAAGGGTTGAACGCGATGATCGGGGTCCGACGGCTGTTTCTTTCGATGCTGATGCTGGCGTTCGCGCCGGTATCGGCGTTGGCCGGTTCACCGCCGGCCGTGACCGCCGCCGATCGCTTCATCGGACGCGCCGACGCGCCGGTCACGGTCGTGGAATACGCCTCCTTCTCCTGTTCCCACTGCGCGGACTGGCATCTGGTTGTCTATCCGGAGTTCAAGCGCCGTTTCATCGATACGGGTCAGGTCCGGCTGGTGTTCCGCAATCTGCCCACCGCACCGGCGTCCATCGCCGTACCGGCTGCCGCGCTGGCACGATGCGCGGCACCCGAGCGGTTCTATGAGGTCGCCGGCACCCTGATGCGCGGCCAAAGCGCGGTTCTGAACGGCGGGGACCAGACCCTGTGGTTCGACAGTGCCGTGGCCGTCAGCGGGCGCACGAAGTCCCGAAATCGACGTCTGCGTCGCCCTGCCCGCGACCCGGGCGGCGATCGAGGCCGACATCGACGGGGCCATCGCTGCGGGCGTGGACAGCACGCCGACCCTGTTCGTCAACGGCCAGCGGGTCATGGACCGCAGCCTGGGCGGTCTGGCCGCGATGATCACGCCGCTCGTCGCCGCACATTGAGCAGGGGGAGTCGGGAACCGTAATGCAGTTCCAGCGCCTCCGGCTCGTCGGTTTCAAATCCTTCGTCGACCCGGCCGAGGTGCATATCGAGCCGGGTCTGACCGGAGTCGTCGGCCCCAACGGTTGCGGCAAGTCCAATGTGCTGGAAGGCCTGCGCTGGGTCATGGGGGCCAACTCCGCCAAGGCCATGCGCGGTCAGGGCATGGACGACGTGATCTTCGCCGGGGCCGCCGACCGACCGCCGCGCAGCCACGCCGAAGTCCAGCTGACCATCGACAACGCCCAGCGCCGGGCCCCCCAACCCTTCACCGACTCCGCCGTGCTGGAAGTGTCGCGCCGCATCGACCGGGGTCAGGGGTTCGACCTATCGCATCAACGGCAAGGAGGTGCGCGCCCGCGACGTGCAACTGCTGTTCGCCGACGCCTCGACCGGGGCCAACAGCCCGGCCCTGGTACGACAGGGCCAGATCAGCGAACTGATCGCCGCCAAGCCGCAGAACCGCCGCCGTATTCTGGAAGAGGCCGGGGGCGTGGCCGGGCTGCACACCCGTCGCCATGAGGCCGAGTTGCGACTGAAGGCGGCCGAGACCAATCTGGACCGGCTGGACGACATCGGTCGCGAAGCTGGAAACGGCGCTGACGCGGCTGAAGCGCGAGGCGCGCCATGCCGAGAAATACAAGAAGATCTCGGCCGAGATCCGGGCCCTGCAGGCGGCGCTGCTGTTCGTGCGCTGGAACGATGCGCGGCTGGCGGCCGAGGCCGCGGCGGCTGACCTGGCCGAGGCGGACAAGATCGTGGCCGAGACCACCGGGGCCGCTGCCCGGGCCCAGACCGCGGCGCTGGCGGCGCAGGAGGGCCTGAAACCGGCGCGCGAGGAGGACGCCGTGGCCGGGGCCCTGCTGCACCGCGCCTCGCTGGAACGCGACCGGCTGGACATGGCCGAGCAGGCGGCGCGGGCCGAGGTCGACCGGCTGACCGCCGAACTGGCCCGGATCGCCGCCGACAGTGAGCGTGAAACCGACATGGCCGGAGATGCAACCGCCGAGCTGGCACGGCTGGGCAGCGCCATCACCGAACTGGAGGCCGAGATTGCCGCCGCCCCGACGCGGACGCCGGAGCTGGAACTGGCCCTGGCCACGGCCGAGGCCGGACGGGCCGCCGCCGATGCCGAGGTCGAACGGGTCGCCGGGACCGTGGCCTCGGTCGAGGCCCGGGCCAATGCCGAAACCGCCCGCAAGCGCGATGCCGAGGCCCGGGTCAGCCGGGCCGGCGCGGCCCTCGACAGCGCCCGGCGCGAGCGCGAGGCCCTGGGGCCGCTGGAGACACCGGAACTGGCCGCAGCGCGGGAGACGCTGGACCGGGCCCAGGCGGAATTGCTGGCGGCGCGCGCCGCCGTTGAGGCCGCCGAGGCGGAACGCGGCGACCGGGCCCGCGCGGAACAGGCGGCACGCGAGGCCGCCCGCGCGGCCGAGGACCGGCTGGGCCGGCTGCAGACCGAGGCGCGGGGTCTGGCGCAACTGCTGACCACGGGCAAGCGCGACCACGCTCCGGCACTGGACCGGGTCAGTGCCGACAAGGGCTATGAGGCGGCACTGGCCGCCGCGCTGGGCGACGATCTGGACGCGGCGCTGGACAAGGCGGCGGCGGCCTACTGGGCCGGGGCCGAGGTGCCCGCCCCCGCCTGGCCGAAAGGGGTGCGGCCCCTGACCGACCACGTCCGCGCGCCGGAACAGCTGGCCGCGCGCCTGGCCCTGTGCGGCGTGGCCGAACGTGACGGCATCGCGGCCCTGGCCACCGGCCTGCCGACCGGGGCACGTCTGGTGACGGTCGAGGGCGATCTGTACCGCTGGGACGGGTTCGTGACCCGGGCCGAGGCTCCGCGCCCGGCGGCGATCCGGCTGGAGCAACGCACCCGGCTGGCCGAACTTGAAACCGGCATCGACGAAGGCCGGCCGGCGCTGGATGCGGCCCAGACTGCCCTGAAGGCGGCCGCCGAAGCCTTCCGCGCGGCCGAGGAGGCGGTGAAGACGGCACGTCTGGCCCCGTTCGCCGCCGACAAGGCGGTCACCGCCGCCCGCGACCGGGTCGAAAATTTGAGCCGGGATCAGGCCCGGCGCGAAGCCCGGGCCCAGGCGCTGGACGAGACCCTGGAGCGGCTGGAGGCCGAGGCCGCGGCGGCCGGCACGGCACTGGACGAGGCCCTGTCGGTCGAGGCGCCGTCCGAAACCCTGAACGGCCTGCGGGCGGAGCTGGCCGAGGTCCGCGCGGCAGCCGAGGTCGCGCGCAGCCGGTCCGCCCAGGCGCGGGCCGACCGCGATGCCGAGGCACGTGAGCGGGCCGGACGCGAAGCCCGGTTGGCCGGACTGGTGCGCGAGCGCGACAGCTGGAGCGCCCGGTCGCGGGACAGTGCCGCCCGCGTGATCGCGCTCGACAAGGACCGGGACCGCACCGCCGCCCTGCTGAAACAGGCTGAAAACGCGCCCGAAGCCCTGGCCGCCAAACGCTCGTCGCTGCTGGACGCCCTGACCGCCGCCGAAACCCGGCGCAAGGCCGCGGGGGATGCTCTTTCAGTGGTCGAGACGGCAGCGGTCGAGGCCGACCGGGCGGCCCGGGCGGCCGAGGGGCACGGCTTCGGCGGCCCGCGAAGCCCGGGCCGGACTGGCGGCGCGGGCCGAGGTCACGGGTGAACGTCTGGCCGAGGCCAAGGCCACAGTGCGCGAAACCGCGCAGATGTCTCCCGAGGACCTGGGCCAGAAGCTGATCGACGACGCCATCGCCCGCCCGCCGGACGCCGCCGGGGCCGAGAGCCTGTTGTTCGGGCTGGAGCGCGAGCGCGAGGCACTGGGGGCCGTCAACCTGTTGGCCGAGGAAGAGGCCGAGGAATACGATGGCCGGCTCAACAGCATGCGGATGGAACGGTCGGACCTGACCGGGGCCATCGCCAAAATGCGCGACGGCATCGATGAGTTGAACGCCGAGGGCCGCGAGCGGCTGGTCGCCGCGTTCGACATCATCAACGATAATTTCAAGGCCCTGTTCGAGACCCTGTTCGACGGCGGCCAGGCCGAGCTGAAACTGGTCGAGAGCGACGATCCGCTGGAGGCCGGGCTGGAAATCTTCGCCTGCCCGCCCGGCAAACGCCTGTCGGTGATGAGCCTGATGTCGGGCGGTGAACAGGCGCTGACCGCGGCGGCGCTGATCTTCGCCGTCTTCCTGGCCAATCCGGCCCCGGTGTGCGTGCTGGACGAGGTCGACGCGCCGCTGGACGACGCCAATGTCGACCGCTTCTGCCGGATGCTGGACGAGATGCGCAAGCGCACCGACACCCGCTTCATCGTCATCACCCACAACCCGGTGACCATGAGCCGGATGGACCGGCTGTACGGCGTGACCATGCCCGAGCGGGGTGTGTCACAACTGGTCAGCGTCGACCTGCACCAGGCCGAAAGGCTGGTGGCCTGAGGGTTCGACCATCACGCCTCAGTCGGCGGCGTGCTGCCGCAGCAAGGCGAGTTCGGACGTCGCTTCGCGCCGAAACTGCACCAGAGTCCCCAGAACATGGCCGCGAGTGGTGCCGTAGTTCAGGAACTCCGTGCGGTAGATCGCTGCCGTCTCTCCAGCGACATAGGTTGTCACCCAGTCACTGCTGGCCTGATTGTAGGCAATATAGTCCGTCGGCACCGGGAGATTGGAGATGTGCATTCTCATAGCGTTGCAGACGGATTGCCGGGAGACCGGCGGCGTACAGTCCGAAAGAAGGACGGTCACAGGGTTCAGTCCCGGCCATTCCAGGCGGGCGTAGAGATCACTCCCCGAGTTGGGTCCGGCTGAAATTCGGCCCCCGCCTCTACCGCCAGTTCCCGCAGCTCGGCCAGGGTGATAGCATTCCAGAATGTCCGGTTGCTTTCACTGCGCCAGTCGATGGACTGAGCATTCGCGGCACCGACGGCCACCGACAGGAATGCGACGGCCGAAACCGTGAGTTTGGCGAAATTCATGATCGTCTCCTGAAGACACCATCCTACCCTGGGGGGCCGACAAACCGATGTCTAGAGAGCGGCGTTCCGTGAACGCGCGGCGCGCAGGTCAGCCAGCGCCGGGCCCAGCAGGCTCCAGGGCTCGACGCAGTAGCGGGTGAACAGCCGTTTCGGGTCGACGACCAGTCGGAACAGCCATTCCAGACCGATCTGTCCCATCCAGCGCGGCGCGGCCTTCTGTTCGCCCGCCTCATAGTCGAAGGCGGCCCCGACCGACAGGATAACCGCGCGCGGCAGTTCGGCCATATTGTCGGCAATCCAGGCCTCCTGGCGGGGCATGCCCATGCCGACAAACAGGATGTTGGGCTGGAAATCGGTTACGGCCGCCAGCACCCGGGCATTGTCGTTCGAACCGGGAGTCGCGTCGAAAAAGCCGTGCTCGACCGCAATCGTCGCCCGGGGCGCGGCGACCGACAGGCGCTGGGCGGCCCGCTCGGCGATGCCAGGCGCACCACCGACATACATGACCCGCCAGCCCTCACGATTGGCCAAACTCCAGAAATGGTCGCGCCAGTCCAGATAGGTACAGCGATGAAACGGGCGACTGGACAGTCCCAGCAATCGGGCGAACCAGACCAGGGGCCTCGAATCCAGCTGGGTCAGGTCCGCACGTTGGAAGAAGCGCCGCAGCGTCGGATCACGCCGGATCAGATACAGGCTATGCAGATTGTGATTGGCGACAATGGCCTTGCGACCGGCCCGGACCCAACGCCCGATATGGTGCATGACCTCCTCAGGCCGCACCAGGTCGACCGGCTCACCCAGCAGGGTGATGGTCTCTTCCAGGCGGCGCTCGGTGCGAAACACCCTGCGCACATTTCTACGGCGGTCCGGAAGGGCCGTAGACAGATCAAAGCCGGTGCGTTCGTGAAACATGAAACCACACTACAGGCACAGTCTGTAGGCGAGGTTGTCGAAGGCGGTTAACTGCGGATTGCCGCCTGGTCAGCCGTGGCCTCGACCAGATCGGCCAGACGGGCCGCGGCATCGGGCAGGGCTACGGACCGCGCTCCGGCCGACATTGTGGCCAGCCGCGCCGGATCAGACAGGATATCTGCGAGGCTGGCCGTCAGGGACTCCACATTCGCCGCGTCCTCGAGGATCATCACCGCGCCTCCCCCAGCGACCAGTCCCGCGGCATTGAAGCGCTGGTGGTCGTCCATAGCGATTTTCAGCGGGATCAGCACCGACGGCAGGGCCGCCACCGCCAGTTCCGAACAGGTCGAGGCCCCGGCCCGGCCGATGACCAGATGAGCCGACGACAGGCGCGCGGCCATGTCGGTGAAGAAGGGGGCGACCTCGGCCTCAATCCCCGCGTCGCAATAGATGGCCTGGGCCGCCTCCAGCGTTTCGGGACGTGACTGCTGCTGCACCACCAGTCGGGCGCGCAGGGCAGACGGCAGGGCGGCCAGGGCGCGAGGGGCGACTTCGGACAGGATGCGGGCCCCCTGACTGCCGCCGGTGATCAGGACGTGGATCGGGCCCCTGGCTGTCGGGGCGGTGTAGGGCCGTTCGAACAGGGCCCGGATATCCGGCCGCACCGGATTGCCGACCAGATGAACTCGCGACACCAGCGGGGCCGGAACCCGTTCCAGCACCGGAAAGGACGAGGCCAGGGCCTTCACATACGGGGCCAGCATCCGGTTGGTGCGACCGAGGACGGCATTCTGTTCATGCAGCAGGGTCGGGCGACGCTGGCCGATCGCGGCCAGCAGGGCCGGGGCCGACGGGTAGCCACCAAAGCCCACGGCCACCGCGACATCGAGCCGCCGGAAGGCCGAGCGCGCCTGCAGAACTCCGCGACTGATGGCCAGTCCGGCCCTGGCCAGGCCAATGGGCCCCGAGCCTGTGGCCGCGTCGAGCGCCAGCCGTTCCTCGGCGGGAAAGGCCCCGGCATAGTGTTCGCCGCGCCGGTCGGTGGCGAGAACAATGCGCCAGCCGCGGCCGGCCAGTTCACGGGCCAGGGCTTCGGCCGGGAACATGTGGCCGCCGGTGCCTCCGGCGGCGACGACACAGACTTTCGCAGACATGGACACTCCGGGATTGCCCCGCCTCCTTACGTCACGCGCGCGACCGTGCCGAGGGCGGGCACGCGAAATCAGGGCAGCAGGCGGCGACGCTGGGGCAGGCTGGCCCCCGGCTCATAGGCACCGGGCCGGCGACGGGTGAGGGCCAGGGCGAACCCCATGGTCAGCCCCATGGCCAGCATGGACGAACCGCCATAGCTGATGAAGGGCAGGGTCATGCCCTTGGTCGGGATCAGGTTCAGGTTCACCGCCACATTGATGCAGGCCTGCAGCCCGATCAGAATGAACAGACCCGCCGCCGCCGTCTGTTCGAACGGATCGTTCAGCTTCATCGCCCGGCTCATGCCGCGCAGCACGATGAAGGCGTAGAGGCCGATCATGGTCAGGGACAGGACCAGGCCGAACTCCTCGGCCCCGACGGAATAGATGAAGTCGGTGTGCAGGTCGGGGACGTGGCGTTTCATCACCCCCTCACCGACCCCGCGACCAAACACGCCACCCGCACGGATAGCCTCGGAGGCGCGATCGACCTGATGGGTGTCCTCGGCACCGGGGGTGACAAATTTGGCGAGTCGCACCCGCACATGTTCGAACAGGAAATAGATCGAAAACACGCCCGCCAGCACCATCCCGCCCAGCACCGCCATCCATTTCAGCGGCACCCCGGCCATGAAGAAGACCGCCATGAAGGTGGTGGTGATCAGCAGGGTCTGGCCGATATCTGGCTGGATCAGCAACAGGAAGACCGTGGCCGCATAGAAGCCAAAGGCGATGGAAACGCCGGGCACCCCCTGCCCCTTCTGGGTCTCGGCGAACATCCAGGCAGCGAACACGATCAGGGCCGGCTTGGCGAATTCGGACGGCTGCAGGCTGAACGGGCCCAGGTTGATCCAGCGCGCCGCCCCCTTCACCGTGTCCCCGATGAAGGGCAGCATGGCCATGACCAGCAGGGCTCCGCACAGGGCCAGGACGGCGATACGGCGCACCCCGCGCGGTGACAGCAGGGAGGTGGTCAGCATGATGCCGAGGCCCATCGTGGCCCAGACGATCATCCGCCACGAATAGTGGAACGGGTCAGTGATCGAACTCGTCGACCAGGATGGCGGCGGGGCTGGAGGCGAAGCTCAGCGCCACGCCCAGCCCCATCAACCCCAGGGCCGCGCCCAGCAGGCCACGATCGACGGTCCAGAACCATTTGGCGATCGGGCCCTGGTCGTTGCGCGAGAAGGCGGGGGTGTAGCCGTGGGTCATGACGCCGCCGCCGGGGTCGCGCCGAGCGCCAGAACGGCGGCACGGAACGCCTCGCCCCGCGCCTCGAAGTCGGGATACTGGTCAAAGCTGGCGGCGGCGGGCGACAGAAGGACGACGGCCGGTTGGCCTGTCGCGGCGGCATCTGCGGCCGCGGCCTGGACCGCCGAAGCCATGTCACCGCAGTCCCGGTGCGACGTTGCGCCGAGGGTGGCGGCGAAGTCCGAGGCCGCCTCGCCGATCAGATAGGCACCGGCCACGCGCGGAAACAGGTCGCGAAGGGCCTCGATGCCACCCTCCTTGGCCCGCCCGCCGGCGATCCAGAAACTGGCCGGATAGCTGAGCAGGGCCTGACGTGCGGCGTCAGTATTTGTGGCCTTGGAATCGTTGATGAACTGAACGCGACCCAGCGTGCCGACGGGCTCCATCCGGTGGGCCAGGCCGGGAAAGGTCATCAGGCCGCTGGCGGCCACCTCGCGCGAGACACCCAGCGCGCGGGCCGCGCCCCAGGCGAAGGCGGCGTTCTGGGCATTGTGACGTCCGGGCAGCGAACGGGCACCGGACAAGCTGGCCACCGGTTCGCCGCCGATGCTCAGCACGCCCTTGTCGACGTGAATTTCCGCGGCGACTGCCGTCGAAACCGTGCGCACATGTCGCCCAGTGATCGAAAGGGCACCCGCGATCTCGGCGCTGCGGTCGTCATCGAGACTGACCAGGGCCACCGCATCCGGCCCCTGCGCCTGGAAGATCCGGGCCTTGGCCGCGACATAGCCGTCCATGCCACCGTGCCTGTCGAGGTGGTCGGGACTGATATTGGTCAGGATGGCGACATCCGGCGCGAAACTGCTGGTCAGGTCCAGCTGGTAGCTGGACACCTCGATCACATAGACGACCGGACCGCGGACCTTCAGGTCCGCCTCCTGCCCGCGCTCCGCGGGCGGACCTGAAGGTCCGCGGTCCCGGAAGTCCGGCAGGGCGAGCACGCCGATACCGATATTGCCGCCGACATGGACGGTCAGCCCGGCCTGCTGCAGCACCCAGCCGATCAGGGCCGTCGTCGTCGACTTGCCGTTGGTGCCGGTGATGGCCACGATCCTGGGACGCTCGCCCTCAGGCAGGGCGGCGAGAGCGCGGGCGAACAGTTCGATGTCGCCGATGACCGGCACCCCGGCCTCGGCTGCCCTGGTCACGGTCCAGTGCGGCACGGGATGGGTCAGGGGCGCGCCGGGCGACAGCACCAGGGCGGCGAAGCCCGACCAGTCGGCCACGGTCAGGTCCTCGACGTCAAAGCCCTCGGCCTGGGCCTGCATGCGGCTGGAGACGCTGTCGTCCCACAGCACCGGCAAGGCCCCGCCGGCCTTGAGGGCGCGCGCCGCCGTGATCCCCGACCGTCCCAGGCCGAAGACCGCGATGCGCCGCCCTTCGAAACCGGGAACGGGGATCATGGCGCTATCGCAGCTTCAGCGTGGCCAGACCGGCCAGGGCCAGCATGGCCGAGACGATCCAGAAGCGGATCACCACCGTCGATTCCGGCCAGCCCAGTTTCTCGAAATGGTGGTGGATCGGGGCCATCAGGAAGATGCGTTTCTTGGTGGCCTTGAAATAGGCGACCTGGATCATGACCGAGGCGGCCTCGATCACGAACAGGCCACCGACGATGCCCAGCACCAGCTCGTGCTTGGTGGCCACGGCGATGGCCCCCAGCGCGCCGCCCAGCGCCAGCGACCCCGTGTCGCCCATGAAGATCTTGGCCGGAGGCGCATTGTACCAGAGGAAGCCGGTACCCCCGCCGATCATGGCCGCGCAGAACACCGCCAGTTCACCCGCGCCGGGCACGTGGTGGATCTGCAGATATTCCGAGAAGATGAAATTGCCGACCAGATAGGTGATCACGCCGAAAGCCGCCGCGGCCATCATCACCGGCACGATGGCCAGGCCGTCGAGGCCGTCGGTCAGGTTCACCGCGTTGGAAAAGCCGACGATCGTGAAGGCGGCGAACACGACATAGAACCAGCCGATATTCAGCAGCACGGCCTTGAAGAAGGGGAAGGCGATCGAGGTTTCCAGATTGGGCGTGGTCGGCGAGGCCGTCATCCACAGTACGGTCAGGATTCCGGCGACCACGGCGATCGCCGTCTGGGCCAGCAGCTTCTGTTTCGACGTCAGGCCCGCCGAGCTCTGTTTGGTGACCTTGGAATAGTCGTCAACAAAGCCCAGCACGCCGAACGCCGCCGTCACCAGCGACACGATCCAGATATAGGGATTGGTCAGGTCGCCCCACAGGAACACCGCCACCGCGATCCCGGCCAGGATCATCAGTCCGCCCATCGTCGGCGTGCCGACCTTGGACAGGTGGCTGACGGGCCCGTCGGCGCGGATCGGCTGGCCCTTGCCCTGTTTGGCCCGCATCCAGGCGATGAAGCGACTGCCCATGGCCACGGCCACGATCATGGCTGTGGCCATGGCCAGAACGACCCGAACCGTCTGGTACTGGACCAGATTCAGAAGCGGGTAATCCTGCGCGATATCCGCGTAGTAGAGGTAGAGCAGATAGAACATCAGACGCTCCCTATTGCGTCGTTGAACCGGGCGTCGTGGCGGCGTTCGAGATCGGCCAGGGCGGCGGCAACCAGAGAGGCCTTCGATCCATTGGACCCCTTGACCATGACGACGTCACGGGGGCTCACCAGATCATCAGCGTGTTCGGCGAGTTCGGCGGCGGTGGCGAACCACAGGCCGCGGCGTTCGGGCACAACGGCCTCGTAGAGATGGCGCATCTGCGGTCCGGCAGCATGGACCACGTCGATGGCGGCGACCTCGATCACCTCGGCCAGATCCTCGTGCAGGGCGCGTGACTGGTCGCCCAGTTCCAGCATGTCCGACAGGACGATGACGCGACGCCCGCCCGGTGCGACGGCGCGCGCCCCCAGACTGAGGAAACCGGCCCGCATCGACAGCGGATTGGCGTTGTAGCTTTCATCAATCAGGGTGAAGGCCCCGCCCGCCAGTTTGACGCTGCGGATCTGGCCCCGTCCGACCAGGGGTTCGAATTCCGACAGGGCGGCCAGGGCGGTCTCGACCGGCACGTCCAGCGCCTCCAGCATCAGGATCACGGCCAGGCTGTTCAGACCCCAGTGGAAGCCCGACTGGCGCAGGTTGAAATGATGGGTCCGACCGCGCACCTCGGCCGAGACGCGGGCTCCGTCCGGTCCGGGCCGGAAATCGATCAGCCGCGCGTCATGGCCGGGCTCGGAGCCGAAGGTGGCGATGCGGGCTCCGGCGTGCAGGGCTGCCTGATGCAGCATGGGTTCCCAGGGATTGTCGCCGTTGATCACGGCCACGCCACCCGGGCCGAGGCCTGCAAAAATGGCCGCCTTCTCGCGGGCCACGCCGGTCTCACCGTCGTTGAAACCCTCGATATGGACCGGGCCGACCGTGGTCACACAGGCGGCGTGCGGCTGAACCATGCGACTCAGCGGGCCGATCTCGCCGGGCGCATTCATGCCGATCTCGAACACCGCCCGTTCGGTCGAGGCCGGCATCCGGGCCAGGGTCAGCGGCACGCCGATATGGTTGTTGTAGCTCTTGATCGAGGCATGGGCCGGTCCGGCGAGATCGAGTTCGGCCTTGATCGCCTGGGTCACACTGGTCTTGCCGACCGAGCCGGTGACGGCCCCGCGACGCACCTCGGGGGCCCGGTCCCGCGCTGCCGCGCCCAGAGCCTCGAGCGCCTTGAGGGTGTCGGGCACGACGATACAGGGGCCGCCGTCGACCGGGTGTTCGACCAGCGCCCCGGCCGCGCCGGCGGCAAAGGCCGAGGCTGCGAACTCATGCCCGTCGCGCGCGCCCTTCAGGGCGATAAACAGGTCGCCGGGCACGATCTCGCGGCTGTTGTAGGTGATGCCATTGGCCTGGAAGGCTCCGCCCTCGATCCGCCCCCCGGTGGCCAGGGCGATGTCGGGAGCGGTCCAGAGGGGCGGTGCAAAATCAGGCATGAACGCGGAGGGCCTCGGTCGCGACGGTGGCGTCGTCGAACGGGTGAGTCACCCCGCCGACGATCTGACCCTGTTCATGCCCTTTTCCGGCGATCACCACCACATCCCCGTCGCGCATCATGGCCACGGCCTCGGCGATGGCCCGGGCGCGGTCGCCAAACTCCAGCGCGTCGGGACACCCGGCCCGGATAGCCGTGCGGATGGCGGCGGGATCCTCGGAGCGGGGGGTTGTCATCGGTGACGATGGCCACATCGGCCAGTCGTCCGGCGATCTCGCCCATCAACGGACGCTTGGCCCGGTCGCGGTCGCCCCCGGCCCCGAACACCACGATCAGCCGGCCGGTCGCATGCGGCCGCAGGGCGGACAGCACCGTCTCCAGCCCGTCCGGTGTGTGGGCATAGTCGACATAGACCTCACCCCGGGCGGCACCGGGGATACGTTGCATCCGGCCTTCCGCGCCCCTGAGCGTGGACAGCGCCGCCAGCACCCGGTCGGCGACTCGCCGGCGGCGATACACAGGCCGGCGGCGACCAGGGCGTTGGAAGCCTGGAAGGCCCCGGCGAGCGGCAGCAACACATCGTGCAGCTCTCCGCGCACCTCGATGGTCAGCCGCTGGCCCTCGGCGGTCGGGCGGCGCTCGATCAGCGTCAGGTCACGGCCGCGCTGGCCGACGCCCAGCACGCCCAGGCCGGACATGATGCTGGCCGAGGCGAAGCCGGAATAGACGTCGGAATCGGCGTTCAGTACCGCCGTGCGACCGCGCGGCAACAGGGTCTCGAACAGCCGCATCTTGGCGGCGCGATAGCCGTCCATCGTGCCGTGATAGTCAAGGTGATCCTGGGACAGGTTGGTGAAGGCCGCCGCCTTCAGGGTCACCCCGTCGAGGCGACGCTGGTCGATGCCGTGCGACGAGGCCTCCAGCGCCAGATGGGTGACGCCCTGGCCGGCCAGCCGGGCCAGCAGGCGGGCGGCGTCGGCGGCGTCGGGGCTGGTCAAACCCGGCGGGGTCAGGGCTTCACACAACGCGCCGGACTGGGCGACGACGCCCAGGGTGCCCATGCTGGCCGCCTTGATGTCGAGCGCCGCCCAGATCTGCCGGCAGAAGGTGGCGACCGAAGTCTTGCCGTTGGTGCCGGTGACGGCGACGCAGACGGCCGGCTGGGCCCCGTAGAAGCTGCGGGCGGCGATGGCATAGGCACGTCGCACATCACCCGAGGTGACCAGTATCGGGGCCGAGCCGTCGGGGGTGTCCTGCGGGGCCAGCACCGCCGCCGCGCCGCGCGACAGGGCCTGGGGGATGAAGGCGCGCCCGTCGGCGACGGTCCCCGGCAGGGCCACGAACAGCGATCCGGGGGCGACCTGGCGACTGTCGGCCGTCAGCCCGGTGATGACGGGGTCGGCACTGACGTCGCGTCGTAGCAGGTCGGACAGGCGCAGGCCGCTCATCGCACGCCCCCGTCGGTTGCGGGCTCGGCGACGATGCGCTCGCCAACGGCCGTCCGCCAGGCATCGGCACGACGCTCGACGCCGAGGAAGGGGGCGATGCGGTCAGCGATACGGCCCACGGCCGGCGCGGCGACATAGCCGCCGGTGCGCGGCCAGGTCGAGGGTTCGTCCATCAGGATCAGGATCGAATAGCGACGTGCGTCGACCGGGCCGTCCGCGGGGAAGACCGCCGCGAAGGTGCCGACCGCATGGGTCGGGTCGTAACGTCCCCCGACCAGCTTGTTGGCCGAACCGGTCTTGCCACCGACGCGCAGGCCGGGAGCCTCGGCAAAGCCGCCCGAGCCGCGCACCACATTCAGGCGCATCAGGTCGAGCAGGGTGCGCGAGGTCTCGGGCGAAACCACCTGGCGACCGCGCACCGGAGTGCCGTCCCCCCTGCGCAGGGTCAGCGGGATAAAACGTCCGCCGTTGGTCAGGGCCCCCATGGCCGAGGCCATCTGGGCCGGGGTGATCATGATGCCGTAGCCGAACGACAGCGAGGCCAGGGTGGAGTCGTCCCAGCGCCGCGGACGCCGCGGCCGGGCCAATTCCTTCAGCTCGATCGGAGCCGCGTCCATCAGGCCGAAGCGGGTGAAATAGTCACGCATGACCGGACCCCCCATCTCGATCGCCAGACGTGAGGTGCCGATGTTCGAGGAGTGGAGATAGACCTCTTCGAGGGTCATCACGCGGTTCTGGGCGTGGAAGTCGGTGATCCGGCGGTTGCCGACCATGAAGGCTTCGGAGGCGTCGAACCGGGTGTTCATGTCGGCCTGGCCGGTGTCGAGACCGGCGGCCACGGTGAAGGTTTTGAACACCGAGCCCATCTCGTAGTGGGCCGAGGTCACGCGATTGAGGCGGTCGCTGGTCGGCCAGCTGGCCATGCCCAGAACCTCGCCGGTCTGGACGTCGGTGATGATGCCGACCGCCCCCTTGGCTCCATTGGCCTCGGCCGCCGCCGCCAGTTCATTCTCCAGCACCCCCTGGACCCGCAGGTCGATCGACAGGGCGAACGGCACGCCGGCCGCGCCGGCGGCGCGAATTTCGTCATTGAAGGCCAGCTCGGCCCCTGAGATCCCCACGCCGCCGGTGTCAGCATCGCCGATCAGGTGAGTGGCCGACGCGCCCAGCGGATAGACGCGCCGGTCCTCCGCTTCGAACGACAGACCGCCCAGCGCCAGGGCATGCAGCCGCTGACGCTCCGCGGGGGTAAGGCCCGGCATGACGATCAGACGCCGATCACCGTTCAGAACCTTTTTCAGGCGCGCTGCGGGTACGGCCGGCAGGGCCTGACGGATCTGCCGCTCGGCCGCCTGGCGATCCCAGACCTCGGCCGGATCGATATAGAAGGCGTAGTGGACGATATTGGTGGCCAGCAGGGTGCCGTTACGGTCGACCAGATCACCCCGCACCAGCGCGTTGGGATTGCCGGCATAGCCGCCGCCGCCACGCGGAGCCATCAGGGCCGAATGGACCGCGCCCGCAGTCAGGGCTGCGAACACCAGGGCGAACAGACCCAGAATCAGAAAGATCCGGACCCGAGCGTCTTCCTCGGGCCGGGCGTGGGCGCGGGCGCGACCGAAAGCGTGTTCGATCCACCAGACGCCCTCGGCGAACCAGCGCCAGGTGGGCGAAACCCGTCGTCCCGGCGACAGGCCGGGTGCGGGGCGATCATAGGCGGAGGGGTGATCGTGCGCGCTCATCGATCGTCCTCCGGACCCGGATCGACCGGACTCCCGGCGGCGACCTCGACGACGGCAGCGGGTGTCGGCGCGATGATGACAGGGCGCGGCTCGGGCTCGGGCGCAATGGCAGCCAGCCCCTCTTCGCTGGTCCGGCGATGGACATCGACCGGGGCCAGGCCGGCACTGCGTGACAGGGCCTCCAGCCGGGCCGGCTGTTCCAGCCGCGCGACCTCGGCCCGCAGCAGGCGCACCCGCTCGCCATTGTTGTCGATCTCACGCTCCAGCTGACTGATGCGCACGCCTTCACGGGCTGCACCGGCCTTGGCCACATAGACCGAGAAGATCATGATCGCGACCAGCAGCAGGCCAATGATCTCGACCCAGCGGATGCCGTGCACCTTCCAGTCGAACAGGCGCTGGAAGCCGTTGCGGGGGGCGGTCCACATCGTCATGCGGCGATCCCTCCCCACGGGGCGGCATCGGTACGGACAGCGGCGCGCAGTTTGGCCGAACGGGCGCGGGGGTTGGCGTCCAGCTCCTGCTGGTCAGCCTCGTGCGCGCCCTTGAACTGCAGGGTGAAGCTGGGCTTGCGGGTTTCGATCTTCACCGGAGCGTGGCGCGAGCCGCCGGGGGCGTTGCCGGTCCGCTCGGTCAGGAAGGCCTTGACGATACGGTCTTCCAGCGAATGGAAGGTCACGACGACGAGACGGCCGCCGGGTGACAGGGCGGCCTCGGCAGCCTCGAGCCCGGCGCGCAGCTCACCCAGTTCGTCATTGACGGCGATGCGCAGGGCCTGGAATACGCGGGTGGCGGGATGGATCGGCGCACCACGACGTCCGCCCAGCGCCTTTTCCACGACGGCGGCGAGGTCCAGGGTGCGCTCGAACGGCTGTTCGACCCGACGGCGCAGGATGGCGGTGGCGACGCGGCCCGACTGGCGCTCGTCGCCGTACAGTTTGAAGATGTGGGCCATCGGCCCGTGATCCCAGGTGTTGACGATGTCGGCGGCGGTCTCGCCCTCGTCACCCATCCGCATGTCCAGCGGCCCGTCGCGCATGAAGGAGAAGCCGCGTTCGGCCTGATCCAGCTGCATCGACGAGACGCCAATGTCGAAGACCACCCCGTCGAGCCGGTCACGGCCGCTGTCGGCAAGGGCCCGGGCCAGCCCCGAGAACGGCGTCCGCACCAGCGAAAACTTGCCCGGATAGTCGTTGGCGACCGCCTCGGCGTAGGGCTGGACCGTCGGATCGCGATCGAGGGCGATGACCTCGGCCCCGGTCGCCAGAATGGCGCGCGTATAGCCGCCGGCCCCGAAGGTGGCGTCGATGACCACATCGCCCGGCCCGGGCGACAGGGCCGCAATGACCTGGTCGATCAGGACCGGGGCGTGGGGGGCACTCATCCGGCCCCACCCGGCTTGATCGCCTGACGTCGCATTTCACCGAACTGGGCCAGACCGGCGCGGGCCGCACGGCGCTGTTCGGCGCGGTGGGCTTCCCATTTGTCGCGAGCCCAGATCTGGAACCGGTCGCCGACGCCATAGAGGATGACGGCTTCGGACAGCTCGGCCTCGGCACACAGGGATTCCGGCAGGGTGATGCGTCCGCCCGAGTTATAGGCCAGGGCCTTCTGCTCGCCGTAGATCGCGGCCTCGAGGGCCGAGCGATAGGGGTCGCCGAACGGCAGGCTCTCGATCACGCCGCGGTATTCGGCGAACAGCCGGTCGCCACCGGCCTCGAGGCAGTCGGCTTCGATGGAGGGAAAGCAGAAGACGCCGTGTTCCGCGCCGTTTTCGGCCGTGCGGAATTCCAGGGGGATCAAGAGACGGCGCTTGCCGTCCAGCTGCTTCTCGAAGGTTGAGAGAAACACGCCCTGCCCTATCGAACCCTTGGGTCCGCCCCTGAAATCCGTGACGTGCCCTATGCGACGCCGCTCAGCCCCAAATCATGTCACTGGGATAGCATGGGATGAAATGGGCCTCAATGGGATTAGTTGACGCTTTTTAACCAAGTTCGCCCGCGGTCGACAACATCGTCCCGGGAATTGCGGAACATACATAGAACAGCCGAAGTATAGGCAGCTTGTGGACAGAGATTGGCCCCGCCGACGGGGCCATGGGTTAATGGCCGGGGCCGGAACGTCGGTCTGTGAGCAGGGAAAAATGTCAGACGGCCTGTAAGCCGGGTTCTGTCCCCTGGGCCCGGCCAAAGCCGGACCTCGGGTGACGATCATTCCTCTGGACCCTCCATTGCTGAAGGGTTCTCGCGACCTACCCGGATGCCTCGGGCGGTGAACCCTGCGGCCGAAACCGCGCGACATCCCTATTCGGTCTTGCTCCAGGCGGGGCTTGCCATGCCGTCGCTGTTACCAGAGACGCGGTGGGCTCTTACCCCACCCTTTCACCCTTACCGGCCTCGCAAGGCCGGAGGTTTGCTTTCTGTGGCGCTATCCCTCGGGTCACCCCGGGCGGGCGTTACCCGCCGCCTTTTCACCGTGGAGCCCGGACTTTCCTCGACAGGGGCAAGCCCCCGCCGCGACCGCCCGGCCGTCTGACAGCGGAGAGATGGGCGTTCCGGCCCGGCGCGTCAATCCGCCGATGGACCGGGCCGCATGCTCAGGTGTCCGCAGCGGGATCCAGGGTCGGATCGCCGCTCGCATAGCCATGGATCCAGATCCCGCGATCATCCTCACGAAAGGGAATGTTCAGGCGCGACAGGGCGGCACGCAGCGCTTCGGTGCAATCGCCGGCGGGCTTCAGCGGCAGCAGCGCCCCCTCCTGTCGCCACAGGCGCGGGATGATCCGCAGCCATTCGATCGCATACAGGGGCTCCAGGCATTCATCGCACCAGCAGCCGGGGTCGACCTGCTGGTCCGAGGGCCACAGCGGTTCGGGGCGTTCCAGCACGTCCTGGCGCTGGTACGGCGGCGCGAACGGCAGGTCCCTGATCGCGGCCCGCAGTTCGGTCCAGCGCGTCTGATTCATGACCGAGCCCAACCCGCGGCGCTCGACCTCGGCCCGGACCCGGGCGCGATGCTTGACCCGGTATTCCCGGTCCCTCTGCCTCAGACCCTCGATGTCCGGACCGCCGACCATGGGCGCGGCTAGTTCAGCACGCCGGTCGGGCTTTCCGCCGTCGCCAGTTGCAGCACGCCCATCAGGGTGGCGCGGGTCTCGCCGTCGGCGATGCCGTCGACGCGGGTCGGTCGCCAGTGGCGCTGAAAGGCTTCGACGGTCAGCCGGGTGTCGTCGTCATAGCTGCCGCCGGGCTTCAGGCCGTAGCCGAGCCGGTGCAGACCGGCCCGCATGACGATGACGCCCAGCCCTTCATCGCCGAGGGTCAGGTCGGGGCCCAGCGCGGCGATCCGTTCGGGCGCGGGCTCAAACCACAGACCGTGACCGGCGGCGGCCAGGGCCTTCCACGGAAACAGTTCACCCGGGTCCTGCTTGCGTGCGGGAGCGAGGTCGGAATGGGCGATGATGCGGCTGTCGGGGATGGTCCAGCGCGAGCGTATGTCGGCGACCAGGGTGGTCACGGCGGCGATCTGGATATCGGTAAAGGGCCGGTAGCCGAACTCATGGCCGGGATTGACGATCTCGATGCCGATCGAGGCGGCGTTGCAGTCGGCCTCGCCCTGCCATTCGCCCTGGCCGGCGTGCCAGGCCCGGCGCTCCTCGGCGACCAGCCTCAGGATGCGGCCGTCCTCATCGACGACGTAATGGGCCGAAACCGCAGCGGACGGGTCGCGCAGCCGAGCGATGGCCGCCTCGGCGGTTTGCATGCCGGTATAGTGCAGCACCAGAAGGTCCGGCGGCGCGCGGCGATTGTCGAAATTGGGAGACGGCGCGTCGTGGATATCGAGCATGGGCGGGCTTATCGCCCCTGGCGTTCCCAGCCGTAGGCGACCCATTCCCCGTCGACCTTGCGGGCTTCGATCACATCATCGCCGCGGCGATTGCGGCCACCGAAGCGGCGGCGGGCGCGAATGGCCAGTCCGGCGAAGAAGATCAGGATCGTTCCGAAGACCGCAATCACGGCTACGGCCACGGCCGTGAACACGGCCAGAAATCGCGCCGATCGCCATCGCCGCCAGGGTGGCGATCAGACCGCACAGCCACACCACAGGTGCCAGCAGGCCGGGGGCCCGCCGACGGGAGGCAGATCCCGAGGGAATGAAGCGATCGGTCTCGATCATCGAACAGCCTTTGGAAACACCCCGGAGGGCGTCGGAGGCGCAATGTCGGTCCATATCGTCTCCGGGTCAATGGAAGACACGGTCACAGGCGAGTGTCCGTTCCGGTTAAAGCCAGCCCCGCGAGCCGGCGCCGGCTGTCTGTCAGGGCAGCGGCTGCTCGGCCAGGACCGAGGCCCCGGCGCTGCGCATGCGATCGGATTCGATCCGCTGCAGCACGACCTGGGCCTGGGGATCGGCCATCACCCCGCCGATCCCGACCAGCACGCGCGCCGCCTCACTGGAGACACCAAAGGCCTTGGACAGGGCTTCCCACGGCGATTCCGGCGTCGGATAGCGTTTGAAGCGCACGGACTCATCGGCCGGAATTTCAGCCAGTCGGCGGGCCTGGGCGATGGCCTCGTGCAGCCCGCCCAGTTCGTCGACCAGACCCAGTTCCCTGGCCTGGCGACCGGTCCAGACGCGACCCCGGGCGATTTCCCGCACCCGGGCCGGGGTCAGCTTGCGACCGGTGGCGACCCGCGTGATGAATTCCTCATAGGTGCGGTCGATCGTGCTCGAATAGGCCGCGCGCTGCGCGGCGGTGAAGGGCTGGGAGGGCGACAAGGCATCAGCATAGTCGCCACCGACCGACAGCTCGCGGATATCAACCCCGAAGCGACCGAGCGCATTGGCCAGCACGAATTTGCCGCCGTACACGCCGATCGAGCCGGTCAGCGTCGAGGGCTGGGCCACGATGTAGTCCGCTTCCGAACTGATCCAGTAACCGCCTGAAGCCGCATAGGCCCCCATGGACACGACCACCGGCTTGCCCGCGGCCCTGGCGGCGCGCACGGCGGCCAGGATCTGTTCCGAGGCTTCGGGTGAGCCGCCGGGCGAGGACACGCGGAAGACGATGGCCTTCACGTCCTTGTCCTCGATCGCTTCGTACAGGGCCCCCGCCAGGTCATCGGAGCGGATCGACGAACCGCCACCGAACCCGCCGCCACTGCCGGTCCCGGTCAGGATGGCCCCCTCGCCGCCGACGATGGCGATGGCGTTGCGGCCCGAGCCGCTGCGCTCCCCCCGCGCCGACGCATAGTCGCGCAGCTCGACCAGCCTGGCCCCGTTGCCGGCGCGTCGCTTGATCTCGGCCTCGGCTTCCTCGACCTGACCGATCTTGTCGATCAGCTTGCGTTGCAGCGCCTCGGCGGACGACCACGGGCCGCCCTCGATGGTCGCGCGCAGGGCCGCCGGGGTGACCTTGCGGTCACTGGCCGCATTGGCGATGGCGCTGGTGTAGATCGAGGTCATCCACGCGGTCATCGCCTCGCGGTGGGCCGGGGTGAAGTCGCTCTGGGTGTATTCGTTGACGGCGTTCTTGTACTCGTAACGCTGCTCGAACTGGGCATTGACGCCGTATTTGTCGAACGCGCGACCGAGGAAGAGCTGGTCCGTGGAAATACCCGTCAGCTGGAAGCTGGCGGTGTTCTGCATCCACAGTTCCGAGGCCGAGGCTCCGACCATATAGCTGGAGATGGTGGTGCCGACGGGCTGGAAGCCCTGACTGTGGGCGATCACGACCTTGCCCGCGGCGCGGAAGCGCCGCACGGCCTGACGGACCTCATCGGCGGCGGCGGGGGTCATGCCCGCCTCGGGCAGGCGGATCAACAGGGCCTTCACATGACGATCATCCCCGGCCTGGGCCAGGGAATCGACCACCTGCATGACCGACAGACCGGAGCCGCCGAAGGCGGCGAATGGATTGGTCGGCTGCTGATCGGTCAGACCATCGCGCAGGTCGAGTTCCAGCACCGTGTTCGACGCGGTCACCGGGGTCGACGAGGCCGAGGACACCGCCGCCGTGATCAACACGAACGGCACAACGACGACGAACAGGATGAGGCCGAGGAAAACGCCCAGCACGGTCAGGAAGAACTGTTTCATGGAAGTCGGAAGGTCCGGACGGGGCGGGCCAGAATGCGGCCTGACGCGACCATAGAGAGGCAGGCGTTTGCGTCAAATGAACGTATCCCAGAGGGCGAACACGCCGGGCCCGCCGGTGACGGCGGGCCCGGGTCGCGTCATCGGCCCAGATCGTAGACGCCGGTGATATCGATCCGCACCGTCAGCTCACCGGCCGCGACCGGGGTCGAGCCTGCATCCATGGCCATTTCGGCCCGGGCATACATGGGCGACGGCGGGCGCGGGCTGTAGCCGCCGGACTGGGTCAGCGAACGGATCCCGGCCAGCGGCACACCGAGCGCCTGGGCATACAGGGCGGCCTTGGCCTGCAGGTTGCGGACCGCCAGCTGGCGGGCGCGGTCCTCGGCGGCGCTGGAATCCTTCAGGCCGAAGCTGATGCCGTTGATCTGGTTGACGCCCGCCGCCACCACCGCATCAGCAGTCGTGCCGACCCGGGTCAGATCATTGATCGTCACGGTCACCTGATTGCTGGCCTGATAGCCACGCAGCCTGGGCGGCTCGTTCTGGACATAGTCATACTGGGCCGAGAGGTTCAGCCCCGAGGTCTGCACGTCGCGCTCGGCGATCCCGGCACGGCGCAGGGCAGCCATGACCTCGTTCATCCGGGCGGCGTTGCTGCGCATGGCCTCAACGGCATTGGGGGGCCTCGGTGACGACACCGAAGGTGATGGTGGCCATGTCGGGGGCCATGCGCACCTCGCCATGGGCCGACAGGTTCAGCGACGGCGGGGCCTGCATCATATGCATGCCGGCCATCGGGGCTTCCTGGGCCAGAACGGCCGGAGCGGTCAGGGCACCGGCGGCCAGAAGGACGGCCCCCAGCGACAGGGAGCGGAAGGATCGGGTCATGTCAGTTGATCTCCGGAAAACGGGCCAGGCGACCCGGACGGTGGCGTCGGGCCGTGGCGGAACCTTGGCGATTGGTCCCTGAACAACGCCCCGGCCCCGGTGGCAGGTTCCATTCACCATCGGAAATACCCGGGACAGGCCGGCGACAATGGCGCTTGGCAAGCGGAGCGGCCGCCTGCTAGGCGAAACCACCGCCCTCGGCGGGCCCGTAGCTCAATGGTTAGAGCCGACCGCTCATAACGGTCTGGTTGGGGGTTCGAGTCCCTCCGGGCCTACCGGACGCGCGACGCGACCGGGGATCAACGCCGCCAGCCGCCACCCCGGCTCCAGCGATCGTCGCCGGTATAGCGATCGTTCGGCACATAGCGGCCGTCCCGGTCATACCAGCCCTCGCCTTCCCGATAGCTGTCATAGCCGTCCAGCCTGTAGCCGTCGTCATGGTAGGGCAGGCCCAGCAGACCGTCCTCATCGTCCCACCAGTCGCGTGGATAGGGGCTGTTGACACAGGTCCAGCCGTTGCCCGGATCCCAGTAGGGCTCGTAACGGCCACGATAGCGATCGCGGAAACTGGGCCGGCACACGGACTGGGACCAGACACGGTTGCCGCTGGCCTCAACGGTGGCGCGCGATTCGGCGAAGATCACCTGCTGCACACCGGCGAAGACATTGTTGGTGATCACCGCATGGCCCGAGGCCGCGGCGACCCCGACCCCCGCGGCGCGGATCCGGCTGTCGGACAGCTGCAGTTCGCCATTGTAGAGGACGACGCCCTTGTCGGAGCGACCGACCCGGCTGTCGGTCATGGTGACAGAAGCCCCCTCGATGGCCACGCCCTCGATATAGCCGACAATCGCAGTGTTCTCGATCTCGACCCGGCCGTAGTCCCGACCGGAACGGATGATCATGCCGATCGAGCGCGGTCCGAAGCTGTTGGGCACACCGGTGCCCTTGAAGGTCGAGGTCGAGACCCGTGAGGTCTGGCCCGCGCCCGGGATCAGTTCGAGGCCGGTCTGGGCTCCGGTGACGACCAGTTCATAGGCCGTCAACACGGCCCCGTCGGCGACGATGGCCGGGGCGATGGTCTGGGCGTCAATGACGGCGTTGCGGATGTCGATCAGGCCGCCGTCGGCATAGATGGCGGCCTCGTCCCCGGCGTGGCGGAAGCCGACCCGGTTCATCACGATCTCGGCCCCGTAGCCGACGACGCAGGCGGCATCACCGCCCTTGGGCGAGGCAAAGATCATGTCACGAATTTCGACCCGGACGCCCTGGGCCACGGTGATACAGGGCAGACCGTCCGGTGCCTGCAGGGTGGCGGACGGCGTCCGGCTCCAGTCGCGCGGGTCGAAGCCGCCCTCGCCGATGAGGGTCATCGGCTTGTCGATGTTCAGCCAGCCGACGCAGGCACCGGCGCGGGACCGGATAACCAGGGTGCCGCCGGGGCGCACCCGGCGCACGGCGTCCTCGACCGCCCCGGAACCGGGGTTGCCGCCACAGTCGACCAGCACGATCTCTTCGGTGCCCTGGCGATGGAACTCCGGCCGCCAGTCCGGGCGGTGGTCGCGACGATAGTCGTAACGCCGGTGATGGGTGGACCGCCCGCGTGTGCCGCGGGTCGGCGGCGTCAGCAGGATGCCGAAATTGGGTCGGGTCTGAACTCTCGACCCGGGCCGCCACCTGGGCGTCGGCGGGCGAGGCCGGGGCCATAACCCCACCGAAGGCGGCGGCTGCGATAACGGCCAGGCCGGTGACCAGACTGCGGACGGGACGATCAATCATGATACCACGCCCTCCTAGCGGCGCTGCGAGCGGGAGACCTGGGCCAGGACGGCCTGCAGGCGGGATGCGGACGGGCCGAAGCCGGCCAGGGCGGAATTGATCCGCACGGCGACGGCCGCAGCCTTGTCCTGATCGGCGACGCCGGTGACGCCGAGCGCGAAATAGGTCGACATGGCGAACTTGGCTTCGGGACTGCCCTGCCGTGCCGCCTCGTCAAACCAGTGGAAGGCACGGGCATAGTCCGTCGGGACACCGATGCCCTCGGCGTACATCACTGCCAGCACCAGCTGGGCCTCGGACGAGCCGTTGACGGCCGCCAGCTGAACCGCGCGGACGCGTTCGAGATAGGACAGCCGCGACTTCATCGGATGACCCAGCATGGCCTCCAGTGTCTCGATCTGGCGTTTCGACAGGGCGTCGGGACGGGTCGGGACCGTTTCGGTCACGCCGAGATAGCGCAGTGCCCGCCCGACGTGGACGAACGGCAGTTCGGTCATACGCGACAGGGCGTATTCATAGGCGTCGCCCCGCGGGCGGCTTTCGTCCGAGAAGGGGACGCCCGAGGCCGGAGCCGTGTTCGGATAGAATTCGAACGGCGGCACCCACTGGCGCGCCTTGGCCTCGACAAAGGCGGCGTAGCTGCTGCGACCCGGTGAGGAGCGCTCAAAATCCTTGAGCAGGACATAGGCCCCGACATCACCGGTCTGGACCGCCAGATAGTTGTAGAGATAGGCGTCCACATCATTGCGCTGGAACAGGCTGGTCGCGGCATGCAGGGCACCGGGATCGCGGACAGGCCCGCTGTCCTTGCCGTCATTGCCCCAGGCCTCGCGACCCTCGCGATTGTCCTGCGGCTCGCCGAACGGGCCGTAGAGGGAATCATGCAGACGGGCCAGGGCGCGATAGCCCTTGGCGTCCTGGGTCGACAGGACATAGATCACCCGGTCTCGCACGGCTTCCTGCTCGGCACGGGTCATCCGCCCGAGCTGCCGATCCAGCCGCTGATAGACGTTGTGACGCTCCCAGGCGCGACAGTCGTCGTAGCGGGACAGCGGCTCCAGGCCGCCGAAGCCCCAGAAGCCACCGCGGTCGACGCGATTGATCGGCGCGTAACCCTCGTCATTGGCCAGTGCCAGCGCCAGCCAGACCGAGCTTTCGATCGGGTCCTCGATGTTCTTGTCGGTCGCCTTCACCGCCGCATAGCGTGACCCCAGCTCCAGCTGGGCGAAGAAATCGCCACGAAAGGCGGCCCGCCGTAGCGCGCGCAGACTGGTTTCCTGGGCATTGAACTCGGCCCCGGTGAAGGCTGCGGGGCGCGGACAGGCGTTGGCCGCACCGCCGGCAGCGTCCTGGCGCCAGAACTGCAGGCCTCGGTCACCACAGCTGGACAGGGTCAGGGCGGCGATCGTCAGCACACCGATTGCGGTGGCTGCGGCGATCGGGGCACGGCGGTGCCGGGCCGGCGCGGGGTCGTCGTCGAAGCCGTCGCGGTCGCGCATACTCCCCCTCACACGTTGCGGGCGGATCGGTCGCCCGATCGGCCATTAACCATGTTCACCGGCCAATGTGTCCGGTCCGGACACCCGGCTGTCAAGGTTAACGTCGTTTTGCGTGAAAGCGTTGCCGCAGATTGGCTGATTTTTGTTCGTCGAACAGTTATCCCCAAGATTTAGCTATTTAGCGATTCACCTGACAGGGGAATTCGCGCGGTCACGCCCGGTCGCAATGTCTGTCCGGGCCGCCTATATGGCGGTTACAGCCGGAGTCCGCCCATGTCCTATGTCGCCCGTGATGATCGCCCCGCCGACAAGGCCGCACGCTACGCGGAGGTCCATGACGAGATCCTGGCCGTGCTGGACGGCGAGACGAACCGCGTCGCCCGAATGGCCACTGTCGGCTCCATGCTGGCCGACGCTTTTCCGCAATTCTTCTGGACCGGCTTCTATGTCGTCGATCCCGCCAGGCCCGGAGAACTGGTTGTCGGTCCCTATCAGGGCACGCTGGGATGTCTGCGGATTCCGTTCGGACGGGGCGTCTGCGGGACTGTGGCCGCGACGGGCAAGACCCGGATCGTCGAGGACGTCGCGGCCTTTCCCGGTCACATCGCCTGCGACTCCCGCTCGCGCAGCGAAGTGGTCGTGCCGGTCTTCGACGCCGCCGGAGACCTGATCGGCGTGCTTGACGTCGATGCGACCGACGTCGCCGCCTTCGACACGGTTGACGCCGAAGCCCTGGAACGGCTGATGATGCAGGTCTTCGCCGTCTGAGGACGGCCTGCTGGACCGGCATCATGCAGATCGGCGTGGATTTCGGCGGGACCAAGATCGAGGTCGCCGCCCTGGCGGCTGACGGCGGGTTCCTGACCCGCCTGCGCGAGCCCAATCCCGGAACCTATGGCGCGGCGCTGGCGACCGTCGTCCGGCTGGTGGAGCAGGTCGAAGACCAACTCGGGCGGACCGGGACCGTCGGACTGGCCGTGCCCGGCTCGGTGTCACCGACCACAGGGCGGATGCGCAACGCCAATTCGACCTGGCTGAACGACCGGCCGTTTCGTGAAGATCTGGCAGCGGCCCTGCGGCGACCGGTGCGCCTGGCCAATGACGCCAACTGCCTGGCCCTGTCCGAAACCGTCGACGGCGCAGCCGCGGGCGCGGCGGTCGTCTTTGCGGTGATCATCGGCACCGGCTGCGGTGGCGGGCTCGCTGTCGACGGTCAACTGATCACAGGAGCTAACGGCCTGACCGGTGAGTGGGGTCACATCGCCCTGCCCTGGCCGGCCGCCGCCGAAGTGCCGGGCCCGGCCTGCTGGTGCGGGCTGCACGGCTGTCTGGAGACCTGGATTTCGGGGACCGGCCTGCAACGCGACCATGCGGCCGTGACCGGCCAGACCCTGTCCGCCGAGGCGATCGTCGCCGCAGCCCAAACGGCGGAGGTCGCCGCGGTCGCGTCGCTGGATCGGTACGTCGACCGTCTGGCCCGTGCCCTGGCCATGGTCATGAACCTGGTCGATCCCGATGTGGTGGTGCTGGGCGGCGGCCTGTCCAATGTCAGCGACCTGTATCCGCGGTTGGCCGAACAGGTTCCCCGGCATGTCTTTGCCGACAGCATCGTCACCCGGATCGTGCCGGCCCGATGGGGTGATTCCTCCGGCGTTCGGGGGGCGGCCCGGCTGTGGCCGGTTGACGGACCCGGGTCGTGCGCGCGAGGGAATACCGATGGGAAATGAAACACTGAACCAACGCGTCATCGCAATCACCGGCGGACACGGGGAGCTGGGTCGCGCGGTCGTGGCTGCCGCCCTGACCCAGGGCTGGCGCGTGGCGATCATCGATCATGCGACCGGCCAGACGGCTCCGGCGGACACGCTGGACCTGGGCGGGGTCGACCTGACCGATCCGGCGGCGGCGGCGGCGGCGATCGCCGCCGTAATCGACAAATTCGGGCGACTGGACGCCCTGCTGAACATCGCCGGCGGCTTCGTCTGGCAGACCGTGGACGACGACTGTCCGGCCTGGGACCGGATGTACGCCCTGAACCTGTCAACCGCGCTCAACACCTGCCGCGCCGCCCTGCCGCATCTGAAACGGTCGGACGCCGGCCGGATCGTCAATGTCGGTGCCAATGGCGCGCTGAAGTCGGCGGCCGGCATGGGGGCCTATGCGGCGTCGAAAGCGGCCGTGCATCGGCTGACCGAAAGCCTCGCCGAGGAACTCAAGTCGACCCCGGTCACGGTCAACGCCGTGCTGCCGTCCATCCTCGATACGCCGCAAAACCGCGCGGACATGCCCGACGCCGATCCCGCCACATGGGTCGCCCCGGCCGATCTGGCCGCCGTCATGCTGTTCCTGGCCTCGCCACAGGCCCGGGCGATCACCGGGGCCCTAATTCCCGTGACCGGACGGGTGTGATGACCGAGGGGCTGGTTCGCAGTGTCCTGTTCATGCCGGCCTCGAACCCGCGCGCCGTCGACAAGGCGCGCACCCTGCCCTGCGATGTCGCGGTCCTCGATCTGGAAGACGCCGTCGCTCCCGACATGAAGGCCGAAGCGCGGGCCGCCGCGGTCGAGGCCGTGCGCAGCGGCGGATTTGGCCCGCGACTGGCCGTCCGGGTCAATGCGCTGGACAGTCCCTGGGGCAGCGACGACCTTGACGCCCTGGCCGGGACTTCGCTCGGGATCATCGTGGCGCCCAAGATCGAGGACGCCCGCGATGTCGCCGAACTGGGCAATCGCCTGCCGACCGGCACGGATCTCTGGGCCATGGTCGAAACCCCGCGCGCCCTGTTCAATCTGGATGCGCTGTGCGGCGTGGACGGGGCCCTCGCCGCCCTGATGTTCGGCACCAATGACCTGACCGCCGCCCTGGGCTGCCAGTCGGTACCGGACCGCGAACCGTTGAAACCCTGGCTGGCCACCACGGTCGCCGCCGCGCGATCCCACGGGCTGCAGGTGATCGACGGCGTCTTCAACCGACCGGGGGATGCCGAAGGTCTGGCCGGTGAATGCCGACAGGGACGGATGTACGGTTTTGACGGCAAGAGTTTGATCCATCCCGGCCAGATCGCCATTGCCAATGCGACCTTCTGCCCGACCGACGACGAGGTCGCCCATGCCATGACGCTGGTCGCCGCCTTCGCCGATCCGGCTGCGGCCGGGCGCGGCGCGATCCGCGTCGGCGGCGGCATGGTCGAGCGGTTGCACCTGACCGCCGCCGAGGCCCTGTTGCGACGGCACGACGCCTGCTCGCGTACACCCGACTGATGGACGGCGCCGCGCCTGTTCCGGCCTGGGCGTGCGCACCGGGACTGCTGGCCCTTCCGCACCTGGAGGCCTTCCTGCCGGAGTATGCGCTACGGCGACTGCCGGGGCCGGGGGTGCGCACGGTCCTGGGCTGGGGTCGACGCCCGACGACCGGGGCGGGCCGCCTGTGGAGCCGGCTTACCGGCCACCCCTATGTCGCGCTGGAAGACGGCTTCCTGCGGTCTGTCGGACTGGGCGAGGCGGGGGCGACGAGCCTGAGCCTGATCGTCGATGATCTCGGCGTCTATTATGACGCCACCCGCCCGTCGCGGCTGGAGCGGACCCTCATCGAGGCACCCGACTGGTGCGATTCCGGCATGCACGCCCGGGCCCGGAACCTGATCGATCGCATCGTCGCCGCCGGCCTGTCCCGGACCAATCTGGGCGAGCCACTGGACCGGGCGATCCTTCATCCCGGCCCCCGTGTGTTGGTTGTCGACCAGACCCATGGCGACGCCTCGATCCGCTACGGCATGGCCGCGCCGGATGCCTTTGCCACGATGATGGCTGCCGCCCGGGCCGACCACCCGGACGCCCAGTTGATCGTCAAGCGCCATCCGGCCGTGGCCGCGGGGCTGAAGACCGGCTGCATCGCCGACGCCGACCTGGCCGGGGTTACACTGGTCAATACAGACGTCCGCCCGTCTGATCTGCTGGCCGAGGTCGACGCCGTCTATACGGTGACCAGCGGCCTCGGCTTCGAGGCCTTGCTGCGGGGCAAGGCGGTCACCTGTTTCGGCGCGCCCTTCTATGCCGGCTGGGGGCTGACCACCGACACGGTGTCGGTGGCCCGCCGTGGTGTGGCGCGCGATATCGAGACGATGGCCGCCGCGGCGTTGATCGTCTGCAGCCGCTACGTCGATCCGGTCACTGGTCGCCGCTGCGAGGTCGAGCAGGCCGTGGCCCGACTGATCGCCCTGCGTGCCCGGGCCGAGCGGCTGAGGGGCTATTGGGCCGGCGTCGGCTTCGCCCCGGCCAAGCGCCCCGCGATCCGGCGTCTGCTCAACGCCCCGACCGCCCGGCTCCGCTATTTTGACACGGCCGGTGCCGCCGTGGCCGCCGCCGGGGCGAACGGGGGGCGTCTGCTGTGGTGGGCCGGCAAGGAAACCGCCGGGATCCGGAAGGCGGCAGCTGGATTCGACGGGCCGACCGTGCGGATGGAGGACGGCTTCATCCGCTCGCACGGGTTGGGTTCCAACTTCATCGGAGCCCTGTCGACGGTGCTGGACGACCAGGGGAATCTCTTATGATCCCGCCGGCCCCTCGCGGCTGGAGACCCTGATCCAGACCGGGAAACCTTCGACCGAGGCTCTGGCCCGCGCCGCGACCCTGCGCGAACGGATCGTCGGGAGCGGCCTGTCGAAATACAATCTGGAAGGCGCGACGCCGCCGGACTGGCCGTCGGACCGGGAGCGGGTGCTGATCGTGGGCCAGGTCGAGAACGACCGGTCGGTCCTGCTGGGTTGCGGCGACGTCTGCACCAATGCCGGCCTGATCGCCGCGGCCCGGGCGGATCATCCGGATGCCTTCCTGATCTGGAAAGCCCACCCGGACGTGCTGGCCGGAAACCGGCCCGGCGTCGTAGACGATGCCGCCCTTGAGGCCATCGACGCGGTGGCCGACACCCTGGACATCGGTGCCTGTGTGGAGGTCTGCGATGTCGTGGTGACCCTGACCTCCCTGACCGGTTTCGAGGCCTTGCTGCGCGGGCGACGGGTGATCACTCACGGTCGCCCCTTCTATGCGGGCTGGGGTTTGACCGAAGATCGCCTGCCGCTGCCCCGCCGAACAGCGCGGCCGCCGCTGGATGCCCTTATCGTGGCGACGCTGCTGGAGTATCCGCTCTATGTCAGCCCGGACGGCTGGCCGTGCGAGGCGGAGGATCTGGTGGAAGCCCTGATAGCGGCGCGGGCCGAGGCCGCATGTCCTCGCCCCGGCCGTATCCGGCGCTGGGCTACGGGGCTGACGGTGAGCCTCGACCGCACGCCGCCACCGGCCTATTGAAGGCGTTCGTCAACGCAACGGACCTGCCCAGTGACCCACGCCGTTATCGCCGCCACCGGCCTGTTTACGCCGGAACACTCCATCTCGAACGCCGAGCTTGTCGCGGCCTACAACACCTGGGCCGATGGGTGGAACGCCGAACATGCCGCTGACATCGCCGCCGGTGATGTCGAGGCCCTGACACCGTCGTCCGTCGAGTTCATCGAGAAGGCGTCCGGTATCAAGAGCCGGTTCGTGATGGACAAGGCCGGGATCGTCGACCCCGCCCGCATGGCACCCAATCTGCCCGAACGCGCCAATGACGAGCTGTCACTGATGGCCGAGATGTCGGTCGCCGCGGCGCGTGAGGCGATCGATGCGTGGGGCAAGCCGGTCAGCGAGATCGGGGCGGTGATCTGCGCCGCTTCCAACATGCCACGGCCTTATCCGGCGCTGGCGGTCGAGGTGCAGCAGGCGCTGGGCATCGACGGTTTTGCCTTCGACATGAACGTGGCGTGTTCCTCGGCCACCTTCGGCATCAAGACGGCCGCAGACTTTATCGCTTCGGGCTCGGTCGGCGCGGTCCTGATGATCAATCCGGAAATCTGCTCGGCCCACCTGAATTTCAGGGATCGCGACAGCCATTTCATCTTCGGCGACGTCGCCACCGCCGTCATTGTTGAATCCTCGGACCGGGCGGGTCCCGGCGGCTGGGATGTGCTGGGCACGCGTTTGAAGACGGTGTTCTCCAATAACATCCGCAACAATTTCGGCTTCCTGAACAATGCCGCGCCCGAAGGCATCGGCGCACCCGACAAGCTGTTCATCCAGCAGGGGCGCAAGGTATTCAAGGACGTGGTTCCGCTGGTCTCGCAGATGATCATCGACCACGCCGCCGATCTCGATCTCGACCCGCAGGTTCTGAAGCGGATGTGGCTGCACCAGGCCAACATCAACATGAACCAGTTCATCGGTCGCAAGGTGCTGGGTCGCGAACCGACGCCGGAGGAGAACGTCATCGTCCTTGACGAATACGCGAACACATCGTCGGCCGGATCGATCATCGCCTTTCATCTGAGGCAACAGAACATGACCGCCGGCGACATTGGCCTGATCTGCAGCTTTGGTGCCGGCTATTCCGCCGGCACCGTGTTCGTCAGGAAGCGGGCGTAGCCGGAGCTTCGTTCGTCCCGGAGGCCGGCGCTTCCGGCGGATGGGTCGCCTTCCACTCCATCGCCCGGCGGACGCGGTTCTCGACCGACGGGTGATCGTAAAACAGGAATTCTTCAAGCGCGGACGGGGACGGAGCCCGATATTCGGCGGTCTTGACCAAGGCCTTGGCCAGGCCGTCGGGTTCATTGGCATGGACCAGCGAGAAATGGTCCGCATCTTCCTCGATCGTGCGGATCAGGGTGTTGGTGACCGGCGTCGCCAACAGGCCGACGACGGCCAGGACCGCCGCCAGCACAGGTAGACCGGCCGGATCGGCGATGTCTCCGACACGGCGGGCACCCAGCAGGCGTCGCGCCAGGGGATAGAGCCGGTCCGCGAGAAAGGAGCTGATCATCGCCAGGACGACCATGACCCCGGTCAGCCACAGCGAGTGCATGTGAACATAGTGGCCCATCTCATGGCCGACGACACCGCGCACCTCGCTCAGATCAGCACCCTTGTTGAACATGACGTCGCTCATCGCCACGCGGGCCGAACCGCCCAGCCCGGAGACATTGGCCGTATAGCGGTCAGACTGCCGTGATCCATCGTAGATGAAGATCTTGTCGTCCGGCGTGCCGGTCTTGTGGGCCAGTTCAACCACGGCATCGCGGACCCGCCCCTCGGGTGCCGGGGTGTAGGTGTTGAACAGCGGCTCGATGAAGATCGGGGCCACGAGCAGCATGAAGATCACCGCCACCCCCGCCAGCCCGCCGCCCCAGACCCACCAGACGCGACCGGTACGCCGGATCAGGAAATACAGGGCGACAATCAGCAATCCGCCGAACACGACCGAGATCCCGGTCCCCATCAGAGCCTCGGTCAACCAGCCGGTGAAGGGCTGTTCCGTCAGGCCGTAGGTCTTCTCTCGCCACCAGTTTTGGTAGATCGACCACGGCAGGGTCAGAACGAAGCTCATCAGCAGGTAGACAACGCCGACCACCCACGAGACCAGTTTCGGACGCGGCTGGCGCCGTTCCAGTCTGTCACGGATCGAGGTTAGCCAGCCGGTCCTTATGATGATCCAGGCCACGGCGATCGCGACGATCATTCCCCAAAGCAGCAGCCAGTGACTGCCCTGGGTATAGGCGACGGCCCGGGCCGTATCCTCGGGCGACAGGGTCGCAATCCATTGCGCCGTCGCAGCGGCCGGATCGAATGTCGTCATGGTTTTCCCCCCATTTGCCGCACAGGTGACGCCGCTCGAAACGGCCTGTCAGGTTAAATCCTTGTCATGTGCGCGATTCACCCCGATCACGAATCCGCGCTGACGCTTGCACCGATGGCGAGATTTTGCGAGGCGTTTGCTGTGTGAAGAAGGGAGATCCGACCGAATGACCCAGACCGCCAGTCCCTGGGAACCCAAGCTGGAACCTCTCGCCCAGGATGTTGCCACCGTGCTCAGAAGCATGGGCGGGTCGGCCCATCAGACGGTGGTCGTCGATTGCGTCGCGGCGATGAAACGCCAGCGCGGTGAGGTTATCACCCAGGATCTGGCCGTGATGATCGTCGAGGTGTTCGAACGCTACCGCGATCTGTTCATCAGGCCGTTCGGCGAAGGCTCGATGCGTTGGGCCCTGGCACCGGGCGCGGCCTGAAATCATCACCGGCTCCACGAAAAAAAGGCGCGCCCCTCGCAGGGCGCGCCTTCTTCCTGTCGGAGGCCTGAAACCTAGAAGCGGCGAACGTAGCTGACCGAATAGACGTCGGCTTCACCACCGTCGTTGGTGAAGTCACGACGGGTCCAGTCAGCGCGGACGCCGTTCTGGGCGTCGATGTAGTAGTTGCCGCCGACGCCGTAGTTCCAGCTCTCGTTGCTGTCGGTGGCGCTGACGCCGCCGCTCGAGGCCTTCAGTTCGGTGGTGCCGTAACCGGCGCGGGCGAACAGGTCGAAGCTCGGGTTGATGGGCAGGGTGGCGACACCATAGACGGCGGCGTCAAAGGTTTCCTTGACCTTCACGTTGGTGGCACCAAACGAATAGGTGTCGCTGTCGACGCCGAACGAGGCTTCAGCCTCGGCACCGAGGTAGGGCGTGAGTTTGGCACCGAAACGACCGGTGACGGCACCGAGGTCGACGTTGTCGCCCTGCAGCTGGCTGTAGCCCAGGGTCCCGTAGTAGCTCGGCGAGGAGACGCTCTGGGCCATGGCCGGAGCAGCCAGCAGGGCCAGGGCGGCGGAAGCGAGGAGGATGTTACGCATGACGGTGTCTTTCCTAGATGTGGTGATCTGACTGATCACCGCCCCCATCCAGCGAATGCTCAAATGGGTAGCATCCGGGGCAGTTCCATGGCCGCTTTATTACGGAAGCTTAACCGTGGAATTAAGGACACAGACGGCGATACGCCAACCATGACTTTAATTGGGCCAACGATTACTGGGACGTCATCGAGGTTAACAGGGCGACAGGCGTCGGCGGCCGGCAGCGACGCCTGTCCCGCGCCTGCGGTAGCCTCCTCCTGCCGGGTCTAGCGGTCGGTTTCGCGGGCCTCTTCTCCGCGGGCAACCAGCGCCGCCTGGGCGGCAGCCAGTCGGGCGATCGGCACGCGGTAGGGCGAGCAGCTGACGTAGTCGAGGCCCAGGGTGTCGCAGAAGGCGATGGAGGCCGGATCGCCGCCATGCTCGCCGCAGATGCCGATCTTGATGTCGGGACTCACGGCGCGACCGCGTTCGGCGGCGATGCGGATCAGATCGCCGACGCCTTCCTGATCGAGCCGCACGAACGGGTCGGCTTCGAAGATTCCCTTGTCCATATAGGCCTGCAGGAAGTTGGCGGAATCATCGCGGCTGATTCCAAATGTGGTCTGGGTCAGGTCGTTGGTGCCGAACGAGAAGAATTCGGCGTATTTCGCCAGATCGCCGGCGCGCAGGGCGGCGCGCGGCAGTTCGATCATGGTGCCGACCAGATAGTCGACCCGGTCGCCCGCTTCGGCGAACACGGCCTCGGCGGTGCGGTCGGTCAGCTCGCGCAGGTATTTCATCTCCAGACCCATGGCGACCAGCGGGTGCATGATCTCCGGGATCGGGGCCGCTTCCGACGACGACTGCTTGACCTGCAGGGCGGCCTCCAGAATGGCGCGCACCTGCATCTCGTATATCTCGGGATAGGCCACGCCGAGCCGGCAGCCGCGGTGGCCCAGCATGGGATTGGTCTCGTGCAGCTCACGGGCCCGGCGCTTGAGCTTGGCGGCGTCGAGGCCCGACGTTTCGGCCAGGGCGTCGATGTCCGCGTCATTGTGCGGAATGAACTCGTGCAGGGGTGGGTCCAGCAGGCGGACGGTCACCGGCAGGCCGGTCATGATCTCGAACAGTTCGACGAAATCAGCCTTCTGGAACGGGGCGATCTTGGCCAGGGCCAGGCGGCGGCCCTGTTCGTCGTCGGCCAGGATCATCTCGCGCACGGCGGCGATGCGGGCGTCGTCGAAAAACATGTGTTCGGTGCGGCACAGGCCGATGCCCTCGGCCCCGAAGCCGCGCGCGGTGCGGGCGTCCAGCGGGGTTTCGGCATTGGCGCGGACGCGCAGGCGGCGGACCGAGTTGGCCCAGCCCATCAGGGTCTGGAAGTCCCCGGTCAGCTCGGGCTCGATCATGGCCACGGCCCCGTCGAGGACCTCGCCTTTCGAGCCGTCGATGGTGATGACATCGCCGGCCCTGAAGGTGCGGCCGCGGGCGGTGAAGGTGCCGGCGCGCTCGTCGATGGCGATTTCCCCCGCCCCCGAGACGCAGGGGCGGCCCATGCCGCGTGCCACCACGGCAGCATGGCTGGTCATGCCACCGCGAGCGGTGACGATGCCGCGGGCAGCGTGCATGCCGCGGATGTCCTCGGGACTGGTTTCCTCGCGCACCAGGATGACCGCGTCGCCCAGCTGCGACATGCGCTCGGCCTCGTCGGCGTCGAACACGATCTTGCCGGTGGCGGCCCCGGGCGAGGCCGGCAGGCCGGTGGCGACGACATGGCGGACACCGTTCGGGTCCAGCGCCGGGTGCAGCAGCTGGTCGAGGGCCGAGGGGTCGACCCGGCTGATCGCCTCGTCGCGGCTGATGACGCCCTCGGCGGCCAGATCAACGGCGATCTTCAGCGCCGACTTGCCGGTGCGCTTGCCGTTGCGGGTCTGCAGCATCCAGAGGCGGCCCTGTTCGACCGTGAACTCGATATCCTGCATGTCGCGATAGTGGGTTTCCAGCTTGCCGATGACCTCGACGAATTCAGCGAACACCGCCGGCATCGCCTCTTCCATCGACAGGGCCGTCTCGCCCATTTCCTCGCGGCCCGCCTTGGTCAGCGACTGGGGGGTACGGATACCGGCGACGACGTCCTCGCCCTGGGCGTTGATCAGGAATTCGCCGTACAGCCGGGCTTCCCCGGTCGACGGGTTGCGGGTGAAAGCCACACCGGTCGCCGAGGTCTGGCCCATGTTGCCGAACACCATCGACTGGACGGTGACCGCCGTGCCCCAACTCTCGGGAATGTCGTGCATGCGGCGATAGAATTTGGCGCGTTCGTTCATCCAGCTGTCGAACACGGCCGAGACCGCGCCCCACAGCTGGTCCTGCGGATCCTGCGGGAAGGGTTGGCCCAGACGGTCCTCGACCACGGCCTTGTATTCGGTGACGATCTTTTCCCAGTCACCGGCGCTGAGGTCGGTGTCGACGGTCACGCCCAGCCGCTGCTTGTGGTCGTCCAGCACCTCTTCGAAATCGTCGTGGCTGAGGCCGAGGACGACGTTGGAATACATGGTGATGAAGCGGCGGTAGCTGTCGAAGGCGAAACGACGGTCACCGGACAGGGTGGCCAGGCCCTCGACCGTGCTGTCGTTCAGGCCCAGGTTCAGGACCGTATCCATCATCCCCGGCATCGAGGCGCGGGCCCCGGAGCGGACGCTGACCAGCAGCGGATTGGCGGCGTCACCGAAACGCTTGCCGGTGATCTGCTCGACCTTCTCCAGCCCGGTCCTGACCTGTCCGGCCAGGGCGTCGGGATAGGTCTGGCCCTGGCTGAAATAGTGGACGCAGGCCTCGGTGGTGATGGTGAAGCCGGGCGGGACCGGCAGGCCCAGCGACGACATCTCGGCCAGGTTGGCTCCCTTGCCACCGAGAAGGTTCTTCAACGATGAGGCCCCGTCGGCGGAGCCGCCGCCGAAACCGTACACCCACTGAGTCATATCCAGCCCCTGAGCCGTGGTCCGTCAAAGGCGGAACCGGAAGGCCCGCCTGTCCCGGTCTGACTAGCGTGCTGCGACCGCGAAGGCGAGGCCAGGATCGTAACAAAGCGTGAGCCAAGCTGTCGTTCCCGGAGCCGGGTCCGGCGGTCGGCGCGGATCAGCCCTTGCGCCACTCGCCGAGCGTCGTGCCGGTGGTACTTTCGAAGGCGACCCGGTCCAGCTGGACGGCGGCAACGCAGACCGGGCGCTGATCCGGCCCCGCGGCGCGGCAGCGAATGGCGCGACCGCCGGGGAAGCCGACGACCCGGCCTTCCAGCACCACGCGATAGCCGCCTTCGGGCGCGACCAGCGGCCGGTCGCCCTCGGCCCGCACCGTGTAGCGGTAGGCCCGGCCGTTGCGCTGGGCCAGACGGGAGCCGCCCTTGGCGAACACGGCGGCAAGGCCGACGGTCTGGGCCGACGGGGCGACGCTGGCCGCCTGCAGGGGATCGCGTCGCACGGCCGGACAGCCGTCGGTCGCCAGCCACGGGCGCGGCACCCAGAATCCCTCGACGGTTTCCCAGGCGGCCTCGGCCCCGGCCCCGGCGATCAGGGCCGATTCGAGCCATTCCCCGGGCGTCAGACTGAGCTGGATGGACTTGTGATCCGGACCCCAGGTCGCCCGGGGCAGGCCGTCGATCGCGGCGGGCGACGGCGGCACGGTCAGGGGGCCGCCGCAGCCGAAGGCCATGCGCACGGCGAAGGGGCGGCCGACCAGCGGATCGCTGCCCGACGGGGTCTCGCCGGCCGCATAGCTGGAGGTGGCACGGGCGACGGCGGCCAGCAGGTCGGCGCGGGTCAGGGGCGGTGCACCGGCCGGCAGGGTCGGGGTCACCACCACCGGTGCCTCGGGCACCTTGGCTGGGGGCGTATCGGCCGGTTTTTCCTTGGGGCCGCACTGGGCCAGCAACAGGCCGGCGGTGATCGTGGTGAAAACGACGCCGAGCTTGCGACGATGAAGCGGAAACACATTCAGACGAGGCATGGATCGGCCATAACACAAAAACGCTATCGCGGTGACGCCGGCGGTCGAAAAGGTTGACGGCAGCCGCCCGGAAGGGTCTGCACAGGCTATGAGTTTCGATCAGATCGCGGCGCTTGTCGTCCTGGTAGCGGTGGTCGGGGTCCTGATCCACGGCAAGGTGCGGTCTGACGTCGCCGCCCTGTCGGCCGCGGCCGCCCTGCTGCTGCTGGGCGTGATCCGCCCGGTCGAGGTGCAGGGGGCCTTCGCCAGTCCGGCCGTCATCGCCCTGGCCTGCCTGTTCGTGATCGCCTATGCGATCGAGTTGACCGGGCTGATGGGCCTGTTGATCCGGCAGGCGACGGTGTTGTGCGCCCGGCTGGGCCAGTTGGGGCTGTGGCTGGTCATAATCCTGTGCGGCGGGGCGTCGGCCTTTCTGAACAATACCCCGATCGTGGTGCTGGCCGCGCCGGTGGTGCGCGACGTCGCCACCTCGCTGAACCTGTCGCCGAAGCGGTTCCTGATCCCGCTCAGCTACATCGCCATCATGGGCGGGGCCTGTACGCTGATCGGCACCTCGACCAACCTGCTGGTCAATGACATGGCCCGCAACGCCGGCCAGCCAGTGTTCGGCATGTTCGAGATCACCCCGGTGGCCCTGATCATCGCCGCGGTCGGCGGGGCCTATCTGTTCTTCATCGGCAGCCGGTTGCTGGCCAACGGGGCCGATGACGGCGAGGGCGCGGGCCCGCACGAGCAGACCGGCGACGGCATGCTGGGCGACCTGGACCTGTTCGCCGTCGACCGGCCGTTCCGCCCCCGCCAGGCCATGGTCGCCATGGGGGTGTTCGTCGCCGTGATCGCCGCCGCCGCCCTGGGCATCGCCCCGATCGCGGCCTCGGCCTTCGCGGGGGCCGTGATCCTGATCCTGATGCGGATCATCACGCCCGAGGAGGCCTATGCCGGTCTGCGGCCCGAGGTGCTGCTGCTGATCGCCGGCATGGTGGTGGTCGGGCTGGCGATCGAGGTCACCGGCCTGGCGGCGGCGGGCACCGAGCTGCTGATCGACTTCATCCGGCCGCTGGGCCCGTGGGCGGCCCTGGCCATATTGTACGGGGTGACCCTGTTCGCCACCGAACTGCTGTCCAACGCCGCCGTGGCCGTGCTGATCACCCCGGTGGCGGTGGCCCTGGCCGAGAGTCTGGGCGTCGATCCGCGGCCCTTCCTGATCGGGGTGATGATGGCCGCCAGCGCCGCCTTCGCCACGCCGTTCGGCTATCAGACCAATGTCCTCGTCTTCCAGGTCGGCAAGTACAAATACATGGATTTCGTCCGCGTCGGGGTGCCGCTGAACATCGTCACCTGGATCGCCGGCGTCGCCACCATTCCGCTGTTCTTCCCGTTCTGAGGCCGGCCGCCGGTCCGGGGGTCAGTGGAGCGTCACCCAGATCCCCGCGACCAGCACGGCCAGGCCGATCACGGTGATGATCAGCGGCGTGACCCGCGACGGCCGCCGCACCTCCAGCACCGCCTCGCCCGGGTCGTCGGGATTGTAGCGGACCCGCACCGTGGCCCCGGCCGGATAGCGGTCGACGATGGCCTGGACCGCCAGCAGCCGGGTGTGCGGATCGATGCCGTGAAAGGCGATGCGTTCGCAGTTGTAGGTCTTGCCGTTGACGACATAGCGATAGGCGACATTGGCGAAATAGCGGATGTGCTCGTCGCCGTCCGCCGTCGTGGCCGGACTTTCCTGATAGCGCGAACTGGTGACCGTGCCGGTCACGCCGGGCCACAGTGCCGCGGTCTCTGACCGGCCGAGCGCCAGGCGATAGTAGATCCACGCCCCGGCGATGACGATCAGGGCCAGCGCGATCATACCCATACCCATCGGCGATCTTCCTCTGTGTGAACCGGTCCCGGGGCGGAGATTGGGCGCACGCGCGGCGCTTGACCAGTCCCCCGGGGTGGCGGCCGTGCGGTCGCATCCGGTGCCGCGCGGGTCCGGTGATGGAAGGGCGGGCGGAGCGCCGGGCCTTCGCCCGGAGAAATCAAAAAATACCGTTTCGACGAAGGCTGACGCTCCGCGTGGAGAGTTTTCAGAAGCTTGCGTCGGGTGGCGATGTTTAGCGCCTTACCGCAGCGCCCCTGACGGGCGGGCCGTTCTTGCGACACGGTCCCCGGACCGGATGCGTATCCCCCGCATCCCTGACATCCAATCATCCCGATCAGACCCCGGGCGTCGCCTGCCTTTCACTGGCAGACCGGAACCCGGGCCCCCGCTTCTCCACTCCCGCCGCACACCAGGTCGCAGGCCAGGCGGCCCTTCCTTGCGACGGGACCGGGGCAGTATGCGGCAGGTCGGAAGGGGGGCGGGTTTTTTGCGGGAGGATTTGGTTAGGGGGTTGTTTGGGTTGGGGTTTGGGTAGGGGAGATAGGGGGATTTTTGGCGAAGACCTCGCACTCCCCCGCTGTCGTCATCCTCCGGCGAGGCGCAGCCGAGACCGGGGGACCCAGCGGCGCCGCAGCGAAGCGAAGGCGAAAAGGGCCGCACCGACCGTGCCTGAACAGATCGCGCTCCGCGCGCCGCTGGGTCCCCCGGTCTGCGCCGCGAAGACGCGGCTTGCCGGAGGATGACGACAGCTGTTTTGAGCGCTTTCCGCTGCGCAGAGGTGAGGGGTTATGGTGCGAAACAGGTGGCACCGTACGCCCACACCCCAACCCCTCTCCCCACGGGAGAGGGGCTTTGGTGCCTACCCCGCGATCTGGTCGAAGTCGGCGACGCGGCCCATGACGGCGTGGACCTGGCCGAGCAGTTTCAGGCGGTTGGCGCGTTCCTCGGGGACGTCGGAATTGACCATCACATCGGTGAAGAAGGTGTCGACCGGGCCGCGCAGGCGCGACAGGGCGGTCATGGCGGCGGCGAAATCCTCGGTCGCCAGGGCGGTGTCGACATCGGCGCGGGCGGCGAGGACGGCCTGGGCCAGGGCGGTCTCGGCGGCGGGCTCACCGGCCAGACCGGACTGGCGCTCGCCGGTCGGCAACGGGCCCTTCTTTGCCTCGGCGCGCAGGATGTTGGCGGCGCGCTTGTTGCCCGCCAGCAGATTGGCCCCGTCGTCGGTGGCGAGGAAGGCGTCGAGCGCCTCGACCCGCCGGACGATACGGACGAGGTCGTCATCGCCGAGGGCAAAGACGGCGTCGACGAGATCGTGGCGCTTGCCCTGGTCGCGGAGGAGGACCTTCAGGCGGTCGGCGAAGAAGGCGAGGAGGTCACCAACGTCGCCCAGCCTTTCGTCGGTAGGATCGAGCCCCAACACGAACCGTCACAGCCTTCGGGCATCGCGCCCGGATCGACCAATCCGTGCGCCGTTGATCGCTCGGTAGCGATCCCAACGATTGTCTGCGAAGCACGTTTACCCGACAGTTGGGAAGCTAGAGCCTGATGTGCCGCCGCGATAACTTCCCGCTGGGCGATCCGAGCGTCATTCTCCAGAACCAGTCGGATCACCCCCAGCGCCGCGCGGCGCAGGGCGAAGGGATCCTTCGACCCGGTGGGCTTTTCGTCAATGGCGAAGAAGCCGACGAGGGTGTCGAGCTTGTCGGCCAGGGCCACGGCCACCGTCAGGGGGGCGGTGGGCACGGAGTCGGCGGGGCCCTGGGGCTTGTAGTGGTCGCGGACGGCGTGGGCGATGGCGTTTCGTCTCCCTTCCCCTCGAGGGGGGAAGGGCCGGGGTTGGGGGTGGAGGCCCCTGGGTCCCGGGAGCGGATAGATTTCCATCGAGAGTCTTGCGGGGTCACAGGCGACACCATCCTCCACCCCATCCCAACCCTTCCCCCTCGAGGGGAAGGGCTCTTAAGTAGTACCCCCCGCCCATCACGCCCTGCAGTTCGGGGAATTCCCCGACCATGGCCGAGGCGAGGTCGGCGCTCGACAGGCGGGCCGCCGTTTCGGCCTGATCGGGGTCGGCGCCGACCAGGGGGGCGATCTCGCCGGCGAGGGCGGCGATGCGGTCGACGCGCTCGGCCAGGGGGCCGAGTTTGGCGTGGAAGGTGACGCCCTTCAGCTTGTCGTTCCAGACGTCGAAGCCGGTCTTCGAGGTCCTCGTCCCAGAAGAAGGGGGCGTCGTCGAGACGGGCCGGAAGCAGCACGCGGCTGTTGCCGGTGGCCAGCGCCGTGCCGCCGTCGGTCACCTCAATGTTGGCGACGACGAGGAAATGGGGGGCGAGGGCGCGGGATGGTGGTGTTGCCCCCCCCCCCCCTCCCCCCGCTTTCGCGGGTACTCCCCCCGGTGGGGGGAGAGTGGCGCACGGCGAAATATTTCTGGTGCACCTTCATCGACAGCTGCACCACCTCGGGCGGCAGGCTGAGGAGGGCGGGGTCCATGTCGCCGAGGATCGGGGTCGGCCATTCGGCCAGGCCGGCGACCTGGTCCAGCAGGCCGTCGTCGTCGACCAGCTCCAGCCCGCGCGTGTGGCAGGCGGCCCGGGCGGCCTTTCCGAGGATGTGCAGGCGGCGTTCGGCGGCGTCGAGGATGAGTATAATGGTCGCGCAGCTTTTTCCGGTAGTCGGCGAAGTCGCGCACGGCGAACGGCTTGCCGCCGCCCATAAGCGGTGGCCCTCGGTGACGTTGTCACTGGGAATCCCGTCGATCTCGAACGGCACCACGTGGCCGTGGAACAGGGCGACGATCCGCTTCAGCGGCCGGACCCAGCGCAGGGTGCCGGTGCCCCAGCGCATCGATTTCGGCCAGGGGAAGCCGCGCACGATCTGGTCGACCATGCCGGCGATGACATCGGTGGTGCGCACGCCCTTTGAGGCGATCACCGCGAACTAGACGCCGTCGCGGTCGGAATGGATTGCTCCTCGGAAATCGAGGCCAGGCCGGTCTTGCGCAGGAAGCCGTCCAGCGCCTGGTCCGGGGCCGAGGTGCGGGGCCCCTTGACCTCTTCCTGACGGTCGGGCGTGGCGGTCGGCAGGCCCTCGACGACCAGCGTCGGACGGCGCGGGCCGGCGAAGGTGGTCAGGGCCTCCCAGGGTCAGGCCGGCGGCCTTGAGGCGCTCGGTCGCCATGCTCTCAAGATCGCGCGCGGCCCCGCCCTGCATCCGGGCGGGGATTTCTTCCGAGAAAAGTTCAAGCAGAAGGTCGGGCATGGGTCAGGCGTCGCTTACCGAGCCCTTCGCCCGACAAGGGCGAAGCGGTTGGCGATGGCGTGGAGGCACGACATCGTGCTGTGCGGCGGCGGGAGGACGCCGCTGCCGCCGGGGACCGAACGGGGGGGCCTGCGCCTGCACCCCCGCCCCCGACACCACCCCCTCGACGGCGAAGGCGTGCTCGCTCGGCGGCGCGTGGTCGAGGAGACGTTTATATGTCGTCATCGACCTGCCGGCGAGGACGAGGCGCTTGATCGTATAGCCCTGGCGTCGAGCAGGCGTCGCTCCTGAGCGCCTAGTGCCGCCTAAGGCAGATTATGGGCAGCCCCTTGCACCTCGATCACCAGTTTCGCCCGGTGACAGGCGAAGTCCACAACGAACGGCCCGATCGGAGCCTGACGCCGGAAGCGCACGGCGAAGGTCCGGAGCCGTTTACAGACTGGCCTCGGTGAAGGTGGGGGCTGTGCCGCAAATGGGTCACGGGCGCGCCTGCCGCCCTTGATACGGGGCGAGCGCGGCGAAACGGTCGAAGCCCTCCCCACTCGAGGGGGGAGGGTTGGGTGGGGGTGGAGGCACAGTCTTGAGCATCGGGGCTGGAAGACGACCACGGCGTCTCCGGAGCGAGGGTCGGCGGCGCTGTGTGCCTCCACCGGCCCCCCCCCGAGCCGGAGCAGCGTTTTCGCCAGCACGTCGCCATCCTGCGTCACGCGGTCGCTCGCTCTTGCTCGACGTAAGCCGTCGCCGCAGGCCTTGCAGAGGTCGCGGATGCGGCCGATGTAGCTCTGGCGTTCGGCGACGGCGATCGCCGCGCGCGTCCATCAGGTTGAACAGGTGGCTGGCCTTGAGCACCTGGTCGTAGGCGGGCAGGACCAGCGGTGCCTGGTCCTGCGGGCCCTTCACTCCAGCCACGAAGCGTTCGACCTCGGTGACCATGTCCTCGAAGCGGCGCTTGAGGCCGTCGACGTCATAGCCGTGGAAATTGGCTTGTGACTGCTGGCATTCGTTCTCGAGGAAGACCTCGCCGTAGGTCAGGCCTTCCCCTGGTGAATTTCAGATCATAGACGTTGTCGACGCCCTGGACGTACATGGCCAGACGCTCCAGCCCGTAGGTCAGTTCGCCCGAGACGACGTCGACCTCGATGCCGCCGACGCCCTGGAAATAGGTGAACTGGGTCACCTCCATGCCGTCGCACCAGACCTCCCAGCCCAGGCCCCAGGCCCCGACCGTGGGGCTCTCCCAGTCGTCCTCGACGAAGCGGATGTCGTGCAGCTTCGGATCGATGCCGATGGCCGCCAGCGAGCCGAGATACAGCGCCTGAAGGTTGGCTGGATTAGGCTTCAGGATGACCTGAAACTGGTAATAGTGCTGGAGGCGGTTGGGGTTTTCGCCGTAGCGGCCGTCGCCTGGGCCGGCGCGACGGCTGGACATAGGCGGCCTTCCACGGGCGCGGGCCCAGCGCGCGCAGCACAGTGGCCGGATGCAGGGTGCCGGCCCCAACCTCGATGTCATAGGGCTGCAGCAGGGCACAGCCCTGGTCGCCCCAGTATTTCTGAAGCATCAGGATCAGGTCCTGGAAGGCGAGGGCTCAGGGGTCACGGGGGGCTATTCGCAGTCGCAATATGAGAGGCGCGGGACCCTAGACAGGCAGTGGTTTCCACGGGCAAGGCGAAGCTCCCGCCATACGCTTCGTTAAGCGGCACCGCGCTATGATCGCGGTCATGAAGCTGATCGAGACGATGCGCCGCCGGGCCGCGCGCTATCTCGATATCGCGGCGGTGACGATCGCGCCGCCGGGCGGTGTACTTTCGCTGAGCTTCGACGACGTTCTCCGCCGAGCGCCTGGACCGAGGCCGGGCCGGTGCTGGAGCAACGTGGCGTCAGAGGCGACCTACTGTTACGTCTGCGGCGGGCTGGCGGGCGGGGTCAATATGGACCGCGACCAGTTCCGGGTCGAGCACCTGTCCAGGCCCTGCACGCGGCGGGGCATGAGGTCGGCTGTGATACCTTCGGCCACACCAGGCGCCCTGCGCATGAGCGGCGAGGCGCTGCGGCTAAGTCTGGACGCCAATGCGGCCTGGGTGGCCGAGCGGCTGGACGGCTACCGGATGGCGACCTTCACCTGGCCGTTCGGGGACGCGACCATCGGGGCCAAGCGGGTGGTGCGCGAGCGGTTTACCCTGGGCCGGGGCGTGCGCGACGGGGTCAATGCCGGCCGCGAGGACCGCGGGCTGATCAAGAGCATCGGCCTGGAGAGCCGGCGGTTGCCCGACTACGACCTGGAGGCGCTGATGGCCGAGGCGGCGGCGACGCAGGGCTGGCTGACGGCCTATGGCCACGATGTGTCGGACCGGCCGACCGACTATGGCTGCACGGTCGACGATCTGGACCGGGTGCTGCGGCTGGCCAAGGCCGCGGGGCTGGAGGTGCTGCCGTTCGGGGCGGCGTGGACGCGGGTGGCCCAATAATCCGCTCATCCCGGCGAAAGCCGGGACCCAGTTCCTTGGATGATGCAGCCTACCCCGTGATCCTCATCGCCCAATCCTGAAACGCCGGCATCAAGCTGGACAGGACTGGGTCCCGGCTTTCGCCGGGATGAGCGGATGAGAGAACTCAGGCGGCCTGCGCCAGTCCCTGCATCTTGCGGGCGTCGGCCCAATGGATCAGGGCGGCGCGGGGGAAGGCGACAATCCACGAGCGGGCGGTGTAGTCGCCCAAACTCGATCAGGGCCGCGCGGGTCGCCGAGCGGGTGGCGGCGCGTTCGGTGTAAATCTCGCCGGGGCCCTGATGGACCATGAAGGCCCCGTGTTTCAGCAGATTGAGGCGCAGATAGGCGAGGCGCGGGCTGATCTGTTCCAGCGGCGGGTCGTAGAACCAGCTGGAGCCCAGCATGCCCGCCATCCCGGGGCGGCGTTTGAGGATCTCGGCGGCGGTGGCCCAGGCGCGGTCCCAGCCGGCCTCGTTGAAGTCGGACAGTTCGCGGCTCTCGGTATGCACCTCCAGCCACGGCTTCCAGGCCTGGGCGGCGGCATAGGCGGGGATCACCGACCAGCCCCAGCCCTCGCGGGCGTGGCGCACCACCTGACCGGGGCCGAGCGGCGAGGACAGGTCGATCATCTGGGTGCGCGCGCCGGGCACGCTGAGCACCAGCGACAGGCGCACGTCCTTGCACCAGAAGTCGCGCGCATAGGGATCGGCGGCGGCGGTCAGGAAGTCGGCCAGGCGCTGGTTCCATTCGGGAAACAGCTCCAGCGAGGCCGGCGGCAGGTCGGCGGCGGCGACACGGGCCGGCATTTCCAGCGCCCACAGGGCGATCAGGGCGCGGCGGTGGTCGTCGGTCAGGGCGGGGCCGAAAGCGGCCTGCAGGGCGTCTTCGGCGCGCTGGCCGGGCTGTTCGAAATCCCAGTGCGGGGCCGCGGCGGCGGCGGCGGCGGCGGCGGCGTCCTTGAGCGAGCCGATCCGGGCGCGGTCTTCAACCGGCACGCGGGCCACGACGGCTTCGAAGGCGATTTTCTGGGCGGACGACAGCGTTTCCATGCGCGAAAGCCTAGCGCACACTGGTTTGCCGACCGTTAAGCGGGCGCTGATCCCGTCAGCCGCCGAGGGTCGTGGCCCGGACCCACCAGTCGGGGTGCCGCAACAGCAGTTCCCGCCCGGCGGCGTCGGCGGCGTCGCGCGTGTCGAACAGAGCGAAGACCGTGGCCCCGGAGCCCGACATCCGCGTCAGCCGGGCCCCCGGCAGGTGAGCGACCGCGGTCAGGGCGTCGCCGATGGCCGGCTGCAGCGCGGCGGCGGCGGGTTGAAGGTCGTTGCGCTGTGACGCCAGCCAGTCGATCACCGTGGCACGGGACCAGTCCGGCGGCGGGGCGGGGCTGTCAGCCATGGCCGTCGGACCGGCATCATAGGCTCCATAGACCGCACCGGTCGGCGACGGGACGCCCGGATTGACCAGCAGCGCGGGAAGCGGCGGCAGGTCGGGAGCGAAGGCCAGACGCTCGCCGTGGCCGGTGGCCCAGCCGGAGCGGGCGTGCAGGCACATGGGACCGTCGGCACCGACGACCCGGGCGATCCCGGCCAGGGCGGCGTCATCGAACGGCAGGTCCAGCACATCACGTGCCAGCTTCAGCGCCGCCCCGGCGTCGGCCGAACCGCCGCCCAGGCCGGCGGCGACCGGTAGTTGCTTGTCCAGCATGATGCTGAGCGGCGGGTCGCCGGTGCCGGCGGCGTGCCCCAGGGCCCGCACGGCGCGCAGGACCAGATTGTCGGCCTGTCCGGTCAGGCCCGTCGCGAAGGGTCCGGTGACGGCCAGCGACAGCCGCCGGGCAGGAGTCACGGTCAACCGGTCGCCGAGGTCGGCGAAGGCGACCAGACTGGCCAGCGGATGATAGCCGTCCGCCGCAACCGGCCCGACGTGCAGGAACAGATTGACCTTGGCCGGGGCCAGGGCGGCGCGGCGCACGGGGTCTAGGTTCCGGTGCCGGACACCGGGACGGCGGGGGCCAGCCCCTCGACCAGCTTGCGCTCGACCTCGGCCTGACGCGACGCATCCGGGGTCAGGGTCAGGACCCGCTCCCACTGGAAGCCGGCCTCGCGCTGGCGACCGACCTGCCAGTAGGCGTCGCCGAGGTGGTCGTTGATCTCGGCATTGGCCGGCTCCTTGGCCACCGCCGCCTCAAGCGTTTCCACGGCGATTTCGTACTGGCCCTGGCGATACTGGGCCCAGCCGAGCGAGTCCTGGATATTGCCGTTGGTGGGCTCGGCCTCATGGGCCCGGGCGATCATCTCCGCGCCCTGGCTGACGCGCTTGCCGCTGTCAACCCAGAGATAGCCGAGGTAGTTGAGCACGGTCGCATCGTCCGGCCGGGCCTGGAGCGCGGCCCAAAGCTCCGCCTCGGCCTCGTCGATCCGGTCCAGCAATTCATAGACGACGCCGCGCACGAAATGGATCTCGAACGGCTGGTCAGCCGTGTTGAGCAGGGGGCCGTTCAAAATGACCAGGGCTTCGTCATAGCGGTTCAGCTGGATCAACTGGGTGGCCAGGGAATAGGCGATCTCAATCTCATCGGGCACGGCAACCGCCGCCCGACTGAACTCGACCAGGGCCGCCTCGGCTTCCTCGTCGCGCTGGAAACTGCGGCCCATCTCCATCCGCGCCTGGGCATAGAGCGCCGGATCAGAAAATCGGCGACGCGCGCCAGGGTGTCACGGGCGTCGACCTCGCGGCCCGCCGCGGCCAGGGCCTGGCCGAGCCGGAACCGGGTCAGGTCGGTGGGATCGAGGTTCAGGGCCAGCCGCAGATAGACGGCGGCGACCTCGGCTCCGCCTTCGGTAGAGGCCTGGATGGCGGCGATGGTCAGGATGTCCGCAGCCCCGGCGCGCAGGGTCGGAGCCGCCGGCGAGCGGCCACGGGCCAGCAGGCGCGCCCGCCCCCGGGTCACGGTCGGGTCGGTGCTGCCGCCGGCGATGGCCGCGTCATAGACGGCCAGGGCCTCGTCCCGCCGCCCGCGCCGCTCCAGATATTCGGCATAGGACCGACGGAACAGCTGCCCGCCCAGCGGGTTGGCCGTCAGGGCGGCGAAGGCGGCGTCGGCCTGGGCGTACTGGCGGTGGTTTTCCAGCAGCAGGGCGCGGCTGTGGCGGACGAACAGCGAGGTCGGATCGTTCGCGGTGGCGGGCGGCTGACGCAGCGCCAGATCCCAGTCCCCGGCGGCGGCGGCGATCCACGGCTGGATATAGAGGCCGGCGCGGGCATGCGGCTGGCCGATCGGGGCCGCGCGGAGTTCGGCCAGGGCCGCGGCCGGATCGTCGTGGACGAAGGCCTGGACCACCGCGACCAGACGTCCGGCCTCGCTGATCACCGGCGGCACACCTTCGCCGGACGGACGCAGGCGGGCGGCAAGGTCGAGGTCTCCGGCCAGCAGGGCGGCGGTGAAGGCCTGCAGCCGCACCGAGGGCTGCTCCGGCGTCAGGGCCTCGACATCGGCGAACAGGGCGGCACCGGTTTCGCCCAGCCCCCGCGACAGGGCCAGACGCCCGGCCAGATACAGGCCATAGGCCGACCGGCCCTCGGCGTCCCTCGGGACGGGGGCCCAGACGGCCGGGATCGGGATGACCTCCGGCTCGACCGCCTCGACGGCCTCGTCAATGGCGTCAATATCGCCGTCGACGGGCTCCGCATCGACCGGGTCGGGAACCGCATCGGGCTCGATGACAGCGGCCGGATCCACCGGGGGCGGGTCCTGGGCCGCGGCGGCCCCGGCAAGGGCCCCGACGGCGACAAAGGACAGGAGAGCGAGACGAAAACGGAGGATGTTCATGGGTCGAAACCTTGACGCTTTGCCTGCCCGCCGCAAGGGGCCACTCCCTTTAGGGACTACATCTGGGATAATTGGGGCCGCCGCCGCCCTCGGGTGTGGTCCAGACGATGTTCTGCGACGGATCCTTGATGTCACAGGTTTTGCAGTGGACGCAGTTCTGGGCGTTGATCTGAAAGCGTGGGTTGGACTTGCCGTCGGCGTCGTACAGCACCTCATAGACGCCCGCCGGGCAGTAGAGCCGGGCCGGTTCGCCGTATTTGGGCAGGTTGACGTTGATCGGGATCGACGGGTCCAGCAGCTTCAGATGGGCCGGCTGCTCCTCGGCATGATTGGTGTTGGAGATGAACACCGACGACAATTTGTCGAAGCTGAGCTTGCCGTCCGGCTTGGGATAGGTGATCGGCGAATGCTTCGACGCCAGCTCGGTCGAGGCGGCGTCGGTCTTGCCGTGCGGCTGGGTGCCGAACATCGAGAAGCCGCCGAACAGGGTGCCGCACCACATGTCGAACACGCCCAGCGCGCCGCCGATGGTGGTGCCGTATTTCGACAGCAGGGGCTTGGCGTTGCGGACCGCCTTCAGCTCCTTGCGGACCCAGCTGTTGTCATAGGCGGTCTGGTATTCGACCAGGGTATCGCCGGAACGCCCGGCGATGACCGCGTCATAGGCGGCGTCGGCGGCCAGCATGCCGGTCTTCATCGCGTTGTGGCTGCCCTTGATGCGCGGCACGTTGACGAAGCCGGCCGAGCAGCCGATCAGCGCCCCGCCCGGGAAGGCCAGCTTCGGCACGGACTGGAAGCCGCCCTCGGTGATGGCGCGCGCGCCATAGGAGACGCGGGTGCCGCCCTCCAGATGGGCGGCGATGGCCGGGTGATGCTTGAAGCGCTGGAACTCGTCGAACGGCGACAGGTAGGGGTTCTTGTAGTTCAGGTGCACGACATAGCCGATCGCCACATAGCGATCGCCGAAATGGTAGAGGAAGCTGCCGCCGCCGGTGTGCTCGTCCAGCGGCCAGCCGGTGGTGTGCTGGGCCAGGCCGGGCTGGTGCTTGTCGGCCGGGACCTGCCACAGCTCCTTGAGGCCGATGCCGTATTTCTGGGGCTGGCAGTCGGCGGCCAGCCTGTGGCGGGCCATGATGGTCTTGGCCAGCGAGCCGCGCACGCCCTCGGCGATAAAGACGTATTTGCCGTGCAGTTCGATGCCGGGCTGGAAATCGTCGGTCGGCTTGCCCTCGCGGTCGATGCCGAAGACGCCGGCGACGACGCCCTTCACCCGGCCGGTCGGCTCGTCCCAGACGACATGGCTGGCGGCCATGCCGGGATAGACCTCGACACCCAGGGCCTCGGCCTGCTCGGCCAGCCAGCGCGCCACATTGCCGAGCGAGGCGATGTAGCAGCCGTGATTGTGCATCATCGGCGGCAGGGCGAACATCGGCAGGCTGATCCGGCCCTTGGGGCTCAGGATCATGAAACGATCCTTGGTAACCGGGGTCTCCAGCGGGGCCCCACGGTCCTTCCAGTCCGGGAACAGCTCGTTCAGGGCTTTCGGATCGATGACCGCGCCGGACAGGATGTGGCCGCCGATCTCGGCGCTCTTTTCCAGAACGGCGACGGAGATCTCCTTGCCGTCCTTCGCCGCCCGCTGTTTCAGGCGGATGGCGGCCGACAGACCGGCGGGGCCGCCGCCGACGATGACGACGTCATAGTCCATCACCTCGCGCTCGACGCCGGTCAGGGCCTCCAGCGGGGGCAGGTTGTCGATGATGGCTTCCTGCGCCGTGTTGACGGCACCGCCCTCGATCGCTTGCTCGGCCATACCGCTTCATTCCCGATGGTTGGTGTGATCCCCGTCTTATCGGAACGTGACGTGGGGGCGGTCAAGGCTTATCCCTGTCGGCACCGATGACCCACGCGCCCACAGACACCGCCGCGACCGAGAGCCTGCTCGCCTTCTGGCGCGATGCGGGGGTCGACGCCTGTTTCGAGGACGCCGCGGTCGACCGCACCCATGTCCAGCCGCCACCGGCCCTGAAAGCCGTGGCGCGGGCGACCGCTGCCGTGGTGGCCCGGCCCGATACCGACGCGGCCCGGGTCGCAGCGCATCAACTGGCCGCCGCCGCCGAAACCATGGACGACCTGGCCAGGGCCATCGCCGGTTTCGAGGGCTGTCCGCTGAGCGGCCAGGGCGCGACACAGTCGGTGTTCGCCCGTGGCGACCCCGCCGCGCCGGTGCTGGTCATCGGCGAGGGGCCGGGCAGCGAGGAAGACGCCCGGGGCGCGCCCTTTGTCGGCCAGGCCGGTCGATTGCTGGACCGGATGCTGGACGCGGCCGGTCTGACCGACCGGGTCTTCATCACCAATACCGTCTACTGGAAGCCGCCCGGCAACCGCAGCCCGACGCCACAGGAACAGGCCGTGTGCGCGCCGTTCGTCGACCGGGTCTGCGACCTGATGCGGCCCCGGGTCGTGCTGCTGGTCGGGGCGGCGGCGGCGCGCTCGGTTCTGGGCAGCGACGAGGGCATCATGCGATTGCGCGGCCAGTGGAAGGAGTGGCACCTGCCCGAGGGCGGCTTCGCCGTTCCGGTCATGCCGACCCTGCACCCGGCCTTTCTGTTGCGACAGCCGCAGGCCAAGCGACAGGTCTGGGCCGATCTGCTGGCCCTGACGGCCCGCCTGGACGGAGATTCCCCGGCCGGGTGACTCAATATCGCCCCAAACGGCGAACACGTTGGCACCGGATGCAGGGTCTGGCACCGAAGTTGCCAGATCACCGAACACGGGTGTGTCACGGGACCGTTTCGAGACGCACCGAACCACGATCGCCAGGGGGGCCGCCAGACATGACTCGTTTCTGCCGTGCACTGATTGCGCCCGTACTGGTTCTGGCGCTTTCCGGCCTTGCCGCGACCGCGTCCGCAGAACCCGATGAAGGCCGCAGCCCGCCCAGCGCCCTGAGCTCGGCCGACCGCCTCAGCTACACCACCGCCTTTGACGCCCTGCGCCGGGGCGATCTGGAGCTGGCCCGCGCGTCGGCGCGTCAGGCGAACGACCACGTGCTGGTGGGACAGGTCGAGTTCGAGCGGCTGTTCCACCGCGACTATGTCGCCACCTATGACGATCTGCGCGCCTGGCTGGAGGAGTTCAGCGACCTGCCCGACGCGCCCCGGGCCTATGAACTGGCCCTGCGGCGCCGTCCGGACGGCGCGCCCGAGCCGAGACGCCCGGCGAGCGTCAGCGAACGCAGCTGGGACAGCCTGGCCAACGCCGACCGTGCCGGCGGTGGCGGCGACCCGATGAAGGCGGCGCGGATCGCCTACAACGCCAACAATCTGCCGGACGCGATCACGATCGGTGAGCAGATCGGCGACTGGTGGGTAGTCGGACTGGCGACCTATCGCCAGGCCGAGTTCGGCCGGGCGCTGCGCGCCTTCGAACGCGTGGCCAATGATCCGACCGAAGACGCCTGGATCCGCGCCGGAGCGGCGGTCTGGAGCGCCAAATCCGCCGGTCACTCCGGTCAGCAGGACCGGGTGCAACCCTTCCTGCGGATGGCCAGCCGCTGGCCCGCGACCTTCTACGGTCAGATTGCCCTGCGCCAGCTGGGCGAGGAGCCGGTGATCGAGAACATGGGGCCCCGTCCCTATGAGGCGACGCTGCAGCCCGCCCTGAGCCGAAACGACGAACCGATCGGGGTCGAGGTCGATGAGCTGGACGACTTCATCCGCTCGAACGACCGCGCCCGCCGCACCGTGGCCTATGTCGAGATCGGCCGCCGGACGGATGCCCAGAACGAATTGCGCAGCGGCCTGCACAGCGCCGTCGGCGACGCGGCCCGACGCCTGTGGATCGGCCTGGCCCGGGCCCTGGGCCCGCGCGTCACCGGATCGAACGATGAGGCTGAACGGATCGATGCCCGGCGCTATCCGATGCCGGTGCTGGAGCCCGAAGGCGGTTTCACCATCGAACGGGCGCTGGTCTATGCGATCGCGCGCAAGGAAACCGGCTTCGACTCCCAGGCCCGTTCAAGCGCCGGGGCCTATGGCATCATGCAGGTGATGCCGACCACCGCCGCCGAACTGGCCGGTGATCGTGGCTTCATCAGCGAGCCGCAGCGTCTGCTGCAGCCGGCGGTCAACCTCAGACTGGGCCAGGCCTATATCAACCGGATGCTGCAGATGTCGGCCTTGCAGGGCGACCTGCTGCGCGCGGCGGCCTCTTACAACGCCGGGCCGGGCCCGATGCTGGGCGCGATCCGCAAACTGGGTCAAGACGCCGACCCGCTGCTGCTGATCGAGACGATCGATGTGCCGCAGGCGCGGGACTACGTCGAGAAGGTGGTCGCCGCCTACTGGATCTATCAACGGATGCTCGGCGCGCCCCTCAATACGCTGGATGCCATCGCCTCGGGCGCGACGCTGGTGCCGATCAGCCTGGACTATGTCGCGCCGCCGCCGATGCCGCTGGAAATCGCCCAGGCACCGTCGGTCGAGGGCGGACGCTAGACCCTTCAGATCAGGCTGGCGATCAGCAGGGCCGGCAGGCAGCCCGCCATCAGGATCAGCAGGCCATAGACCCGCAGGCCCGGGCGCTGGGCGGTTACCGGATGCCGGGCGTGCGGGACGGCCATGGTCGACTCCTGCGCAAGCGGTTTCGAGCGCGGGCATCAGGCTAACGCCGTTCGGTTAAGTCCCGGTTCGCACGGGCGGTTAACCGGACTTAAGCGCGTCAGCCGTCCAGGTGGCGAGGTCGGGCTGGGCCAGCAGGGTCTCGACATAGGCGCGGGCGACGCCGTCGGTGTCGCCGTGGTCGGCCAGGTCGATCTGATAGTGCCGGATGCGGGTCGCCACCGGGGTGAAGAAGGCGTCCGGCACCGACCAGTCGCCGAACAGATACGGCCCGGCCGCACCGAAGCGGTCGCGCATCCCCGACCACAGATCGACGAGGCGGCGCAGGTCGCGGGCCACGGCCTCGCCGGTCGGGGGCGGCGAGCGGTCCGGGCCGATCATGGTGTGATCCGGCCCCATGCCGCACGCGGTGCGCAGGGCCGTGAAGCCGCCGTGCATCTCGCACGCGGCCGAGCGGGCCAGCCAGCGGGCGTGGGCGTCGGCGGGCCACAACCCTGCCTTTGGATAGCGTTCAGCGCACCAGACCGAGATGGCCATGGAGTCCCAGATCGTCTCGCCCTCGACCTTGAGCAGGGGGACCAGCCGCGACGGCGAGATGCGGGCCAGCTCGGCCTGGCCCTCGGGGGCATGGATGTCGATCTCGCGCACGGTGAAGTCCGCGCCGCAGCGCTTGAGCACCAGCCAGGGACGCAGGGACCAGGTCGAATACAGCCGCGGGCCGATGATCAGTTCCATGCCGGTCTCTCCTGTCGTGGACGTCTGTTTCCTGGGCCGGGGCAGGCGTCGATGCAAGCGTCCGGGCCGGCGATGCCTTGACTTTGCGGGGGGCTTGGACCGACACCCCGCGCCCATGATCATTCGTTATTCCCGCCCCGACGCCGTCGCCATCTGGTCGCAGGAGACCAAATACCGGATCTGGTTCGAGATCGAGGCCCACGCGGCCACCAAGATGGCCGAGTTGGGCACCATCCCGGCCAGCGCCGCCGAGGCCATCTGGGCCAAGGGCAAGGATGTGGTGTTCGACGCCGACCGCATCGACGAGATCGAGCGCACCACCAAGCACGACGTCATCGCCTTCCTGACCCATGTGTCGGAGATCGTCGGCGAGGAGGCGCGCTTCCTGCACCAGGGCATGACCTCGTCGGACGTGCTGGACACCTGTTTCTCGGTGCAACTGGCGCGGGCCTCGGACCTGCTAGTCGCGGGCGTCGACCGGGTGCTGGCGGCGCTGGAGACGCGGGCGCGCGAGCACAAGCTGACCGCTTGCGTCGGCCGCAGCCACGGCATCCACGCCGAGCCGGTGACCTTCGGGCTGAAGCTGGCCGGCTATCACGCCGAGTTCCAGCGGGCCCGACGCCGGCTGCTGACGGCGAAGGAAGAGATCGCCCACCTGCGCCATCTCCGGGGCCGTGGGCACCTTCGCCAATGTCGACCCGGCGGTTGAGGCCTATGTCGCCGACAAGATGGGTCTGGCCGTCGAGCCGGTCTCGACCCAGGTGATCCCGCGCGACCGCCACGCCGCCTTCTTCGCGGCGCTGGGCGTGGTGGCGTCGTCGGTTGAGCGGCTGGCGGTCGAGATCCGCCACCTGCAGCGCACCGAGGTGCTGGAGGCCGAGGGATTCTTCGACAAGGGCCAGAAGGGCTCGTCGGCCATGCCGCACAAGCGCAACCCGATCCTGACCGAGAACCTGACCGGGCTGGCCCGTCTGGTGCGCTCGGCCGTGGTGCCGGCGATGGAGAACGTCGCCCTGTGGCACGAGCGGGACATCAGCCACTCGTCGGTCGAGCGCGGCATCGGGCCCGACGCCACCATCCATCTGGACTTCGCCCTGCATCGTCTGGCGGGCGTGGTCGAGCGGCTGAACGTCTATCCGGCCAATATGGAGAAGAACCTGAACCTGCTGGGCGGGCTGGTGCATTCGCAGCGGGTCATGCTGGCCCTGACCCAGGCGGGGGTGAGCCGCGAGGACGCCTATGCCGCGGTGCAGGAAAACGCGATGAAGGTGTGGCGCGGCGAGGGGCGGTTCCTGGACTTCCTCAAGGCCGACGCGCGCGTCACCCTGCCGGAAGCCCAGCTCGAGGCCCTGTTCGACATCGGCTATCATACCAAGCACGTCGACACGGTGTTCGCGCGGGTGTTCGGGGCCGACTGATGACCGGGCTGGCGCTGCGACTCAATCCCGCGATCGACGTCGAGGCCGCCACCCGTGCCTATGCCCGGGACGGCTTCGTCCAGATCCCCGATATGTTCGAGCCCGAGATCGCGGAAGCGCTGGCCACCCTGCTGGAGTCAGGCCTCGACTGGGACCTGGCGTTTGAAGGCGAGGACGGTCGTCCCGCCGTCCTGACCCGGGCGCAGATCGCGGCGGCGGGTGAACCGGTGCTGCGCGAGCGGCTGAAGGCCATGCTGGCGCGCGCCGGCGGGCAATACGGTTTCATGTATCTGAGCTATCCGCTGATCAGCGCCTATCTGGCCGGGCGTGACCCCGGCCATGCGATCCACGGCCTGACCGAATGGCTGAACCAGGAGTTTGTCCGCTTCGGAGCCTCGGTCACCGGCCAGCCACAGGTGGTCAAGGCCGACGGTCAGGCGACCCGCTACCGGCCCGGCGACTTTATCGGCCTGCATAATGACGTCGGCAGCGAGGTCAGTGACCGGCTGACCGCCTATACATTGGGTCTGACCCGCGAGTGGCGACCCGACTGGGGCGGCCAGCTGCTGTTTCATGACGACGCCGGGGACGTGACCCGCGGCCACGCCCCGCGCTGGAACACATTGACCCTGTTCCGGGTGCCGCAGCTGCATTCGGTCGCGCCGGTCGCCGCCTATGCCCGGGGGACACGGCTGTCGGTCGTCGGCTGGCTCAGGGATGCCGGTTCCGCCGCCCGCTGAGCCGGCACCGCGGCGGCGGGTCGGCTTCGCCCCCGTTGTCGACGCGGACACACGGCTGCTTATTTTGGGCAGCCTGCCCGGCGACGCCTCGCTGGCGGCCGGGCAATACTATGCCCATCCGCGCAACGGCTTCTGGCGGCTGACCGGCGGGGTGATCGGGCGCGATCTGATCGCGCTGCCGTATCCGCAGCGGCTGGAGGCGTTGAAGGCCGCCGGGATCGGCCTGTGGGACGTGATCACCACCGCCCACCGCGCCGGCAGTCTGGACGCGGCGATCCGCGATCCGGAGTTCGCCGACCTGACCGGTCTGGTCGCGACCCTGCCGCAGCTGCGGGCCGTGGCCTTCAACGGGGCGACAGCGGCCCGAGCGGGGCGACGGGCCATGGCCGGATACGCAGACGCCTTGACCCTGATCGACCTGCCGTCCTCCAGTCCGGCCCATGCGCGACCGCTCGCGGAGAAGGCCCGGGCCTGGGCCGTGCTGGACGAATTCACCGGCTGACCAACCGTGGGTGCGCCAGAATGTCGCGCTCCCGTAACCGGAAACCCTGATGCATCCATTTCGGCCCGCGACAGTAGCTGTCGGTAACGTCGCCGTCGTGCGGCCCTACAGGAGAGGAACCCGATGACATTCACACGCCCGACCATTCTCGCCGGTGTTTCACTGGCGGCCCTGCTGGCCCTGACTGCCTGCAACAACAACGAGGCCCAGGCTCCGGAAGCAACTCCGGCCGACGTGATGGCCCCTGTCGCCGCTGAACCCATGGTCGGCGCTGCCGCATGAGCCCCACCGACACCATCGTCACCAATGCGGCCAAGGCCTCCAACCTGACGACCCTGGTCAGCGCGGTCCGAACCGCCGCCTGGTGGAAACCCTCAACGGGCCCGGTCCGTATACGGTGTTCGCGCCGGACAACGCCGCCTTCCAGAAGCTTCCGTCCGCCACGGTCGACAGCCTGATGGCCCCGGCCGGCAAGGCCGACCTGACCAAATTTAAGCCTACAGGTGTGCTAACCTGGACGCCTGACGGCTGCGGACATCGCGGCCCAGGCCACAGCCAGCGGCGGTACGGCGACCCTGACCACGGTGCAGGGCTATTCGCTGAAGGGTACCGGCCGGTCCCAACGGGACCTAGGATCATCACCCACGCCAAGGGCGGGACCTCGACCATCACCCAGGCCGAGCTCGCCCAGTCGAACGGCATGGTCCATGTGATCGACACCGTTTTGATGCCGTAACGGTTTCCGCGCGCCCGACGGGCGCGGCGGACGCCGGATGGCGGCCTGCCCCTGTGGTCATCCGGCAAAAAGGGCCGCTCCAGCACTGGAGCGGCCCTTTTGATGTCGGTCACGACTTCGAACGGGCCTGTGGCCCGACCGGATCCTAGTCTCCGGCGCGGATCTGGTCGCGGGCGATGGAGGCCAATTCGTCCATCTTGGCGCGAAAGTGGTTCCTCGGGGACGGTCATGCCGGAGCCCTTGAAGTCACCGGCGATCTTGCGGAACACGTCCTCCTCGCCCGGCTGTTCGAAATCGGCGCGCACGACGGCATTGGAGTACTGCTCGCCACTTTCGGCGGACAGACCCATCCGTTCGGCGGCCCACAGGCCCAGCAGCTTGTTGCGGCGGGCCATGGCCTCGAATTCCCATCCTGGTCGAGCGCGAACTTGGACTTCGAAGCCGGATGCCCGTTCATCAAAAGTCGTCATACGCGTTCAGAAGCTCCAGGCGCGGACATCAGCAGGCCCGCAGTCGCGGAGGTCTATAGACCGCTCTACGCTGAACGCAACCGCGAGCAGGACGGTTCCTGCCCCGCCACGACCGGGACTGTCGTTTGTATCACAGCCCGCGTTCCGCTAGTGTCCGCGCGCCTTATCTCCCCGCCCGCCGGATTCCACTGTCGCGCCGCCCAGACCGAGGTTCTGGCCGCGCGATTTTTGTTTCCGGACAGGTTTTTATCTCTTCCCCGCCGGGACACGACCATGAACGCCAAGCGCAAGAAAATATACGAGGGCAAGGCCAAGATCCTCTACGAGGGCCCCGAGCCGGGCACGCTGATCCAGTATTTCAAGGACGACGCTACCGCCTTCAACGGTGAGAAGAAGGCGCAGCTTGAAGGCAAGGGGGTGATCAACAACCGCATCAGCGAGTTCATCATGAGCCGGCTGAACGGAATTGGCGTCACCAACCATTTCATCAAGCGCCTGAACCTGCGCGAGCAGCTGATCCGTGAAGTCGAGATCATTCCGCTGGAAGTCGTGTGCCGCAACATCGTGGCCGGCTCGATGAGCCAGCGCCTGGGCATCGAGGAGGGCACGCCCCTGCCCCGCTCGATCATCGAATTCTACTACAAGAAGGATGAGCTCAACGACCCGATGGTCACGGAAGAGCACATCACCGCCTTCAACTGGGCCACGACCCAGGAACTGGACGACATGCTGGCGATGACCGTGCGGGTGAACGACTATCTGTCGGGCATGTTCGGCGCGGTCGGCATCACCCTGATCGACTTCAAGATCGAATTCGGTCGCATCTGGGAGAACGATTTCGCAACCGCGAGGTGCTGGCCCCGGCGCGCGAGGAGAACTGATTGACGCATGTATTCAAGTGCGCGAGCCGCTGGCTCGTCGCCGTGATGGTGTTTGGCGCCGCGGGCGCGGCGATGGCCGAATCGGGGGTGGTGCTGCTCAAGCGTTTCGTGCAGCAGACCGAGCGCGCCCAGGGGACGTTCGTGCAGGCGGTGTATCGCCAGAACGGCGGCCGGGGCGAGCAGTCCGACGGGCGCTTCGCCTTCGAACGCCCCGGCAAGTTTCGCTGGGAGTACGCCAAGCCCTATCCGCAGCCGCCGGCGGGCGACGGCCAGACGCTGTGGGCCTATGACCCGGAGCTGCAGCAGGTGACCGTCAAGGCGCTGGGCGATGCCCTGGGCGCCACCCCGGCGGCGATCCTGGCCGGCAACGGTGAGCTCGAGAAGAACTTCACCCTCGAAGACGGCGGCCGGATGAACGAGCTCGACTGGGCCGTGGCCACGCCGCGCGCGGC
>JAUCCG010000070.1:0-59575 GCA_034676465.1 Brevundimonas sp. | reverse complement strand
CTTCCGGCAGTCGCCGACCGCTTTGACACGATGACCCTGATCGCTACGGCCGCAGGCCTGGTGGCGTGGAGCTTCGCGCCGTTCCATCCCGCGACCGGCGCAGCCCTGCTGCTGGCCGGGGTCCTGAACCTGATCCGGCTGGCCCGCTGGCACGGCGAGGCGACCCTTGCTGAGCCGCTCGTACTGATCCTGCACCTCGGCTATCTGTGGCTGGCTGCGGGTTTTGTACTGCTGGGGCTGTCAGTCGTGGCTCCCGCCCATATCCTGCCCTCGGTCGGAGTCCATGCCCTGACGGCCGGAGCCGTTGGCGTGATGACCCTGGCGATCATGACCCGTTCCAGTCGCGGCCATACAGGGCGGTCGCTGACCGCCGGCAAGGCCGAGATCCTGATCTATGGACTGGTCAACCTCGCGGCCTTGACCCGTGTGGTCGGCGGTCTGCTGCCGTTCGCCTACAATTCGCTGCTGATCGTGTCGGTCGGGCTGTGGTCCGCGGCCTTCCTGGCCTTCGTCATCAGCTACGCCCCGATCCTGCTGACGCCGCGACTGGGCCGGGGCTGACCGGTTTCAGGCGTAGCGCGCCGAGGCCGTAGCCTTGACCAGGGCGATCACCTGGCGTCCGGGCACCAGCGCCAACTGAGCGCTGGCCTGCCGGGTGATCAGGGCCTTCAGCCTCAGCTCCCCCGCTTCAAGCCGAACCAGCACACCATCAGGGCGACCCTCTAATGCGGCGATCCGCATCGACAAGCGGTTCTGGAAACTGGCCTCGACCGGGTCCGTCAGGGCCAGGGCGACGTCGCGGGCGTCAACGATGATCCTCACACGCTCGCCCGGCGCGACGTCCAGAAGCGGCGACAGAAACGCGGTCCCGGCCAGGTCAATCCGAGTCGCGTTCGCCGCCGGATCATGCGCGATCACGCACCCGTTCAGAATCGACAGCGGCGCGCTCAGCCCGGCGGCGGCCTCGGCTTCGGGTCGATCAAAGGCCGCGTCCGGCGAGCCCGCCTCAAGCGCCCGCCCCTCACCGACCAGCACCACCCGGTCGGCCGGACGCGCGACCTCATCGGCCGCGTGGCTGACGTGAGGATGGGCGGCCCGTCCCGGGCCAGTCGGTCGAGATAGGGCAGCAGATCGCCGCGTCGCGCCCCGTCCAGCCCGGCCAGGGGTTCGTCGGGGATCGACAGGCGCGGCCGGGTGAGCAGGGCCCGACCGATGGCCACCGCCGCGCCTCGCCACCCGGCAATGAGTCCGGACGGCGCTCGAGCGACGCCTCGAGTCCCAGTAGCGTCGCGGTCTGTTGCGGCGCCGGACTGGAATGGCCGGCCAGGCGCGCGCCATACAGCGGAGTTGTCGCGCACGGTCAGGTGCGGAAACAGGCGGACGTGCTGGAGGACGTAGCCAATGCGCCTCTGCCAGGTCGGGACCGACACGCCGGTGTCACCGTCGAACAGAACGTCTCCGGCGAGCGTTATTCGTCCCCGGGTCGGCCGGATCAGACCGGCGACCAGTTCGGCCACGCTGGTGTTGCCCGAGCCGGACCGCCCGAACCGGCGGGTGATCCTGGCGTCGCTCGCAAACGCGACCCTGAGCGCGAACCCCCACGGGCAATATGGGCCGACTTGACCTCCAGCATCACACGGTCCTCCCAACCCGACCGCCGCCGTCCGGGCGACCCATTCCGAGACCAGCAGGGCCCCGATCGACACCGCGACCGAGATCAGCACCAGTCGTAATGCCGCCGCCTCACCGCCCGGCACCTGGGTCAGGCTGTAGATCGACAGCGGCAGGGTGCGGGTCTCGCCCGGGATGCTCGACCACGAAGGTGATGGTGGCCCCGAACTCGCCCAGCGCCTTGGCGAAGGCCAGCACCCCCCCGGCCGCGATCCCGGGCAGGGCCAGCGGCAGGGTGATGGTCAGGAACCGGATCAGGGGCGTCGCTCCCAGCGTCTCGGCCGCCCGCTCGATCCGGGGGTCGATCATGTCGAACGACAGGCTGACAGCCCTTACCAGCAGGGGAAAGCCCATCACCGCGGCCGCCAGCGCCGCGCCGGTCCAGTCAAAGGCAAACACGATCCCCATCGGCTCAAGCCAGCTGCCGAGCGGGCCGTTGCGCCCGAACAGCAGCAACAGGGCATAGCCGGTCACCACCGGCGGCAGGATCAACGGCAGATGGGTCAGGCCCGACAGAAGCGCCTTGCCGGGAAAATCATGGCGCGACAGCAGATAGGCCAGTGCAATCCCGGGCGGCAGGCTGAACGCCGTGGCCGTCAGTGCCACCTTCAGCGACAGGCCGATGATCTGCAGTTCTTCAGGACTGAGCGGAGTCATGTCCAGCCCATCAAACCGGCGGCCGGGTGAAACCGAAACGTCGGAATACGGCCTGTCCCTCGGCGCTCGACATCAGATCGAGAAACGCCTGGGCCGCCACGGAGTCCCCACCGCCCTGCACACGGCGCAGCCGCGCCGCCGGATAGACGATCGGCAGGTGACTGGTGTCCGGAAAGCTCGCCACCACCCGAACCCCGGGCTCGGCACGGGCATCGGTCGCATAGACCACGCCCAGCGGCGTTTCGCCGCGCGCCACCAGCGCCAGGGCAGCACGGACGCTGTCCCCCGGGGCCAGCCGGCGCTCGACGCTCGACCACAGGCCCAGGTGGGTCAGGGCTTGCTTGCCATAGCGGCCCGCCGGCACGCTGGCGTCGGCAATGGCCAGCCGCCCATTGCCGAGCCGCTCTTCCAGCCCCCTGGCCGGCCCCAGGTCCACCGGCGTGTCCGGGGTCGCGATCGGGGCGATCAGCACCAGACCGTTGCCGGCGACCCGACGCCGGGTCGCGGTCTCGATCCGGCCGCGTTCATCCAGCCAGTCCATCCACGCCTCATCGGCGGAGACGAACAGATCGGCCGGTGCCCCCTGCTCAATCTGGCGGGCCAGCTGGGCACTACCGGCATAGGTGATCCGGACGGTCCGACCCGTCTGCCGCAGGTGGTCGGCGGCAAGGGTGTCCAGAACCTCACGCAGGCTGGCGGCCGCGAACAGGTCGATCGGTGGCGGGCCCGCTGTCTTGCGGGGCGTACAGGCCGTCAGCGCCATGGCGGCGAGCAGCATCAGCCCTTCGCGCCGCCCGATACGGGTCCCTGCCTGCCTCATCCGTCCGGGCCTCCCTGGCTGGCCATCCGGCCCATCGTCCTGCTGCCTAGCATGGCCCCGTCGGCCCATGGCGCAACGCCAATGCGGCCAATCTTGATTTTCATCAAGCCTGCGGGGAGTCCCGCATCAAAGTGGTTGGCCGGCTGAACGCCTATGGCTCATGGTGAGTTCGCTCCGAGCGACCGTGCCTACAGCGTTTCGACGCCATGGCCCGGTCGCCGGATCCGCAAGGATCGAGGGCGCCGGGAGAAATCCCTTCGCCTCCCGCATTTGGAAAGGAGCTTCCATGGCACTCGATGCCGCCCCCGCGACCGACACCTTCGGTCGCCGGTTTCACTACCTCCGTCTATCTGTGACGGAAGTCTGCAACTTCAGTTGCACCTACTGCCTGCCGGACGGCTGGAAGAAGAGCGGACCGCTGTCCTTCCTGACGGTCGACGGAATTCGACGCCTGGTGGCAGGCTTTTCCAACCTCGGGCTCAGCAAGGTCCGGCTGACCGGCGGCGAACCGACGGTGCGCAAGGACTTCAACGACATCGTCGGCACGGTCGCGGCCTCGCCCGGCGTCGCCAAGGTCGCTGTGACCACCAACGGCTGGAACCTGGCCCGTCACGTCTCCGACTGGCGCGCCTCGGGTCTCAGCCACATCAACGTCAGCATCGACTCGATCGATCCCGACGTGTTTCGGCAGATCACCGGCCACGACAAGCTGAACCAGGTCCTGACCGGACTGGATATGGCCCTGTCCGAAGGCTTCTCGGCCGTGAAGGTCAATGCCGTGCTGCTGCGCCAGACAGCCGAGGCCGGCTTTGACGGCTGGGCCCGGTTCGTGCGTGACCGGCCCGTCACCGTTCGCTTCATTGAACTGATGAAGACCACCGACAATCACGACTATTTCGCCGCGCATCATGTGAAGGCCCAGGGCCTCCGTGACTGGCTGGACAACAATGGCTGGACGGCAGGGCCGCGGGCGGTCGACGCCGGTCCGGCGCTCGAATATCGTCACCCGGATCATGCCGGGTCGATCGGTCTCATCGCCCCCTACTCGCCCGGCTTCTGCGACAGCTGCAACCGTTTGCGGGTGACGTCACGCGGCAAGCTGCGCCTGTGCCTGTTCGGTGACGGCGGTGTCGATCTGCGCGACCTGCTTCAGGATGACGATGATTGCGACCTCCTGAACGCCCGCATCGTCTCTGGCCTGACCGGCAAGAGCTGGGGCCATCAGCTGGCGCAGGGCCTGTCCGGCGATCTTAAAAACCTGGCCCAGCTCGGCGGCTGATCAGCTCGGGACGTAGCCGCAGCTGCGCCCGGTCGCTGAACTCCAGCGCTCGCTCTCGGCCTTGCCGACCACGCCCCCCTGTGGCGGCATATGATTGTCGATCAACGGCGACGGGCGGGCCAGCCGCTCGAGGGCCTCGGGCCGGCTCACGGTCACTTCACCGCCGCGCACGATCACGCCATATTTGGCCAGGCTGGCAAAGGCTCGTGACAGGTTTTCCGGTGTCATGCCCAGCAGTGAGGCCAGCACGCGCTTTTCATGTGGCAGGACCATCGTCTCGACCAGATCCTGACGAATGCGCTGGGTCACCAGATAGTTGGCCAGGCGTTCGGCTCCGCCGCGCAGTTTCTGGTTTTTCACGGCCCGCACCAGCCCGCGGTAGCAGCCGGACAGCTCCTGGGACACGGCGAAGCTGAAATCGGCATCCTGTCGCATGACCCGGCGCAGGGCCTCGCCCGACAGCATCAGAATCTCGGATCGCTCAAGGGTGCGCGCGGACATCAGGGCGTCGGCATCCAGCACCACCGCCGCAAGGATAAAGGTCGAGACAGGCCGCAGCAGCGCCAGCGTCGTCTCCTTCTCCTTCCACGACCCCTGCAGTTCCACCATCCCGTCCAGCAGGACGTAAAGAAAATCGACCGGGTCACCTTCCATCAGCAGGGTGGTTCCGGCCGGGAACCGCTGAAGAAACGCCCCCCCGGTCACATCGCGGAACACTTCGGGTGAAGCCCTGGAGAACAGCGGCAAGGCTCTGACGCGCTCGACGTCGGACTCGCGCATGGTCATGACGGTCTCCGAAATCTGGATCAGGATAGCCTGGCCTCGCGGGGATGAATCGAGGTCCGAAAATCAGGCCCCACTGACAGACTGCCCCCTCTCTTGACGATTATCAACCGCACCGGAAACCTAAAGCAACCATGGAGGCCAACAGGGTAGTCCCACCCTCATTTATCAATCAAATTCTCGATATAAAGCGCCCTCGGCTGGTGCGAATTGACAAGGATCAATCTTTGCGCGCCGCACGGGAGATAATGAACATCGCAGACGGGCCGGAGGGCGGCCCCGATCGATGAGGACGACCGGTATGGTCTCTGTTTCCGAAGTGCCGGCCCCCGGAGCCAAGGCTGCGCTCTGGGTCAGCACCTTCGCTTTCACCGCCTGTTTTGCCGTCTGGACGATCTTCTCGATCATCGGGGTCCAGATCAAGGCCGACCTCAACCTGACCGAGGCCCAATTCGGCCTTCTGGTCGGCACGCCCATCCTGACCGGATCGCTTTCGCGGATATTCCTCGGCGTCTGGACCGGCCAGTTCGGTGGCCGCATCGTCAACCTGGTTGTCATGGTCCTGGCCGCCGCCGCGACCTTCCTGCTGTCCTATGCCGAAACCTATACCCAGTTCCTGATCGCGGCGCTCGGTGTCGGCCTCGCGGGCGGGGCGTTCGCGGTCGGCGTCGCCTATGTCTCGAAATTCTACCCGGCCAGCCAGCAGGGCACCGCCCTCGGCATCTTCGGAGCCGGCAACGTCGGCGCTGCCGTCACCAAATTCGCGGCCCCCTTCCTGATGCTGGCGCTGGGCTGGGAGGCGGTGGCGCAGGTCTGGGCCAGCGTTCTGCTGGTCATCGCGGTCCTCACCTACCTGCTGACCCGCGATGAGCCGGATGTGATCGAGCGTCGCCGGACCGGCCAGAAGCCGGTTACGGCCTGGATGCAGCTCACACCGCTGAAGGACATCCGGGTCTGGCGCTTCTCGCTCTACTATTTCTTTGTCTTCGGGGGCTTCGTTGCCCTCGCCCTATGGCTGCCGCACTACCTGACGGGAGCCTACGGGCTCGGGATCGGCGCGGCGGGCATGCTGGCGGTGGCCTATTCGATCCCCGGCTCCCTGTTCCGGGTGTTCGGCGGCTGGCTGTCCGACCGGATCGGCGCGCGCAAGGTCATGTACCTGACCTTTGCCATCAGCGCCGTCTGCGCCTTCATCCTCGCCTATCCGGCCACGACCTATGTGATCGACGGCATCGAAGGCCCGATCCAGTTCAAGCTGGCCCTGAACCTGCCCGCCTTCATTGTCCTGGTCTTCGTGCTCGGCTTCGCCATGAGCCTGGGCAAGGCGGCGGTCTACAAACATATCCCCGTCTACTACCCCGACCATGTCGGCGCGGTGGGCGGTCTGGTCGGCATGATCGGCGGACTCGGCGGCTTCATCCTGCCGATCGCCTTCGGTGCCCTCAATGATCTGACCGGCGTCTGGACCAGCTGTTTCATGTTGCTGTTCCTGCTGGTCTTCGGCGCCCTGATCTGGATGCATCTGGCCGTGAGCCGGATGGAACACAGACGCGCTCCCAGCCTGGCAACCCTTCCCGAATTTCCGGAATTGGCCGGGGTTGGACCTGACCGGTCCGCCACCGCACCGTCCGCCGCGAACTAGAGAAAGACGAGCATGTCCCGTCACGTTCTGAACGACTGGCACCCCGAGGACCCGGAATTCTGGGCCTCCACCGGCAAGCGGATCGCCGCCCGGAATCTCTGGATTTCTATACCCAACCTCCTGCTGGCCTTCTCGCTCTGGATGGTCTGGTCCATGGTCGTGGCCAAGCTGGCGCTGATCGGCTTCAAGTTCGACACGGCGCAGCTGTTCTGGCTGGCGGCCCTTCCGGCGCTATCGGGCGCGACGCTGCGCATCTTCTACAGTTTCATGGTGCCGATCTTCGGGGGGCGCCGCTGGACAGCCTTGTCGACCCTGTCCCTGGTCATCCCGGCCCTCGGTATCGGACTGGCCGTCCAGAACCCCGACACGCCCTACTGGGTGTTTGTTGCGCTCGCGCTGCTCTGCGGGCTGGGGGGCGGCAATTTCGCCTCGTCCATGTCCAATATCGGCTTCTTCTATCCGAAATCCGAAAAGGGCAACGCCCTCGCGATGAACGCCGGGTTCGGCAATCTCGGCGTCAGCGTCATGCAGTTCGCCGTTCCCCTGGTCATCACGTTCGGCCTGTTCGCACCCGTCGTCGGTGCCCCCCAGATCGCCGTCGACAAGGGTGTCGAGACCGAGATCTGGCTGCAGAACGCCGGCTTCGTCTGGGTTCCCTTCCTGCTCGCCTCGGCGGCAGCGGCCTGGTTCGGCATGAATGACATCACCTCGGCCAAGGCGTCGTTCAAGACCCAGGCGGTGATCTTCCAGCGCAAGCACAACTGGCTGATGTGCTATCTCTACGTCGGGACCTTCGGCTCGTTCATCGGATTTTCCGCGGCCTTTCCGCTGCTGGGCAAGACCCTGTTTCCCGACGTCAACATCCTGCAGATCGCCTTCCTCGGCCCCCTGGTCGGTGCGGCATCCCGGGCGCTGACAGGCTGGGTCTCGGACCGCTGGGGTGGTCAGAACGTCACCCAGATCGTGTTCTACGCCCTGATCGCAGGTGTGCTGGCCGTCCTTTACAGCGTCGGTGCCTTCGGTGGTGAACCGGTCTTCAGCCTGTTCTTCGCCAGCTTCATCTGGCTGTTCTTCTGGACCGGTGTGGGCAACGCCTCGACCTTCCAGATGATCCCGGCCCTGGTGCGAACCGACATGCCGCGGCTGATGCCCAAGGCGTCTTCCGATGAACGCCGGAAACAGTCAGAACTGGAATTGGCGGCCATCGTCGGCTTCTCGTCCGCCCTCGGTGCCTATGGCGGCTTCTTCATCCCGCTGGCCTTTGCCAACTCGATGAAGGCGACCGGCGGGCCGATGACCGCCCTCTACTTCTTCTGTGCCTTCTACGCGACCTGCGCGGTCGTCAACTGGGTCTATTACGCCCGGCCGCGCTCGACCCTGAACCTCTCCCTCAAAGCGGCAGTCTGATCATGAGCCATACCCTCGACCGCCTTGCCTTCTTCACGCGCAAGACAGAACTGTTCTCCGACAAGCACGGCGTCATGAACGACGATGACCGGACCTGGGAGGAGGCCTATCGAAATCGCTGGCGCCACGACAAGATCGTGCGCTCCACCCACGGTGTGAACTGCACCGGGTCGTGCTCGTGGAAGATCTACGTCAAGGGGGGGATCGTCACCTGGGAGACCCAGCAGACCGACTATCCGCGCACCCGTCCCGACCTGCCCAACCACGAGCCGCGCGGCTGCGCCCGTGGGGCCAGCTACAGCTGGTATCTGTATTCCGCCAACCGGGTGAAATATCCGCTGATCCGCTCACGTCTGCTGAAGCACTGGCGCGCGGCACGGGCCACCCTGCCGCCGGTCGCCGCCTGGGCGTCGATCCAGGATGATCCGGCCGCACGGTCCGACTATATGCAGATGCGCGGATCGGGCGGTTTCGTCCGTGCCGAGTGGGACGAGGTCAACGAGATCATCGCCGCCGCCAACGCCCACACGATCAAGCGGTGGGGACCCGACCGGGTATTCGGCTTCTCGCCCATTCCGGCCATGTCGATGCTTTCCTATGCCGCCGGTGCTCGCTACCTGCAGCTGATGGGCGGGACCTCCGGCTCCTTCTATGACTGGTACTGCGACCTGCCGCCGGCCTCGCCCCAGACCTGGGGCGAGCAGACCGACGTTCCGGAATCGGCCGACTGGTTCAACTCCGGCTTCCTGCTGCTCTGGGGCTCGAACGTGCCGCAGACGCGGACCCCGGACGCCCACTTCTACACCGAGGCCCGCTATCGCGGGGCCAAGTCGGCGGTGATCTGCCCCGACTATTCCGAGGCCTCGAAATTCGCCGACCTGTGGCTGTCGGTGAAACAGGGCACGGACGCGGCCCTGGGCATGGCCTTCGGCCATGTCATCCTCAAGGAATTCCACGTCGACCGTCAGGTCCCGTATTTCCGCGACTATCTGCGCCAGTATTCGGACCTGCCGATGCTAGTACGCCTGGTTCCCCAGGACGGTGGCCTCGTCGCCGAACGCCAGCTGCGCGCCTCCGACTTCGACAAGTCGCTCGGTCAGAAGAACAATCCCGACTGGAAGACCGTCGTCATCGACGAGATCAGCGGCAAGGTCGTCGTGCCCAACGGCTCGATCGGCTTCCGTTGGGGCGAGGACGGCAAGTGGAACCTCGAGGAGAAGGACGCCGCGGGTAAGGAGATTCGTCCCGACCCTGGGCCTCAAGGACAACCACGACGAGGTCGTGGGTGTACGCTTCCCCTATTTCGCCAACACCGCCACCAACGGCTTCGCCTCCAGCGACCACCCCGACGTTCTGGTTCGCAACGTGCCGGTCAAGCGGATGATGCTGAAGGACGGCGAGGCCCTCGTGGCCTGCGTCTACGACCTGTTCCTGGCCAACTATGGCGTCGACCAGGGCTTCGGCGGCGACCACATGCCCAAGGACTTCGACGATCCGGCACCCTACTCTCCCGCCTGGGCCGAAGGCATGACCAGCGTACCGCGGGACCAGATCATCGCCGTGGCCCGGGGCTTCGCCGGCAACGCCGAAAAGACCAATGGCAAGTCCATGGTCATCATCGGCGCGGCCATGAACCACTGGTTCCACATGGACATGAACTACCGTTCGGTCATCAACATGCTGGTGATGTGCGGTTGCGTGGGCCAGTCGGGCGGCGGCTGGGCCCACTATGTCGGCCAGGAAAAGCTGCGGCCCCAGTCGGGCTGGGCTCCGGTCGCCTTCAGCCTCGACTGGTACCGCCCTCCGCGCCAGCAGAACGCGACCTCCTATTTCTACGCCCACACGGATCAGTGGCGTTACGAGACCGTGGCCGCCAGCGAATTGCTGTCGCCGACGGCACCGGATGGCGACTGGTCAGGCTCCCTGATCGACTTCAACGCCCGCGCCGAGCGGATGGGCTGGCTGCCGTCTTCGCCGGCGCTCAAGACCAATCCGCTCGAGGTGGCCCGCGCCGCCGAGGCGGCCGGGGTCGATGCCAAGACCTATACGGTCAACGCCCTCAAGGACCGGTCGCTGGAAATGTCCTGCATGGACCCGGACGCGCCGGCCAACTGGCCCCGCAACATGTTCATCTGGCGCTCCAATCTGCTGGGGTCTTCCGGCAAGGGGCATGAGTATTTCCTCAAACACCTGCTGGGGGCCAGCCACGGCGTCCAGGGCGTTGACCTGGGCGAAAGCGGCGGCGTGAAGCCGACTGAAGTGACCTGGCGCGAGGAAGCTCCGGAGGGCAAGCTGGACCTGCTGGTCACGCTCGACTTCCGCATGTCGACCACGGCGGTCTATTCCGACATCGTCCTGCCGACGGCCACCTGGTACGAGAAGGACGACCTCAACACCTCGGACATGCACCCGTTCATCCACCCGCTGACGGCGGCCGTGGATCCGGCGTGGGAAGCCCGCAGCGACTGGGACATCTTCCGCGGCCTGGCCAAGACCTTCTCGGAAATCTGCCCCGAGGTTCTGGGTGTCGAGAAGGACGTGGTCCTGACCCCGATCCAGCACGACAGCCCGGCCGAAATGGCCCAGCCGTTCGAGGTCAAGGACTGGTGGAAGGGTGAATGCGAGCCGGTGCCCAACGTCACCATGCCGCAGATCACCATGGTCGAGCGCGACTACCCCAACCTCTACAAGCAGTTCACCTCCATCGGCCCGCTGATGGACAAGCTCGGAAACGGTGGCAAGGGTCTGACCTGGAACACCGAAACCGAGGTCGAACTGCTCCGCGCACTGAACGGCAAGGTTCTCGATGAAGGTGTCTCGGAAGGCGGCGCCAAGATCCACACCGCCATCGATGCCTGCGAAGCGGTGCTGATGATGGCGCCGGAAACCAACGGCGAGGTGGCCGTCAAGGCGTGGGCCGCCCTGTCGAAGCAGACCGGACGTGACCACACCCACCTGGCCCTGCCCAAGGAGGATGAGAAGATCCGCTTCCGCGACATCGTCGCCCAGCCGCGGAAGATCATCTCCTCGCCGATCTGGTCAGGCCTGGAGTCTGAACACGTCTGCTACACGGCCAACTATACCAATGTGCACGAGCGGATTCCGTGGCGCACCCTGACCGGTCGTCAGCAGCTGTATCAGGATCATCTGTGGATGCGGGCCTTCGGCGAGGCGCTGTGCGTCTATCGTCCGCCGCTCGACATGAAGACCCTGTGGGTCCAGGGCCGCAAGTCGAACGGCGAGCCCGAGATCGCGCTGAACTTCATCACCCCGCACCAGAAATGGGGCATCCACTCGACCTATTCCGACAACCTGATGATGCTGACCCTCAACCGAGGCGGCCCTGTCATCTGGATCTCGGAAACGGACGCCCGCCGCATCGGCGTGGTCGACAACGACTGGGTCGAGCTGTTCAACGCCAACGGTGCCATCACGGCCCGTGCGGTCGTGTCCCAGCGGATCCGTGAAGGCACCACCTTCATGTATCACGCCCAGGAAAAGATCGTGAACACGCCCGGGTCCCAGATCACCGGCCGGCGCGGCGGCATCCACAACTCGGTCACCCGGATTGTGCCCAAGCCGACGCACATGATCGGCGGTTACGCCCAGCTGTCCTACGGTTTCAACTACTACGGCACCGTCGGGTCCAACCGCGACGAGTTCGTGGTCATTCGCAAGATGACCAAGGTCGACTGGCTCGACGAGCCACTCGGTGACTTTTCTCAAGCCAAGGAGCCCGCCCGATGAAGGTCCGCGCCCAAATCGGCATGGTGCTGAATCTCGATAAGTGCATCGGCTGTCACACCTGCTCTGTCACCTGCAAGAACGTCTGGACCAGCCGCAAGGGCGTTGAATACGCCTGGTTCAACAACGTCGAGACCAAACCCGGCATCGGCTATCCCAAGGACTGGGAAAACCAGAAGCGCTGGAACGGTGGCTGGCGACGCAAGAAGAACGGCGACATCGAACCCCGGATGGGCGCGAAATGGCGCATCCTGGCCAAGATTTTCGCCAACCCCGACCTGCCGGAGATCGACGACTATTACGAGCCGTTCGACTTCGACTATGCCCATCTCCAGACCGCACCGGAGATGAAGCATTTCCCGACGGCCCGTCCGCGCTCGGCCATTTCCGGCCAGCGGATGGAGAAGATCGAATGGGGTCCGAACTGGGAGGAAATTCTCGGCGGCGAATTCGCCAAACGGTCGAAGGACTACAATTTCGCCAACATCGAGAAGGACCTCTACGGCGAATACGAAAACACCTTCATGATGTACCTGCCCAGGCTGTGCGAGCACTGCCTGAACCCGACCTGCGTCGCCGCCTGCCCGTCAGGCGCGATCTACAAGCGGGAAGAGGACGGCATTGTCCTGATCGACCAGGACAAGTGCCGCGGCTGGCGGATGTGCGTATCGGCCTGTCCCTACAAGAAAATCTACTACAACTGGGATTCGGGCAAATCCGAGAAATGCACCTTCTGCTACCCGCGCATCGAGGTGGGGCAACCGACCGTCTGTTCCGAAACCTGCGTCGGCCGCATCCGCTATCTCGGCGTGCTGCTCTATGACGCCGATCGCATCAGCGAGGCTGCCAGCGTCGACGAAAAGGACCTCTACCAGGCCCAGCTCGACGTGTTCCTGGATCCGCACGATCCGGCGGTGATCGCCCAGGCCAAGGCCGACGGTGTTCCCCATGCCTGGATCGAAGGGGCCAAGCGCAGCCCGGTCTACAAGATGGCGATGGACTGGAAGATCGCCTTCCCGCTCCATCCCGAATACCGGACCCTGCCGATGGTCTGGTACGTGTCCCGCCGCTGTCGCCGATCCAGAACGCGGCGGCCGTCGGGGCGCTGGAGATGGACGGCGAGATGCCGGACGTTAATTCGCTGCGCATCCCGGTCAAATACCTCGCCAACCTGCTGACCGCCGGTGTCGAGGCTCCGGTGACCCTGGCCCTGCAGCGCATGCTGGCCATGCGCGCCTACATGCGGGCCAAGACCATCGACGGCCGCATCGACCACGCCCTCGCGGCCAAGGTCGGCCTGACCGCGGCCCAGATCGACGACATGTACAAGATCATGGCCATCGCCGACTACGAAGACCGGTTCGTCATCCCGACAAACCACCGCGAGACCGCCGAGGACGCCTTCGATATCCGGGGCGGCTGCGGCTTCACCTTCGGCAACGGCTGCTCCGGCGGCCGGACCGAACTGGGCCTGTTCGGGCCCAACAAGCGCTCGCACGCCAAACCCACAGCAGAGGTGGCTTGATCATGGCTCTTACCTATCGCGCCCTGGCCCTGATGCTCAGCTATCCGACGGCCGACATCCAGGCCGCCGCCCCGGCGGCCATGGATGCCATTCGCTCGGAAGGCCTGATCCCCGACCCGATCGTCCGGTCGCTGGAACGGCTGGCCGGCATGCTGGAACACGACGACCTCTATGCTCTGCAAGAGGGGTTCGTGGAGCTGTTCGACCGGACCCGGTCGCTGTCGTTGAACCTGTACGAGCACATCCACGGCGAAAGCCGGGACCGGGGTCAGGCCATGGCCGCCCTGGTCGAGCTCTACGCCTCGTACGGGCTGGAACTGTCGGCCAACGAACTGCCGGACCACCTGCCGGTGTTCCTCGACTTCCTGTCCACCCTGCCGGACGCGGAAGCGGCCTCGCTGCTTGGTGAGGGGGCCCATGTTCTGGCCGCCCTGACGGAGCGGCTGCACAAGCGCAACAGCCCCTATCGCGCCGTCTTCGGGGCGCTGTCTAACCTGGCCGACGCGGTTCCCGATACCGCGGCCGTTTCGGCCCTGTTGCAGGAGCCGGACGAGGATCCCAACGATCTCGAGGCGCTCGACAAGTCGTGGGAAGAAACCGCTGTCACCTTCGGACCCGGAGAGGTCGGCTGTCCCAAGGCAGACGTCAATGCTGTCTGCGATGAACGCTGCCCCGTCCCCCGAACACAGCCGTCGCCCCGACGCGGCGGCCCTGCAGAGGAATTCCGCTATGGACCTGAATTTCATCGCCTTCGGGGTTTACCCCTACATCGCCCTGGCCGTGCTGGCGCTTGGCTCGATCCTCCGGTTCGATCGTGAGCAATACACCTGGCGGACCGGTTCATCCCAGCTGTTGCGACGCAAGCAGCTGGTACTCGGCTCGATCCTGTTTCACCTCGGGATCCTGGCCATCTTCGGCGGCCACTTTGTCGGCCTGCTGACCCCCCTGATCGTGTGGGACTTCTTCATGATCACCCACGGCTTCAAACAGATGCTGGCCATCGTCGCCGGCGGCATCGCCGGCATCTTCTGCCTGGCCGGCGGTCTGCTGCTGCTGCACCGGCGGCTGTTCGATGCGCGCATCCGCAACACTTCCAGCTTCGGCGACATCGCCATTCTGGTGATCCTGCTGGTTCAGCTGTGCCTCGGACTGGCGACCATCCCGCTGTCCCTCGGGCACCGCGATGGTAGCGAGATGGTCAAGTTCATGAACTGGGCCCAGGGCATCTTCACCTTCAACCCGTACAGCGCCAGCTACATCGCCGACGTCAGCTGGGTGTTCAAGGCCCACATCACGCTCGGCCTGACCATCCTGCTGGTCTTCCCGTTCACCCGGCTGGTGCACATGTTGTCGGCACCGATCTGGTACCTGAACCGCCGTGGCTGGCAGCTGGTGCGCAGCAAGGACCCCATGCCGCCGGTGCGCCGGACCGCGGAGCCCACCAAATGAGTGCGGTCATCGTCGTCGACGGGGTCGAGCTTCCTGAATTTCTCATCGCCGAAGAGGCCCAGAACCATCCGGGCCCCTCGATCGAGGCCGCCCGCAATGCGGCGGGTCACGCCCTGGCGATCAAGGCCCTGCTTCTGGATCGCGCGCACCAGATGGGCCTGACGGCCGAGCCGGAGCTGGACGAGGACGGTCGTGAGGAAACGCCGGAGGAAGCCCTCGTCCGCGCGGTGCTCGACGCCGAGATCACCATCGACCGGCCGGACGAAAGTGAATGTCGTCGGGTCTACGACAGCGCGCCGGACCGGTTCCGGACGCCGCGCCTGACCCAGGCTTCCCATATCCTGTGCGCCCCCAAGGGCGATGACGAGGCCGCCTGGGTCTCGGCCCATGCCGTCGCGATGGCGGCGATTGCCGAGCTGGCGGACCATCCGTCCCGGTTCTGCAGTCTGGCGGCAACGTTGTCGGACTGTCCGTCCAAGGGCGTCGGCGGCTCCCTCGGCCAGCTGTCACCCGGTGATCTCGCGCCCGAAGTCGAGGCCGGACTCGACCGGCTTCAGGCCGGAGAGACCGCAGCGGAGCCGGTCAGATCCCGGTTCGGCTGGCACATCCTGCGCCTTGACCGGCGCATTGAAGGCCAGCGCCTGCCATTCGAACACGTCCAGCCCCAGATCGCCCTGCATCTGGAAAGTCGCGCCTGGACCGCGGCGGCGACCCGCTATGTGTCCGGCCTTGCCGCCGAGGCTCGCGAGCGGGGCGTCGCCCTCACCGTCACCATCGACGGCACCGTGTCCAACGGAGCCATCTCGCTGGGCGACCTCCTGAACAACCAGACCGCGGTCGCCGCCCGGCTTGAAACCTGGCTGGACGCCGCCGACCCCGCCCTGGCCAGCCGCGCCCGTGAGGTTGCCGAAGCGGCAGGGATCGGATTCGCCGCCTTTGTTCAGCGGGAAATCGCCAACTTCGCCCAGGGCGCCGGTGACGAAAGCTGGACCCGGCTGATCTCGGCGGCCCAGGGCTCCGACGACCCCGCACTGGCCTGCGTTCAGGCGATCCTGAAGTCGAAACTGACGGTTCAGAAGAAGACCTTCACCCTCATTCGCAGAAATTGAGATGAAACCTTTCACGCCCTCCGCCCTGCTGGCCCTTGCCCTGACAGTGGCCCCCGGCGTCGCCCTCGCCCAGACCCCGGCCGCCGGCCCGGCCGCGGCCTCCACGCAGACGGGCGATATCCTGTTCGACGGCCGTCTGCGCTATGAAGGCGTCAGCCAGGACGGACTGGACGACGCGACGGCGGTAACCCTGCGTGCCCGTCTCGGCTGGCAGAGCCCGGACTGGTCCGGCTTTCGCCTGCTGGTCGAGGGCGAGGGCGTCGTGGCCCTGGTCGACGACTACAATGACACCATCCGCGGCCCCGCCCGCTATCCGGTGGTGGCCGACCCCGGAAGGGGTTGAGCTGAACCGGTTGCAGCTGACCTGGACCGGCCTGCCGGACACCGAGGTCGTTCTGGGCCGCCAGCACGTCATTCTCGGCAATGCCCGTTTCGTCGGCAATGTCGGCTTTCGCCCAGAACGAGCAGACCTTTGACGCCGTCAAGGTGACGACGCGGGGTCCCTAGAAGCCGTTGACCGTGACCTATGTCTGGATCGACCGGGTGCACCGGATCTTCGGCGACGACAGTCCGAGAGTGGGGGCAAATAGAAAATCCGACAGCCACCTGATCAATGTCGAGGCCGTAACGCCGGTGGGACGCCTGACGACCTATGGCTATCTGCTCGATTTCGCCAATGCGCCGGCCCAGTCGTCAGCCACATGGGGCGCGCGACTTGAGGGCAGTCATGCCCTGTCCCCGGACTGGTCAGCCCTCTATGCCATCGACTATGCGCGCCAGTCTGACTACGGCACCAACCCGGCCAATTTCGACCTCGACTACGGCCTGGTGTCCGCGGGCCTGAAACGCGGCGCCCTGAGCGGCGTCCTGGCGCTGGAGCAGCTGGACGGCAACGGGGCCCAGGCCTTCCCGACGCCGCTGGCGACCCTGCACGCCTTCCAGGGCTGGGCCGATGTCTTCCTGAACACCCCGCGCAACGGATTGCGCGATGTGTCCGCCACGGTCAGCTATGCGATCGCCCATCCGCCCGTTGGACGCAGCGCGACGATCGCCGCCGCATGGCGCGACATCCACGATGCCGGGGGTGACAACCGTTCCGGTCGCGAGTTTGACGTGAGCGGACGACTGGTCCTCGACCCGCGCCGGGCCATCGAGATCAAGGCGGCCCATTTTGACGGCGCGCAACCCACCTTCGCCGACCGCACCAAGATCTGGGTCGCCATGGACCTTCAATTCTGAACGCGATGGGCCGGCCAGGAGATCATCTCGGATGAGCCAGAAGCCGCAGATCGAACCCCTGCCCAAGAGGACCTTCTTCATGAGCCGCTGAACTGGCTGTTCGCGGAGCATTATCGCCATCGCCAGCTGTGCCGGCTGATCGAACGCGTCGGCACCGCGACCGTCGTGCTGCAGGAGGAAACCGAGGAAATCCTGACCTTCCTGCGCCACGACATGGCGCTGCACATCATCGACGAGGAAGAGGACCTCTTCCCCCTGTACCCGCCGCCGCTGCCTGCCGGAAGATGAATTGGGCCCGCTGTTGGGGGCGCTGTCCGCAGAACATCGTGACGACATGGAACAGACGCGGGTGCTGACCACCTTGCTGGAACGGGCCCTGACCGAGGGCCACCCCGGGACATGATCTGGAAGCGCGGCGCCTGTTCACGGATTTCGCCCTGCATGAACGCCGTCATATCGCACTGGAGAATGCGATTATCCTGCCGATCGCGCGCCTGCGGCTGACGCCCCGGGACCTGCGCGCGCTCAGCAGCCGGATGGCTGCGCGCAGGGGCGTCGTTCTGGACGACCCGGAAGACGACCTGCCTGCGGATCAGGCTTTAGCCGCGGGAGCAACACCGTGATTGAAGACCTGCTGCGCAACAATCTGAAATGGGCCGCCGCCAAGGCCCGGATTGACCCGGAGTATTCCGGCGTCTGTCGGCGCAGCAGTCACCCGAATATCTGTGGATCGGGTGTTCGGACAGTCGCGTTCCCGCCAACGAGATCGTCGGGCTGGAGCCCGGCGAACTGTTCGTCCACCGCAACGTCGCCAACCTGGCCCCAGCCCAGGACATAAATCTGCTGGCCGTGCTTGAGTTCGCCCTGGAGTCGCTGAAGGTTCGCCACATCATCGTCTGCGGTCACTATGGCTGTGGTGGAGTCCGGGCGGTCCTCGACGGACAGCGCCACGAAATCATCGACCACTGGATGCAGCGCGTGCAGCGCCTGTGCGAGGACCATGACGGCGAGCTCGCGGCCATCCACGACCCCGACGCGCGGGTCAATTTCATCTGCGAGAAGAACGTGCTGGCCCAGGTGCGGGCCCTGTCCCGCAATCCCTTCATCACTGACGCCTGGAAACGGGGCCAGCCGCTGTCCATTCATGGCTGGATCTATTCCATTCGCGACGGTCTGGTTCGCGATATGGAGACCACGATCACCGGCCCCGAAGACGTCCGTCGCCTTGAGCATGTGCGTCCGCCCGCCCGGTCCCGGCCACGAATCCCGGGCCGGTGTCGATCATGAGCCTCGTCACTGCAATTCTCGCCGGCGGGGCCGGGCGGCGGATCGGCGGGGCCGAGCCGGATCGGCACCTTGCCGGAACCAGCCTGCTGACGCATGCGCTCAAGGCCGCCCATGGATGGGGCGCGCCGACGGTTCTGGTACTGCGTGATCCCATGCAGGTCCGGGAGGTCGATGATCAGGTGATCCTGGACGATCCGGACATCCCCGGGCCCCTCGGGGGTCTGGCCTCGGCCCTGGCCTGGGCTGACGCCAACGGCGCGGACCGCGTCCTGACCATCCCGTGCGACATGCCCTTCCTGCCCGCCGATCTGCGGGTCCGGCTCGATCAGGCCCTGACCGCCGAGGCGGGCGTCGCCGTCGCCGCCAGCGACGGGCGCCTGTATCCGGTCTGCGCCCTGTGGCGCACGTCCGCCCTTCCCGCGCTCCACCGGCGGGCCCGTGAAGGCCAGTTGTCGCTGAACGGTCTCGGCGAGGCTGTGGCCGGATTGTGGTGGACTGGCCGATCGCAGGCCGGGACCCGTTTCTCAACATCAACACGCTCGATGACCTGGCCCTCGCCGAAGGGATGACCGCATGACCCCCCTGTCGGACCGCCTTCTCGCCCACGCGACCCGCAGCCTGCCGCGCTACACCAGCTATCCGACGGCCCTGGCGTTTCAGCCGGCGGTGGATGACGCGGACGCCCGCCGCTGGCTGGCCGCCATCCAGCCGCACGACACCCTGTCGATCTATGCGCACATCCCCTTTTGTGAGCGGCTGTGCTGGTACTGCGGCTGCCACACCAGCGTGCCCAACGGCTATGCGCGGATCGCCCGGTTCTTCGCGCAGTTGAAGGACGAGATCGGCCTGTGGGGCGACGCCCTGCCCGACCATGCCGGCACGGCCCATCTGCATTTCGGGGGCGGCAGCCCCAACAGCCTCAACACCAGCGATTTCGCCGAACTTCTGGCCCTGCTGGCCCTGAGGTTCCGGCTGCGCCCGGGGGCCGAGGTCGCAGTAGAACTCGACCCCGGCAATCTGGATCGGGAATTCGCCCGCGGCCTGGGGGCCGCCGGGGCGACCCGCGCCAGCCTGGGCGTGCAGACCTTCGATCCCGAGGTCCAGCGTCTGGTCAACCGGATCCAGCCCGTTGAACAGGTCGCCACCGCCGTCGACGACCTGCGCGGCGGCGGGGTCGCGGCGATGAATTTCTACATGATGTACGGCCTGCCCGGCCAGACCTGCGCCAATGTCGCCGCCAGCATGGAGACCGCGCTGGCGCTCGCGCCCGACCGGGTCGCCCTGTTCGGCTATGCCCACGTGCCGTGGATGAAGAAGCATCAGGCGGTGATCCGTGACTCCGACCTGGCCGACGTGTCCGGTCGCTGGGCCCAGGCCGAGGCGGCCGAAGCTGTGCTGGCGGCGCACGGCTATGTCCGCATCGGCATGGATCACTATGCCCGTCCGGGCGACCCGATGACCGCGCGCCTGGCCGAGGGCACCCTGCATCGCAACTTCCAGGGCTATACCGACGATCCGTCGTCGGTGCTGATCGGAGTGGGTCCATCGGCGATCAGCAGCCTGCCCTACGCCTACGCCCAGAACCGGCTGCGGGTCGACGACTGGGCCGCGGACATCGCGGCGGGACGCCTGCCGGTCGGCCGCCAGCTGGAAACCACCTCCGACGACCGCCTGCGCCGGACCGTGATCGAACGGCTGATGTGTGATCTTCAGGTCGATGTCGGGGCCGTATGCCTCGACCACGGCCGCGAGGTCTCGACGCTCGACCCCGCGATCGCAAAAGCCCGCGCCCTGGAACCGGACGGCCTGTGTCAGGTCGATGGACGCACGCTCCGCGTCCCGGCCGAGATGGCCCGCCTGGTCCGGGTCGTGGCGGCCTGTTTCGACAACCAGTCGGTCATTGCGCCCAAGCGGCACAGCGCGGCGATCTGACGGACGTCGCTCGTCCGTCATCCCGGAGAGGGTCTTGCCATCGGCCGCTGACGCAACAGTTCCACCACGCGACGCCGTGTCGGATCGGCCAGGGCTCTGGAGACCCTGTTCATGCCGGTCCGCTTGGTCAGCCGGCCAGGCGAAAACAATCCATCGCGCGACCCGAACGCCTACCCGATCTTGACCCCGGGCGGCGGTTCGCTGTCCGCCGGCACGAAGAAGTCGGGCAACAGCGGCTTGGTCGGATCGACGCTGTAGACGCTGAAATCGCGCACCCCCTGTTCGTACAGGAAGCTGTCGTCGATGAGGAAACGCCCGGTCAGCTCGCGTGACGGCTGGCAGAAGATGGCGTGGGCCGCATCGGCCATGATCTCCGGCGTCCGGCAATGGGCCAGCCCCTCCTTGCCGGTGATGGCGAACTCGATCGCCGCCGTGGCGATGGCCGTGCGCGGCCACAGACCGTTGAAGGCGATGCCGTCGCCGCGGAACTCCTCGGCCATGCCCAGCATCGCCAGACTTATGCCGTATTTGGCCATCGAATAGGCGACGTGCGGGCCGAACCAGTGCGGCGACAGGTCCAGCGGCGGCGACAGCGCCAGCACATCCGGATTGGCCGCCTTCTGCAGATGCGGCACACAGGCGCGTGAGACCATGAAGGTTCCCCGCGCATTGACCTGATGCATCAGGTCATAGCGCTTCATCTCGGTCGCCAGCGTCCCCGTCAGCTGGATGGCCGAGGCGTTGTTGACGCAGGGAGTGTCGATGCCGCCGAACCGGTCCACCGCCGCCGCGACCGCCGCATTGACGAAGTCCTCGTCGCGCACATCGACGATCAGCGGCAGGGCCTGCCCCCGGCTGCCTCGATCTCTTCCGCCGCCGAATAGATGGTGCCGGGCAGATGTTTGTGCGCCTCGGCGGTCTTGGCGGCGATGACCACATTGGCCCCGTCCCGCGCCGCGCGCAGGCCGATGGCCAGGCCGATGCCGCGGCTGGCCCCGGTGATGAACAGTGTCTTGCCCTGCAGTGACATCGGCTTTTGCTCCGGGCGGGTTTTATTGGAAAACGGATACGGTACATAAAGACACAGAACCCCGGACCGAGCGAGAGACCGTCATGAGCGCATTCCAGATCACCCGTGACGGCCCCGTCGCCCATCTGCGCCTGAGCCGGCCCGAGGCCTCCAACGCGCTCGACATCAGCTTCTGGCGTGAATTCGGCCCGGCGCTGAAGGCGCTGGACGCCGCCGGTGACGTGCGCGCCCTGGTCCTGTCCGGCGAGGGTCGCAACTTCTGCGCCGGCATGGACATCTCGGTCTTCTCGGGCGGAGCGATCCTCAACACCGACACTCCCGCCGCCCGTCAGGCCTTCCACCAGTCGGCGCGCGAACTGCAGGACACCCTGACCCTGCTCGAGCGGGTCCGCTTTCCCGTCATCGCCGCCATTCAGGGGCCTGCGTCGGGGCCGGACTCGACATGGTCTCCGCCTGCGACCTGCGCCTGGTTTCGCAGGAGGCGTATTTCCGCATCGAGGAGATCAACATCGGCATGATGGCCGACGTCGGCAGCCTGCAGCGCCTGCCCAGGACCCTGCCGGATGCCGTCGTCCGGGAACTGGCCTATCTGGGCACCACCATGGCCGACCGGGCCGAGCGACTGGGCTTCGTCAACGCCGTCCTGCCCGATCCCGAGACCCTGCTGGCCGCCGCGCTGGACATGGCCCGGGCCATCGCCGCCAAGGCCCCGCTGGCCGTGGCCGGATCCAAGGCCGCCATCGTCCACGCCCGAGATCACACGGTGGCCGAGGGACTGGAATGGGCCGCCGTCATGCAGGGCTCGATCTGGAACACCGCCGACATCCTGGCCGCTCATCCAGAGCCGGGCCCTGAAACAGCCGGGTGAGTTCGCCGGCCTGGCCCCGCTGGCCACGCTGGTCACCCCCACCGACTGACGCGGGGCGGGTCCACGCCGGTCGCCCGCGCGCGGGACGTTGATGAACCGGATTCGTCCCTAGTCGATCACCTTCAACAGCTGCTCCGTCAGCGGCGGCTTGCCGGGCACCAGCACATCCACGACCCGCCACGACTGGCCTTCCTTCAGCAGCTTCAGCGTCTGGGTCCGCTGCTCGCCCAGGTCGGTGAACACCACCACCGCCTCGGCCTCGGTCGCGCCGGTCCCGGTCACCACCACCGAGTCCAGAGTCAGCCCGTCGCTGTCCTGACAGCCACAGATCGGGTCGAATTTCACACAGAACCTCGCCCGCCGCCTTGCGGAAGTCGGCCCCATCATCGCATTCAGCGCCCGCCCGTAGATGGGGCCCCTTCCGGGCGGCAACGCCTCCAGCCCACCACCGTCCACGGCATAGACGGCATAGAGCGCCCGCACCAACGAACTCGGGCCCGTCGAGCGCCGCGGCATAGATGGCCGGTCGCCCCGGGCGGCAGGGCCGCGACGATCTCCGCCGGCGGCTGGATCTGCTCAGGCTTCTGGTCGGAACAGGCGCCGAGGCCCGCAAGGGCTGCGAGCGCGAACGGTACGGCCGAAAAACCAAACACGCACGGCGAAACCTCCCTATTTTCGCAACATCCCGCCCCGGCCGCTCTCTGGCAAGGCGCACACCGGGTATGGCGCAGCCCCCCGCCCCTCTGCTAGACCGCCCTGACCATGACCGTCCGCGTCCTTCGCCCCATTTCGATGCCGCCCCGGCGTAGAACACCCGAAGACGGGGGTCGAGGCTTCGGCCTCGCATACGCCGGGATCGAACCTGACGCGTCAGACGGCCATCCGGCCGGCGGCGCGCCCGAATGACCTGCGAACCATCACCCTGAACACGCCGAGATACCTCATGGCCGACGCCAAAACTCCCCCCACCGGCCGCGACTATCGCGAAACGATCTGCCGAGACGCCCTTCCCGATGCGCGGCGGCCCGCCGGAGAGGGAACCGCCTGACCCTCGAGCAGTGGGGCTGACCTGTACGGCACCCTGCGCGCCGCCCGTCAGGCCCAAAAAAGCCCCGCTGTACGTGCTGCATGACGGCCCGCCCTATGCCAATGGCGACATCCACATCGGTCACGCCCTCAACAAGACGCTGAAGGACTTCGTCGTCCGCAGCCGCTTCCTGCTGGGCTATGACGTCGACTACGTCCCCGGCTGGGACTGCCACGGCCTGCCATCGAATGGAAGATCGAGGAACGCTTCCGCAGCCAGGGCAAGCGCAAGGACGAGGTCTCCAAGGCCGAGTTCCGCGCCGCCTGCCGCGAATACGCCGCCGGCTGGATCGACGTGCAGCGCGACCAGTTCAAACGCCTCGGCATCACCGCCGACTGGGACAACCGCTACGCCACGATGGATTTCGCCACCGAGGCGGCCATCGTCCGCGAGTTTCACAAGTTCAAGAATTCCGGCCAGCTGTACCGCGGCTCCAAGCCGGTCATGTGGTCGCCGGTCGAGCGTACCGCCCTGGCCGATGCCGAGATCGAATACCACGACCACGTCAGCCCGACGATCTGGGTCAAATTCCCCGTCACCGGCGTGACCGACCACCATCCCGACGACCTGCTCAGCTTCCGCCACGCCAATCCGGCGATCGTCATCTGGACCACCACCCCGTGGACCATCCCGGCCAACCGCGCGCTCAGCTACGGTCCCGAGATCGCCTATGGCCTGTATGAGGTCACGGCCATGGAGACCGGGCTGGAGTTCGAGCCCTGGGCCAAACCCGGCGACCGGCTGATTTTGGGCGACAAACTGGCCGAGGACGTCTTCAAGGCCGCGAAGATCGCGAGCTGGACCCGGCTGAACACGATCGACCCCTCGGGCCTCGAATGCGCCCATCCGCTGGCGGCGCTGTCGTCGGGCTATGGCTTCTCCGTGCCGCTGCTGGCCGGCGACCACGTCACCGACGACGCCGGCACCGGCTTCGTCCACACCGCCCCTGGCCACGGGGCCGACGACTTCGAGGTGTGGAAGGCCCACGGCCATCACGAAGTGCCGGACACGGTCGACGCCGAGGGGGCCTATTACCCGTCCGTGCCCCTGTTCGCCGGCCTCAAGGTGCTGGAGACCGAAGGCAAGAAGACCGGCCGGTTCGGACCCGCCAATCCGGCGGTAATCGAGAAGCTGATCGAGGCCGGCACCCTGCTGGCGCGTGGCCGGATGGAGCATTCCTACCCGCACAGCTGGCGCTCCAAGGCCCCGATCATCTTCCGCAACACGCCGCAGTGGTTCATCTCCATGGATGAACCGCTCAAGGACGGCGACTTCCTGCGCGACAAGGCCCTGACCGCCATCGACGCCACCGCCTTCCATCCGGTCGCCGGCAAGAATCGGATCCGCTCGATGGTCGAGGGTCGGCCTGACTGGCTGATCAGCCGCCAGCGCGCCTGGGGCACACCGCTGGCGATGTTCGTCGACAAGGAAACCGGCCAGCCCCTGCATGACGACGCGGTCGACGCCCGCATCCTCGCCGCCATCACCGAGGGCGGGGCCGACGCCTGGTTCGACCGGCCCGATTCCGACTTCCTCGGCCAGCACGACCCGAAACGCTATGAGAAGATCGGCGACATCCTCGACGTCTGGTTCGACTCCGGCTGCACCCACGCCTTCACGCTCGAGCCGCGCGTGCCCGCCCTGGGCTATGCCGGCGACCGCCCGTCGCACTGGCCCGCCGACCTCTATCTGGAAGGCTCGGACCAGCATCGCGGCTGGTTCCAGTCCAATCTGCTCGAAGGCTGCGGCACCCGGGGCCGCGCCCCGTATGAGGCCGTGCTGACCCACGGCTTCACCCAGGACGAGAACGGCGAGAAGATGTCCAAGTCCAGGGGCAACACCACCGACCCCGCCGTCATCATCAGGGAGTCGGGGGCCGATATCCTGCGTCTGTGGGTCGCCCTGGTCGACTATGCCGAGGACCAGCGGATCGGAAAGCAGATCCTGCAGACCACGGTCGACGCCTATCGCAAGCTGCGCAACACCGTCCGCTACCTGCTGGGGGCCCTGGCCGATTTCGACGAGGCCGAACGCCTGCCGCTGGACCAGATGCCGCCGCTGGAGCAATTCATCCTGCACCGCCTGTGGGAGCTGGACGGCCAGGTGCGTGACGCCTACGCCGACTACCGCTTCCAGGACGTGGTCCGCCCGGTACTGGAGTTCTGCTCCAACGACCTGTCGGCCCTGTATTTCGACATCCGCAAGGACGCCCTCTACTGCGACCGCCCCGACGCCGTCCGTCGGCGCGCGGCCCGCACCGTCATGCATGAGGTCTTCATGCGTCTGACCGCCTGGCTGGCCCCGCTGACCCCCTTCACCATGGAAGAGGCCTGGACCACCCGCTACCCGGACGCCGGCACCAACTGCCTGCGCGTCATCCCCGAGACCCCGGCCGCGTGGAAGAACGCCGCGGAGGCCCGACGCTGGCAGGCGGTCGAGACCGTGCTCGAGGTCGTCAACGAGGCGCTGGAAAAGTCACGCCGCGCCAAGACCATCGGCGGGGCGCTCGATGCCTGGCCGGTCGTCACCGGCCCGGCCGACGCTTTCGCCGCCTTCGAGGGGCTGGACCCGGCCGAGGTGTTCCGCACCTCCGGGGCCGAACTGGTCACAGGCGGCGACTCTGTGTCCGTCGAGGTCAGGCTGGCCGAGCATCCGAAATGCGCCCGCTCATGGCGCCGGGTGCCCGACGTCGGCTCCGACCCCGCCTATCCCGACCTCAGCGCCCGCGACGCCGATGCGGTGCGCTGGTGGGACGGGGCACGGGCCGGCTAGGGGGCGGAAGCCGGCGGAAGGCGGTCTGCCTCACCCCCGATCGGGGGATCGAAGCAGGACCCTTCGCCACACCCGGCGCGACACGCAACAATCCTGCGGTTTTTCAGGGTCTTGATGCACGACCTTCCCGCCTTGACCTGCGCCCCCCTCGCCTATAGGTTCCGCGCCGAATTCAGACCCGTACCGACACCGTCGGAACGCTGAGTAAAACAACCCATGTCCCTGCCCAAGGAATCGCGCGAAGAGGCGATCAAACGCCTTAACGACAGCGCCTCGGCTCTTGAAGCGCGAACCGCGCGGCCGGAGCATTCTGCGGCGGGACATGCCGCGGCCAGTCAGGCGTGGCGTATCCTCGCCGACCTGTTCGGCGGCGTGTTCGTGGGTGTGGCGGCGGGTTTCCTCGTGGACCGGTTCTTCGGAACCGCCCCCGTGGGCATTATCGGCGGTGTCCTTCTGGGCTTCGCCGTTTCGATCTGGATGGCGCGCCTGACGGCGAATCGCCTGATGGCGCAGGCAAAACTGGAAGGCGAGCCAACTTCGGCTCCCTTCGACGAAGACGAAGAAGACTAAGGACCCGATGGCCGATCCGATTCATCAGTTCCAGATCCAGCCCCTGCCCGGCCTGGATTTCGGTGAAGTCACCCTGCCGATCGTCGGCACGGTGCATCTGGCCGTGACCAACTCCCACCTGGCCATGACCGTGGCCTTTGGCCTCGTGATCCTGTTCCTGTCGCTGGTGACCGCCAAGGCGCAGGTTGTGCCAGGCCGGATGCAGGCGGCGGGCGAGGCCCTGTTCGGCATGATCGATGATCTGGCCGAGTCGATTATCGGCCCCGAGGGCAAGTCGCTCTTCCCCTTCATCTTCACCATCTTCACCTTCATCCTGGCGATGAATGTGCTGGGCCTGTTCCTCAGCTTCACCGCCACGTCGCAGCTGGCCGTGACCGCCACCTTCGCCCTGCTGACCATCGGCCTGGTGCTGGTCATCGGCTTCGCCAGGCATGGCCTCGGCTTCTTCAAGCTGTTCGTGCCGTCGGGCGTGCCGTGGCCGGTGCTGTTCCTGGTCGTGCCGATCGAGTTCGTCTCCTTCCTGCTGCGCCCGATCACCCTCGCCCTTCGTCTGTTCGGCAACATGCTGGGCGGCCACGTGGCGCTGAAGGTCTTCGCCGGCTTCATCATCGCCCTCGGCGGACTGGCGGCCTCGGGCGGCCTCGGCTATCTCGGCATTCCGGGCGCAGCCCTGTCGCTCGGCATGGTCGTCGGCCTGACCGCGCTGGAGTTCCTCGTGGCCTTCCTTCAGGCCTTCGTTTTCGCTGTTCTGACCTGCGTCTATCTCAATGACGTGGTCAATCTGGGTCACGGCCACTAGGCCAAAGCCTGTCTTTCCCCCCACCAACCAAGACCAACCAGGATTAGAGATTATGGAAGTAGAAGCAGCCAAGGCCATCGGCGCAGGCCTCGCGACCCTCGGCATGATCGGTGCCGGCATCGGCGTCGGAAACATCTTCGGCAACTTCCTGTCGGGTGCCCTGCGCAACCCGTCGGCTGCCGGCAGCCAGATCGGCAACCTGTTCGTGGGCGCCGCCCTCGCCGAAGCCCTGGGCATTCTCGCCTTCGTGCTCGGCATCCTGATCTTCTACGGCTGATTCCGTTCCGGCGACGGCGTGGCCCCTGCGGGCCGCGCCGTCGCGCCTGATTTCAAGACAGACGATCCATGGCCCCTGCACCCAATACTGTTGTTCATTCCGAGGCTCCGACCCCGCTCGACGTGGCGGATACCCATGCCTCGACCGAAGCCTTGCACACGGTTGAAGGCGGCGGTCTGCCCCAGTTCGAATTCCAGCACTGGTTCGGTCAGATCGTCTGGCTGGTCGTCCTGTTCCTCGCCCTCTACCTGCTGATTTCCCGGGTGTTCGCCCCGCGTCTGCGCGGCGTCATCGACCAGCGCGCCGCGACCATCGCCACGGCGGTGGAAACCGCCCGTCAGGTCCAGACCGAAGCGGCCGCCCAGGCCGAGGTCGCCAAGGCCGAAGTGGCCGAGGCCCGCGCCACGTCCCGTTCCATGGCCTCCGCCGCCAAGACCCGCGTCGCTGATGAGGCCGCCCGTCGTGGGGCCGCCGAGGAAGCTGTCGTCAACGCCCGGATCGCCGAGGCCGAGACCGCCATCGGCAAGACCCGCGATGCGGCCATGACCAACGTCACCACCATTGCGGCCGACACGGCCGCCGCCATCGTCGAACGCCTCACCGGCACCAAGGCCGGTGCCGGCGAAGTCGCCGCGGCCGTCAAGGGAGCCGCCTGACATGAACATGCTCTTTACCTGGGCCGAGTTCTGGAACCTCCAGAATGCCGAGCTGTGGGTCGGCGTCGGCCTGATCCTGTTCTTCGCCATCCTGGTCGCCGCCGGCGTGCCCAAGCTGATCGCCGGTCATCTCGACGCCACGGCTACGAAAATCCAGGGCGAGCTTGATGAGGCCACCCGCCTGCGCACCGAGGCCGAGGCGCTGCTGAAGCAGATCCGCGCCGAGAAGGCCGAGGCCGAGGCCCAGGCAGCCCAGATGCTGGCGGCCGCCGAGGCCGACGCCCGCATCATGGAGACCGAGGCCAAGGCCAAGCTGGAAGAAAGCTTGACGCGTCGTCAGGCCCTCGCCGAGCAACGCATCGCCCAGGCCGAGGCCCAGGCCACGGCCGAGGTCAAGGCCGCCGCCGCCGACCTGGCCGCCCGCGCCGCCGAGCAGATCCTCGCCGCCCGTCTGGCCGGTCAGACCAAGGACCCGCTGGTCGATGCCGCCATCGCCCAGATCGGCAGCCGCCTGAACTAGAGCATGACCTCTTTTGACGGAATCGGGATTCCCAAATCGGTAGCGATCTGATTCATCATTCGTGCTGGATGGAGGCCAGCATGTATGACAGCTCCCTATTCGGTTGATCTTCGATCGCGTGCCTTGGCGCGCAAGGCGGCCGGCGAGACGCACCGGGAAATCGCGGCAGCTCTTCGGATCAGTCCGTCGTGTCTGTCGAAATGGGCGCGTCATGAACGCGAGACCGGGTCTCTGGAACCGGCCCGGATCGGCGGCTGCAAGCCCCGAACGCTTTCGGGCGAGGTGGCCGCGTGGCTGCGAGAGCGGATCGCCTCGGGCCCGATCACGCTGCGGGGGCTGACGGCCGAGTTGGCCGAGCGGGGGATCAAGACCCAGCCCCGCGCGGTGTGGGTGTTCCTGCATGCCGAGGGTCTCAGCTTCAAAAAAACCCTGCTGCCCGAGGAGCAGACGCGGCCGGACGTGGCGCGTAAACGCACGCGCTGGAAGGCGTATCAGGGCCGGATCGACCCGTCCCGGTTGGTGTTTCTGGACGAGACCTGGGTCAAGACCAACATGGCCCCACTCCGAGGATGGGGTCCGCGCGGTCGTCGGCTGAAGGCCCACGCCCCCTTCGGCCACTGGAAGACCCAGACCTTCATCGCCGCCCTGCGTCACGACCGCATCGACGCGCCCTGGGTGATCGACGGGCCGATCAACGGCGAGCTGTTCCGGGTCTATGTCGAGGAAGTTCTGGCCCCAACCCTGAAGCCCGGCGACGTCGTCGTGCTCGACAATCTGGGCAGCCACAAGGGCAAGGCCGCGCGCGCCGCCGTCCGGGCCAGGGGAGCCCACCTGATCTTTCTGCCGCCCTACAGCCCGGACCTGAACCCGATCGAACAGGTCTTCGCCAAGCTCAAACACCTGATGCGAAAGGCCCAGCCCCGAGACGTCGAGGCCACATGGCGAAAGGTCGGTCAGCTCCTTGAGCTCTTCACACCCAACGAATGTGCCAGTTACCTCGTCAACTCTGGATATGGTTCCGTGTGAACGAGTCCCGCTCTAGGCCATCGAACTCATTAGCGCGCATCCAGATTCTGGCTGAGGCGAGCTTGACGCCGGCGAGGTAGTTTTCGGGGTTCTTGTCGTATCGGGTTGCGACGCCCCGGTAGTGTTTGATCTTGTTGAAGAACCGTTCGACGCCGTTCCTGTAGCGATACAGGAAACGGCTGAAGGCGGGGATGTTGGTGCGGTTGGGCATGGGTTTGACGTTGGCCCAGGCTCCCCGATCGGCGAGGGCCTTGCGCAGTTTGTCGCTGTCGTAGGCCCGATCCGCCAGCAGGATGTTTCCGGCCTCGAGTGTGCCCAGCATGTCCTCGGCCGACCGCCCGTCGTGGGCCTGTCCCTCGGTCAGCTTGAGCCCGATGGGCAGGCCGTTGGCGTCGACCATGGCGTGGATCTTGGTGGTCAGGCCGCCGCGCGAACGACCCATGCAACGGGATCGGTCGTCTTTTTTTTGGCGTTGGCGGCATGCTGGTGCACGCGGATGCTCGATGAATCGATCATCTGGATGTCGCCTTCGTAAGCCGCTGACACGCCTTGCAGAATGCGGTCCCACACGCCCGCTCGACGCCAGCGGTTGAAGCGGTTCACGCAGGTCGTGTGCGGGCCATAGCGATCCGGAATGTCCGCCCACGGCGCGCCCGTCCGCAGCCGCCAGAAAATGCCGTTCAGCACCCGACGGTCATCCACCCGAGGCACGCCCCGGGGCTTGTTCGGCAACAACGGCTGGATCACCGACCACTCGAAATCCGACAGATCAAAACGCGCCATCCCAACCTCCCTGCTCAACGGCAAACAGAGTGAATCAGCGTTCGGCCCGATTGGGAATCCCGTTTATGGGTCTGTGTCCTAGGCCGCGCCGGACACGTCACGATCCAGGGCCCCGCCGGGCGACCGGCGGGGCCTTTGTCATTTCAGTGCGCGGTGGCACCGTCGACCGGCGTCCGGGCATGCCGCTCGCGCGCCAACATCCGGGCATAGACATTGCCCAGAACCACGCCGAACACCGCATGGGTCAGCAGCATCCAGCCGACCACACCAAAGCCCGTCGGGCCGGTGAAGGTGCGTGGGTCCCCGATCACGGTGATGACCAGCATCAACAGGACCCAGGCCCCGACGGCGAAGGCGATTCCCTTGGTTTCGGGCGTCGTCGTGGGCAGTCGGCTGTACAGGATGGCAAACAGGGGCCCCAGGATCACCGTGCCCGTCAGCAGGTGCGCGGCCCAGCCCACGGACAGGTTGCCGTCCATGCCGATCAGGTGCGCCAGAACCGCCGGAAACGGGTCAAACCATTTCAGAAACAGCACATTGACCAGTTCGAGAACCGATACTGCCACGGTGGCCAACAGACCGGCGATCATGCCTTTTTGTACGCGTGACATCATGATTTCTAGCGCCTCCCAACGCTGTAACTCGCTGATTTCCGCACGGCCAAGCATACGCCTGCGGGGCGTCGTGCCGTTCACATTCACGTGCGCGGGATCGGGAGGGGGCTAGCGGGTCACGCGACGGACCTGACGGCGCGCGAATTTGCGCAACCGTGACAGCATCCGGCGACGGCGGCTCAACACCAGCCGTTCCGCAGCGCCTGTTGCCAGAACACCGGGGCATACACCTCGGATTCTTGCGCAGCAGGCGGCGGAACGGATAGACGAATTTGGGTCGCCTGCGCTGGGCCCGGACGAATTGGCGCTTGGCCCAGTAGGAATTTCTTCAGAACCAGGGCCAGGCCCAGCATCGACACCGGCACGCCCAGCGGGCCCGGTAACGGCGCGATGGCGATCCCGGCCAGGAACAGGCCGACGCCGGCCGCCATCTGGCCCCAGCGCAGCGCCCGGTCGAACACCGGCGCCGACCGCCGGAAGCGGACATAGGGCTCGGAAAGGGACATGGCGAAGGTCACGATGGGTATCGGTCCTCAAGCGGGGGATACTGGCAACACCCCGGATCACTCCGGGTTCATCCTGACCAACGACGAATCGTCGACCGTGATGACCTTGCCACAACGATGTTTACAATCTGTTCCAAGGCCGAACCGTGGCGCCCGGGTGAACCTTCTGTAAGACACCGCCGGGCGCGCCCGGCCCGTGGCCGATCCGCCACAGACCGGACCGTCAGACCGCCGCGATATTGGACCCTTCCGGCGCGGTCCAGCGCAATACCGGCGCACGCGCCGCCCGGGTCTCGTCCAGACGCCGCAGCGGCGCATGGAGCGGCGCGCCGTTGAAACGCTCCACATCCCCGGCCCTGGCCTCTTCCGCCAGCACCCGCATGACGTGGAAGAAGCTATCCAGCTGCCGGCTTGAACTCGGCTTCTCGGTCGGCTCGATCAGCATGGCCCCGTGGACCACCAGCGGGAAATACATGGTCATCGGGTGGAAGCCCTCGTCGATCATCGCCTTGGCGAAATCGAGCGTGGTGACGTCGGTGCCCTTCAGCCAGCGGTCGTCGAACAGCGCCTCGTGCATGCACGGGTGTTCGGGGAAGGGCACGCAAATCACGTCCGACAGCCGCGCCTTGATGTAGTTGGCGTTGAGCACCGCGTCTTCGGCCGCCTGCGCCAGGCCGTCGCGGCCATGGCTCAGCATATAGGCGAGCGCCCGCACATACATGCCCATCTGGCCGTGGAAGGCGGTCACCCGGCCGAGGGCATCTGTCTCGTCCTCGGCACGCTCGACCAGTTCCAGCCCCGCCGCGCCCTTGCGGACGAAGGGCACCGGCGCGAAAGGGGCCAGCGCCGCCGACAGCACCACCGGGCCGGCGCCCGGCCCGCCACCGCCATGGGGCGTCGAGAAGGTCTTGTGCAGGTTGATGTGCATGGCGTCGACGCCCAGATCGCCCGGCCGCACCACGCCCATGATGGCGTTGAAATTGGCGCCGTCGCAGTAGAAAAAGGCCCCGGCCTCGTGCATCGCCGCGGCGATCTCGATCACCTGTCGGCTCGAACAGGCCGCAGGTGTTGGGGTTGGTCACCATGATGGCCGCGACCTCGGGCGAGAGTGGCGGCCTTCATCGCCTCCACGTCGACGCGGCCGTCGGCGCGGGCGGGAACGGCCTCGCCACGGAATAGCCGAGGAACGCGGCCGTGGCCGGATTGGTGCCGTGGGCCGATTTCGGGCACCAGCACCATGTTGCGCGGTGCGGTGCGCAGCCCCTGCCCCGCGGCCTCCTGGGCGGCCTTAATGGCCATCATGCCGCAGAAGCTCGCCATGGGCGCCGGCCTTGGGCGAGAGGGCCACGGCGGCGGCTGTTGGTGAGCGTCATCAGCCAGTGGGCCGAGCTGCTCCATCATCTCCAGCGCGCCCTGCACGGTCGAAACCGGCTGCAGCGGATGAATGTCGGCAAAGCCCGGCAGTCGCGCCATCTTCTCGTTGAGGCGCGGATTGTGCTTCATCGTGCACGAGCCCAGCGGATAGATGCCGCCAGGTCGATGGCGTGGTTCTTCTGCGACAGGCGCACATAGTGGCGCATCGTCTCGGGCTCGCTGAGCCCCGGCAGGCCGATCGGGTCCTTGCGCACCAGATCGCCCAGATCGCTGCCATTGGTCTTCGGCTCAGCCAGGTCGACGCCGGTCTTGCCCCAGCCGTCGCGCTCGAACATCAGCATCTCGTCCTGCAGCAGGCCACGCCCGCCGGTCAGGGTGGCGGGCTTGCTCTCGACGGTGTTCGGCGTGGTCGGGCGGCCGACGGTGTTCATGGTGCTCATGATCCAGTCCCTCAGGCGGCCAGAACGCGCGTCAGCGCGGCGGCAAGGTTCTTGATATCGGCGGCGGTCGTCGTCTCGGTCGCGGCGACCAGCAGCACGTCGTCCATGCCTGCCTCCGGGGCCAGACGGCTGTAGCGGCAAACCGGCCAGCACGCCCTGCCCGGCCAGGGTCTCGACCACGGCAGCGGCGGCCTTCGGCAGCTTGACCGCGAACTCGTTGAAGAAACGCCCCGTCAGCACCTCGACGCCCGGTATGGCGGCCAGGGCGTCGCGCGTGGCCACGGCCGTCTGGCGTGATTGAGCAGCGCCAGACGGCGCAGGCCGGTCTCGCCCAGCAGGGTCATGTGAATGCTGAAGGCCAGACAGCACAGGCCGGAATTGGTGCAGATATTCGACGTCGCCTTGTCGCGGCGGATATGCTGTTCGCGCGTCGACAGCGTCAGGACGAAGCCACGCTCACCGTCGGCGTCGACGGTCTCGCCACACAGACGCCCCGGCATCTGGCGGATCAGTTTCTCACGGCAGGCGAACAGGCCGATGTAGGGCCCGCCATAGTTCAGGGCGTTGCCGATCGACTGGCCCTCGGCGGCGACGATGTCGGCCCCCATCTCGCCCGGCGACTTCAGCAGGCCCATCGACACGGCCTCGGTCACCACCACGATCAGCAGGGCCCCGGCGGCGTGGGCCGCTTCGGCGATCTTCGTCACGTCGGTGGCCGTGCCGAACACGTTCGGGGTCTGGACCACGACACAGGCGGTGTCCGGCCCGATCTGGTCGATCACCGCGGCCTCGGCGTCGACCGCGGCGGCCAGCACCTGGGTCTCGACGCCGACGGCGTGAACCACGGTCTCGGTCGCCTGCACGGTAGTGCGGGTGCACCCCGCCCGAGATCACCGCCTTGTTGCGACGGGTCACCCGCGTCGCCATCAGCACGCCCTCGGCCGTGGCCGTCGAGCCGTCATAGAGGCTGGCATTGGCCACCTCCATCCCGGTCAGATTGGCGACCTGGGTCTGGAACTCATACAGATACTGCAGCGTCCCCTGGGCGATCTCGGGCTGGTAGGGCGTGTAGCTGGTCAGGAATTCCGAGCGCTGGATCACATGGTCGACCGTGGCCGGCACATGGTGGCGATAGGCCCCGGCCCCGCAGAAGAACGGCACCGATCCCGCCGCCACATTCCGGCCCGCCAGCGCCGACAGGGCCCGTTCGACCTCCATCTCCCCGGCCACGCGCGGCAGGTCGACAAAGCCCTCGCGGCGCGCCGACTGCGGCACATCCACGAACAGGTCATCGATCGATTTCACGCCGATCGCCGCCAGCATGGCGGTCCGGTCGTCGGGGGTCAGGGGCAGGTAGCGCATGGGTGTCTCCGAGCCCTTCTCCCATTGGGAGAAGGGTTGGGATGAGGGGTTACGGTGGCGAAGGGTGGCGGTTCGTGGACGAACCGTAACCCCTCACCCTGCCCTCTCCCGACGGGAGAGGGTTCTTGAAAATTCAGAGCGTGGCCAGAAACGCGTCATAGGCGGCGCGGTCCATCAGGGCGTCGACCTGGCTCGCGTCCGACACCTTGATCTTCGCAAACCAGCCCTCGCCCTCGGGGTCGGCGTTGACCGTCTCGGGGGCCGTGGCCAGGACGGCGTTGCCCTCGACCACGTCGCCCGACACCGGCGCATAGACATCGGAGGCCGCCTTGACGCTCTCGACGACGGCGAAGCTGTCGCCCTTCGACAGGGTCTTGCCGGCGTCCGGAGACTCGACGAACACCACATCGCCCAGGGCGTCCGCGGCGTGCTTGGAAATGCCGACCGTGGCGACGTCGCCCTCGAGGCGAACCCACTCGTGATCCTTGGTGAAGCGCATGGTGATGGTCCTAGACTTTGGGTTTGCGATAATAGCGGGTGGCGACAAACGGGGTGGCGACGACCTCGGCGGCGGCGGCCTTGCCGCGGACCAGAACCTTCAGCTCCGTGCCCGGTTCGGCGAATTTCGGCGGTACATAGCCCATGGCGATGTTGCGCCCCAACGTCGGCGACGGCCCGCCCGAGGTGATGACGCCGATGACGGTGCCGTCCATGTCGGCGATCTCGGCCCCCTCGCGGGCCGGGGCCCCTTCCTTGACGCTCAGGCCCACGCGCACCCAACTCGGGCCGTCCTCCAGCTCACGAAGGATGCGATCCGCCCCGTTGAAGTCGGCCCGCTCCTTGCGGCTCTTGGACAGGGCGAAGGTCAGCGCGGCCTCGACCGGATTGGTGTTCGCGTCGATGTCATGGCCGTGCAGCGGCAGGCCGGCCTCCAGCCGCAGACTGTCACGCGCGCCCAGACCGATCGGCTTGACCCGCGCGTCTTCCAGCAGGGTGTTCCAGATGCGCTCGGCGTCGGCATTGGGCACCGAGATCTCATAACCGTCCTCGCCGGTGTAGCCCGAGCGGGAAACGAAGCAGTCGACCCCGAACAGCACCAGCCGGGCACAGTCCATGAAGCCGAACTCGGCCAGCACCGGCTCGTGCTTGATCATGACCTCGGCCGCCTCCGGTCCCTGGATCGCGATCAGGGCCCGGTCTTCCAGCACCGTCAGCGTCGCATCCCCGGTCAGTTGCGGTTTGAGGAAGGCGATGTCGGCGTCCTTGTTGCCGGCGTTGAACACGATGTAGAGGCCGTCGTGATCGGGCCGTCCGGCCATCAGATCGTCGAGGATGCCGCCCTCGGCGTTCAGCAGCAGCGAATATTTCTGCCGCCCGGCCTTCAGGATCGCATAGTCGCCGGGCACGAAACGCTCGAACTGGGCCACGGCGTCCGCCCCGGTCAGCTTGCACTGGCCCATGTGCGACACGTCGAACAGACCGGCGTGTTCACGGGTCCAGCGGTGCTCGGCCAGCACGCCTTCATACTGGACCGGCATGTCATAGCCGCTGAAGCCGACCATGCGCGCGCCCAAAGCCCGGTGGGCGGCGTTCAGGGCGGTGGTCTTGAGGGTCTGGTCGGTCATCTTCGGTCTTTCAGAGTCGCGTGTTGGGAGCGGAAAGCTCCGCCGTCCTCGCGCCCCCGCTGTCCTGAAGCCTGAGAGATTCCGGCAGCGTCAGAGGCCTTCGCCCCGGTCGTCACCTTGCTCCGTCGGCGCGCCCCGGAAACGAATTCCCGGGCGACTTTCCAGCGTCCGAATGTCCTCGCGGTCCGTTTGCCTGAGCGTTTCCGGGGCGGTTGCGCCTTCGGCTCCGACGATCCCGAGGGGCCGCCGATCTCTCCCGCGAGAGCGAGCGACCCTTTCCCTGACTCCGCGTGGGAGTCAAGCACCGCAGGCATGGCGCGCGGCCGACCGGCGCTGGCCGACGCTCAATCCCCGCGCTCTGCCCGGGCCTGTTTCCAGATGTCGGCGTTGGCGCGAGCCCGGTCCCATACCCCCGGCAGGGCCGCGTCAGGCACATGAAAGGTGGCATAGGTATAGCCGGTGCCCGAGTAGAAATGGACGATGAATGGGCCCTGGTAGTTCAGCCATTCACCATAACCGCCGATCCGGTACGGCAGGGTTTGCGGAATGTCAGCCTGCGCCGGCAGGACGATCGAACTGACCAGCGCCATCGGAGGACCGATCGCCTGGACGTCAACCATGCCCGCCCGCCAGCAATGCCGCCCCTGCCCGCGACGGCGGGGTTCGACGCGACACGGGTCGATGGATATCCGGGCGCGGTCTCCGTCGGCAGACGGTTGATCGGGAAATTCCGAAAGGTCGCGGCTGCACCCCCCCGCCCCGGCATCGGCCTCGATCACGGCATCCAGAAAGACCGGCTCGCCGTCGTGGGCCTCGGCGAACTCGAGCAGGGCCAGGATCCCCTCGACCTCGACCGCGGTCCCTGCGGCACTGTCGTCGATGCAGTGGAGTCGGAAACTCGCCGCCGGCAGCGGCTCCTGCGCGCGCACCGGCCCGGGTGCTCCGGGCAACGTCAGGGCCGCCGCGACCAGCCCGACTGTCAGTTGATGTCCCATCCTGCCCTCCAGTCGCCACGCATCGACGACATCTTTCCAGCATTCGCGTCCCGGCACGACCTGTGAAAACTCACATCTGGACCGCCCCGGACGTCAGGCCGATCCTGACCCCATGACCGGCTCAGATCAGATCATAGCGGACGGCCTTGGCGGTCGCCTCGGCCAGGGTCCGCGCCTTCAGCTTGCGACGCGCATTGACCGAATGCATGTCGACCGTGCGTTTCGAAATCCCCATCCGGTGCGCGATCCGGTCCGGTCTCAACCCCTGGGCGAAACGCGCCAGCACATCGACCTCGCGGCTGGTCAGGTCCTCAACGATTCCGGCATGACGGCGCTCCAGGGCCGGCCGCAAACAGGGAAACAGGGCGAAGGAGGCGATCAGCAGCTCGTTGCGATGGTTGTTGATCCGCTCCAGCACCGCCTCCCGTCCGCTTCGCTGACAGCCGAACGTGGCGGCGAACCAGGCCTGGTCACTCTCCGCCGCGCCGCGCCCCGTGAACGACAGCGCATTGCCCAGACCGGCGTCGGCCACCCCGCGCAGCACCTGTCCGGTTCGGGCGCTGACCTCGGGCCTGTCCGCCGTCGCCTCGCCCCAGGCCGTGGTCAGCAATGGACGGTCGGGTCCGAGATTGGCCATCTGTTGCACGACATAGTCATGACGGACGTGATCGAGGGCGTCATATTCCTCCATCCACGCGTCGGGCAGCGAGGTCTGGATCTCGACGGTCTGACCGACGTCGGGATCGCCGATGGCCATCCCCAGCACGAAATGATCCAGACCGCACGAACGGACAAAGTCCGTATAGGCCGTCAGAATGGCACCGTCCCGCTGCCGCGCGGTCGCCATGGCCCCCAGCAGACGCTCCAGTTCAGGCGTCATTTCGCGATCTCCCGCCGCGGATATGCGGCCCTCGATGCAGCCCCGGATGAAACCTAATGACCGGAAACAATGATTGGCAACCCTCGGACCGACCTTTACATCACGCCGTTATCCCCATTGTCGCCCTGTCTGCCCTCCTGATCGGTCTGGCCATCGTATCGCCGGCCCGGGCGCAAACACTGGGTCGGGGGGACTATGAAATCTGCTCCGTCGACGACCGCAACGGCCGGTTTCGCGGCTATGATCAGGTCTGTCTGGAGGCGCGCCGCGCCGAACTCCGCCATCTCCGTCGGTACGCCCGCGACGATCGCCGCGACCCGTACGGGGACTACGGTCCCTACTACTGTCCCGCCACCGCCAACCAGGGGCGGGGCTGGAGTGTGGGCGGCCTCACCAGCTACGGCCCGACCACGCCCGGCAGCGGCTATATGACCGTGGACTGGCCCGTCAACGGCCGCCCCTGCGTGCCCCGGCCGGTCGGCTATCTCAGCTCAGGCTATGACTGAAGATCCCGAAATATCACCGGTCTTTGCGCCTGTGGTGCGCCTGTTCTACGATCCCGCGACCACAGAAGGAGCCATCACGATGGCCACCGCCTCCGCCCGCTGCCGCCGTGCCGGCCGTCTGGGCCTGTTCGCCCTCGCCGCCGCCCTGGCCGGTGCCGGGACCGCCGTGGCCCGCGATGGACCTGCCTTTTCCGCGCCTGTCGCGATCGTCGACCATCATCAGCCGGACCCGGAGGCCGCCGCCGCCGTCGCCCGGATTCGCAGCCTCTACGAAACCGACCTGATGATCGACGAGGCCGATCCCGCCAGCGCCGGTGCCTGGTTCAGCCCCGACCTGGCCGCCGACATGGTCCGTCTCTACAGCCGTCCGGGTAACTACGGCATCGGCTTCGGCTATCTGGTCGACGGCCAGGACTCGGACCTGTCCCCGATCACCTATGCCTTCCAACCCACCGGCACCGACGGTCGACCCGCCGTGCGGGTGCGCTTCACCAATTTCGGCGAGCCGATCGATCTGGAGTACGTGCTCGACGACGACACACGCATCGCCAACATCCGTTCGCGCGCGCTCCGGACGGGAGCGAGAAGTGGAACCTGCGTGACGCCGTCACCGAGGCGCTGCGAGACCCGGGGCCGTGACCCGCCTCGCCCTGTTTGTCCTGATCCTCAGCCTCGCCGCCTGCGGCCGGGATGCGGGACCGGACTTCACCCCGGTAGACCCGCCGTCTCCGCCCGGTGATGCCGTTCACGTCCAGCCGATCGGCGACGAAGGCCAGGTTGAACTGGTCGTCGGGCAAACCCTGGCGCTGGAGATGCGATCGCATTTCGAATGGCGCGAGGCCGCTGCCCCGACCCTGTTGCGCCGCGATGACATTCTCTGGGGCCCTGCCGACCGGGCCGGCCAGGACCCTGGGACCACCGGCAACACCAGCTGGCAGGTGTTCGTCTATCGCGCGCGGGAACCGGGCGAGGAGACCCTGACCCTGGTCGAGGCGCGCCCGTGGGAGCCGGAGCAGATCATTGACCGCTACGTCCTGACGGTTCGGATCCGCGCGGATGGCGACCCGCCCGGCAGATAACAGGCGCGTTCAGAGCGGGTTCACGCGCGGACGCCCAGGTTGGCGGCAGGTCAAAAGGAGTACCGACCATGACGTACCGCCCCCTGCTCGCCGCCGCTGCCGCGGCCGCCTTGATGATCCCCGCGACCACCGCCGCCGCGCAAAGCTGGCCGGAAATCCTCGGGGCCGTGGTCCAGGCGCAAGCCAGCAGCAGCTACAGCCCGTACAACGGTCAGTACAACGGCCGGTACGACGACAATCGCTACGGCGACCGTCGCGACAATCACCGCCGCATCTCGGAGCGCCAGGCCATCCGCATCGCCCAGCGCCAGGGCGTGCGCGTCCAGTCGGCGAACCGGCGCGGCAATCATTACGACTTGGTCGGTCGCGCCAACAACGGTCAGCGCGTCAGCCTCAGGGTCGATGCCCGCACCGGACAGATCACCCGCTTCTACCGTCAACGGGCGCATCGCGACAACGACCGGTGGGACCGTGACGACCGAAGTTACCGCGACCACGACCGGCGCGACCATCGCCGCGATCGCGATCATGACGACGACGACGATTGATCGGGATTGACGTCCAAACGACCAGACCGCCGCGGGGCCCGGGCTCCGCGGCGGCTTTCGTATCAGTGGGCGGCGTAGGCCTCGACCTCGGCGATGTATCCCGCCTTTTCAGCCTCGGTCAGAAAGGCTCCCTCGAAACTGTTGCGGGCCATGGCCGTCAGTTGCTCGCGGGTCAGGCCCACGGCCTCGGCCAGCCGGCGGTAGTTGTCGTTCACATAGCCGCCGAAATAGGCCGGATCGTCCGAGTTCAGCGTCACATGCAGGCCCTGGCGCAGCATCTCCGGCACCGGGTGATCCTTCAGATCCTTGACCACGCACAGTTTCAGGTTCGACAGCGGACAGACGGTCAGCGTCATCTGGCTGGCCTTCAGCCGCGCCACCAGACCCGCGTCCTCCAGCGACCGGTTGCCGTGATCCAGCCGGTCGATGTGCAGCAGGTCCAGCGCCTCGGCGACATAGGCCGGCGGCCCCTCTTCGCCGGCATGCGCCACCCGCTTCAGGCCCAGCGTCCCCGCCACCTCGAACACGCGCTGGAATTTCGACGGCGGATGGCCGACCTCGGATGAATCCAGCCCGACCCCGGCGATCCGGTCCAGCCACGGCTCGGCCGCCTTCAGGGTCGCAAAGGCGGCGTCCTCATCCAGATGACGCAGGAAGCACAGGATCAGCTTCGAGGTGACGCCCAGCTCGCTTTCGGCCCGCCGCATCCCGTCCAGCAGCCCCTCGATCACCGCCGCCATGGCCACGCCCCGGTCGGTGTGGGTCTGCGGATCGAAGAAGATCTCGGCATGGCGCACATTGTCGGCCGCCGCGCGCTGGAAATAGGCGAAGGCCAGGTCCTCGAAATCCTGACGCTGCAGCAGCACCGCCGCCCCCGCATAATAGATGTCGAGGAAATCCTGCAGGTTGGAAAAGTCATAGGCGGCGCGCACCGCCTCGACGCTGGCGTACGGGATCGCCACGTCGTTGCGCCGCGCCAGTTCGAACATCAGCTCGGGCTCGAGGCTGCCCTCGATATGCAGATGCAGTTCGGCCTTGGGCAGACCGGCGATATAGGTGTCGAGCGACATGGGAGAACTCCGGAGGCGAGGCTCCAGTCTAACCTACATCCGCTCCGGCGTGTCGATCCCCAGCAGGCCCAGCGTCAGTTCCAGCTGGTCCAGCGCCGCCTGCGACAGGGCGATACGCGAACCCCGGCCGGCCGCGTCCGGGGCCACCAGCACCGGACAGGCCGCATAGAATTTCGAGAACGCCTGCGCCAGCCGATAGGCATGCTCGGCCAGCAGGTGCGGGGCCCGCTTGTCATAGGCGTCGCTGACCGCCTGGTCGAAGGCGTCCAGGGTCAGGGCCAGATCGCGCTCGGCCGGCTCGGCCACGACGATGGCCGCCGGGGTCACGCCCTGTTCGGCCGCCTTGCGCAGCAGCGATTTGATCCGTACCGCCTGGTACAGCAGATACGGCCCGGTCTTGCCCTCGAAGCTCATGAAACGGTCGAGGTCGAACACATAGCTGGTGGTGCGGCTGTTCGACAGGTCGGCGAATTTCAGCGCCGCGATCGCCACCTTGTGGGCGATGGCCTCGAACTCGTCCGCTGGCAGGTCGGCCCCGAAGCCGAAGTCCTTCAATCGCGCCCGGGCCTTGTCGGTGGCCATGGTGATCAGGTCGTGCAGCTTCAGCACCCCGCCGGCGCGGGTCTTGAACGGCTTGCCGTCCGGCCCGTTCATCGTGCCGAAGCCCAGATGCTCCAGCGATCCGGGCGTGGCGTAACCGGCCAGAACGGCGGCGCGGAACACCTGTTCAAAATGCTCGGCCTGCCGCTCGTCGACGACATACAGGATCAGTTCGGATCGATCGCCTGACGCCGGTCGACGATGGTGGCCAGATCGGTGGTGCCGTACATGGCCGAGCCGTCGCGCGAGATCACCAGCAGCGGCGGCGGACTGGGGGCCTCCATCACACTGCCGTCGGCCAGCTTGCGCTTGCGCGTCTCGCCGGGCCGCGCCACGTGGACCACCCGCGCCCCGTCATCCTCGACCAGCAGCCCCTTGGTCTCCAGATCGGCGATCATCCCGGCCATCACCGGATCAGCATCGCTCTCGCCGTTCCACAGGTCGAAGGTCACGCCCAGGGCCGCGAACTCGCGCTCCAGCGCGGTGCGGCTGACGGCGACGAAATGCACCCACAGCGCGCGATAGCCGGGACGACCGGCCTGCAGCTCGGCCGTCGCCTTGCGGGCGCGGTCGCGGAACTCGGTATCTTCCCTGGCCCGGGTCGCCGCGGCCGGATACAGCCGCTCCAGACCTTCCAGCGTCACCGGGGCCTTGCCCGGGAATGGCCCGTCGCCCTCGGCCATGAAGGCCGCCGCACCGCCCTCGTCGCCGACAGCCACGATCAGCAGCCCCATCTGGAAGCCCCAGTCGCCGAAATGGGCGTCGCCCCAGACGGTGTCGCCGCGGAAGCGGAACAGCCGCTTCAGGCTCTCGCCGATGATCGAGCTGCGCAGATGGCCGACATGCATCGGCTTGGCCACATTGGGCCCGGCGTAGTCGATGATCACCCGGCGCGGCGTCGCCACCGCGGCCGCGCCGGCCCGCTCGGCGTCGGCGGCCACCGTGGCGGCCCGCTCGGCCAGCGCCGCATCGGTCAGCTTGAAATTGATAAAGCCCGGCCCCGCCACCTCGACCAGCGACAGCCGCGGATCGGCCTTCAGGCGCTCGGCCACCCGGCCGGCCAGTTCACGCGGATTGGCCTTCAGCGCCTTGGCCGCCGCCAGGGCTCCGTTGGACTGGAAATCAGCCAGGTCGGGCCGGTCCGAGACGGTCACCCGCGCCAGCGCCGCGTCCACGCCTTCGGCGGCGAAGGCGGCCGCGACCGCTTCGCCCAGGGACGATTTCAGATCGGTCATTGCGGGTCGGTGGCCTCGGCCATCGACTGTCCGGCGTTGATGCGGAACCGGCTGCCGGTGCGGTTGAATTCAGCCATTTCCTGCGTCACCTCGAAACCGACGAGGATTTCGAAATTGTCACCGCTGGTGGTCGCCGCCGCGCGCGGGATGACGATGGTCTGCTCCTCGGTGGCCGACGCCGTCTCGCCGCCGCGGAAATCCACCGGCAGGTCGAAATACTGTTTGGCCAGAATCGCCCGGTTCCGCTCGGTCACCGCGATCCAGTAACGATAGGTGTGGCTGCCGGCGGTGGCCATCGGGCCGCGTCCCAGGTTGAACAGCAGGTTCACCTGGACGGTGATCGGGTCATCACCCCGATAGGAACAGTCCGCTGCCAGCCCCTCGATCTCGCCGGTATAGCCGACATTGGCCGTGGCCGGGCGATTGTCGGCCAGCTCGACATAGCGGGCGGCGTCATACAGAATTTTCACATAGGGGCACGGACCGGCGTTGGCGCGGCGGCTCAACGGCGCGATGCGCGGGGCCGTTGGCGTGATCGGCGTGTCGCTGGCCTGGCCCTGCTCCTGACCGGGAATCTTCGCCCGGTCGCCCGCCGGTCGGAAGGGGGCGGCTGGAGTTCTGGGCCATGGCCATGGCGGGAAACAGGCTCGCCAGGGCGGCGGAAACAGCAAGGACGGGGAGCACGCGACGCATCAGGTTCAAATCCGGCAACCGAGGAGTAATGCGACGAGGACCGACGCGGTCCGACACGCTGGTGACTGATAGCGGCTAAAGCGAGGCGCGGCAAACGCTGCGAAGCACCGGTCCGGGCCCCGGTTCGCCGTCGCAACAGTGGCGGCGGACGCGCCGAAGCCCTAGATTGCGGCCATGACGATCCACGCTCCCATCCCCCGGCCCGACCGCCGTCCCCTGACCGTCCGTCTGGCGACGCCACGGGGATTTTGTGCCGGGGTCGACCGGGCCATCCAGATCGTCGAACGCGCCCTCGAGAAATACGGGGCTCCCGTCTATGTCCGGCACGAGATCGTCCACAATCGCCACGTCGTCGACCGGCTCAAGGCCATGGGGGCCGTGTTCGTGCGCGAACTGGACGAATGCCCCGACGACCGCCCCGTCGTGTTCTCGGCCCATGGGGTGCCCAAGTCGGTGCCGGCCGGAGCCCGGGCCCGCGACCTGTTCTTCCTCGACGCCACCTGCCCTCTGGTCTCCAAGGTCCATGTCGAGGCCGAGCGTCATCATGCCGCCGGTCGCCACATCATCCTGATCGGCCACACCGGCCACCCCGAAGTGGTCGGCACCATGGGCCAGTTGCCGCCCGGGGCCATCAGCCTGGTCGAGACCGTCGCCGACGCCGAGGCCTTCCAGCGCCCCGGCGACGCCGCCCTGGCCTATGCCACCCAGACCACATTGTCGGTCGACGACACGGCCGAGATCCTGGCCGTGCTCAAGCGCCGCTTCCCCGAACTGCCCGACCCGCACAAGGAAGACATCTGCTACGCCACCACCAACCGCCAGGAGGCCGTCAAACGGCTCGGCGAGGGCTGTGATCTGGTGCTGGTGGTCGGGTCGAAGAACTCGTCCAACTCGGCCCGGCTGGTCGAGGTCGCCATCCGCGCCGGGGCCCGCGACGCCCGTCTGGTCGACGATGCCGGCCATGTCGACTGGAGCTGGTTCGACGGTGTCGCCACCGTCGGCGTCACCGCCGGGGCCTCGGCTCCCGAACCGCTGATCGCCGCCCTGGTCGACGCCATCGCCGACCGCTTCGACGCCACCGTGGTTGAAGACGCCGGTGAGCGCGAAACCGTCACCTTCAAACTGCCGCGCGCCCTGACCGACTGACGACACCGCGCGGGTCAGCCGTCCTTGCCGTCCTCGCCGACGAAATCCTGCGCGAACTCGGGGCCGTCGTCCTCGCCGGGACCCAGCAGGTCGCCGTCATCCTCGCCGCCCCGCGACGGGTCCGGCACCTCGAACCCGACCGGGATCGACAGGTCCAGCAGGCCCGCGGCCTTCATCTCCTGCACCCCGGGCAGGTCGTACAGGCTGGCCAGGCCGAAATGTTCGAGGAAACGGTCGGTGGTGCCATAGGTGACCGGCCGTCCCGGCGTCCGCCGCCGCCCGCGCAGCCGCACGAACCCCATCTCCAGCAACAGGTCCAGCGTGCCGCGCGACAGCGACACCCCGCGCACGCTCTCGACCTCGGCCCGGGTGCAGGGCTGGTGGTAGGCGATGATGGCCAGGGTCTCCAGCGCCGCCTTCGACAACCGGCGCGGCTCCTCGCGCTCCTCGGTCATCATGAAGCTCAGATCCGGCGCGGTGCGAAAGCGCCAGCGGTCGGCCACGCATTCCAGCTCAACCCCGCGCCCCTGATAGCGGCTCCGCAGTCCGGCGATGGCCCCGCCGACATTGGCCCCCTCGGGCAGGCGGCGCGCGATCTCGGCCGCCGACAACGGTCCGGCCGCGGCGAACAGCAGGGCCTCGACCCGGCGTTCGATCTCCCGGCTGTCGGGTTCGAAGCGCAGGTCGCTCACGGCGTCAGCTCCAGCGGCAGGCCCTGCCCGCGCCGCTTCAGATACAGCGGGGCATAGGCTTCAGACTGGCGCACATCCATCGCCCCCTCCTTGACCAGTTCCAGACTGGCCGACAGGGTCGAGGCCAGATAGCTGTTGCGGCTCGGACCGGGCTGTCCGTCGTCCGCATCCGCGACCGGGGCCACCCGCTCCAGCGGCGTCCAGTCCGACAGCCGCGGCAGGATGTCCCGCAGCCAGTCGCGCGCGGCCTCCAGCGGAAAGGCCTCAACCCTCTGACCGGGCGCATAGCTGCGCCGTTCCTCGCGCCGTCGCTGCGTCACATAGGCGCTCATCAATTCGTACAGGCTGGCGTCGATCCGGTCGGACGGGATGATCACCGTCGCCTCGGGATCACCGCGCGCGAACACATCCCGCTTCAACAGCGGGCGGCTGGTCAGGGCCTCGACCGAACGGCGCATCGCCTCCAGCTTCTGCAACCGGAACGCCAGCGCCGCCGCCATCTGTTCAGCGGGCATCTCCTCGTCGCGCGCCTTCTCGGTGCGGGGCAGCAGCAGGCGTGATTTCAGATAGGCCAGCCACGAGGCCATCACCAGATAGTCGGCCGCCAGTGCGAGAAATTGCGCCGCCGCGCCTCATGGACAAAGGCCAGATACTGTTCCGCCAGCCTGGTGATCGACAGCTTCAGCAGGTCGACCTTCTGGGTCCGCGCCAGGGCCAGCAGCACGTGCAGCGGTCCTTCATAGCCGTCGAGATCGACGACAAAGGCCTCGTCCGCCGCGACCGCCTCAACGGCGGTGAAATCCAGATTGGGCTGGAAAGCATCAGTCATAGCGGCAGGATACAACCATCGAACTGGATCGGGACGGGGTGCTTCGGGTTCACGATGTGAAGGCGCCGGGCCTTTTCGCTTAGCAGACCGAAACGGCCAGTTTCACAGACGTCGAGTTCATCACGCAACGCCAGATGATGAATGATCCAGAAATACTCGATGAACGACGACGGGTCGATCATCCGCACCATGACGGCGTCGAACGTGGTTTCAGCCGACCCTTCAAAGATGCGCCTGAGCATCATCTTCGGATGGCCCGATCGGACATAAAAGTCGTGATAGGCGTCCAGCCGTTGCTCCACCGGCATGCGCATCAGCACGGCGTCGCGCTCTGCCCAAGACAACCCTTCCACCTGTTCATACGCCTGTGATACCGGGGCGGTACCGAACGCTAAGCAACCTGCCAACAGGTTCGCTGCAGTGACAATGGCCAACATGCGCATGCCTATCACGCCTGCGCCTCGCCCACGTCAGGGCCCTGCGCTGCCTCCAGCCGCCCGCCCATGGCCGCCATGAACCGCGCCCGTGCCGCGACCGCATCCAGCGGTTCCGGCGTCAGGACGATCCGCGCCAGCGCCGCCGCGGCCCGCTTCGCCGCCTTGCCCTTCAGCTTGCCGGTGCCCGCCGCTACCTGTTTCATCTCATCCAGATCGCCGTTGCAGTGAAGCACGACGTCGCAGCCCGCCTTCAGCGCCGCCCCGGCCCGTTCGGTCAGCGTCCCCGACAACGCCTTCATCGACAGGTCGTCGGTCAGGATCAGGCCCGCGAAACCCAACCGCTCGCGCATCAGCCGGATCGCCTTTTTCGAGGTCGTGGCCGGTCGTTTCGGATCGATGGCGTCGAACACCACATGGGCGGTCATGGCCATCGGCATGTCGGACAGCGCCTTGAACGGCACGAAGTCCCAGGCCTCCAGCGTCGCCAGATCGGCGTGGACCACCGGCAGGTTGTGATGGCTGTCGGCAAAGGCCCGGCCGTGACCCGGCATGTGTTTGATCACCGGCAGCACGCCCCCGGCCAGCATACCCTCGGCCGCAGCCCGCCCCAGCCGCGCCACCGTGTCCGGATCGCGCGCATAGGCGCGGTCGCCGATGATGTCGTGCGCCCCCGGCACCGGCACATCCAGCACCAGCACACAATCAACGTTGATTCCCAGCGATTGCAGGTCGTGCGCCATCAGCCGCGCCCCCTGCCGCACCAGATCGCGCGCGCCGTCGACATCCTCGGCCGCCTGCAGATAGGCGTCGCCGGGCGGATATTTGGGCCAGTGCGGCGGTCCCAGCCGCTGCACCCGGCCGCCCTCCTGATCGATCAGCACCGGCGCGTCCGGCGCATCGATACTGTCGCGCAGGGCCGCGACCAGCGCCCGCACCTGATCGGGGGTCTCGACATTGCGCCGGAACAGGATGAAGCCCCACGGCCGCGTCTCGGCGAAGAAGGCGCGCTCCGCCGCGGTCAGCTCAGGTCCCGAACAGCCGTAGATGGCGGCCGAGGTCACGGCCTAGCGCACCAGGCAATCGCCGCCGCCGGCCTTGATCGCGGCGCAGAAGGCCCGGGCGTCGTCGCGGCTCAGCCCGGCGAAGGTGGTGCGGGACAGGGTCGACCCGTTCGAGGCAGTCACCTCCTGCACGCGCTTGGTCGCCCCGGCGGCGAATTGCGGGAAGCGGGCGGCGACGGCGGAATACTCACGGTCGGCGATGCCCGGGGTCGAGAAGGCCCCGATCTGCACGATCGAACTGCCCCCGGCCGGCGCCGCCGGGTCTCGGCCTTCGCCGCCGGGGGCCGGGGTCGCGGCGACGGGCGGGGTCGGGGCCGCAGGGCGCGGCTGAACGTCCTCCGGCGGGGCGATGAAGGTCGGGTCGGCCGGAATCTCGCTCGGCGGGCCATAGACACTGACCCCGGCAGCCGGATCGACCGGCTGGGCATCCAGCGGGGCCTCGACCTTCAGGTCACCGATCGGCGTGCCCACGGCGGGCGGCGCGTCGGTCGAGGAGCGCAGGCCCGAGCGATAGAAGACCACCACGGCGATGATCAGCAGCAGCAGCACCGCGCCGCTGATGATCAGCGTCACCGGCGGGGCCTTGCCGCCGCCCTGGCCGCCCCCCACGCGCCGCGCGTCATAGCTGTTGCGCTGGAACGGCAGGTCGTCATCGGTCGGCGGCGTATAGGCCCCGCGGTCGCGGTCGCCGCCGCCGGTCGGACGATAGGGATCTTCGTGTGACATGGTCGCGCCTTGTAAATCGGCCCGGCGCGAATCGACACGTCGGGGGCTCAGTCTACCCTGCCCCGGCGCGCTTTCGAATTCCAGATCGAGGCCCAGGTCGAGACTGAATAGTTTTCGGTGTTCCTCGATGGCGAACCGGTCGGTCATGCCGGCGATATAGTCACACACCGCCCGGGCCCGCCGGTGCGGGTCCTCGACCGCCGCCCGCTCCGCCCATTCCGGCGGCAGCACCGCCGGCTCGGCCATGAACAGCTGGAACATCTCGCCCAGCAGCCGCCGCGCCTGACTGCGCATGCGGTTGACCCGATAGTGGCGGTACATCCGTTCGAACAGGAATTTCCGCAGCACCCCCAGATCGGCCAGCATGCCGTCGGAAAAGGCCACCAGGGTCCGCCGCGCCGTGCGCACCTCCTCGGTCGAGGTGATGCCGTCGGCCGCCAGTCGCCGCTCGGTCTCGGCCAGCACATCGTCGATCATCGCCCCGATCATGCGCCGCACCGCCTCGATGCGGATCATCCGCTCGTCGATGTCGGGCCAGTCGGTGCGCACCCCGTGCAGCGCCGGCCCGATCAGCGGCACCCCGGCCAGGTCCTCCAGCGTGAACAGGCCCGCCTGCACCCCGTCGTCGACGTCATGGTTGTTGTAGGCGATGTCGTCAGCGATCGCCGCCGCCTGCGCCTCCAGCGAGGCGAAGGTCCCCAGCCGCAGGTCCCAGCCCGGGGCATAGTCGGCGATGGCCCGCCACGCCGGCTCGTCCAGCCGGTGGCTGACCGGTCCGTTGTGCTTGATCACCCCCTCGACCGTCTCCCAGCTCAGGTTCAGCCCGTCAAAGGCCGGATAGCGCTCCTCCAGCCTGGTCACCACGCGGAAGGTCTGGACATTGTGGTCGAACCCGCCCCACGCCTGCATCTGCGCCTGCAGCTCGTCCTCGCCGGCATGGCCGAACGGCGTGTGGCCCAGGTCATGGGCCAGGGCCACGGTCTCGGCCAGGTCGGTATCCAGCCGCAGGGCATGGGCGATCGACCGGGCGATCTGCGCCACCTCCAGCGAATGGGTCAGCCGGGTGCGGTAGTGGTCGCCCTCATGGGCCACGAACACCTGGGTCTTTTCCTTCAGGCGACGAAACGCGGTGGTGTGAATGATCCGGTCGCGGTCGCGCGCAAAGGCGTTGCGGGTCCGGCTGATATCCTCGGGAAACAGCCGCCCGCGCGACGCTGTCGGGGTCTCGGCATAGGGGGCGCGATCGGTCGACTGGCTCAAGGCGGCGGCTTCATGTTGGTCGCGGGCCTTTGCGAATGGCCGCTTCGACCTCATATAGAGCCCTGTGAGTACCGTCCAATCCCCCGCCGTTCCGGCCCCGAAGTTCGAAATCGCCCCCCGTGAGCGTCCGGGCATCCTGCTGTCCGCCAGCGCCGCCCGTCGCCTGGCCGAACTGGCCCAGTCCGCCGGCCGCCCGCAGATGCTGCGCGTCGCCGTCGACGGCGGCGGCTGTTCCGGCTTCCAGTATCGCTTCGAACTGGTCGACGCGGCCGAGGCCGACGACCTGCATATCGAGCTGGACGGCCAGACCGCCCTGGTCGACCCGGTCTCCATCCCCTTCCTCAAGGGCTCCGAGATCGCCTTCGTCGACGAGCTGGCCGGGGCCCAGTTCGTGGTCCGCAACCCCAACGCCGCCTCCAGCTGCGGCTGCGGCGTCAGCTTCTCGATCTAGAGTCGCCGTCAGGCTTCGGCCTTTTCGGACTTCGGATGCGCCCCGGCCCGCTGCGGCAGGATCAGGATCAGGGCGACGATCACCGCGGCCAGCACCAGTGAGGCGATCGGCCGGCTGAAGGCCAGACCGCCGTGGTCCAGCGGCTTGTCGAGGAAGTCGCCGACCGTGGCCCCCAGCGGCCGGGTCAGGATGAAGGCCGCCCAGAACAGCACCACCCGGTTGATCCGCGTCCGGTAATACAGCCCGGCCACCACGGCCAGCGCCGCGCCGAACACCAGCGCCGCCTTCATGTAGCCCAGCCCCCCGGTGTCGGCCATCCAGTCGCCCAGCGCCGTGCCCAGCGTCTGCGAGAAGGTGATCGTCACCCAGTAGAAGATCTCGGCGCGCGGCGTGGCCACCGTATCGGCCGACACCGTTCCCAGCGTCCATTTCCACAGGATCAGCGATCCGGCGACGCAGGCCAGCAGCAGCGCTGACCCCCCCGCGTAGCCGATCCCCATCGACCGGGTGGCGAAGTCGGCCAGGGTCGTGCCCGCCGTGGTCGAGGCGATGATCGTCGCCCAGTACGGGAAAGGCCGGAACCGGTCGGCGGCGATCTGCCACCACACCAGCCCGACCAGCAAGGTCCCGAAGATGGCCGTGCCGACCAGATAGCCCAGGTTCATCGACATCGAGACCGTGTCGCCCCCGGTCTCGCCCAGGGTCGTGGCCAGGATCTTGATGATCCAGAACCCCAGGGTGATCGCGGGCACCTTGCTCAACACGTCGCGCTGGGTCTCGGTCATGGTCTGTCCTCGGGAGCGTCTGGCCGGGATAGCGCTGATCCCCGAGTGTGGCAGGATCAAGTCCGGCTGGCGATATCCGGTGACAGCGCCGTTCGACCCTGTAGGGTCGACCCATGTGCGGCCGCTTCGACACCTCGCAACTGACCTGGGCCGACATCCACGCCCAGCTGTCGGTGTTTGCATCCATCACCACCCCGCCGCTCAATCTCGAACCCGACGACGACGTCCGCCCCACGACCCGGCAGCTGACCGCCCGGCTGGAGGATGGGACCTGGGCGCTCGAACGGATGCGCTGGGGCCTCATACCGGCCTGGCGTTCGGGCAAGCCGCTGAAGGACACGGAAAAAGGCCGGGGCGACGGCTTCAAACTGGCCACCTTCAACGCCCGCGCCGAGACCGTCGCCGGGTCCGCCGTCTTCCGCAACGCCTTCGCCCGGCGTCGCTGTCTGGTCCCCGCCTCGGCCTGGTATGAGTGGACCGGCGACAAGGGCAGCAAGACCCGCTGGCGCTTCTCGCGCGCCGACGGCGAGCCCCTGATAATGTTCGCCGGCCTCTGGGACCACGCCGACACCGCCGACGCCGGCCCGCTCGACAGCTTCACCGTGCTGACCCACCCGTCCAGCGGCCTGCTGGCTGACTACCACCATCGCGCGCCGCTGGTGCTGGAGCGCGACGACTGGATGAACTGGCTCGATATCGACCGGGATCCCGCCCCCCTGTTCGCGCCCGATACGATCGAGCGGTTTCAGGTGGTTCAGGACGAACGCTGATCGCGCGCCGAAGAAAAACACCCCGACGCCGCTCGAAACCGCTTGCGATTAGGATTTTTCCTAATTAGGCTTTGTCCTATGAACACCCTGTTCAAGGCCCTGTCGCATCCGGTCCGGCGCCGCATCATCGAGATGCTGCGCAAGGGACCGCTGGCGTCCGGCGACATCGCCGCCGCCTTCGACATGAGCTGGCCGTCGATCACCGGCCACCTCAACGCCCTGAAGGACGCGGGCCTGGTCTCGCCCGAGCGCGACGGGTCCACGATCCGCTACCGGCTCGAAATCTCGGCGGTCGAGGAGGCCGTCGCCTTCCTGATGGCCATGCGCGGGGCCGGCCCGCCCGACGATACAAGATCCCCCTGATGAGCACCGCCAACCGCACCTCCGCCCTCGATCTGGCCACCTGGGGCATCAGCATCCTGATCATCGGTACCGAACTCGGCGTGCTCGTCGCCGGCCCGACCGAGCTGATGCCGGTGCACTGGAACATCCGCGGCGACGCCGACGACTGGGCCGGTCGCGAGCTGGTCGGGCTGATGATCGCCGGCTTCGGCCTGTTCAACCTGCTGATCGCCGGCGGTCTTGGCCTCTATGCCGCCCGCGCCGACGACCCGGCCCGCCGCCGCGCCCTGCGCTTCGGCCAGCTGGTCGTCCTGCTCTCCCTGACCGGCATCACCCTGTTCGCCGGCGGCTCCAGCCTCAGCGGCGCGACCACCATCCGCACCGCCATCCCGATGGCCGAACTCAGCCTGATCTTCCTGCTGACCGGGGCCTTCCTCGGTCGCGTCGGCCCCAATCCGGTCGTCGGGGTGCGCACGCCCTGGAGCTACAAGAGCCGCCTCGCCTGGGACCGCTCCAACCGGCTGGCGGGGCGCCTGCTCTTTCTGATTGGCCTGGCCGGTCTGGTCACCGCCCCCTGGGCCGTCCAGCCCTTTGCCCTGATCGCCCTGATCGTCGCCGTCCTGATCGCCGCCGTCTGGTCGGTGGTCGAGAGCTGGCGCGTGTGGCGCACCGACCCCGACCGCCAGCCCTTCTGATCACCCCTCTGCCAACCGGAGACCTCGCCATGTTGAGCCTCGCCCTCGCCGCCACCCTGCTGACGACCGGTCCGGTCGAGACCGCCGTGACCCTGCCCGCCCCCAGCCCGCCCCCCTGCACGGCACCCTGCTTGCCCCCGAGGGGACCGCCCGCGCCGTCGCCGTCATCCTGCCCGGCTCGGGTCCGACCGACCGCAACGGCAACAGTCCGCTCGGCATCACCGCCCAGACCTACCGCCTGCTGGCCCGGGGGCTGGCCGACCGGGGCATCGCCACCGTGCGCATCGACAAGCGCGGCATCGGTGAAAGCGCCGCCGCCGCGCCCTCGGAGGCCGACCTGCGCATCACCGCCTATGTCGAGGATGCCCGCGCCTGGGCCGCCGAGGCCGCCGCCCGCACCGGACAGCCCTGCGCCTGGCTGATCGGCCACAGCGAGGGGGCGCTGATCGCCCTGGCCGCCGCCGACGGCCATGCCGACAACATCTGCGGCCTGATCCTGCTGTCGGGGGCCGGGCGTCCGGGCGGCGTCATCCTGCGCGAACAGCTGGGTCCGCAACTGCCCGAGCCGATGAAGACCGAAGCCTTCGACATCCTGTCGGAACTGGAGGCCGGGCGCACCGTCGCCGACACCTCGCCGGCGCTGGCGGCCCTGTTCCACCCGTCGGTCCAGCCCTATCTGGTCTCGTGGCTGGCGCTGGATCCCGTGGCCCTGATCACCGCCTGGGACGGACCGGTGCTGATCGGCCAGGGCACCACCGACATCCAGATCGCCGTCGCCGACGCCGAGGCCATGGCCGCGGCCCGGCCGGACGCCCGGCTGGTGCTGTGGGACGGGGTCAATCACGTGCTGAAGGTCGCCCCGGCCGACCGGGCCGCCAATATCGCCACCTATGCCGACCCGGACCTGCCGCTGGCCCCCGGCGTCGTCGACGACGTGGCCGGATTCATCCTGCGGTTCTAACATTCCGGGCGGCCTTTGGACACGGCGGGGCTACCCCTTGGCCCCGCCGCCGCATATGGCAGGATACGCCTCGATCAACTGCGAATTCCAACTCCCTTGCACACCGGCACGACCCAGGGCCTCCACTACGAAATCCACGACGGCCCGGCGGACGCGGACACCGTGATCCTGTCCGCCGGTTTCAGCGGCACGGGCACGATGTGGGAGCCCCAGATGGCCGCCCTGACCGCGCGTTTTCGCGTGCTGCGCTACGACCAGCGCGGCACCGGCCGCAGCGACCCCGTCCTGACCGCCGACGCTTCGGTCGAGGCCATGGCCCGCGACATCCTCGCGGTGATGGACGCGACCGACACCCTCCAGGCCCATCTGGTCGGCCAGTCTGCCGGCGGCCTCGCCGGACTGGCCCTCGCCCTCGACCGCCCCGAACGGCTCGAGCGACTGGTGGTCATCAGCGGCTGGTCGCGCGCCGATCCTCATCTGACCCGCGCCCTCGCCGCCCTGACCCGGCTGCTGGAAGCCTTCGGCCCGGCCGCCTGGGTCGAGGCCGCCCCCCTGTTCCACTACCCGCCCGACTGGATCTCCCGCAACGACGCCCGCCTCCGGGCCGAGGCCGCGCGCCAGATCATCGCCCTGCCGCCGACCGGGGTGATCCTGGCCCGGCTCGACGCCCTGCTGCGCTTCGACATCGACGACCGGCTGGGCGAGATCAACCTGCCGGTGCTGGTCTGCGCCGCCGCCGACGACGCACTGGTGCCGCCGCGCTGCTCCCGCTGGCTGGCCACCGCCCTGCCCAACGCCACCCTCGACATCACCCCCCGGGCGGCCACGCCTTCCCGGAACTGGCCGCAGACAGCTTCAACGCCACCCTCATCGGGTTCCTGACGGGTGAGGGCTGACGCATGGGCCCTCTCCCGTGGGGAGAGGGGTTGGGGGAGAGGGTGTCCAGTGTCGCCCGCGTCGCACCGTAACCCCTCACCCGCGTCGCACTGGCAGTTCCGTCCCGCTGTCGTCATCCTCCGGCCAGCCGCGCCTGCGCGGCGCAGACCGGGGGACCCGGCGGCGCGCGACAGCGCGATCTGTTCAGGCACAATCTCAAGCCCCTCTCCCGGGGGAGAGGGGTTGGGGGAGAGGGCGTACGGTGCCACCATGATCGCACCGAAACCCCACGCCGACGTCGCACCGGCACTATCTGTCCTGCTGTCGTCATCCTCCGGCCAGCCGCGCCTTCGCGGCGCAGACCGGGGGACCCGGCGGCGCGCGACAGCGCGATCTGTTCAGGCACGGTTTCAAGCCCCTCTCCGGCGGGAGAGGGGTTGGGAGAGGGCTTACGGTGCCACCGTGTTCGCACCGAAACCCCTCACCCTTTGACGCTTCGCGCCGCCCTTCGGGTCGCGCAACCGCTCGCTGCGCTCACGGGCGCTCAAGCCCTCTCCCGCCGGGGAGAGGGACGCGATGCGAGGTTTTTGCCAAAAATCCCCCTATCGGCGCTACCCAAACCCCAACCCGATCAACCCCTTCCCCAAAACCACCCGCAAAAAACCCGCCCCACCTCCGCCGCGTGCCACAATCCCCCTGTCCCGTCGCCCGGGGGGCTCGCTCGGCCGGCGATCCGCAGCGGCGGCGGGAGCGGATGGAGCGGGCGCAACCCGGAGCCAGACCCTGCGGGGTCGCTTGCCGAGGGGATGCGAGGTCGAGCCGGGTGCAAGGCCGGACGGCCCAGGGGCGGGGAGGAGTACCCGTACCGGTCCAGGAGATGGTCGCTGCCATCCCTGCCCGCCGCGTGCAGACGGACCGCTCGTTAAGAGCGAGGCTCAAGGTCACGGCACGTGGAAGCCCGTCCGCGCGGAGCGTCTGACGTTCGCCGAAACACTATTCCCTACGGTCTCCGGGCGAACGCCCGGCGCTCCGCCCAGGCTCCCCGTCCCCGCAGCCCCGCGTGCGGTCGCGTTCGCGCGCGCCGATCTCAGTCCAGCACCGCCCCGACATGAGCAATACCCAGCTGCGCCGCGATCGCCATCTGCCGCTGCCGCTCCGCATAGCCGTCGCGCTGCGCCGCGGTGCGGGTCTGATGACAGCGATCACAGCAGACCCCCTTCGACATAACGGGGCGAGGCCCGGTCGGCGGCCCCCAGCGGCATCCCGCAGCCCCGGCACAGGGGTGCGACCGCCCGGCGTCAGCCCGTGACCGATGGCGACCCGCTCGTCGAACACGAAACACTCGCCCTGCCACAGGCGTCCGCCTCCGGCACCGTCTCGAGACATCCGAGCAATGCCGCCCTCCAGATGATGCACCTGCGCGACACCCTCGGCCTTCAGAGAGGCCGCGGCCTTCTCGCAGCGGATGCCGCCGGTACAGTACATCGCCACCTTCGGCGGCGTCGGCCGGTCCAGCAGCGCCCGCCCCTCCCGTTCGAACCAGTCGGGAAAGTCGCGAAACGTGCGCGTGTTGGGCTGAACCGCCCCCGCGAACGCCCCATCGCGCCCTCGTAATCGTCGCCGCCCTTGCGGGTGTCCATCACCACCGTGTCCGGGTCGGCGATCAGCCGGTTCCACTCGGCGGGCGAGACATACAGGCCCGCATTGCGCACCGGATCCAGATCGGTCCGGCCCATGGTCACGATCTCGGTCTTGATGCGGATCTTCAGCCGGTGGAACGGCATGACCATCGCCGTCGATTCCTTGACCTCCAGATCGGCAAATCCGGGGCAGAGCGCGGACCGCGTCCAGCACGGCGTCGATCGCCGCCACCGGCCCCGCGATCGTGCCGTCGAGCCCCTCCGGCGCGATCAGCAGGGTGCCGCGCACCCCGGCCGGGCACAGGTCGCTCAGACGGGCCTGCACCGCCGCGCAGTCGGCGATCGCCGCGAAGCGATACAGGGCGACCACGCGCACGGCCGGCGATACGGGGAACTCAGTCGTCATTTCGGCCTTCGCGTTGAAGCAGTCGCCGAGGCGGCGGGCCGACATCAGACGGGATCACCCTATAGCGGAAACCGGGTGCGGCTCGCCAGAGTTGACAGGACCCCCCCACACCCCACCTTGAGACCTGCCGGCTCGCTCCCCCGACCGGTGCTCCGAAAGGCCCTGCCGTGTCCATCACCCGCTCCATCATCGATGCAATCGGCAACACGCCGCTGATCCGCCTCAAGGGAGCTTCCGAGGCCACCGGCTGCGAAATCCTCGGCAAGGCGGAATTCCTCAACCCCGGCCAGTCGGTCAAGGACCGCGCGGCGCTGTCGATCATCCGCGCGGCAAAGCGCTTCGGGCGCACTGCGGCCCGGCGGCACCATCGTCGAGGGCACGGCCGGCAATACCGGCATCGGCCTGGCCCTGGTCGCGCAGGCGCTCGGCTACCGCACCGTCATCGTCATCCCGGAAACCCAGAGCCAGGAAAAGAAGGACGCGCTGCGCGCTGCTCGGCGCCGAACTGGTCGAGGTGCCGGCCGTTCCCTACACGAACCCCGAACAACTACGTGAAGCTCTCCGGCCGCCTTGCCGAGCAGCTTGCAAAGACCGAGCCGAACGGCGCGATCTGGGCCAACCAGTTCGACAACGTCGCCAACCGCGACGCCCATATCGAGACGACGGCGCCGGAAATCTGGCGCGACACGAACGGCAAGGTCGACGGCTTCGTCTCGGCCGTCGGCTCCGGCGGCACGCTCGCCGGCGTTGCCGCGGGCCTGCGCGCGAAAAACCCGAACATCAAGATCGCCCTTGCCGACCCGGACGGCGCGGCGCTTTACAACTACTACACCATGGCGAGTTGAAGTCCGAAGGCAGCTCGATCACCGAGGGCATCGGCCAGGGCCGCATCACCGCCAACCTCGAAGGCTTCACGCCGGACTATTCCTACCATATCCCCGATTCCGAGGCCCTTCCGCTGGTCTTCGACCTGATCGAGAAGGAAGGCATTGCCGTCGGCGGCTCCTCCGGCATCAACATCGCCGGCGCGATCCGCCTGGCGCGCGACCTCGGCCCCGGCCACACCATCGTCACGACTGCCTGCGACTACGGCTAACCCGCTACCAGTCGAAGCTGTTCAACCCGGACTTCCTGATCTCGAAGGACCTGCCGACCCCGCCGTGGGGACGACGACATCCATCAGGGCCGCTGCGCGGTCACGATCCAGACCGCGGCCCGCATCAGCACGCCGTCCGGCGTCAGGCCATACCTCCAGCACCCGACGCACCGCAGCGGTGACCTCCCTGACCAGGGACGGGTCCGCGCGCAGCACCGAACCGAGCGGACCGACTTCTAGGGCCAGCTGCAGCGCCTGGTCGACATCGCCGCCGCCGATCCGCGCGTCATGCGGCCGGATGTCGATGTCCGTGAACCCCGCCGCGATCAGGATCGTCCGGACCCGGTCGGCGTCGGCAAGGGCGAACGGCCCGGGGGCCAACGGGTCTGTCGGGTGTCGGCGTCGAAATGAACGGCAGCAACGCCGCCGCCAGCGGATCTGCCAACCACGGATCGCCGAGCAAACGGTCGCCAGCACACGAAGGCCAGCCGCCCGCGGCACCGCAGACTGCGCCCCAGATTGGCAAAACGCCGCCGCCGGGTCGCTGAAGAACATCACGCCGAAGCGCGAGAAGGCTCCGTCAAATACCGACGCCCCCAGATCCGCCGTCTGCACGTCCGCTTCCCGGAAACGGACCGTCAGCTCCGGCGACGCCGCGGCCCGGCGGCGCGCGACCTCCAGCATCGGCTGCGAGATATCGACCCCGACGACCGCCCCTTCAGGTCCCACACGACGCGCCAGCTCGAGCGAGGTCTGCCCGCAGCCGCAGCCGATATCGATCAGACTTTCGCCCGGACCCGCCGCCAGCGCCTGCATCCCGGCCGCGCCCAGCGGCGCGAGCTGGCGGTCCAGCTGGTCCTGGAACCGGGCCCAGGTCTCACCGACGCGCGCATTCCAGTATTCGACCTGGGCGATATTCGGCTGCTCGTCAGCGATGGTCGTC
>JAUCCG010000069.1:0-66006 GCA_034676465.1 Brevundimonas sp. | reverse complement strand
AACATGACCGGCCATGGACAGGCCAGTGCTGCCGCCCCCGCTCCGCGACCGGATCGCGATCGAGGCGCGGGAATTGGCCTGCAGATTGACGAATTTCTCTGGCTGGACCGGGCGATGGAGAAATAGAGGTCGAGACCCTCATTGTAGTAGCCGACCGTCGTCGCCTGCGGCCAGCCGTCGTCACGGATGACGGCGATGGTCATCACCCGTTCGCGGTTCAGCAATTCGACCACGGCCGCCTCGGCGCGACGGTGGAGTGGCGGTGGCGTCTCGGTCATCTCGGGCCCTCACTCGCATCGGTTGCCTTGCCCTTATAGCACTCGCCGGCCCTTCCGGCCCAACCCGTCCGGTGGTCGCGACCGGAGTCCCGGGGGTTTCGCCGGGTTGACGAAAGCGACGGGCGCCCTTGAGCCGCCCGCCCCCCCCGCTGGCACGGTCCCGGCGATGCCAGACTTCCGCCCAGATCCCGCGCCGTTTCCGCCGACCGCGCCGCCGCCGCGCCCCGTGGCGCCGGGCCTGTATCTGGTGGCGACGCCGATCGGGAATTTGCGCGACATGACGCTCAGGGCGCTGGATGTGCTGGCGGCGGCGGATCTGGTGTTGGCCGAGGACACGCGGGTCACGGGCAAGCTGCTGTCGGCCTATGGGGTCAAGGCCAGGCTGGAGCGCTGCGACGATCATGCCTCGGCCCGGGCGGCTGAAATCGCCATTGAGCGGCTGCGGGCGGGCGAGGTGGTGGCGCTGGTCTCGGACGCGGGCACGCCGATGGTCAATGATCCGGGCTTCGTCGTGGCCCGGGCGGTGATCGCGGCCGGCCTGCCGGTGCATCCGATCCCCGGGGCCTCAAGTCTGCTGGCGGCCCTGTGCATCGCCGGACTGCCGGCCGACCGGGTGCTGTTCGCCGGCTTCCTGCCGCCCAAGTCCGGCGCGCGCAGGGCGATGCTGGAAGAGCTGCGCACCGCGCGCCAGACCCTGGTCTTCTTCGAGAGTGGCCCGCGTCTGGCCGACAGCCTGGCCGATATGGCGGCGGTGCTGGGCCCGCGTCCGGCCGCCGTGGCCCGCGAACTGACCAAATTGTACGAGGAGTGCGTGCGCGGCACTTTGGCCGAACTGGCCGTCGACCCGCGCTGTCAGGGGCCCAGGGGCGAGATCGTGGTGGTCATCGGTCCCGGTGACGTCGAGGTGGCCAGTGAGGCGGACGCCGACGCGGCCCTGACCGAGGCCATGACCCGGCTGGCCCCCGGACCGGCGGCCTCGGAAGTGTCCCAGGCGCTGGATCTGCCACGCAAGGCCCTGTACCGCCGGGCGCTGGAGCTGCAGGGGCGGGGATGAAGCGGCTGCGCCCCGCTCCGGCTCCGGTGCGGCCCGTGTCGGGTCGGCGGCGGGCGTCGGGGCAGGCGGCGCATCGCAGCGGCCACGCCGGGGAATGGCTGGCCGCCCTGTGGCTGATGTGTCGCGGCTATCAGATTCTGGGCTTTCGTTTGAAGAGCCGGGCCGGGGAGATCGACATCCTGGCACGACGCGGTCGGGTGCTGGCCGTGGTCGAGGTCAAGCGCCGCGCCACGCTGGAGGCGGCGCTGGTTGCGCTGGGTCCACAACAGCTGGCGCGGCTGCGCGCCTCGGCCCGGGCGGTGGCGCGCGGACGGCCCGGTCTGGCGGGTCTGACTTTGCGGCTGGATATGGTGGCGCTGGCCCCCGGGCGATTTCCGCGTCATGTTAAGGATATCGAGACCGGGGGGCCCGATTTCCGTGATCCATCAGGACGCGACCACGACCTTGACGGCGGCCGGACTGGCCGATGACGACGATTTTCCGTTGCTGGAGGCGGCGATCGCCTGTGCCCTGCATGACGATCCGATGCGCGAGGCCGAGCCGGTGCGGCTGCTGGCGCGGCAGGCGGCCGAGCGGCTGATCGAGCGGATCGGCGGCGAACCGGTCGAGGACGCCCTGACCGAGACCCTGTCGTCGGACCTGCGGCTGACCGGGGATCTGATCCACGGCGGCGACCCGGCCAATACCGACATCATCGCCGTGGCCGAGCGGCGGCGTGGCCTGTCGGTCGCCCTGGCGGTCTTCTATCTGGACGCGGCCCGGCAGGCGGGCATACTGGCCACGGGGGTCGACTTTCCCGGCCATTTCCTCATCCGCGTCGAAACGGCCGACGGGCCGGTGGCGCTGGACCCGTTCAGCCAGGGCCAGCTGGTGCTGCCGTCGGAGCTGACGCGCCGGGCGCTGCGCGCCGGCCTGACGCCGCATGTGGCCGACCGGCTCGATCTGCTGATGGCTCCGGTGACGGCACGTCAGGCCCTGATCCGGCTGCAGGCCATGCAGTTCAGCCGGGCCATTGAGGCTGGAGACTATGAGGCGGCCGAGCGTTCGGCCCTGCGCCGGGCCCTGCTCGATCCGGACGATCACCGGCCGTGGCTGGACGTGGCCTCGGCCCGGGAGCGGCGCGGAGCCCTGACCGGTGCGCTGGAGGCCCTGGCCCGGGCCGAGGACCTGGACGGCCCGGCCCTGGTTCGGCGCCAGACCAGTTTCGACCGGGTCCGGCTACAGCTGAATTAGGCGATTTCGGCCGCCCATCGCGCCTGCCCCCTTGAGGCCGGGCCTGCGGCTGGTCACATAGGGTCCGGTCCAGTGTCCGGGCCGGCCGACGCCGACGAAGGATATTTGCATGCTCAAGGTCGCGATCCAGATGGACCCCATGGAGGCGGTCGACATCCTGGCGGACACCACCTTCATGATGGCGATGACGGCCCAGGAGCGGGGTTATCCGCTGTGGGTCTATGATTTCCGCACCCTGGCGCTGGAGGAGGGCCGGCTCTACTGCCGGGCCCGGCCGATGACGGTGCGGGCCGTGGCCGGTGATCATGTGAGCTTCGGCGACGAGGTGAAGCTGGACCTGGGCGAGGACGTCGATGTGATCCTGATGCGTCAGGACCCGCCGTTCGACATGGCCTATGTCACCGCCACCTATCTGCTGGAGACGGTCCATCCGAAGACCCTGGTGGTCAATGACCCGGCCGAGGTGCGCTCGGCCCCCGAGAAGCTGCTGGTCACGCAGTTCCCGGGCCTGACCCCGCCGACCCTGATCAGCTGGGACCCGGTGGCCCTGACCGCCTTTCACAAAAAGCATGGCGATGTGGTGCTCAAGCCCCTGCACGGGGCCGGGGGGGCGGGCGTGATCCGTCTGAAGGCGGACGATCCGAATCTGGACGCCCTGATCGAGATCCACGCTGTCGGCAGCCGCGACCCGCTGGTGATCCAGAAATTCCTGCCGGCGGTGTCGAAGGGCGACAAGCGCATCCTGCTGGTCGACGGCGAACCGGCCGGGGCCATCAACCGCATCCCGGCGGCCGGTCAGGTGCGCTCGAACCTGCACGTCGGCGGCACCGCGGCCCCGGTCGAGCTGACCGCGCGCGACCGCGAGATCTGCGCCGCCATCGGCCCGACCCTGAAGGCGCGCGGCCTGCTCTTCGTCGGCATCGATGTGATCGGCGACTGGATGACCGAGATCAACGTCACCTCGCCGACCGGGGCCCAGCAGCTGAAGGCGTTTTCCGGCATCGACGCCTCGGCCCTGATGTGGGACGCGATCGAGGCGAAGCGGGCGGGGTGACAGGCGCGGCGGGTGTCTGACCCGCCGGCGCACGCCTTGCGCGCATTCAGACTGGCATGTTTGCGGATACCGGGGTCAGTTAGGCGAAGGCGCGCGCCGATGGTCGGTGCGGGACGCCTGCGGCTGATTTCGGGACCTCCCTGATGAGAATGATGCTCTGGCTCGTCGCCGTTCTGATGATGGCCGGTTGCGGTGGCTCGGTCGGTGTCGCGCCCCCGCGGGCTGCCGGCATGGCAGCGACGCCGCCGCGGGGGCCGTCGCCCTACCCGGGAGGGAGCGCGATCGCGCGGTTGCCGGATGGCTCCCTGCTGTACTCGACCGGGCTTGTCGGACCCCCGGAGGGGGGAGGGCGCGTATCCAGATCGGGGGAACGGCGTTGCGCTCTCGCTTGTCCAGATTGCCCCGGACCGGATTGTCGCCTGCGGGCGCGACAGCATGCGTGGCAGGGGGTTGAGCGAGTTTGTCGGCCGGCTGACCTGCAAGACGGTGCGGGACGGCGTGGTCGAGAACAGTTTCCAGCAGGGCGGCTTCGCCCGCTTTTTGAAACCGCATGACATGCTCGCCGACAGTCGCGGCATCCGGGTGCTGGCGATCCGGAGCAACGGGGTGCCGACGGTGATCGAGGCGCGCCGGGGTGGTCGCTCCTGGGCGCTGGATCGGATCCGTCGCCCGGTCGCAGGCCTGCTGCTGCCGTCCAATCGGGCGATGGTCCTGTATCAAACCCGGGCCGGCTGCGAATGGCGACACTATCGACTGGCGGACGACGGCGGGGTGAGCCTGCTGTCGCGTCGCCGCGAGACGGGTCGAATATGCGGGGGCTTCAACTCTCGGACGATCCGGGATGTATAAACCCTCGAACCCTATGTGCTGTCGGTTTCAAATCGACAAGCCGAACTGACAGCAGTCGCCGACGACGGGACGGTGTCGACGATACCGTTCGCTCCCAAACCTCTCCGGATAGTTCCCAGCAATATTGCGGCGGTCGATGGGCAACGATATTTCGACGACGGGAGCGATCCTTCCTTCCGTCGAGTAATCGGTGCGGTGAACGTGGCCGATGGTTCCTACCGCGAGATTGTCCTTCCGGACGGTGAAATCTACCGACGTCAGCGAGGGCTGATGGCCGATCCCGCCGGCGGCGTCTGGGCCATGTTCCTGTTCGATGACTGGATGACGATCCGGCTGGCGACGGAAAGCCCCGCCCCGGGCGAGAGGTGATCCGTGGACTGGTTCAAATACCTCGCCCTTGTTGCTGCGATTTACGCCGTATTCTTTTTCCTCCCAGACCAGAATATCTGGAGAGCCTCCATGTTTTTTGGTGCCCGGATGACCCGGGTTTTCGAAGAGTTCGATATCTGGAACAGGCGCAGGGTAGTCGTATCCGTGGGCGGGCTTGTGCTGTCTGCGGTTGTGCCGGTCTTCTCCGGGGTGTCGCTGCTGATTCCGATAACGATTTTCTGCGCCCTGGTGCTGTTGGCGGTGACGGACGTCTTGCAGGTTCGGGAGATTATCCGGCGTCATTCCGGACCGGGTGGGGCTTGAACATAGTTTGAGTTCGTGATTTGTTCTTTCCCGCATAACGGGAGGGGGCGATGGTCGCTCGCGTGGTGACGGTGGCGTTCGACGGGGTCGAGGCGCGCCGGGTGGATGTGCAGGTGCAGCTGGTCGGGGCGATCCAGCCCAGCTTCACCATCGTCGGCCTGCCGGACAAGGCGGTGGCCGAGAGCCGCGAGCGGGTGCGCGGGGCCTTCGCCGGCATCGGCCTGGGCCTGCCGCCGAAACGGATCATCGCCAATCTGGCCCCGGCCGACCTGCCCAAGGAGGGCAGTCATTTCGACCTGGCCATCGGCCTTGTGCTGATGGCGGCGCTGGGGGTGATCACGCCCGACGCCCTGGACGGCTGGGCCGCGATCGGCGAACTGGGGCTGGACGGCCAGATCGCCCCGGTCGGCGGGGCCCTGCCGGCGGCGGTCGCGGCCTCGGCCATGGGGCTGGGGCTGATCTGCCCCGAGGCCAACGGACCCGAGGCGGCCTGGGCCGGGGAGGTCGCCATCCTGGCCCCGCGCTCGTTGATCGGGCTGATCAACCATTTCAAGGGCAGCCAGGTGCTGCGCCCGCCCGAGCCGGGGCCGGTGCGGGCCGGCGGGGTCGTGCCTGACCTGCGCGAGGTCAAGGGTCAGGAGAGCGCCAAACGCTCGCTCGAGATCGCCGCCGCCGGGGGCCACAACCTGTTGTTCATCGGGCCGCCGGGCTCGGGCAAGTCGATGCTGGCGCAGCGGTTGCCGGGCCTGTTGCCGCCGCTGACCCCGACTGAACTGCTGGAGACCTCGATGGTCTGGTCGGTGGCCGGGTTGATCGAGCGCGGGGCCCTGACCCGCGACCGGCCGTTCCGCAGTCCGCACCATTCGGCCAGTATGGCGGCCCTGACCGGCGGCGGGCTGAAGGCGCGGCCGGGGGAGGCCTCGCTGGCCCACAATGGCGTGCTGTTCCTCGATGAGCTGCCGGAATACAGCGGCATTAGGTAGCAAACACACCATATTCGATGATGTCTCTTCGGGGGTCCGGGGGTATTTTCGTCGGATGGAACGCCCGAATACGATCTCCGGCCTACAGGCCAAGCGCCGCCAGCTAGTGAAGCTGCGCAAGGACTTGGAACGCGACGCCCGCAAGGTCACGTGCGATCTCGACCACATAGACGCCTGCATCCGGCTCTTTGACCCGGCGGCTGATACGGCTGCGGCTATCCAGCGGTACGCCACGAAGCACCGGGCGAAGAAGGGCCAAATGAGGCGGTTCGTTCTGGACCGGCTGAAAGAGGCGTCACGGCCGATCACGTCGCTGGACATAGCTGAGGCGTGGATTGCCGACAGGGGGCGTCAGGACGGATCACGGGACGACGGTGATGATCCGCAGGCGGGTGGGGGCCTGCCTGACGACGCTACAGGCTCAGGGGCTCATATCCGGCAAGGGCGAAGTCAACCGGCGGTGGATGCTACCCGTTCAGGGGGCAGTGCCTCATTCTTAGCAGCGCGCATACCGCTAGGCGTTGCTCGGGGGTCAGCCGGTCTCCGGGTCTGTGATTTTGGCAGACCTGACGGTCACGATTGGTGGCGATATCCGTCGAGTTCTGGGCTGCCACGCTGAGGGTTTTTAAGGCCCATCTCGCGAGTGGCTTCCCAAAACTCGTCAACAGTCACGCGGCCCGAAGCTCCATGAAGCGAGACTCGCTCAGCGATGTGAAATCATCGTCGTCACCGTCCGCGTCTCGGAGTGTGACCTCAACGCGCACGCCGTACTGGGCTTCAATGATTTGCGCGATCGCCGCAGGGATGCGGAGATCGACCTCATCCAAGGTGTTAGCAACCGCCATCAGCCCCGGAAGATCGTCGCTGACAGCCGCATACAGTCCCGCACGCTTGCTCCGCTTATAATCAACGCGGACCATTTCGGGGAATTTTGCCATGACTTCTGCCTCCAACTCACAAACTACCCACGGTATATAAGCTGTCAATCAGACATTGACAGGGCAAAGGAATTGAGGCCCCGATTTTGTCGCAGATGAGTCCCCTCCGCCACACAGACGAACGGCGTTCGTTACGATGCCCGCTGCCAGTAGCCCTTCCACTGGCGCGACACCGGGGCTTCCAGAGCGGCAGCGGCGACCTGAGCGAACTGGCCACCGTTGGAGACGCGACGGTTGTCCTCGCGCCACGCCATTTCCGACGCATAGGCGGCGAGGTACTTGCCTGCGATGTGGTGGTGAGTGCCGATCTCAGCGCGACGAAGGCGCGAGAAGAACGACTCGACCTGATTGGTGCAAGCGCCGTCCAGCGAGTACGCCTCGCTGTGATTGATCCGCTTCGTGGCGAACCGGGCGTGCAGAGCATCCCAGTGCGAGGCTTCGTCGGCGTGAACGACGGTGTCGTTCGCGACATGAGCGGCGACCAGCGCCACGCCTTCGGCCTCGCGCTTGGCGACGAATGAGCGGGTGTCACCGTCGCGGTCGCGAAGGGCGATGACGACCTGGCGCTTGCCGGATTGGTTCTCAGACAGGCGACGGTCGCGACGGTTGGCCTTTTCGTTGGACGGCTTCACATAGCCGCCGAAATAGGCCCCATCGACCTCTACGACGCCGTCCAGCTTTTCAGCCGACCGCGACATGGCGATGGCCTCGCGCAGCTTGTGAGCCATCACGAAGGCCGTCTTATATTGCACGTCCAGATCGCGGCTCAGTTGAAGGGCGCTGTAACCCTTCGCACCGTTCACGAAGATAGCGATGGCGGCGAGGATGTCCCTGATCGGAAGCTTGCGGCTGGCGAAGATCGTTCCCGACGTAACCGAGAACTGAGCGAGGCAACCCTTGCACTTGAAGATCTGACGCGTGGCGATCTCGTAGGCATCTACGCAGCCGCACTTGCCACAGACCGGCTCACCCTCAGTGGAGGCCCAACGGATAGCCTTGAAGGTCTCTCGCGCTTCCGTGTCCGACATACGCATGACCTTGACCAGCGAGAGGGTCCGGGGGCGGCGGCTGAAAGGAGAAAATGCTGAGACATCATCATATCCGGTGTTTGTGTCACCGAATGTGGGGTTACTCTCGCCTCGTTGTCAATGGTGAAAACATCGGATATGATGACAAATCGATCGATTATGAGGATTTGCCATGGCTGACGACGTTTGGACGCCCCCCGCGTCAAGAATATGCTCAAGGCTGAACTGAAGCGCCGGGGCGTCAGTTACCGCGAACTGGCTGAAAAACTAACGGCTATGGGGACGCCCGATAGCGAGCGGAATCTCGCCAACAAGATCGCCCGAGGGACCTTCACAGCGGCCTTCTTTGTCCAGTGCCTTGTGGCGATCGGGGCACGGGAGGTCAGGCTCGACTGAGCCGTCCGTGATCCTCGATACCGGCTAACGTCGAGGCGTCCACCCGGTCGATAAACTGCCTATCGCCTGACCGCCGAATGTTGATGACCATCCGCTCGGTCGCCTCCCCGCCGCTGTGGTGGGCAGTGGCCTCAAGCAGCAGCATCAGGCCCTGCTCCCAATCGGTGCCCTTCGGGGCTACGTAGTTCATGTCTTTGAGCAAGCGCAGGGTATCGCCGGGATTCTTTGAGACGTGGGATCGCATCAGCATGATGCCCAATACGGTCTCGCCGGGAACGAGCGTGTCCGCCTCCCAAAGGCGGCTGGGTAGCGACCAAAGCCATTCAGCCGTACCCGACATGTAGTGGGTTGCGGTGGCGTATCGCCCCATAAGGACGAGGCCCGCGACACGATCCACCGCCGTAACCGTGGCGTATAGGTTCTGATCCAGATTATCCGGTGAGCGCCAGACGAACTCCAACCGAACGGGATCAGTTGAGCCGGGTGGCGTCTCACCAGAGGCGGACGGCAGATCGGCGCTGCCCTTGGCCTCGCGCCACAGCACAAAGGGTGCCCGGCCCCAAAACCAGACGAACCCCAAGGCAACCACCAAAGCGGGGCCTATGAAACTCTGAATGATGATTGACCACAGTTCCTGGGTCATGTTCGACCCAAGGTTTGCGGCGAGAGGAAGCGTAGGGATCGAAGCCACAAGGGCGAGCACAGCCGCGCGGACGTGCTCGATGGCGTAGGAACGAAGGTCCGTCCCCGCCCGCCAGAGACACAGTCGCTGGAACCCCCAAAACCCCATCCGATCACCCTCGCCGGTTTCAGGGCCTCTAGGCAAATTACCTTCATACAGTGCCCCTTTCGCGGGCTCTGGCATTGGGAGGAACATCACCGGATTTGGTGTGTTTGCTACCTAATGCCGGAATACAGCGCCCAGGCGCTGGACAGTCTGCGCGCGCCGCTGGAGACCGGCGAGATCGTGGTGGCGCGGGCCAATGCCCATATCCGCTATCCGGCCCGGTTCCAGCTGATCGCGGCGATGAACCCGTGTCGCTGCGGACTCGGCGGCGGCGGTCGCGGGGCGTGCGGCAAGGCCCCGCGTTGCCAGCGCGACTATCAGAACCGGATCTCCGGTCCGATGTTCGACCGCATCGACCTGACGGTCGAGACGCCGCCGGTGACCGCCGCCGACATGGCCCTGCCGTCCCCCGCCGAGGGCACGGCCGAGGCCGCGGCCCGGGTCGCCGTGGCCCGGGGCCTGCAGGATGAGCGGGCGCGGGCGGCGGGGCTGGCCCCCGATCAGGCCCTGAATGCCCGCGCCTCGGGCGACACCCTCGACCGGTTCGCCGCCCCCGATGCGCCCGGCCGGGCCCTGCTGATGCGGGCCGGCGAGGCCGGGGGACTGACCGCGCGGGGCTGGGTGCGGACCCTGCGGCTGGCGCGGACCATCGCCGATCTGGAGGGGGCGACGGGGGTGGTGCGCCGCCATATCGCCGAGGCGCTGGTGCACCGCCGCACCGCGGTCGGGCCCGGCGGCGGCGACACGGTGCCGTGGGCTGGATCCGGGGTGCCGTCGACCGCTCCGGCCCGGGCCCCGCCTTGAGCCTCCCTTAACGGTTGTGCGTCATGATGTCGCCCGGAGATCAACGATGACACGACCGGCGAAGAATATCGCAACCGTCCCCCCGGGCACCCCCGATCCTCCCGACGGGGCGGAGCACCAGTTCCTGCGTCTGATGAGTCATGAGATGCGCACCCCGCTGAACGGGGTCATCGGCATGCTGGGTCTGCTGACCCGCACCCGGCTGGACGGGGCCCAGCGTGCCTATGCCGAGGCCGCGCGCCAGTCGGCCGAACATCTGCTGGGCCTGGTCAATGACCTGCTGGACTATGCCCGGCTGGAGGCCGGCAAGCTGGAGTTCGACTCCGCCCCGGTCGATATCGAGAGCCTGGTGCGCAGTGTCGCCGAACTGCTGAGCCCGCGCGCCCACGACAAGGGGCTGGAACTGGTCTGGTCGGTGGCCGCCGACGCGGTCGATGTGATGGCCGACGAGGGCCGTCTGCGTCAGGTGCTGTTCAACCTGGCCGGCAACGCCGTCAAATTCACCGAGACCGGCGGGGTCCACATCTCCGTCGAACGGGTGCCGCGCGCCGGCAACCGCCCGCGCCTGGCCTTCATCGTCGACGACACCGGGCCCGGCGTTCCGCCCGAGGCGCGGGCACGGATCTTCGAGGAGTTCGGCCATGTCGACGCCTCGGACGCCACGCGCTTCGGCGGGGCGGGCCTGGGCCTGGCCGTGGTCAAGCGCCTGGCCGACGCCATGGGCGGCAAGGTGTCGGTCTGCAGTCGCGGCCGGGGCAAGGGCTCGCGCTTCCGGTTCGAGGCCTGTTTCACCGCCGCCACCGATCTGCCCGAACGCGGTCGCCCGCTCGAGGGACGCAGCGTCGCCGTGCTGTCGCCCGACGACATGGTCCGCCAGGCCGCGATCGACCAGATCGAGGCCTCGGGCGGCAAGGTTCACCCGGCCGCGCCGATCGTGCTGGTCGACCACGCCCTCGCCGCCGTGGCCGGAGACTCCCTGGCGCCCCGGCCTGAAAAAGGGCGGGCCATCGTCCTGCTGCGCCCGTCGGAGCGGGATCTGATCGCCCGCTACCGCACCGCCGGCTTCCACGGCTATCTGATCAAGCCGTTGCGCCGCGCCTCGCTGGCCGAGCGGGTGCTGGCCGTGGCCAATCCCACGACCTCCCAGATCCCCGGATTGCCGCCCCCGCCGTCGGCCGATGACGACCGGGTGGCCCCCGTTCGCTTCGCCGGCACCCGGGTGCTGCTGGTCGAGGACAATCCGGTCGGGGCCCTGCTGGCCGCGACCCTGCTGCGCCGCGAGGGCTGCGCCGTCGAGACCGCGGCCAACGGTCATGAGGCCGTCGCCGCCCTGACCCGGGCCCGCTACGACATGGTGTTCATGGACATGCGGATGCCGGGCATGGACGGCCCGGCCGCGACCCGGGCGATCCGGGCGCGCGGCGACGGCACCCCGATCGTGGCCCTGACCGCCAACGCCTTCGCCGAGGATCGCCGCGCCTGTCTGGAGTTCGGCATGGACGACCATCTGGTCAAGCCTCTGGCCCCCGAGAGCCTGCGCCGGACACTCGCCCGCTGGACGAACGGGCCAACGCGCGCCAAGGTCGTCGGCGAATAGACGCCGGGGGCGTCTGACTGGAAGACGCGACCCGCATGACCGAGACACCCGACGCCCAGACGGCCGATCAGGATATCGCCCCCAAGGGTCTGGCCGTCCTGAAGGCCGCCTTCCGGGATCGTCGCACCCTGGCCATGCTGTTGCTGGGTTTCTCGGCGGGTCTGCCCTTCACCATGCTGATCGGCACGCTCAACGCCTGGCTGGGTGAGGCCGGTGTGTCGATCGCCACCATCGGCATATTGTCGTGGATCGGCCTGTTCGCGGCCTTCAAATTCCTGTGGTCGCCGCTGGTCAACCTGTTCCCGCCCGTGATCGGACGACGGGTGGGCCGGCGGCGCTCGTGGCTGCTGGGGTGCCAGCTGATCATCGGCGGGGCCCTGCTGGTGATCGCCGTCTCCAGCCCCGAGGGCGGTACCCTGGGCCTGCTGGCGGGTGCGGCGGCGCTGGGGGCCTTTGCCTCGGCGACCCAGGACATCGTCATCGACACCTGGCGCATCGAGGTCGCCGGACCGGGTGCGCCGATCGACCTGCTGTCGACCATCTACCAGTTCGGCTTCCGCACCGCGGCCCTGGTCGGCGGGGCCGGGGCCCTGCTGCTGGCCGACGTCGCCGGCTGGCCGGCGACCTTCACCATCGCCGGCCTGCTGATGGGGCTGGGCCTGCTGGGCACGATCATCGCGCCCGAGCCGGAACCGGCCCCGCCCCAGGCCATCGCGAAAGAACGGCTGGGGTCGCCGAAACTGCGACTGTTCGCCCTGATCGCCACCCTCGCCGCCTGGGGCTGGGCCGCCTTCATGCTGGTCAACTTCATGGTCACGGCCCTGAACACCTCACCGGCCCCCAGCGCGACCGAGTTCACGGCCAACTGGGGGCCGTGGATCATCGCCGCCGCCGTCCTGCTGCCCTGCGGCCTGGCCGGCTTCGTGGTCTGGCGGGGTCGTCAGCCCACACCCGCGACCGACGCCCGCCCGCTGGTGACGACCCTGTACGACGCCATCCTGGCCCCGCTGGTCGAACTGATGGGGCGTCTGGGCTGGGGCGCGCTGATCGTGCTCGGCCTGATCCTGACCTACCGGATCACGGACGGCGTCTGGGGTCCGTTCGCCTATCCCTTCTATATGGGCGACGTCGGCGGCGCGCTCGGGCACACCAAGACCGAGGTGGCGCTGGCGTCCAAGACCTTCGGCGTGGTCATGACCATCCTCGGCATCGGTCTGGGCGGCTGGGCCCTGCTGGTCATCGGGCGGATGGCGTCGCTGGTGATCGGGGCGGTGCTGGCCGCCGCAACCAATCTGCTGTTCGCCGATCTGGCGATGGGCGCGCCGGTGATCGGCGGTTTCATGGCATCGACCGGCCTCTATGCCCTGTTCAGCGGTTTCGGCATCGGTGAACCCATGGCCCGGCTGATGCTGGCCATCGCCGGCGAAAATATCGCCGGCGGCTTCGCCGGAGCCGCCTTCGTGGCCTATCTGTCGGCGCTGTCGAGCAAGATGTTCGGGGCGGTGCAGTTCGCGGTCTTTACCTCGCTCGCCCTGCTGATCGGCACCCTGGGCCGGGGCGCTCTGGGCGAGATGATCGAGACGCACGGCTTCGCCTGGGTGTTCGTGTTCGCGGCCGCCCTTGGCGGGGTGACCGTGGTGTTCTGTGTGCTGGAATGGATCCGGCTGGCGGCCGGCCAGCGCAAGGCGGCCGCCGAAGCCGGCTGATCCGGGCGGTCGCCGGCCGGGACGCCCGGCCGGCGATACACCGGTCTAGCCTTCGTCCGAGACGCCCTCTTCATAGGCGGCGAAGGTGGCGGCGGTGATGATCTCGCTGACCGAGGCGCCGAGCGAGACGATCTGGACCGACTTCTCGAGTCCGACCAGCAGCGGCCCGATCACCGTGGCCCCGCCCAGGGCCTGGACCAGACGGGTCGAGATCGAGGCCGAGTGGATGCCGGGCATGACCAGGATGTTGGCGTCCTTGGACAGGCGCATGAACGGATAGGCCGAGCGCGCCTCGGGATCGAGCGCCAGTTCGGCCGGCATCTCGCCCTCGTATTCGAAATCGACGCCGCGCTGGTCGAGGATGCGGATGGCCTCGCGGATCATCTCGCCGCGATCCCCGGGAGGGTCGCCGAAGGTCGAATAGGACAGGAAGGCCACGCGCGGGCTGCGACCCATGCGACGCACGGTGGCGGCGGCCTGGATGGCGATCTCGGCCAGTTCGATCGCGTCCGGCAGTTCATGGATCGAGGTGTCGGCCACGAACAGGGTGCGCCCCTTGGCCAGCACGATCGACAGGCCGACGAGCCGCGAGGTGACGTCGAGGACGCGGCGGACTTCCTTCAGCACCATGTTGAAATTGCGGGTCGTGCCGGTGACGACCGCGTCAGCGTCGCCCTGGGCCAGCATGGTGGCGGCGAAATAGTTGCGGTCCTGATTGATCATCCGCTGCACGTCGCGGCGCAGATAGCCGCGACGCTGGAGCTTGCCGTACAGGAAGTCCGTGTACTGAGTGTTCTTTTCGGAGATGCGGGCATTGACGATCTCGATGCCCAGTTCGTCGAAATTCAGCCCGGCCTCGGTCGCGTTCTGGCGGATCAGGTCCTCGCGGCCCACCAGGATCGGATTGCCCAGTTCGGCCTGTTTGAAGGCCCAGGCGGCGCGGATGACGGTCGGTTCCTCACCCTCGGCGAAGACGATCCGCTTGTTCGGTTCCGCGCGCACGGCCGAGGCGATCTTCTGCATCAGGGCGGCCGACGGATCGACGCGTTGGCGCAGCTGGATGCGATAGGCGTCCATGTCCTCAATCGGCTTGCGGGCCACGCCGCTGTCCATCGCCGCCTGGGCGATGAAGGGCGGGATGTACCAGATCAGGCGCGGATCGAACGGCGACGGAATGATGTAGTCGGGTCCGAATTTCAGCTTGCGGCCGCGATAGGCGGCGGCGACCTCGTCCGGCACGTCCTCGCGCGCCAGCGCGGCCAGGGCCTGGGCGCAGGCGATCTTCATCTCGTGATTGACCTGACGCGCCCGCACGTCGAGCGCGCCCCGGAAGATGTAGGGAAAGCCGAGCACATTGTTGACCTGGTTCGGATAGTCCGACCGGCCGGTGGCCATGATCGCGTCCGAACGCACCGACAGCACATCCTCGGGCGTGATCTCCGGATCCGGATTGGCCATGGCGAAGATGATCGGTCTGGGGGCCATCGAGGCCACCATCTCCTTGGTGATCGCGCCCTTGGCCGACAGACCCAGCACCACGTCGGCCCCGACCATCGCTTCCGCCAATGTGCGGTGCGGCGTGTCGGTGGCGTGGGCCGCCTTCCACTGGTCGATGTTTTCACGGCCCTTGTAGATGACCCCGTCACGGTCGACGATGACGGTGTTTTCGGCCCGTACGCCGGCGGCCTTCATCAGGCCGATCGAGCTGAGACCGGCGGCCCCGGCCCCGGCCAGCACGACCTTGACGTCCTCCAGCTTGCGGCCGGTGATGTGGCAGGCGTTGATCAGGCCCGCGGTCGAGATGATGGCGGTGCCGTGCTGGTCATCGTGGAAGACCGGAATATCGAGCAGGTCCTGCAGCGCGCTCTCGATCACGAAACATTCCGGGGACTTGATGTCCTCCAGATTGATGCCGCCCCAGGTGTCGCCGATGTTCTTGACCACGGTGATGAATTCGTCCGGGTCGGTGGTCTTGACCTCGACGTCGAAGCTGTCGACGTCGGCGAAGCGTTTGAACAACACGCATTTGCCCTCCATCACCGGCTTGGAGGCCATGTGACCGAGGTGACCGAGACCGAGGATGGCCGTGCCGTTGGAGATGACGGCGACCAGATTGCCCTTGGACGTATAGTCATAGGCCTTGTCGACATCCTCGGCGATGGCCAGCACGGGGATGGCGACGCCCGGCGAATAGGCCAGCGACAGATCGCGCTGGGTCGCCATCGGCTTGGTCGGGGCCATGGAGATCTTGCCCGGCGTCGGATGGCGGTGGAAATCCAGCGCGTCCTCGTCGGAGAAGGTCTGCTTATCGGTATGATCGGGCATCAGCGTCTTTCGGGGGCTCGGGGGGCGTCATCTGTTCCTAGAGCGGGCGACGGGGGGCGACAACCGGGCCCCCGTCGCATTTCTTTACCCAGGGGCATCCTTGAGGGTCAGGGTGCCGGTGTGTTCGATCTCGACGGGTCCGGTCATGAAGACATGACCCGTGGTCTCGTCCCAGTCGATTGCCAAGGTGCCGCCGTCGACCTCGACGGTGGCCGAGCGACCGGTCAGGCCCCGGCGGGCGGCCGCGACCAGGGCGGCGCAGGCCCCGGTGCCGCAGGCCCGGGTCAGGCCGGCGCCGCGTTCCCACACCCTCAGACGGATACGGTCGGGAGCCAGCACACGGGCGAAGCCGACATTGACCCCCTCGGGAAACAGCGGATGGTGTTCGATCAGCGAGCCGGAGCCGCTGACGAAGGCGTCGTCCTGGCGGTCGGTGAAGAAGACCACATGCGGATTGCCCATCGAGACGGCCCCCGGCGTGTGCAGCAGGGGGGCGTCGATCGGGCCGACCTGCAACTCTATGCCCCGGGTGTCCATCGCCTCCTCGAGCGGGATTTCGGTCCAGTCCAGACGCGGCGCGCCCATGTCGACCTTGACGTGGGCCGTGGTCGTCGGCCCTTCAGGACCTCCCGACCCGACACGGCCCGGGCCTGGAACGCGCCAGGCCGTGGTCGGTCCGCCGAGAGTGTCGATGGTGACGCGGTCCTTGCCGGTCGACTGCATCAGCAGCCAGCCGACGCAGCGCAGGGCGTTGCCGCAGGTCTCGACCGCGCCGCCGTCGGCGTTCCAGACCCGCATGAAGGCGTCGGTCCGGTCGGACGGCTCGATGGCGATCAGCTGGTCGCAACCCTGGCCGCTGTCGCGGTCGGCGATGGCGCGCACCTGGGCCGCCGTCGGGGTGAACGGAAGCTCGAGCGCATTGACGACGACGAAATCGTTGCCGGCACCGTTCATCTTGACGAAGGGGCGTTGCATGGACCCCGAGCCTATAGACCCGGAACGGCCCATGGCGAAGGGGGCTGTTTCCGGCGACGGCGAAGCGGGGTATCGCTGGCGCATGAGCCGCTCTGACGATGTCGAAAAGCCCGAAGGTCTGCGCCTGCGCGCGCGGATCCGGGCCCTGTATCACGGCTCATCGCCGATGGCGGTCCGGTTCCGTCTCGCCGTGCTCGGCATCGATGTCCTGATTATCGGCTTCTTCGTGGCGGCTCCGCTGCTGAAGAGCGAGGCGACGATCTTCTATGTGATCGACTATGTGATCGCCGCGGTGCTGGCGCTGGACCTGGCGGCGCGGGCCTGGGCCTATACGAACGTCAAGGACTGGCTGAAGCAGCCGATGATCTGGGTCGACCTGTTCATCCTTGCCACCCTGCTGTTTCCGGCCTGGCTGTTCAATCTCGGCTTCCTGCGGGTGCTGCGAATGTGGACCCTGATCAATTCGGAGTTCTTCTGGCGCACCATCGGCCGTCGTTATGACCAGACCCGGGTGGAGGACACGACCAAGGCGATCGTGGCCCTGGTCACCTTCGTCTTCGTGGCCACCGGTTTCGTCTACACCAGCTTCATGGGCCGCTACGAAGGCATCACCGGCTATATCGACGCCCTGTATTTCACCGTCACCAGCCTGACCACCACCGGCTATGGCGACATGGTGCTGCCCGGCAACTGGGGGCGGATCGTCTCGATCATCATCATGCTGGTCGGGGTGACCCTGTTCGTGCGGCTGGGGCAGACCCTGCTGATGCCGCACAAGGTCGTGTTTCCCTGCCCGACCTGCGGCCTGCAGCGTCATGACCTCGACGCCGTCCACTGCAAGGCCTGTGGCGAGCCCCTGTGCATTCCCGACCCCGGCCGCTGACGGCCGATGACAAAACCGTAAGGGTGGGGCACCCGGCCTTGTCCGTCCGCGGCCGGCGGTTAAGGTGCGGATCCCCCAATTCCGGAACCGCCAGCATGAACCGTCCCGCCGCCACGCTCGCCATCCTTCTGGCTTCAACCGCGCTCGCGACAGGTGTCATGGCCCAATCTCCGACCGCTCCGCCCAATCCACCGCTGGCCGAGGGGGCCTTCGCCACCTCGGACGCCACCGATCCCTATCTGTGGCTGGAAGAGATCGACGGCGACCGGGCCATGGCCTGGGTCAACGAACACAATACCCGCTCGCTGGGCGTGCTGCAGGGCGACCCGCGCTATGAGCCCCTGCATCAGCAGGCGCTGGAAATCGTCCAGTCGCGCGATCGCATCCCCAACCCCGGTTTCAACCACGACGGCACGATCGACAATTTCTGGCAGGACGACAGTCATGTCCGGGGCATCTGGCGCACGACGACCCTGGACAGCTATCGCAGCGCCGACCCGGTGTGGGAGACCATTCTCGATTTTGACGCCCTGTCCGCCGCCGAGGGCAAGAACTGGGTCTACAAGGGGGCCACCTGCCTGCCGCCGGAAGAGGCCCGCTGCCTGGTCTCGCTGTCCGACGGGGGCAAGGACGCGGTCACGGTGCGGGAGTTCGACCGCACGACGCGGACCTTCGTCGCCGACGGTTTCGTCCTGCCCGAATCCAAGGGCGGGGCGTCGTGGATCGACGAGGACACCGTGCTGGTGTCGCGCGACTTCGGTCCCGGCAGCCTGACCAGTTCGGGCTATCCGATGATCGTCAAACGCCTGCGGCGGGGCCAGACGCTGGATCAGGCCGAGACCCTGTTCACCGGACAGCCCACCGATGTCTCGGTCAGCGCCTATACGCTGCGAGATGCCGACGGCGTGATCCAGGCGACCCTGATCAACCGGGGCGTCAGCTTCTATGAGAGCCAGACCTGGCGGCTGAACGCGGACGGCACCACAACCCGGCTGCAGCTGCCGGCCAAGTCGGACATCGAGGCCCTGGTCCAGGGGCAGCTGGTGGTGACCACCAAACAGGACTGGACCGCCCCCTCGGGCCAGGAATTCCGCACCGGTGACGTGATCGCCTGGCCGCTGGATGCCTGGCTGGCCGATCCGGCGACCCCGGCGCGGCTGATCATCCGCCCGGGTCCGCGCGAGGCCGTCGAGGGTATCAACGCCACCCGCAACCGGCTGGTGGTGGCCCTGTTCGAGAACGTCCGTGGCGGCGTCTATGTCTATGAACCCGACGCCGACGGCGACTGGGCCCGGACCCGGCTGAACCTGCCGCAGAACGTCACCGTCGGGGTCGGTTCGGCCTCGGAGCGGGACGACCAGGTGTTCGTCAGCGTCGCCGGCTATCTGAACCCGTCCAGCCTGTGGCTGGCCGATGCGGCCACGGGCGCGGTCGATCAGGTCAAGTCCCTGCCGGCCAAATTCGACGCTGACGGCATGACCGTCGACCAGTTCGAGGCGCGCTCGGCTGACGGGACCATGATCCCCTATTTCGTCGTCCATCGCGATGCCATGGCCGCCGACGGCTCGAACCCGACCCTGTTGTACGGCTACGGCGGCTTCCAGAACTCCCTGTTGCCCGGTTATTCAGCCACGGTCGGCAAGCTGTGGCTGGAGCGCGGCGGCGTCTATGTCGTGGCCAATACCCGCGGCGGCGGCGAATTCGGTCCCAACTGGCACGATGCGGCCCTGCAGGAAAACCGCCAGCGCGCCCATGAGGACTATCAGGCCGTGGCGCTGGACCTGATCGCGCGCAACATCACCAGCCAGCCGCGGCTGGGCATCATGGGGGGCTCGCAGGGCGGGCTGTTCATGGGTGCGCTGCTGACCCAGCGTCCGGACCTGATCAACGCCGCCGTCATCCAGGTGCCGCTGTTCGACATGCTGCGGTTCCACAAGCTGCTGGCCGGGGCCAGCTGGATGGCGGAATACGGCAATCCCGATATCCCCGAGGAACGGGCCTGGATCCAGGCCTATTCGCCCTATCAGAACCTGCGCGCCGGACAGCCCTATCCCGAGGTGTTCATCCATACCTCGACCAAGGATGACCGCGTCCACCCCGGCCACGCCCGCAAGGCGGCGGCGCGGCTTGAAGCGCTGGGCTATCCGGTGCTGTTCTACGAGAACACCGACGGCGGCCACGCGGCCGGCGCCAATCTGCGCGAGACGGCCCGGCGGATCGCGCTGGAATATACCTATCTGACGCGGCGGCTGATGGATGCGCCGACGCAGCAATAGGGCATCACACTCCGCTCATCCCCGCGCAGGCGGGGACCCAGTGCTTTCGTTGAAGCATCGGCGGCTGGGATCAGCGGACGACGACACCGGCGGCGCCGATCGCCCCCAGACCTGGATCCCCGCCTGCGCGGGGATGAGCGGAAAGTAATTGCGATGAACCGACTGATCCTGACCGCCGCCATCCCGGCCCTGCTGCTGGGAGCCTGTACAACCGCTGGAGCGCAGGACGTCGCCTGTTTCGACTGTATGGGACCGGACAATGCGTCTTTGGTCGTAACCCTGCCGCCGCCGCATTTCCCCGCCGACCTCAGCCCGGCCGGGGTGGCCGCGGCCGACGATCATCTGGCGCTGGAACAGGTCGACGGTGACGCGGCCATGGCCTTCGTCGCGCGTGAGAACGCGGCCGCGCTGGCCGCCCTGACCGGGGATCCGCGCTATGAGACCTGGCGTCAGGAGGCCTTCGCCATCCTGTCGGCGACCGACCGAATTCCGTCGCCGTCCTTCCTCGGCGACGGCATTGGCAACTTCTGGCAGGACGCGGCCAATCCCAAGGGGGTTTGGCGGCGCACGACGCTGGAGTCGTATCGCTCGGCCGACCCGCAATGGGAGGTGCTGCTGGACATCGGGGCGCTGTCGGCGGCCGAGGGCAGGGACTGGGTGTTCAAGGGGGCCAACTGCCTCGCGCCCGACGAGACCCGCTGCCTGGTCAACCTGTCCGACGGCGGCAAGGACGCCGTGGTGGTGCGCGAGTTCGACCTGACCACCAAACGGTTCGTGGATGGCGGCTTCACCCTGACCGAGGGCAAGCACCGCATCAGCTGGCTGGACCCGAACACCCTGCTGGTGGCCACCGACTTCGGGCCCGGCACCCTGACCGAGAGCGGCTATCCCTTCATCATCAAGACGCTGACGCGCGGCCAGAGCCTGGGTCAGGCGACCGAGGCCTATCGCGGTGAACAGGGTGACGGCGGCTACGGCGTCAGCGCCAGCGTTCTGCGCGACGGCCGGGGCGCGGTGCTGGCGGTGCTGTTCAACCGGCCGCTCGACACCTTCAGCAGCGAGACCGTTCAGTGGCTGGACGGCCGCGCCGTCAAGCTGAGCCTGCCGGCCAAGGTCAATGTCCAGGGCGCGATCCGTGATCAGCTGATCTTCAGCGTCGACCAGGCCTGGACCCAGGCCGGCGAAACCTTCAGCGCCGGCAGCCTGATGTCCGCGCCGCTGGCGGGTCTGCGCGACGGACAGGGCCGTGCCGACGCCATCTTCGTGCCCGGCGATCGCCAGTCGGTCGAGGAGGTGGCGGTGTTCGACAACCGCGTCGTCGCCACCGTCTATGACAACGTCCGTGGACGGATGATGCGCTTTCTCGACACCCGCGGACGGGGCTGGCTGAAGGCCGACCTGGAGGTGCCGGACAATGTCGCGGTGCATCTGGGCGATTCCAGCCGGGCGACGGATCGTCAATTCTACAGTTTCGAAGGCTTCCTGACGCCGCCCACCCTGAACCTGCTGGACATGCGCGTCGGCACCGCCGGCCGCAGCGAACAGATCGCCTCGGCCCCGGCCCGCTTCGATGCCTCGCGTGACGTGGTCGAGCAGTTCGAGGCGACCTCGTCCGACGGCACGAAGATCCCCTATTTCGTCGTGCGTCCGCGCGATCTGGTCATGGACGGTCACGCGCCGACGATCATGTACGGCTACGGCGGTTTCCAGGTGTCCAAGCCGCCGGCCTATATCCCGGAAATGGGCAAGCTGTGGCTCGAGAACGGGGGCGTCTATGTCAACGCCAACATCCGTGGCGGCGGCGAGTTCGGGCCCGACTGGCACCAGGCGGCGCTGAACGAGAATCGTCAGCTGGCCTTTGACGATTTCGCCGCCGTGGCGCGTGATCTGGAGGCGCGCGGCATCACCTCGCCGCGCCGTCTGGGCATCTACGGGCGCTCGAACGGGGGCGTCCTGACCTCGGTCATGGTCACCCAGCATCCGGAGCTGATCAATGCGGCGGTGATCGAGAGCCCGCTGGTCGACATGCTGCGCTATCACGAGCTGCCGGCCGGGGCCTCGTGGATCGGCGAATACGGCGACCCACGCATCCCGGAAGAAGCCGCCTGGATCGCCCGCTATTCGGCCTATCAGCAGCTTCGTCCGGAGATGGACTATCCGCGCGTCTACATCACCACCAACACCCGGGACGACCGGGTTCATCCCGGCCATGCGCGGAAATTCGCCGCGCGCCTGGGCGATCAGGGCCACGACCACCTGTATTTCGAGGACACGGCCGGCGGCCACTCCAACGACGCCGATCCGGTGGCCAATGCCCGGCGCTGGGCCCGTCACTATGTCTATCTGGCCCAGCAGTTGATGGACTGACGCTCACTCACGGGAAAATGAGCGGCAGGATTGCGCCAGCAGTGGTTAAGCTGTCCGCCATGAACCTGAGGGGCTTTATCTTTGGTGTGGCGACAACGGTCGCCGGGCTGATGGCGGCGGGGGCGACCCTGCCGCCCGATCCCCAGCCGGGCGACGCCCGGTCGGTGTCGCGGACGATCCGGACCGCGCCGGTGGTACTGGAACTGTTCACCGCCCAGGGCTGCGCCGGCTGTTCCGAGGCCGACCGCATGGTCGAGGCCGTGGCCGACACGCCGGGTGTGATCGTGCTGACCTATGGCGTCGACTACTGGGACTATCTGGGCTGGCCCGACACCTTCGCGCGGCCGGAGTTCGCCGCGCGCCAGCACGCCTATCGCCAAGCCCTGCGGTTGCGGTCGGTGTCGACGCCCCAGGTGGTGATCGACGGCTATCGTCAGGTGTCCGGGGCCCGGTCTCCGGAGCTGCAGATCGCCATTGACGAGGAATCGTCACGCCGGGAGTTCCCGCCCGAGATCGAATTCCGGGCCGCCGGCGACCGGGTCGGGATCGGCTCGGGCCGTCCACCCGAAGGCGGAGCCGAGGTCGTGGCCGTGACCTACACGCCGGGCCTGCAGAGCGTTCAGATCGATCGCGGCGACAACCGCGGCAAGACCGTGCGTCAGCTCAATGTCGTGCGCGACGTGACCCGTCTGGGCACCTGGACCGGTCGGTCGACCCTGTTCGCCCTGCCACCCAGGCTGGACGACGGCGATGAGGTGGTGGTCCTGCTGCAGGCGCGCGCCGACCATCGCATCCTGACGGCGGCGCAGCGCTAGAGCGGGGATTCGTTCATACGGAACCATATCCAGAGTTGACGAGGTAACTGGCACATTCGTTGGGTGTGAAGAGCTCAAGGAGCTGACCGACCTTTCGCCATGTGGCCTCGACGTCTCGGGGCTGGGCCTTTCGCATCAGGTGTTTGAGCTTGGCGAAGACCTGTTCGATCGGGTTCAGGTCCGGGCTGTAGGGCGGCAGAAAGATCAGATGGGCTCCCCTGGCCCGGACGGCGGCGCGCGCGGCCTTGCCCTTGTGGCTGCCCAGATTGTCGAGCACGACGACGTCGCCGGGCTTCAGGGTTGGGGCCAGAACTTCCTCGACATAGACCCGGAACAGCTCGCCGTTGATCGGCCCGTCGATCACCCAGGGCGCGTCGATGCGGTCGTGACGCAGGGCGGCGATGAAGGTCTGGGTCTTCCAGTGGCCGAAGGGGGCGTGGGCCTTCAGCCGACGACCGCGCGGACCCCATCCTCGGAGTGGGGCCATGTTGGTCTTGACCCAGGTCTCGTCCAGAAACACCAACCGGGACGGGTCGATCCGGCCCTGATACGCCTTCCAGCGCGTGCGTTTACGCGCCACGTCAGGCCGCGTCTGCTCCTCGGGCAGCAGGGTTTTTTTTGAAGCTGAAACCCTCGGCATGCAGGAACACCCACACCGCGCGGGGCTGGGTCTTGATCCCCCGCTCGGCCAACTCGGCCGTCAGCCCCCGCAGCGTGATCGGGCCCGAGGCGATCCGCTCTCGCAGCCACGCGGCCACCTCGCCCGAAAGCGTTCGGGGCTTGCAGCCGCCGATCCGGGCCGGTTCCAGAGACCCGGTCTCGCGTTCATGACGCGCCCATTTCGACAGACACGACGGACTGATCCGAAGAGCTGCCGCGATTTCCCGGTGCGTCTCGCCGGCCGCCTTGCGCGCCAAGGCACGCGATCGAAGATCAACCGAATAGGGAGCTGTCATACATGCTGGCCTCCATCCAGCACGAATGATAAATCAGATCGCTACCGATTTGGGAATCCCAATTCCGTCAAAAGAGGTCATGCTCTAGCGTCGACCGGGCGGGCTCAGGCGCCGGCCTTCTTCGCAAACCCCCAGGCCGCATCGGCCAGAGGCTGGACCTGGGCGGCTGTGGCGCGGGCATGACTGCTGGCGGCGGTGCCGTCGCGCACCCGTCCGGCGATGCCCTGGCAGATGGCCGCCAGCCGGAACAGATTATAGGCGAACAGCCAGTCCAGGTTCTTCGGACCGGCCACCCCGGCGGCGGCGGCATAGCGGTCGACCGTCTCCTCGATCGAGGGGATGCCCAGGGCTGCCAGATCGGCCCCGCCCAGACCGTTGCGCAGGGTGGCGGGGATGACCCAGCCGATCAGCAGATAGGAGAAGTCGGCCATCGGATCGCCCAGGGTCGACAGCTCCCAGTCCAGCACGGCCCGGACCTCGGGCTTCTTCGCACCCAGGATCAGGTTGTCGAGCCGGAAGTCGCCGTGGACGATGCGGGTCGGGCCGTCAGCGGGCAGGCTTTCGGGCAGGAAGGCGATCAGCCGGTCCATGGCCGGAACCGGATCGGTCTCGGAGGCCCGGTACTGTTTGGTCCAGCGCCCGACCTGACGCATGAAATAGTTGCCCGGCCTGCCGTAGTTGCCCAGGCTGATGGCGGCGGGGTCGAAGCGGTGCAGGGCGGCCAGGGTGTCGGTCTGGGCCTCGTAGATGGCGCGGCGCTCGGCTGGCTGCAGACCCGGCAGTTTCAGGTCCCAGAACACGCGACCCTCGACCTTGTCCATCACATAGAACATCGAGCCGATCACCGCGTCGTCGGTGCACAGCGCATGCGGCCGGGCCACCGGATAGCCGTGTTTGTGCAGGGCCGAGATGACGGTGAACTCACGATCGACCGCATGGGCCGACTGCAGCAGCACACCGGGCGGCTTGCGCCGCAGCACATAGGTGGCCGAGGGGGTGGCCAGCTCATAGGTCGGGTTGGACTGGCCGCCCTTGAACTGGCGGATGGTCAGGGGCCCGGCATAGCCGTCGATGTTCCGGGTCAGCCAGGCCCCGAGCGCGGCCTCGTCGAGCGCGTGGCGCGGATCGACCGCGCGGGTGCCCGAAAAGGCGGTCTGGGGGTCGTTCAGGTCGGTGTCGGTCATTGTGCGGCGATGATGGCGGCGCGGACCGCGCTTTGCCAGCCCCTGATCAGGCCCGCCCGCTCGGCGGGGTCCATGCGCGGGGTCCAGACGGTCGGGGCCTCGGTGGCCGCGGGGCTCAGGTCGTCGATCCGGCCGATGCCGAACGCCGCCAGCCGCGCCGCGCCGAGCGCCGTCATTTCCTGCAGGGCCGGGCGTTCGACGGTCACCTCGCAGATGTCGGCGATGAACTGCATGGCGAAGGCGTTGGCGGTCACCCCGCCGTCGACCCGCAGCACCGCCAGCGGCGGGGCCCCGTCGGCGGCCAGCGCGTCGAGCAGATCGCGGGTCTGGTAGGCCAGGGCCTCCAGCGCCGCGCGGACGAAATGGGCCGGGCCGGCGTCGCGCGTCAGGCCGGTGAGCGTGCCGCGGGCGTCGGGTTCCCACCACGGGGCCCCCAGGCCGGTGAAGCCCGGCACCAGATAGACGCCGCCGTTGCCGGGCAGGGACCGGGCCATGGCCTCGGACTGGGCCGAGTCCGACAGCAGGCCGACGCCGTCGCGCAGCCACTGGATCGCCGACCCGGCCGAGAAGATAGACCCCTCCAGCGCCCAGGCGGCCGTGTCGCCCAACTGATACCCGAGGGTGCCCAGCAGACGGCGGCTCGAGATCACCGGTGACGCCCCGACATTGGCGACCAGAAAGGCCCCGGTGCCATAGGTGATCTTGGCGTCGCCCGGCTTCATCGCCCCGTGGGCCACCAGCGCCGCCTGCTGGTCCCCGGCCGCGCCGTGGATCGGCAGGGCCGCGCCCAGCAGGGCCGGGTCGCAGTCGCCGAAATGATCGCTGCAGCCGAGGATCCGCGGCAGGGCCTCGCGCGGCACCTTGAACAGGGCGCACAGGTCGTCGCGCCATTGGCGCGTCTCGAGATCCATCAGGCTGGTGCGGCTGGCATTGGTGGCGTCGGTGACGTGACGGGCGCCGCCGGTCAGTTTCCAGATCACCCAGGACTCGATCGTGCCCAGCCTGACCTCGCCGCGTGCCGCCCGCGCGCGCGCGCCGGGCACGGCATCCAGCAGCCAGGCGAATTTGGTGGCCGAGAAATAGGGATCGAGGATCAGGCCGGTCGCCGCCTGGACCATCGGCTCATGCCCTTCGGCGGTCAGGCGGGCGGTGACGTCGGCGGTGCGGCGGTCCTGCCAGACGATGGCCCGGTGCAGCGGCTCGCCGCTGGCGGCGTCCCACAGCACCGCAGTCTCGCGCTGGTTGGTGATGCCGATGGCGGCGAAGCGGTCGATGCCCCCGGCCTCGGCGATGACGGCGCGACAGGTCCGCAGGGTGGCGTGCCAGATCTCGGCCGCGTCATGCTCGACCCAGCCGGAGTGCGGGAAATGCTGGGCCAGTTCGATCTGGCTGACCGCCACGGACGTGAACCCGCCCTGCGGCGAGACGGCGAAGGCGATGGCCCGGGTCGAGGTCGTGCCCTGGTCGATGGCGAGGATCAGCCGGTCCATGAATTCCCTTCGCGGTGGTTCTGCATTCCATCTTACGCAGAGCCGGCGTCTCGGGTTAAGTGGCCGGATGCGTATCGCCTCCTTTGCCGGCGTTCAGGACGCCGCCCGCCAGATCGCCCGCGTCGCGGTGCGCACGCCGCTGATCGAGAGCGCGGCGCTGAATGCCCGGCTGGGCGGGCGGGTGCTGATCAAGGCCGAGACCCTGCAAGTCACCGGGGCCTTCAAATTCCGCGGGGCCTATAATCGCATCAGCCGGCTGACCGACGACGAGCGGAAGCACGGCGTCGTCGCCTTTTCGTCCGGCAACCATGGTCAGGCGGTGGCGGCGGCGGCGCGGATGATGGGCACCCATGCCATCATCGTCATGCCCGCCGACAGCCCGCAGGTGAAGCTCGACGGCGTGCTCGCCCACGGCGGCGAGGTGCGGACCTATGACCGCTATACCGAGAGCCGCGAGGCCATCGGCGAGGCCATCGCCGCCGAACACGGAAGTGTGCTGGTGCCGCCGTTCAACGACCCTTTGATCATCGAGGGTCAGGGCACGGTGGCGCTGGAGCTGCTGGACCAGGCCAAGGCCGTCGGGGTGGTGCCGATCGACCAGCTGCTGTGCGGGATGTCGGGTGGCGGGCTGATGGCGGGGATCAACCTGACGCTGGCGGCCACGTCGTCGCACACCGAGGTCTTCGGGGTCGAGCCGCTGGCCTATGACGACACCCGGTTGTCCCTGATCGCGGGCGAGCGGCGTGGCCACCCGCCGGTGACCCGGCCGTCGATTGTGACGCCCTGATGTCGCCGCAGCCGGGGGTGCTGACCTTTCCGATCAATCGCCGGATGACCGACGTGCTGACGGTCAGTGACGCCGAGGTGGCGGCGGCGGTGGCGTATGCCTTCCGGGTGCTGAAACTGGTGGTCGAGCCGGGCGGGGCGGTGTCGCTGGCGGCGCTGCTGGCCGGCAAGCTGCCGGCCAGGGACCGGACCACGGCCATCATCCTGTCGGGCGGCAATGTCGATCCCGCCCTGTTCAGCGCCATCATCGAAGACCGCTACACACCGGAAACCCTGGGGATCGCATCATGAGCCGCACCGAACGCAAGGGCGCGCCCATGCCGCCCGCCGCCCTCGCCGGCCTGGTCGGGACCGAGGTCGGGTCAGCCGCTGGATCACGGTCGACCAGTCCCGCATCGACGCCTTCGCCGACATCACCGAGGACCGGCAATTGGCCATCGATATCGCACCGGTCGCGGCGGCGCTGACCCCGTTCGGCGGCACCATCGCCCACGGCTTCCTTCTACCCTCAGCCTGCTGTCGGCCATGACCTTTGACGCGGTGCCGCCGCAGGGTGTGGCCATGGGCATCAACTACGGCTTCGACAAACTCCGCTTCCTCGCCCCGGTCCCGGCGGGGTCGCAGGTGCGGGGCCGGTTCAGGCTGCTGTCCGCCGAGGACAAGGGCGGCGGTCGCTGGCTGCTGAAGCACGAGGTCACGGTCGAGATCGACGGCAGCGACAAACCGGCCCTGGTGGCGGAATGGCTGGGGATGCAGGTGGTCGCGTAGCCTTGTGACAAGCGTCTGTTGAAACTATTCTGTCTGGGAGAGGAACAGGTCGCCATGAGCGTCACGTCCATTTCCGAGGCTAAGGCCAGACTCCACCACCCCGTCCGCAAGGCCGAAGGTGGGGAAGAGGTCGTGCTGGAATATGAAGGGTCGCCCATCGCCCGAATTTAGCCGATTCCACCGAACGACCTTGCCGAGGCGCGCGCCCGTGCAATCGATGCGGCTCACGCCGCCTTGCAAGGGGTAGTCTTCGACGAAACCTGCGCCGCCCGCAGCCAGGACTTTCTCTATGACGAAGACGGCCTGCCGGCGCGATCGCCGTCGATACCTCCGCCTTGATGGCTATCCTCCGAAGGAGTTGCTGGGCGAGGCGTGCGAGGCGGCATTGAAGGCGAAGGAGCCGATTATGATGTCGGCCGCGACGCTGACCGAATGCCTTATTGTTGCAAGGCGCAAGCGGGCCTTGCCGGGCATGGAGATCTTGCTCGAACGCCTGCAACTCACTGTCGTGGACGTAACGGCGGAAGTCGCCGAGGCGGCGGCCGAGGCCTACGGCCGTTGGGGCAAGGGATTTCACGAAGCCGAGCTGAACTATGGCGACTGTTTTAGTTACGTCGTAGCCAAATCCAACGACTGCCCGCTGCTCTACGTCGGCGACGACTTTGCACGGACGGATGTTCGGAGCGCCCTCGCCTAGTTCCGCCAACGCGGCCGAACCTGAAGAGCCAAAAGGCCGGCCACAAAAGCCCCGATAACGCCGGGGAGCATGAACAAAAGGGACCAGCCCAGAATCATCCCCAATACAGAGTCCACCCAATGCCGTCACCAGCACGATCCAGAGTGGTTTGGATCGGATAGAGGCCGAAAGCGCGCCTCCGATGAGCCCTGTTACCGCTGCCGGGATCGCGCCGAACGGATAACCGATCAGCCCCGCGAACGGAAAACCCAGCACGTCCTTGATGGTGAGGGGGCGAGCCAACCCTCCGAAACTGTCGACAGCCAGCATCAACCAAACGACGAGCCCGCCCACATAGGGACCGAGGAGGACGAATGCCCCCACGACCATCCAGACAGATCCGCGTGGCACCGGCGTCATGCGCCTTAAGTGCCGTCGATTTTTCGAAAGGCTATGCGGTGCATCGACGCTAACCCTCCCCCAGACACCTCAACGCCACTTCCAGATTGCGCAGCCCGTCCTCGCCGGTGACCGCCGGGGGTTCGCCGGTGCGGATGGCGTGGGCGAAGGCTTCCAGTTCCTTTTTCAGCGGCTCGGCCGGCCAGCTGTTGACGGCGCGGGTCTGGTAGGAGCCGTCGGCCTGCTGGCCGAAATACTCGGTGACCTGACGGGTGATCAGGTCGGCGACCACGAATTTGTTGCGCGTCGCGACCTGCAGGGTGCGGACCTTGTAGGGCGTGACCCAGTTGGTGGTGATGTGGGCGATGACGCCGTTCTCCAGCCGGAACTGCAGCAGGGCCGTGTCCTCGCGATCAGCCTTGGTTCGCGCCAGTTGCGGCTGGACCTCGGTGATCTCGGAGTTGGTCAGGTGACGGATGATGTCGATGTCGTGGACCGCCAGATCGATGACCACCCCGACCTCGCCCATGCGCGGCGGGAACGGGCCGACACGGGTGATCTGGATCGAGATGATGTCGTCGCCGTCGATAGCCCGCTTGACCGCGTCGACGGCCGGATTGAAGCGCTCCACCTGACCGACCATCAACACCCGGTCATTGGCCCTGGCCGCGTCGATCATGCGCTGGGCATCGGCGACGGTGGCGGCGATCGGCTTTTCGACCAGCACATGCACCCCGGCTTCCAGCAGGGCCACGCCCAGCTCGGCATGGTGGCGGTTGGGCGTGGCGACCACCGCGGCGTCGAGGCCGGCGGCGACGAAGTCGTCGGCCGTGGTGAAGGCCCGGGCCTCATAGAGGGTGGCCGACGCCCTCGGCCGTGACGGCATCCGGATCGAACACCGCGGTCAGGTCGAAGTCGCGGATGTCCGACAGCACGCGGGCGTGGTTGCGGCCCATGACGCCGACGCCGGCGACGCCGACCTTCAGGGGGGAGGGGGGTCGTCATGAGGTTCAGCCCTTGTAGCTGGCGACGGCGGCGATGATCCGGTCCTGGGTCGCTTCGTCCAGATCGGCGTGCATCGGCAGGCTGATGACCCGCTCCTTGAGTCGCTCGGTGACCGGCAGCCCCTGCGGCCCGCGCGGGTACATGTCATAGGCCGGCTGCAGGTGCAGCGGGATCGGATAATAGACCGCCGTCGGCACGCCCTGCGCTTTCAGGTGGGCGGCGAGGCCGTCGCGGTCGTCGTGTTCGATGGTGTATTGCGCCCAGTTGGAGACATTGCCGGCCGGCACGTCCGGCACCACCGCGACATGGGCGCGCAGTCCGACATTGTAGCGGCTGGCGATGCGATTGCGCCATTCGATCTCCTGACCGAACACCTTGAGTTTCTCGATCAGGATCGCGGCCTGGATGGTGTCGAGCCGGCTGTTCAAACCGACGCGCATGTTCAGATATTTGGGGTCGTGATCGAAGGTCTGCCCCTTAAGGTCCCGGGCGACCGCCTTGCCGTGCACGCGCAGGGAATTGATCAACTGGGCCAGGTCGTCGTCATCGGTCAGCACCGCCCCGCCGTCGCCATAGCAGCCCAGCGGCTTGGCCGGGAAGAAGCTGGTGGTGGTGATGTCGGCCCATTTCAGCGGCTGGTCACCGTCGATGGTGCAGCCGAACCCCTGGGCCGAGTCGGCGATCAGCTTCAGGCCGTATTTGTCGCAGATCGTCCTGATGGCCGGATAGTCGGCGGGCTGGCCGAACAGGTCGACGGCAATGACCACGCGCGGCTTGAGCCGGCCCTCCTTCAGGGTCGCCTCGATGGCGGCCTCCAGGTGACCGGGGTCCATATTATAGGTCCGGGCATCAACATCGACGAACACCGGCTCGGCGTCGAACCAGGGTACGACCTCGGCGGTGGCGGCGAAGGTGAAGCTGGGCACGAACACCGCATCACCACGGCCCACGCCCCAGGCCATCAGTGGCAGGGCCAGGGCGTCGGTGCCGTTGGCGCAGCCGAGGGCATGTTTGGCCTGACCGAAGGCGGCGAGGTCAGTCTCGAACTGCCGCATCTGCGGGCCCATGACCCAGGCCCCGCCGACGACGGCCTCCTGGACGGCGGCCTCGATCCGGCCGTTGAGGCGGAGGCGCTGGGCCTGCAGGTCGATGAAGGCGATGGTCATGACAGGGCTTCTCTCATCAGGCGTCGGCGTGCTCCGGCGTGCAGCGGCACGGGGCGGAGGCCCGGGGTGGCTTACGTCCTACCAAACCGTCCCCACCGGGGACAAACGCTACAGGGTCACTTCGCGTTGCGGGTTGCAACGCGACCGCCCGGTAGCCTAAGCGACCCGGGGCAGGGTGGAGTGCATTCGTGACGACCAGAAAGACCAGCGCAACCGGCCAGACGACGGGCGGCGGCGTGCCCGCCGTGTTCCTCGATCGTGACGGCGTGTTGATCGAGGATACCGGCTATCCGCATCTGGAGTCCGAACTGGTCCCGATCCCGGGCGCGGACGCGGCGGTGCGCCGGTTGAATGCGCTCGGCTATATGGTGGTGGTGGTGACCAATCAGTCCGGGGTGGCGCGGGGCATGTTCACCGAGACGCAGATGCACGCCTTCAATGATCTGATCGTGCGGCGGCTGGCGGCCAAGGGGGCCCGGGTCAGTGCGGTCTATGCCTGTCCCTTCCACAACGAGGCACGTGACGAACGCTATTTCCATCCCGACCATCCCGATCGCAAACCCAATCCCGACATGATCACCCGGGCCATCGCCGAGCACGGTATCGATCCGGCGCGGTCGTTCCTGATCGGCGACCGGGCGTCGGATCTGGAGGCGGCCAGGCGTGCCGGCCTGCCCGGCTTTCTGTTCGAGGGCGGCAATCTGGATGAATTCGTCCACGATCTTCTGGGCGGCTGATCGCAATTCCTGTGACGATGAAATAAGCTGGACGACCCCGATCCGGAGAATTTGTCATGGCGGAATACGCTGAACGTCGCTGGACCTCGCCGGATGGATTGACCCTGTTCGCGCGAGATTACGGCGGTGCCGCGGGTGCGGCGCGCCTGCCGGTGATCGCCATCCATGGCCTGACCCGCAACAGTGCCGATTTCGACACCATCGCCCCGCTGATCGCCCAGAGCGGTCGCCGCGTCCTTGCCGTCGATGTGCGCGGTCGCGGCCGGTCGGACCGGGCCCCCGACCCGATGACCTATTCGCCCGAGGTCTATGCGCGCGACATCCTGGCCCTGATGGACCAGGCCGGCATCGACCGGGCGGTCTTTCTCGGCACCTCGATGGGCGGGTTGATCACCATGGCCATCGCCGCCGTCCGGGCACGGACGATCGCGGCGGCCATCATCAATGACGTCGGCCCCGAGGGTGTCGCCGGTCGGCCTGGCCCGGATCGCCGCCTATATGGGCCAGGCGGTCGAGATCTCGACCTGGGCCGAAGCGGCCGACCATGTGAAGGGGCTCAACGCCGCGGCCCTGCCCCACTATACCGACGCCGACTGGGCCGCCTTCGCCCGCCGCACCTTCCGCGAGGGGACGGAGGGCACGCCGGTGCCGGACTATGATCCCGATATCGCCGTGCCGATCCGGGCCGCCGGGGCCAAGGCCATGGTGCCCAATCTGTGGCCCTTCTTCCGACGCCTGACCCGGGGCCGGCCGGTGCTGCTGGTGCACGGCGAGACCTCGGACCTGCTCAGCCCCGAGATCGTCGCCAGGATGCGCAAGGCGGCGCGCAAGATGGCCTATGTCCAGGTGCCGGGTGTCGGCCACGCCCCGATGCTGGACGAGCCCGAGGCCCGGGCCGCGATCTTCGAATTCCTCGCCGGGGTCAAATAGCGGTCAACTGGCGTGCTCCAGCACGATGCGCCACTCACCGTCGCTCCGTTGCCAGATCTGCGTTGAAACGCCCCCGAACAGCCGGGTGTCGTCACGCATGATCCGCCAGCGCACGATCAGGGCCACCTGGTCGGGTCCCAGCACCAGCGCGTCCAGCACCTCGCCGGTGTAGACACCCATCGTCTCCGGATGGCCGGCGAAATCGGCGCGCATGGCGGCGGCGAACGGCGCGAACCCCCGCTCGGCCCCGGCGCGGCTGACCCAGAGGATGTCGGCGGTGTCGAGATACAGGGCCAGCGCCCCCTCGATGTCGCCGCGGTTCCAGGCCGCCATCTGCGACTCGAAGCCCGCGGACGCCGCCTCGACCGGTCCGGCGGCGACGGGTCCGGCCATCAGGAGGTTGAGCGCGAGGGCCAGGGCGGCGAGGGTCCGGATCATGCCTTCTTGACGAACTGGGTGCGCAGCACCAGCCCGCGCACCTTGTCGACATTGGCCTCGATCTCGTCCTCGTCGCCGGTCAGCCGGATGTTCCTGACCAGGGTCCCGCGCTTCAGCGTGACCCCGCCCGAACCCTTGACCTTGAGGTCCTTGATCAGGGTGACGCTGTCGCCGTCGGCGAGGATGTTGCCGTTGGAGTCCTTGGTGGGGGGTGTCGGTCATGGTGGCTCTCTGCGTGAGGCGATGAAGCGGGGGGCGTGTCTGGACGGTGGTCTCAGGACTCGGGGACACTGGCGTCCAGCTCGTCCAGCCACACCCGGGCATTGCCGTCGGACGGGGCCCGCCAGTCGCCGCGCGGCGACAGGGAGCCGCCGGTCACGACCTTGGGACCGTTGGGCATGGCCGAGCGCTTGAACTGGCTGGTCTGGAAGAAACGGACCAGGAATTTCTGCAACCAGCCCTTGATGGTGGCCAGGTCATAGCTGACCCGTTCGGCCCCGGGCGTATGCACGGGCCAGTCGCCGCCGGCGGAATCCCGCCAGGCCTGATGCGCCAGCCAGGCGACCTTGGACGGGCGGAAGCCGTAGCGGCTGATGTGGAACAGGAAGAAGTCGTTCAACGCATAGGGGCCGACCGTGTCCTCGGTCGACTGGATCCTGCCGTCGGTCCCGGCGGGCACGAGTTCGGGCGAGATCACGGTGGCCAGCACGGCGTGCAGGGCGGGCGTCGCGTCCGCCCCGACCAGATCGCCGTCGGCGACCCAGCGGATCAGGTGGCGGATCAACGTCTTCGCCACCCCGCTGTTGACGTTGTAGTGGCTCATGTGGTCGCCGACGCCATAGGTACACCAGCCCAGCGCCAGCTCCGACAGGTCACCGGTGCCCAGCACGAAGGCCTTGTGCCGGTTGGCCAGCCGGAACAGATAATCGGTGCGCAGCCCGGCCTGCACATTCTCGAAGGTGATGTCGTGCACGGGCTGACCGTCCGCATACGGATGACCGATGTCGGCCAGCATGCGTTCGGCGGCCGGGCGGATGTCGATCTCCTCGCCGGTGACGCCGAGCGCCCGCATCAGGGCCCAGGCCGTGGCCTTGGTGCCGTCCGATGTGGCGAAGCCGGGCAGGGTGAAGGCCAGGATGCCGGTGCGCGGCAGCTCCAGCCGGTCGAAGGCGCGACAGGCGACCAGCAGGGCCTGGGTCGAAATCCAGCCCGCCCGAGACGCCGATCACCAGCCGTTCGGCCCCGGTGGCGGTCATGCGCCGCATCAGCCCCTGCACCTGGATGTTGAAGGCCTCGTAGCAGTCGCGGTCCAGCCGGGCGGGATCGTCCGGCACGAAGGGGGAAACGGTCCAGCGGCCGCCGGAGGCTGTCGATCCCGTCATGGCCGGGGGCGCTGAACGGCACGACGGTGGTGGCCTCCCCCTCCAGCCGGGCGCAGTCGGCGAAGGTGCCGTTGCGCAGCCGGTCCAGACCGATGCGCTCGACGTCGACATCGGCCACGGTCAGGTGGGGACTCCAGCGAAAAGCGCGGCCCACCGGCCAGTTTCGCGCCCAGTTCGTGGATGGTGGCCTGCCCGTCCCAGGCCAGGTCGGTGGTGCTTTCGCCCCAGCCCGAGGCGGCGAAGACATAGGCCGACAGCGTCCGCACCGACTGGCTGGCGCACAGCAGGGCGCGCTCGTCGGCCTTGCCGATCACGATGTTGGAGGCCGACAGGTTGCACAGGATGCGGGCCCCGGCCAGGGCGGCGCGGGTCGACGGCGGCAGCGGGGCCCAGAAATCCTCGCAGATCTCGACCGCGAAGACGAAACCGGGCCGGTCGTCGGCCTCGAAGATCAGGCCCGGGGCGAAATCGACGCTCTCGCCATTCAGGACCAGAACATCCTCGGCCCGACCGGCGGCGGGCGAGAACCAGCGCTTCTCATAATATTCGCGATAGTTCGGCAGGTAGGATTTGGGCACCACGCCCAGCACCTGGCCGTTGGCCAGCACCACGGCGCAGTTGAACAGGGCGTCGCCGTTGCGCAGCGGAGCCCCGACGACGGCGACCACCCCGGCTTCTCCGGCGACCCCGGCCAGATGGCCGATCTGGCGTTCGACCTCGACCAGCAGGGCGTCCTGCATCAACAGGTCGTCGATGGCATAGCCGCTCAGCGACAGCTCGGGGAAGACCAGCAGGTCGACGCCTTCCCGCCCCGGCCTGGCGGATCAGGGCTTCGTGTTCGGCGGCATTGGCGACCGGGTCGGCGATATGCACCACCGGCGTCGCGGCGGCGACGCGGACAAAGCCGTGCGTGGCGGTGGCGTGGAAGGCGTGGGCTTCAGGCATCAATGGTTCCGCCGACAGGTCAGCCCCCTTCTACCAGCCGGAAGCTAACGACCGCAAAACCCGTTCTCTGCTTTCGTCATCCCGGACAGGCGCAGCGCGATCCGGGACCCGGCGGCGCGGGAGCGCGCGACCCTGTCGCGGACACGACCCCGCGCCGCATTGCGCCAGACCGACAAAACCTCGCACGGATTTTCCCGATCCGCGAAAAAAACCTCCAACGAAAACCAGCCGCTACAAAAAACTTCGGCCAATCGACCGACCCCCCGTCCCCGGGCCCCCTATAATGCCGCTCGATCACCAACCGGGGTCCGACGCTCCGGGTCAGCCCCCGGTCAATGTGGACTCAGTGGACCCAGTGGACTGTGTTTTTTCGAAGGGACACCCCGGCCCCCTCAATTGTCCGCGTTCGCGTGACGCGGCTGGCGCAGTCGGCTAAGGCCCTGCTCATGACTGATACGCCGAAAAAGGGCTGGCTCTCGCGGCTGAGTGAGGGGCTGGGCCGATCCTCGAAACAGATGACCGAACAGGTCGTCGCCACCTTCATCCGCGAGCCCCTCAGCGAGGCGGCGCTGGAGCAGCTGGAAGAGCATCTGATCGAGAGTGATCTGGGCCCCGCCGCCTCGGCACGGATCGTCGAGCGCTTTCGCGAGCTGCGCTTCGGCAAGGGTGCCGACGAGCGCGAGGTCAAGGAGGCCCTGGCCGAGGCGGTCGCCGCCGAACTGCTGCCGCGCCAGGCCGCCTATGAACCGCTGAACGGGCCCAAACCCTTGGTCACCCTGTTCGTCGGGGTCAATGGCTCGGGCAAGACCACGACGCTCGGCAAGATCGCCGCCGACCTGACCGGTGAGGGTGCGAAGGTGATGATCGTCGCCTGCGACACCTTCCGCGCCGCCGCCCGCGAACAGCTCAAGGTCTGGGCCGAGCGCGCGGGGGCCGATTTCGAGAGCCGTCGTGACGGGGCAGACCCCGCCGGCCTGGCCTTCGACGCCTATACCAGGGCGAAGGCCGAGGGCTACGATGTGGTCCTGATCGACACCGCCGGGCGGCTGCAGAACAAGTCGGCCCTGATGGACGAGCTGCTGAAGATCGTGCGGGTCCTGAAGAAGATCGATCCCGAGGCCCCGCACGAGACCCTGCTGGTGCTCGACGCCACCGTCGGCCGCAATGCCCTGGCCCAGGAACAGATCTTCGGCCGGACCGCTTATGTGTCGGGTCTGGTGATGACCAAGCTAGACGGCACCGCCCGCGGCGGTTGTGCTGGTACCCGTGGCCCAGGCGTCGGACGCTCCGATGGAGCTCATCGGCGTCGGCGAGGGTATCGAGGATCTGCAGCCGTTCGACGCCCGGGCCTTTTCGCGCTCGCTGGTCGGGCTTGAGGACTGAGAATGGTCGAGACGAGTACCTCCGCGCCCAAGTCCGGCCAGTGGATCCGCCAGGCCGTGGATTTCGGGGCCCTGGTGGCCTTCGCCGTCGCCTATTTCGTCACCCGCGACATGATCAAGGCCACATGGGTGCTGGTCATCGCTTCCGCCCCTGGCCCTGGCGACCGGCTATTTCGTCGAGAAGCGGTTCGCGCCCCTGCCGCTGATCACCGGCCTGTTCGCCCTGGTGTTCGGCACGATGACGATCGTCTTTCACGATGAAAGCCTGATCAAGATCAAGCTGACCCGTTAAAAATCCCCTGCTGGCGGTGGTGCTGCTGGGCCCGCCTTCCGCTGGACCGGTCACCGTTCAAATATCTGCTGGGCGACGCCATCCGGGCGACCAACCAGGCCTGGCGCACGCTGACCCTGCGCTATGGCCTGTCTTTCGCGACGGTGGCGGTGACCAACGAGGTCATCTGGCGCACCCAGTCTGACGGGACCTGGGTTCAGTTCCGGGTAGGGCTGTTTATACTCGCGATCGTGTTCGGCCTGCTGCCGGTGCCCTTCATCATGAAGAACCTGCTGCCGACAGGCGAGGAGCCGGGGCCGATCTCGCCCGATCCGGGGATATGAGCGAACCCACCGGCGATCCGTCGTCAAACCGCAGGGCGCGCCGGACAGCGCCACGGAACAGGCTGAAGGGGTACGGTTGATGGTCAAGTCCGGCAAACAGGCGCGATGGACCGGGCAGCTGGCCGTGTCGCCCAGCCACCTAATTCATCGGGCCCTGCAGCTGGCGCTCGACATCTATGCCGCAGAAACCGGGCCCGATGGCCTGACCCAGCGCCAGTTCGCGGTGCTGGAGGGCCGTGTCGCAGAAATCAGGCCTGACCCAGACTGACCTGGTGCGGACGACCGGAATCGATCGCTCGACCCTGGCCGATCTGGTTGTGCGGATGACCCGCAAGGGGTTGCTGGAGCGCAAGCGGTCGGTGATCGACGCGCGGGCCATGGCCGTGCGGTTGTCGGACGCGGGCGCGGCGGCGCTCGACGCGGCCCGGCCCCGGGTCGAGGCGGCCGACAAGCGCATCATGGCCCTGCTGCCCAAGGGCAAGCGCGACGGCTTTCTGGCCCTGCTGTCGGATCTGGCCTCGGCCGCCGACGACGTCCCGGACAAGGCCCAGGCCGAGGCGCGCGCTGCCAAAAAGGCTCTCAAGGAGGCGCGCAAGGCCGAGCGGCTGGCCAGGAAGGCGGCCAAACCGGACAAGACGGCCAGGGGCAAAAAGGTCTGATCGCCGGCCAGGATCCACTCTAGACGCGGATATCCAGCAGGGAACCGGGCCGCCCGGGACGGTCCGGTGACGGCTCGGACCGCGCCACGCCCGCCGTCGCGGTCGCAGCGGCGGGCGACGAGGCCGCGGCTCGCGCCGGGACGGAAGTGGCCTGAACCTGACCCAGGGCGGCGCGAAAGAAGGCGGCGCGGGCGGCGGCGTCGGCCGCGGCACCGCTGGCCGGGGTCAGGCCGGTGCCGGGCGTCAGGGCGGGGAGGTCGGGTCGATCGCGCTCATGCCAGGACGGTTAACCAATCCTGTCGAAAAAGGGTTAACGCGGTTGTCGGAAGCGCCGGATCAGCGCCGCGTGGCTGTGGGCAGGGGGCGCGGCGGGGCCTGCATCGCGGCCACGAGGCGGTCGACGTCGGCCTGGTCGATCAGCGGCCCGGTATGTTTGGCCACCACCGTGCCCATGGCGTCGACCGCGAAGGTTTCGGGCACGCCCGAGATGCCCAGATCCAGCCCGGCCCGCCCGTCGCGGTCGACCAGCACCTTGGCGAAGGGGTCGCCGAACTGTTCGAGGAATTTGCGCGTGTCCGCGGGCTCGTCCTTGTAGGCGATGCCGACCACCGCTACGCCCCGGGCCTTGAGAGCCAGCAGGGTCGGATTCTCGACCCGGCACGGCGCACACCACGAGGCGAAGACATTGACGATCATCGGCCGCCCGACCCCGGCGGTCTTGAGGTCGACATAGCCCGGTCCGGCGCCGTCGCCGGTCAGCAGCGGCAGGACGGTCTCGGGGATCGGCTGGCCGACCAGGGCGTCAGGCTTGAAGGCCGGGTCCCGCTTCAGCGACCAGCCGATGAACAGGGCGGCCAGCGCCGCGACGACGGCCAGCGGGATCAGGGACAGCCAGCGGTTCATGTCCCGGCTCCGGTCGGGTCAGCGGCCCGGACCGCTTCCAGCGCCGCCAGATCACGGCGCCAGCGCCGGGCGGCGCGCACCGCGCGAACGACCAGCGCGCCCAGCACCAGGGCGCTGAGCCCCCAGGCGGGCCAGACGAAGGCGGCATAGGGTCCCATGTCGAGGTCGGGCATCTCAGGCCTCCAGGGCGGCGCGGGCGCGCAGGGTCAGCACCCGGCGGCGGGTGACTTCGGTACGGATGGCGGTCAGCCACAGGGCCCCGAACAGGGCGGCATAGGCGGCGATCATCGTCAGCAGCGGGGTCAGGAAGGCCTCGCTCATCGACGGGCCGCCCATGCGCAGCAGCGAGGCGGGCTGGTGCAGGGTGTTCCACCAGTCGACCGAGAATTTGACGATCGGCAGATTGATCAGCCCGACCAGACCCAGCACCGCGGCGGCGCGTCCGGCCCGGACCTCGTCGTCGATTGCGGAGCGCAGGGCGATATAGCCGAGATAGAACAGGAACAGGATCAGCACCGACATCAGCCGGGCGTCGCCCCCCACGCCCACCACGCCCCCCACATCGGCTTGCCCCACAGCGAACCCGTGACCAGGGCAAGGGCGGTGAAGGCCGCCCCGGGCACCGCGGCGGCGCGGGCGGCGGCGTCGGCCAGCGGATGGCGGAACGCCAGGGCGAAGAAGCTGGACACGCCCAGCGCCGCATAGGCCATCAGGCCCAGGGTGGCGGCCGGGACATGGACGAACATGATCCGCACCGTATCGCCCTGCTGATAGTCTTCGGGGGCGGTGAACGACAGCCAGGTGCCGATGGCCAGCAGCACGGCGGCCAGCGCCCACAGACCCGGCGTCACGGGGCGGGTGAAGCGCATGAAGCGCTCGGGATTGGCGAGACCGAACATGGGGAGCTTCTTAGTGGCCTATCGCGCGTCGCGCTACATGAGGCAGGCGCGACCGATCGCGCGGGGTGGTACGGGTGAACCTCAACCCTGGGCGTTACGGATCGCGGCCGCCCCGGCAAGGGGGCCGATGACCATGGCGAACAGGGCATAGGCGGTCAGCAGGGCCAGGGCCGGAGCGGGGTCCATGCCGCTGGCGGCCCGCTCCAGCGCCCCGGCCCCGAACACCACCGGCGGGATGAACAGGGGGAGGACGACGATGGCGATCAGCAGGCCGCCACGCCGTGTGCCCAGCGCCAGGGCGGCTCCCATCGCGCCGGTAAAGGCGAAGCCCAGACCGCCGACGGCCGCGGCCAGGGCTGTTATCGGCATCAGGTCGGGCGACATGCCCAGGGTCAGGGCCGCGACCGGGGCGGTCAGGGCCAGCGGCAGGCCGGTCGCCAGCCACTGGCTGAACGCCTTGACCGCAAAGACCGCTTCCAGCGGCAGGGGGCCGGTGGCCAGCAGGTCCAGCGCCCCGTCCTCGAGGTCGCGTTCGAACAGTCGCTCCAGCGACAGCATCGCGGCCAGCGCCAGCGCCAGCCAGGCGATGGCCGAGGCGATCGGCTTCAGCCCGACCGGATCGCCGCCGGCGGCTAGCGGCACCAGCACGGTCAGGCAGGCGAAGAAGCCGCAGGCCAGCAGCGGCCCGCCGCCTCCGCCCCAGGCCAGCGACAGCTCACGCCGGAACAGCACGGCCAGGGCGGTACGGACCGGGCTCATCGACCCGCTCCCAGATCAAGCGCCCGGGCCGGGATCGGCAGGGGGTCATGGACGGCGGCCAGGATCAGACCACCCGCCTCAAGGTGACGCGTCATCATCGCGCCGACGGCGGCGCGCCAGCGGGCGTCGAGCGGGCTGAGCGGTTCGTCCAGCAGCCACAATGACCGGGGCGCGCCGATCAGACGCGCCAGGGCCAGCCGCCGCCGCTGTCCGGCAGAGAGCTTGCGCACCTCCAGATCGAGCAGGGGGGCGAGGCCCAGGGTCTCGATCGCCCCGGCGATGCCATCGGGCGTGTGCCCCAGCCATTGCGACTGGAACATCAGCTCATCACGGGCGGTGCGGGCGGTCTTGAGCCCGTCGAGATGACCCAGCAGATGCAGGCCGTGCGCCCGCGCGTCCTGCGGGTCGATCCGGTCGCCGTCAGCGCCGTTGAAGGTCACGGTGCCGGCTTCGGGGCGGATGAAACCGGCGACGGCGCGCAGCAGGCTGGTCTTGCCCGCGCCATTGGCCCCGGTCAGGGCCACGGCCTCACCGCCGGTCAGCGTCAGGTCGAGGTCGCGGAACAGGACACGCTCGCCGCGGGACAGGGCCAGGCCGCTGACGGTCACGGTGGTGATCATGCGGCCTCCCCTCGCGGACGTCGCGATACCCGTAGATTGAGACCCATTCTCAATCTCCACAACGCTGTCATGGATACATGGACGACGGCTTCGCCACGCACTATATCCGCGTTTGCCGCAGCAGGCTTTCGCCGCGCGCGGCGGGGACCTGTGTGCCCCGTCGTCTGTCGCGCGATCGCGCAACCGGATGTCCGGGCGGCTTTGACCAGAGGAAGCTCTCCATGCCGTCAGTTGACAGCCTTACCACCCGCCGGGACCTGACCGTCGGACGCAAGAAGTACGCCTATTACAGCCTTCCGGCCGCCGAGGAAGCCGGTCTGGCCGGGATTTCCCGCCTGCCGCGCTCGATGAAGGTGCTGCTCGAGAACCTCCTGCGCAACGAGGACGGGGTTTCCGTCACCGAGGCCGACCTCAAGGCCGTCGCCGCCTGGGTCGACAACAAGGGTTCGGTCGAACACGAGATCGCCTTCCGTCCGGCCCGCGTGCTGATGCAGGATTTCACCGGCGTTCCCGCCGTGGTCGACCTGGCCGCCATGCGCGATGCGATGACCGCCCTGGCCGCCGACCCGTCGCGGATCAACCCGCTGACCCCGGTCGACCTGGTTATCGACCACTCGGTCATGGTCGATTATTTCGGCACTCCGGGAGCCTTCACCAAGAACGTCGAGCGCGAATACGAGCGCAATATCGAGCGCTACAAATTCCTGCGCTGGGGCTCTTCCGCCTTGAATAATTTCCGCGTCGTACCGCCCGGAACCGGCATCTGCCACCAGGTCAATCTCGAGCATCTGGCCCAGACCGTCTGGACCGCCGCCGAGGGCAAGGCGACCGTCGCCTATCCCGACACCGTGGTCGGCACCGACAGCCACACGACGATGATCAACGGTCTGGCCGTTCTGGGCTGGGGCGTCGGCGGCATCGAGGCCGAGGCGGCCATGCTGGGCCAGCCGATCCCGATGCTGATCCCCGAGGTCATCGGCTTCCGTCTCGACGGTCGCCTGCCCGAAGGGGCCACGGCCACCGACCTGGTGCTGACCGTGACCCAGATGCTGCGCAAGAAGGGCGTGGTCGGCAAATTCGTCGAGTTCTTCGGCCCGGGCGTCACCGCCCTGACCATCGAGGACCAGGCCACCATCGCCAACATGTCCCCGGAATACGGGGCCACCTGCGGCTTCTTCCCGGTGTCCCAGGCGACCATAGACTATCTGACCGCCACCGGCCGGGACAAGGCCCGCGTCGCCCTGGTCAAGGCCTATGCCGAGGCGCAAGGGTTGTGGATCGACGAGAATTCGGAAGACCCGATCTTCACCGATATCCTGTCGCTGGACATGGCCGAGGTCGTGCCGTCGCTGGCCGGGCCGAAGCGTCCGCAGGACAAGGTCGCCCTGACCGAGGCCGCCCCGGCGTTCGAAACGGCCATGGTCGACGTGTTCGCGCGTCCGGACGCGACCGAGCGGTTCCCGGTCAAGGGCCAGAAGTTCGACATCGGCGACGGTGACGTGGTCATCGCCGCCATCACCAGCTGCACCAACACCTCCAACCCGTCGGTGATGATCGCCGCCGGTCTGGTGGCACGCAAGGCCCACAAGCTGGGCCTGAAGGTCAAGCCGTGGGTCAAGACCTCGCTGGCCCCCGGCTCGCAGGTGGTCACCGACTATCTGATCGCCGCCGGCCTGCAGACCGACCTCGATGCGCTGGGCTTCAATCTTGTCGGCTATGGCTGCACCAGCTGCATCGGCAACTCCGGTCCGCTGGAGCCCGCCATCTCTCAGACCATCAACGACAACGGCATCGTCGCCACCTCGGTGCTGTCGGGTAACCGCAATTTCGAGGGTCGGGTGAACCCGGACGTCCAGGCCAACTACCTCGGCTCGCCGCCGCTGGTCGTGGCCTATGCCCTGGCCGGGTCGATGCGGATCGACATCTCGAAGGATCCGATCGGTCAGGACAAGAAGGGCAAGGACGTGTTCCTGAAGGACGTCTGGCCGACCTCGAAAGAGATCGCCGACATCCAGAAGAAGGCGGTCACCCCGGCCATGTTCGCCAAACGCTATGCCGACGTGTTCAAGGGCGACAAGCACTGGCAGGGCATCGCCGTCGAGGGCGGCCAGACCTACGCCTGGGACGACGCCTCGACCTATGTGCAGAACCCGCCCTATTTCGAGGGCATGACGATGGAGCCGGCCCCGGTCGCCGATATCGTCGAGGCTCGCGTGCTGGGCATCTTCGGCGACTCGATCACCACCGACCACATCAGCCCGGCCGGTTCGATCAAGAAGACCTCGCCCGCCGGCGTCTATCTGACCGAACACGGCGTCGATACGCTGGACTTCAACAGCTACGGCGCGCGCCGCGGCAACCACGAAGTGATGATGCGCGGCACCTTCGCCAACATCCGTATCCGCAACAAGATCACGCCCGACATCGAGGGCGGCGTGACCAAACATTTCCCGTCGCAGGACACGATGTCCATCTATGACGCGGCCATGCGCTACCAGGCGGAAGGTCGTCCGCTGGTCGTGTTCGCGGGCAAGGAGTACGGCACCGGATCGTCGCGTGACTGGGCCGCCAAGGGCACGCGTCTGCTGGGCGTCCGCGCCGTCATCGCCGAGAGCTATGAGCGGATTCACCGCTCGAACCTGATCGGCATGGGCGTGGTGCCGCTGCAGTTCAAACAGGACGGCTGGACCAAGCTGGGCCTGACCGGCGAGGAGATCGTCACTATTCGCGGCCTGTCCGACGTCAATACCGGCAAGCTGCGGCCGCGTCAGGACCTGTGGGTCGAGCTGTTCCGTCCGTCGGATGGCAAGATGGCCCGCTTCCCTGTGCGCTGCCGCATCGATAACGCCACCGAGATGGACTACTTCAAGGCCGGCGGCGTGATGCCCTATGTGTTGCGGAACCTGGCGCGCGACTGAACCGGACGCCTGCGCCGGCGACGGCGCGGTTGCATGATGAGGGGTCGGCGCTCGGGCGTCGGCCCCTTTTCGTATTTCAGTCCAGCTGCATGGCCTCGGCCAGCAGGCGGGCCTCGGCGGCGCGGCTGGAGCCCCGACGCCAGGCGACGACGATCTCGCGACTGGGGGCCTTGGCCGAGATCGGACGAACCACCACGCCGGGCATGTCGGCCAGACCGGCGTCAACGGCCATGCGCGGCAGGAAACTGACTCCCAGGCCGGACGAGACCATCTGCACCAGGGTGTGCAGTGAGGTGGCGGCGAAGACGTCGTCCCCGCGCGGCGGTTCGATATCGAAGGCGGCCAGGGCCTGGTCGCGCAGACAGTGGCCGTCCTCCAGCAGGATCAGATCGTCGGCCCTGAAGGCCCCGGGATGGATGGCTCCGGGCGCGGCCAGCCGGTGGCCGGCCGGGGCCGCGGCCAGGATCTCGTCGTCGCCGATACGGGCATGGTCAATGCCCGGCGCGGCATAGGGCAGGGCGATCACCGCCGCGTCCAGCTGTCCGGCCTTGAGCCCGGCGATCAGTCGCGGCGTCAGGTCCTCGCGGATGAACAGGCGCAGGGCCGGATAGGCCGCGCCGAGTCCCGGCAATTTGGCCGGCAACAGGAAGGGCGCGATGGTCGGGATGATACCCAGGCGAAAACGGCCGGACAGCGGGCGACCGGCATTGCGGGCCGCCTCGACCAGATCCTCGGTCCGGGCCAGCACGTCCTCGGCCCGGCGCACGGCCTCGGCCCCGACCGCCGTCAGCTGGACATTGCCGCGCGTGCGTTCGACGACCGGGGCCCCGAGAATTTTCTCCAGCTCCTGCACGCCCGACGACAACGCCGGCTGGCTGACGTGGGCGGCCTCGGCGGCGCGGCTGAACGAGGCGTGCTCGGCCAGGAGCTTGAGATACTGGAGCTGTCGCAGGGTCGGGAGCATGCAGCGGATATAAGGGTTCGCTATCGTCAGATCAAAGTCCATCGGTTGTGTTCATCGATTGCCATGCCGCTCCGGCCCGACGTCCTGAGGCGCAAAATGGATCACCGGCGACACCCGGATGATTAAGTCCTGGGGCATAGGTTCAATCTATTCGTTCTTACGAAACGATCGATTTGACTTTGTGGTGGCGGATGACCATCTGACAGGGAGCGGCGAAGGACTCCCTGTCTTCGCCCACGTCTTTGTCCCTAAATCGATAGGATAGATCATGCTTGGTGTTGGTGAAAAACTGCCGGAATTCAAAGTTATCGGCGTGAAGCCGGGCTTCAATGACCACGACGAAAACGGCGTTTCGGCGTTCGAGCCGATCACCGGCGAAAGCTTCGAGGGCAAGTGGAAGGTGATCTTTTTCTATCCGAAGGATTTTACCTTCGTCTGCCCGACCGAAATCGCCGAGTTCGCCTCGCTGGCGCGCGAATTCGAGGACCGCGATACTGTGGTGATGGGCGGCTCGACCGATAACGAGTTCGTCAAACTGGCCTGGCGTCGCGACCATGCCGATCTGAACAAGCTGCCGATCTGGCAGTTCGCCGACAACGGCGGCAAGTTCGCCCGCCAGCTGGGTATCCTCAACGAGGAGGAGGGCGTCGCCCTGCGCGCCACTTTCGTGGTCGACCCGCACAACGTCGTGCAGCACGTCTATGTCACCAACCTGAACGTCGGCCGCGCCCCGGCCGACACCCTGCGCGTCGTCGACGCCCTGCAGACCGACGAACTGTGCGCCTGCAACCGCCCGGTCGGCGGCGAGACGATCGCAGCGTAAGACTGTGACGAAGGGCGGCGGCGGTGAACCCGTCGCCGCCCTTCCCCTATTTTTGGGCACCCTGCTCGTTCGCGGACCCGCGCGACCTGGGCGCGATTGTGCCCGGCAACCCGATAAACCCCATCCGGCTCAAGTCGCGCGCGACCGCGTCGCGAGCGTTAGCCGACCAAGGAGTCAAAATGTCGATCGATGCCCTGCGCGACCTGATGCCTGCCTATGCCAAGGATATTTCGCTGAACCTGTCCTCGCTGGCCAGCGAGACGGTGCTGAACGACCAGCAGAAATGGGGCTGTTTTCTGGCCTGCGCCCATGCGGTGGGCGTGGCCCCGGTGGTGCGGCTGATCACGGCAGCGGCCAGTGAGGCGCTGAGTCCGGAGGCGGCCTCGGCGGCCAAGTCCGCGGCGGCCATCATGGGCATGAACAACATCTACTACCGTGGCCTGCACCTGATGCAGAATACCGAATACACCACCCTGCCGGCGCGTCTGCGGATGAACATTCTGGCCAATCCGGGCGTCGACAAGGTCGATTTCGAACTGTGGGAATTGGCGGTCAGCACGATCAACGGCTGTGGCTCCTGCATGGATGCCCATGAGGCGGCGCTGAAGACCCACAGCGTGCCCAATACCCAGGTCCAGGCCGCGATGCGGATCGCCGCCGTGGTCCATGCCGCCAGCCGCATTGCCGCCTCGGAAGCCGCGCTGGCCGACTAGGTCAGGCCTCGGCGGCGGCTTTCAATCGTGCGATCTGTTCCGTCAGGACCCCGTCGACCGGTGCCGCCAGGAAGGCAATTCCCTCGGCCCGATAGCCGCTGACAACATAGGTCCAGGCCAGGCGCGTGCCTTCGCCCTCGGCGCTCAATGTCAATTGCCAGGCACCACTGAGGCCGAGGGCCTGAAGTGGTCCGAGGCCGCCGAGCAGGGTCAGGGCTTTGTCCGGTTTAAGGTAGCCGACGGTCATGTGCTGCGCCCCGGCTCCATCCGGCCCGACCTCACACCAGCAGCCTCCCGGCCGCAGCTCCAGGCTCAGTCGTCCGCTGTCGAACCAGCGATGTTCAGCCGACCACCAGTCATCGGGTTTCACCAGCCGGGACCAGACAACGGCCGGTGTGGCGTCGATGACCAGCGTGTCGCCGATTTCGAAACCCGCGGCGTCGGCGTGGCGAACCTCGGCCCGGGCCGGGGCGAGTGAAACAAGCAGGGTGGCCAGGGCCACGACGACGAGTGGTTTCCAGTGCATGGCCATGGATGGCTCTCCCGCTGAAACAGGCGTTGACGGACTCAGGCCGGATCAAAGGTCAGGGGCTCGCCCCAGAACTGGGCCACCAGGTTCGACTGCGGACCTGCCTTGCCGGAGGTGAGAAAGGTCCGCCGGCCGTCCGATCCCAGATCATAGTCCGGATGACGCAGGAAATAGCGTTCGAGGGCGTCGGCCACGGCGGTCGGCTGGTGGATCACCGGCGTGCCGGGCGGCAGGGCCGCGGCGAACAGGTCGGCGACGATCTCGTAGTGGGTGCAGCCGAGAATGGCCTTGTCCGGATGGCGGCCGATGCGGCGACGCAGGGCATCGACATGGTCATCGACGACCAGCTTCAGTTCCTCGGTTGGCGCGCCCAGCTCGATCAGGCCGGCCAGGCCGGGGCAGGGCTCGGAAAACACCGCCAGATCCTCGCGGCGCTTGTCGATCTCGATCTCATAGACGCGGCTCATGGCCGTGGCGGCGGTGCAGAACACGCCGGTGACGTCGATCGCCTCGATCTTGTCGCCCCCGAACCGCTCCGAGCGTTCCGCTTCAAAAGCCCACGGCAGGCCGGTCGCGGCTTCGATGGTCGGAACGATGATGCCGAGCACATTGATGGGACGCCCATGACGCGCCCGGGCCTCGGGCACCCAGGTCTGCTGCAACCGGCGCAGGGCAATGGCGCTGGCGGTATTGCAGGCCAGGACGATGACGCTGGCCCCGGCCTCGAACAGCCGCTCGCAACCGGCACGGGTCAGGTTGACGATGTCCTCGCCTTCCCGGCCGCCGTACGGGGCATTGGCCTGGTCGGCCAGATAGATGAAGTCCCGACGGGGAAACCGTCGGGTCAGTTCACGGTGAACCGTCAGTCCACCCACGCCGGAATCGAATACGCCAATCGCCATGGTGCGGCCTTTAGCCGCCCGGCCGGTCCGCGTCCAATGTTCAAGATTACGCGCCGTTCATGTGACGGTCAGGCGCAATAGGCCTAGGGTGGCCCATCAGACATTATCCAGAACACGGAGCGACCATGCACAGACGCCACGTCCTGATCGGAGGCGCGAGCCTCTTCGCCCTCACCGGTTGCGCTACAGCGGGTGCCATGACGGCCGCCGGCACCTCGCCGACGTCACTCGCCGCGGACGCGGCCATCGCCCGCGCGGTTCTTCCGGACCAGACGCCGCGGGCCGAGCTGCTGCAGACATGGGCCGGGCCCTATGGCGGCGTGCCGCCGTGGGACAAGGTGACTGCGGCCAAGCTGCGCGCGGCGATCCTGGAAGGTATCGAGCTGCGCCGCGCCGAAATCCTGGCCATCGCCAACAATCCGGCCGCGCCGACCTTCGCCAACACCATGGTTGCCATGCAGATGGCCGGCGCGCCGCTGGAACGTGCCGATTCAATCTATGGCGTAATGATCCAGAATATCGGTTCGGACGACTACCAGGCGGTGGATACCGAGGTGTCGCCGCTGTTGTCGGCCGCGGGTGATGAAATCACCTTCAACGAGAAACTGTTCCAGCGCGTCAGGGCTGTGGCGGACAATGCCGCCGCCGCCGGTCTGACGGCCGAACAGACGCGGATCGCGACCCGGTCGCGTGACGCCTTCATGCGGAACGGCGCCGCCCTCGATGCCGCCGGCAAGGCGGAACTGGGCCGGATCAACACCGCCCTGTCGAATGCCTTCACCAGCTTCAGCCAGAAGGTGGTCGCCGACGAGCGCACCTGGACCGTGGTTCCGACCGAGGCCGGAATGGCCGGCATGCCGGCGTCCAACAAGGCCGCCGCCGCCGCTGCCGCGCGATCGCGCAATCTGGACGGCTGGGTCATCGTCAACAGCCGCTCCAGCGTCGACCCCTTCCTCAGCTTCGCGGACGACCGCGGACTGCGGGAAACGGTGTGGAAGAAGTTCGTCAATCGCGGTGACAACGGCGATGCCAATGACACCAACGCCACCATCGCCGAGATCGTGAAGCTGCGGGCCGAGCGCGCGGCCCTTCTGGGCTTCGCCAACCATGCCGAATGGCGGATGCAGGACACGATGGCCAAGACCCCGGCCGCGGCCATGAGCCTGATGAACCGGGTCTGGGCACCGGCCAAGGCACGGGTCGCCGAGGAGGTCGCCGACATGCGCGCCATCGCCGGTCACGACATCGAGCCGTGGGACTATCTGTATTATGCCGAGAAGGTCCGGAAGGCGAAATACGACCTCGATCAGAACGAGCTGAAGCCCTATTTCGAACTGAACAACGTCCGTGCCGGCTCCTTCGCCATGGCCGAACGCCTGTACGGCTTCACCTTCACCAAGCTGCCGACAGGCACGGTGCCGGTCTTCCATCCCGACGTGACCGTCTATGAGGTCAAGGACCATGGCCGTCCGGTCGGACTGTACTACACCGACGACTATGCCCGTCCGGGCAAGCGGTCAGGGGCCTGGATGACGACCTACCGGTCGCATTCGACCTATGCCGGCGACGACAATGTTCTGGCCTCGAACAACAATAATTTCACCAAGGCCGAGGGTGGCCAGCCGGTCCTGATCTCGCTCGACGACGCCGAGACCATGTTCCACGAATTCGGTCACGCCCTGCACTATCTGTCGTCGAACGTGACCTATCCGGCGCTGGGCGGCACGCCGCGCGACTTCGTCGAATATCCGTCGCAGGTGCATGAACACTGGGTGCTGACCCGGCCGATCCTCGACGGCTATCTGAAGCATGTCGAGACGGGCGAATCGATGCCGCAGTCTCTGGTCGACAAGATCGAGGCCGCGGCGACCTTCAACCAGGGCTATGCCACGGTCAGCTATCTGTCGTCGGCCCTGGTCGACATGGACTTGCATACCCGGGCCACGCCGCCGACCGACATCGACGCCTTCGAGCGCGAAAGCCTGGCTCGCTACGGCATGCCCAAGGAGATCGTGATGCGGCACCGCCTGCCGCAGTTCAATCACCTGTTCACGTCGGACGCCTATTCGGCCGGGTACTATTCCTACCTGTGGTCGGAGACAATGGACGCCGACACCTGGGCCTATTTCGAGGAGTTGGGAGATGTGTTCAATCCGGACATCGCCAGCCGGTTCAAGTCGATCATCCTGGCCCCCGGCAACACCACCGATCGCGGCGAGGCCTATCGCCAGTTCCGGGGGCGTGACCCGGACGTGGCGGCCCTGCTGAAGGTGCGCGGCTTCCCGGTCAACTAACCCGACCCGAAGCGCCCTGATGAATATCGGCCCGGTGGAGCGATCCACCGGGCCGTTTTCATGTCGGGCGAGGCGGGTCCGGAGCGATCAGCCGCTGTTGCGCAGGCCCGCCGCGACGCCGTTGATGGTCAGCAATATGCCTTCGCGGACACGGGGGTCGGTGTCACCGGCCCGCCGACGGCGGATCAGTTCGACCTGCAGATGGTTCAGGGGCTCGACATAGGGCAGGCGCAGGCGGATCAACCGGTCCAGCTCGGGCTGGTCGGCGAGCAGCTCGTCCTGGCCGGTGATGGCCAGCACGGCGTCGCGGGTGCGTTCCCATTCGGAGATCAGGGCCCCGTAGATGCGGTCGGCCAGGGCGGTGTCCGGCACCAGATCGGCATAGCGGCGGGCGATGGTCATGTCGGCCTTGGCCATGATCATCTCCATGTTCTGCACCAGGGTGCGGAAGAACGGCCAGTCGGCGGCCATGGTCCGCAACTCCGCCATGTCGGCTCCCTGGATCGCCGATCCGAAGCCGTACCAGCCGGGCAGCATCACGCGCGACAACGACCAGCTGAACACCCAGGGAATCGCGCGCAGATCCTCGATGGCGGTGGAGGAACTGCGCGACGCGGGCCGCGAGCCGATCTTCAACTCGGCGATCTCGGCGATCGGGGTGGCGGCGCGGAAATAGTCGACGAAGCCGTCGGTCTCATAGACCAGGGCCCGGTAGGCGGCCATGGAGGCGGTCGACAGGGCGGCCACGGTCGCGCCGTGGCGGGCGGTGAACGTCTCACCCTGAGCCGGGCGCAACGACGCCAGCAGGACGCCGCAGGTCAGGGCGTCGAGGTTGCGCCGGGCGACGTCGGGCGCACCGTATTTGTTGGCGATGACCTCGCCCTGTTCGGTGATACGGATACGGCCGTCGACCGTGCCCTGGGGCTGGGCCAGCACCCCGGCGAAGCTGGAGCCGCCGCCGCGTCCGACCGCCCCGCCGCGGCCGTGAAACAGTTGCAGCCGCACGCCCGCCTCGCGGGTCACGTCGAGCAGGGCGCGCGAGGCCTCGTGCAGCTCCCAGGTCGAGGTCAGATAGGAGCCGTCCTTGTTGGAGTCGGAATAGCCGATCATCACTTCCTGGACGCCGCGCGCCCGGGCCACGGCCAGGGCCGAGGGTTCGCGCATCAGCCGCGCCAGCGTCGCCCGGGACGCGCGCAGGTCGTCGATGGTCTCGAACAGGGGCGCGGCCTGGATCGGACAGGCCCCGGGGTCGGACGGGCGGTACAGACCGACCTCCTTGAGCAGCAGATAAACCTCCAGCAGGTCGGACGCGGCGTCGGTCTTGGAAACGACGTGGGTGCGCAGGGCGCGAGGGCCGAAGCGGGCCAGGGCCCCGGCGGCGACCTCGAGAATGGCGCGTTCCTTCAGCGTCTCGGCACTATACTCGGCATAGGGACTGAACAGCGGGCGCTCGGACTCCAGCTCGCTCGCCAGCAGGGCCATGCGCGCCTCTTCGTCCAGCGCCAGATAGTCGGGGCAGACGCCCGCGGCGCGGAACAGGTCGGCGACGACCCGCTCATGGACGTCGGCGTTCTGGCGCAGATCCATCGTCGCCATGTGGAAGCCGAATACCTCGGCGGCGGTGATCAGATGGGTCAGGCGATCATCGGCGAAGACGTCGCCGTGGTGGGCGATCAGGCTGTCCCGCAGCACGCGCAGGTCGGTGCGGAAGGCTTCGGGGCCGCTGTAGGGTTCGGCGGCGAAGGGTGCCGGTCGGGCGGCGGCCAGGCCGGTCAGGACCGGATGGGTCGCCGACAGTCGGGCGTAGATTTCGGACAGGGCACGCCGGTAGGGTTCACCGGCGCGATGGGGCGAGGTGTCGCCGGAGGCCTCGGACAGGGCGCGCAGATCGTCGCTGATCCCGACCAGCGAGTCCGACAGGCTGAGTTCGGTCCCGAGGGCATTCACCTCGTCCATGTAGAAGCGCAGCACCGCCCGGGCCTGGGTACGGAAGGCGGCCTCCAGCACGGTCGCGTCGACATTGGGATTGCCGTCCCGGTCGCCGCCGACCCAGGATCCGATATGGATGAAGGGCGGCAGGTCCGGCGCATTCAGACGACGGCGCCAGTCGGCCAGCTGGGCCGGCGCGGCCAGCAGGAAGACTCGCTCGAGAAAGGAGACGACGGTGTCGATCTCGTCCTGCACCACCAGGCCGGTCGTGCGCACCAGCCGGGTCGCCCACAGGATGACGGTCTGGCGACGCAGGCCCCGTGTCAGGGTGTCCGGCGCGCAGGCCAGGTCGTCCTGGTCGCAGGCGTCCAGCAGGTCGCTGACGGCGGTGATGCGGTCGAGCACACTCTTGCGACGGACCTCGGACGGATGGGCGGTCAGGACCGGGGAGATCAGGGCTCCGGCCAGCACATCACGGGCGTCTTCGGGGGTGCGACCGATCCCGACCAGACGCGCCAGCGCACCTTCGGGAGTATCGGCACGGGCTCCTTCGGCGGACAGGGCGCGGGCATAGCGCTTGCTGGCGCGGTCCTCGGCGACATTGGCCAGCAGGGAAAAGGTGGCGAAGCCATGGGCCAGGCCGACCGCCTGATCCAGCGACAGCTCGGCCAGCAGGGCCTCCAGCGACCGGGTGTCATGGATGTCGGGGTCACGGTGATAGGCGACCGAGGCCTGGCGCACGGCCTCGATCCGGTCGAACAGGTCGGGTCCCCCCTCGTCCCGGATCACATCGCCGAGCAGACTGCCCAGCAGTCGGACTTCTTCGCGCAGACGGTCGTCGGAGGGGGGGAGGCATGGCAGGTCTTTCCGGAGAGGAGGGCCTGACGATCCTATCAGGATGCCGGCGGACGGGCAGTGCCTATGGTAACGCTGAAACCGGTTGTGTGCTCCGTCGGACGACCAGCTTGTCTTCGCCCGGATTTTCGCGCATAAGCCCCGGCTTCCGGCGCAAGTGAACCTCGCGTCTCCACCCACACGACAGCTTTGTCGGTGGTGCTACCGCGCTTCGCGTTGCTTGACACGGCCCGTTCGGGTTCAAGCAGGTCGACAGACCGATAGCCCCCGAAAGAGAACGAGGTGGGCGAGAACCCCCTGCCGACGTGATCGTCGCCAGGGGATATTTCTCTATGGGGACCGAACCAGCCCGTCGGAGCTGAGCGCTCATTTTCTGGATTCAGGTCATTCCGGCCTGAAGCGAGAATGAGCATGAGGTTTGTATGTTCGAGGCCCTGAACGAGCGACTGACAGGCGTTTTCGACCGGATTACCGGGCGCGGCGCCCTGTCCGAAAAGGATGTGGCCGAGGCGATGCGCGAAGTTCGCGTGGCGCTGCTTGAGGCCGATGTCGCCCTGCCCGTCGTCAAGGACTTCATCGCCTTCGCCACCGAGCGCGCCACCGGTGAAGACGTCATCCGCTCGGTCAAGCCGGCCGATCAGGTGGTCAAGATCGTCTATGACGGTCTGGTTGAGATGCTGGGGGGCGAGGAGCCGACCCCGCTGAACATCAACGCCACGCCGCCGGCCGTGATCCTGATGGCCGGCCTGCAGGGCTCGGGCAAGACCACGACCTCGGCCAAGTTGGCGCTGCGCCTGACCAAGTTCGACCGCAAGAAGGTCATGATGGCCTCGCTGGACACGCGTCGTCCGGCGGCGATGGAACAGCTGGCCACCCTCGGCAAGCAGATCGAGGTCGCGACCCTGCCGATCGTCGAGGGCCAGTCGGCGGTCGAGATCGCCAAGCGGGCGCTGCAGTCGGCCAAACTCCAGGGCTTCGACGTCCTGATCCTGGACACCGCCGGGCGGATCACGCTCGACGAGGCCCTGATGAACGAGGTGGCCGAGGTCGCCCGGGTCTCGAACCCGGTCGAGACCCTGCTGGTCGCCGACAGCCTGACCGGCCAGGACGCGGTGCGCACCGCCGCCGCCTTCCACGAGCGCCTGCCGCTGACCGGCCTGGTCCTGACCCGCGCCGACGGCGACGGTCGCGGCGGGGCCATGCTGTCGATGCGGGCGGTCACCGGCCTGCCGATCAAATATCTGGGCTCGGGCGAGAAGGTCGATGCGCTCGACGTGTTCGACGCCCGCCGCGTCGCCGGCCGCATCCTGGGTCACGGCGATATCGTCGCCCTGGTCGAGAAGGCCAGCCAGGAGCTGGACCAGTCCAAGGCCGAGGCCATGGCCCGCAAGCTGGCCAAGGGGCAGTTTGATCTCAACGACCTGTCGGCCCAGCTGCAGCAGATGTCGAAGATGGGCGGGCTGCAGGGCATCATGGGCATGCTGCCGGGCGTGGCCAAGATGAAGGCCCAGATGGCCGACAACAACATCAACGACAAGATGATCGCGCGTCAGATCGCCATCATCAGCTCGATGACCAGGGCCGAGCGCAAGAAGCCCGACCTGCTCAACGCCAGCCGCAAGAAGCGGGTCGCCGCCGGGGCCGGCGTCGAGGTCCAGGACATCAACCGCCTGCTGAAACAACACCGGCAGATGGCCGACATGGTCAAGTCGCTGTCGCGTGGCGGCGGCAAGAACCTGCAGAAGATGGCCGCCATGATGGGCGGCCTGCCCGGCATGGGTGGCGGCGGGGCCGACATGGCCCGGCTCAAGGCCATGGGCGGCGGCAAGATGCCGGAACCCTCTGCTGACGAAATGAAAGCCATTCAGGACCGGCTCTCCGGCCTGGGTGGCGGACAACTGCCGGGAGGCCTTCCCGGCCTGCCGGGCCTCCCTGCCAAGAAATAGAATTAGAACCCTGGAAAGAGACTGAAAATGCTGAAGATTTGTCTGGCCCGTGGTGGTGCCAAGAAGCGCCCCTACTACTATATCGTCGTCGCCGACTCCCACTCGCCGCGCGACGGCAAATTCATCGAGCGCGTCGGTTCCTACAATCCGATGCTGCCCAAGGACGGCGACAAGCCGCGCATCACCCTGAAGGTCGAGCGCATCGCCGAATGGCTCGGCAAGGGGGCCCAGCCTACCGACCGCGTCGCCCGCTTCCTGAGCCAGGACGAGACCCTGGGCCAGACAGTCAAGTGGACCCAGTCGAACAACCCGAAGAAGGCGCTGCCGGGCAAGAAGGCCCAGGAACGCACCGCCGAGCGCGCCCAGCGTGAAGCCGATCGCGCCGAGGCCGAGGCCGCGGCCAAGATCGAAGCCGCCGAGGCCGCCGTGAAGGCCAAGGAAGAAGCCGCCGCCGCCGCCGAAGCCGCCAAGAACGCCCCGCCGGCTCCCGAGCCGGAAGCCGCTGCCGAGGAGGCCCCGGCCGCCGAAGCTGCTGCTGAGGAAGCGCCCGCTGCTGAAGCCGCTGCCGAGGAAGCCCCGGCTGAAGAAAAGACCGAGGCCTGAGTTGAACACCCTCTCCCAGCGGGAGAGGGCGGGGCCCGCGCGTGTTAGCGCGTGGGAGGGTGAGGGCTTACGGTGTGTCCTGCGGAAACGCCGTACCCCCTCACCCCAACCCCTCTCCCCAAGGGAGAGGGACTTTACAAGATGACCACAGACAGCACTCTCATCCTCGTCGGCCATGTGGCGGGCGGTTTCGGCGTGCGCGGCGAGGTCAAGATCACCGCCTATACGGCCGATCCCCTGGCCCTGACCGCCTATGGACCGCTGCTGCGGGCCGACGGCAGCCACGCCCTGACCGTGACGACGGCCCGTGCATCCAAGGACGGCATCGTCGGCCGGGTAAAGGAAGTCGAGACCAAGGAACAGGCCGACGCCCTGCGCAATCTGAAACTCTATGTGCCGCGCGACCGCTTCCCCGAGCCGGACGAGGACGAATTCTACCTCGCCGACCTGGTCGGGCTGGAGGCGCGCGATCCGGCTGACGCGGTGCTGGGCACGGTGCGGACCGTGCAGAATTTCGGGGCCGGCGACATGCTGGAGATCACCCCGGCGACCGGTGGACCGACCTGGTTCGTGCCCTTCACCCGCGCGGCGGTGCCGGACCTGCACATCGCCGACGGCTGGCTGCGGGTGGTGCGCCCCGAAGAGATCGGCGAGCGCGAACCGGACTGAGGTCGAAGGTCCTCGGAGACCTGGCCATTGTCTTCGGTCGGAGCTCCGTTGCCTTGAGACTTCGAGTTTACCAGCACGCTGAAAGTTGAGCGTCGACCAGGTCATAGATCTGTTTCGGCGGGCCGGACCCGAGGGATTCCAGCGTCAGCTGAACCGGCGCGTTTCCGGATCCCAAGCGGTAACCCACACCAGATGGCTCTGATGCAGGGCTCCCATCACCGGTCGGGGTGTCGGAAACTGATCCGCCCGGGGTTGGCGCAGCTCGACATGCGGCAGCGCCAGTCGCTCCAGGGCGACGATGACGGAGAACAGCGGCGCGCACGACACGGTTGAGGTCCAGGCGATAACGCGGTCATCTCCGGTCCGGACCTCGCGCCGCGCATGCCAGATAGACGACTCCGTTCCGGTCCCGTCCGCCGAACGCGTCTCATACAGGCTGATGGCCGTTGAGGCGGCAAACTTCCGGGTCTGGATGATGACCGCCTTCGGCATCGACCGTTCGAAAGGCTCCGCCTGCAGCTGTTGAAGCCAGTCGACCGGGGACGGTCCCGCGTTGATCGCTCCAGCCAGCAAGATCGTCAGGAACATGGTTGCGCCTCCCGGTTCACTTCGATTGCGTCGCCGGAACCGGTCCCTGTTCGAAGGTCGGTCGCCCGGGGCCCCAGCAGTCTGCAAGCTGGTCTTCGGCAAACCGGACCCAGCGATCAATAATTCCGTCGGTTCCGGTCAGCATCATGCTCATCGGCGCGCCGTCCGCTTGCCGGGCGTAGCCCCAGACGGAAACGATCGGCGCGTGAACCCCCAACGGCACCGACCCCAGCCGGGAGGATCCCTCCGGTTCAGGAGTGAAACGGGGCGTGTGGAACAGCGGCGGCACAAGCCGAGCAAACTCGTACATCACGCCATAGAGTGCGGCGCAGGCTCGACCGTCCGCCCATTGCTGCGGTCCAGTTCCAGTCCCCGTTTCGTATGACCGACTCGCGATTGGAATGGAGACGTAGGGAACGCCTTCCGGACGCCTGTCAGCCGGGTCACGGACCGAATAGAAATGAACGACGTATCGCGCCGTACCGCCCGGGCTGCTGTAGCCACCGATGTAGAAGGTCCCCGGTGGCTTCTGCGCCTCACCTTCAACGATCCGCGGTTGAAGGCTGGCACCGAACACGGCCTCTTGGGCCCTGGTTGTTCCGCACGACAATATACTGGCCAGCACGAATAACGGGGTGATTAGGTTCCGGGACATGGCGTTCCGTCGGGGTTAACTTCAGGCCCGGGGGTAAAGTTGTCACGGGTCTGCTGGATCGTCGATTGATTATAGATGTTGATCTGATTGTAGGGAACAAAGCCGGCAGGCCCCTGATTTTGGGCAACGATATAAAGGCGGGCGGACGGGTTTCCCGAATAGGCCACCAGTCCGGTCAAATGTTGGATATCACCGGGTTCCTGGTCGTTCCCGCTGGAAGGGAGGTGATTTCCAGCACTGTGGCTATGCACGGATCCCACGATTGCTGAAGGATCGAAATCGCCCAAGATCGGTCTCACTGTACCTGACCCCCCGAAGGAGAACGCTGGCCCCGGGGTGATCGGCCCGACCTGGATTGAACCGTCCCCAGCGCGATAGAGGTACGCCCCCCACTCTCTTGTATTCAAGTCTTCGGCTGGGGACCGGGCGGCGGCCTGTTCTGGAAATTTCCTAGCGGCTTCCGCCGCTGCCGCATCGGCGTTCCAGTCCACGGCCAGCACTGAGTTCCGCGCAGGGATCCGGCATGACCTCTTCAAGCGGGTCCGGCAGTTCTTCCGTTTCCGGGACTTCCCCGGTGGTCTCGTCCTTGCCTCCGCCACCACCGCCCGGGAACGATCCTCCGGGCCACCGGCGCTGGCCGACGACGCTGATGTCGCCCGGGTTGGTTGGGTCCGTCACGGCTCGCCTCCCGTCTGTCACAGACGGCACGATGGCTGAGGGCCGGTTGCGTTCCGAATTAAATTCCCGTTAGGCGGGAGGAGTGTCCGGCGCGACCGGGGTCAGCTCGCCTCGTCGCCGGCCAGGCCCATCATGTGGAAGCCGGCGTCGACGTGGATGATCTCGCCGGCGGTCGACAGGCCTTGATCACGGCCACCGTATCGGTCAGCCAGAAGGCGTAGGGCCCTTGTCCGCCGCGCATTTCCACGTCCATGAACGACCAGTCCGGCGCGTATAGCTGGGTTCTGATCGTCCAATTTCCACCGTGCGGTCGGTACGGCGGCATGGGATGCCCGCGCGCGCCCGGCTGAAGCAGGGCGGGTCCTGGCTTGAGGGCGGGAAGGATCTGAAAGGCATCAAGTGCCGCGCGGAACTGCGGGCAGTCCGTATCCGTCACCCGCCACGTTTGACCTTCGAAACCCAGTGTCGCCGTCGCATGGTTGAACACACCGGCCTCTGTGGCGATCTCGAGCCGATGACCTCGGGATCCTTGCGCCACCAGACTCCCAAACGGCCAGGGTTCAGAGACCGCAGTCTGCGGGTCCGCGATAATTGGCAGGCCTTGTGTTGGCGCAGCCTGCCGACAACAGCAGCAAACCCAGACCCATGCATAATCGGTACATGGCGCGACTACGGACAGGGCTGGGCATCACGGTTCACCTCCGGACCTCATGTCTGTAGGAGACGGCACGATGTCTGAGGACCGGTTGTGCGCCGAATCAAATTCCCGTTAAGGGGGGCTCGAGTATCCGGCGCAACCGGGGGTCAACCCTCCTCGTCGCCGGCCAGGCCCATCATGTGGAAGCCGGCGTCGACGTGGATGATCTCGCCGGTGGTCGACAGGCCCAGGTCCGAACACAGCCACAGGGCGCAGCCGGCGACCCCCTCCATCGAGGTGTCCTCCTTCATCGCGCTCATGGCGCGGCCCTGGCTGATCATGCCGCGACCGCCCGAGATGCCGGCCAGCGACAGGGTGCGCATGGCCCCGGCCGAGATGGCGTTGACGCGGATGCCCTTGGGTCCCAGGTCGCGGGCGATGTAGCGGGTGGCCGCCTCCAGCGCCGCCTTGGCCACGCCCATGGTGTTGTAGTTGGGGATGGCCCGCTCGGACCCGAGATAGGTCATGGTGATCATCGACCCGCCATTGGGCATGATCCGCGCGGCGCGTTTGGCCACGTCGACGAAGCTGAAGGCCGAGATGTTCATGGCCAGCAGGAAGCTGTCGCGGCTGGTATTCTCGACGAAGGAGCCCTTGAGCTCGTCCTTGTTGGCGAAGGCCACGGAGTGGACGACGAAGTCGAGCGTGCCGAACTCCTTTTCCAGCTCGGCGAAGGCGGCGTCCATCGAGGCGTCGTCGGTCACGTCGGCCTGGACCAGCAGTTTCGCGCCGACGCTCTCGGCCAGCGGGCGCACCCGGCGCTCCAGCCCCTCGCCCAGATAGGTGAAGGCCAGCTCGGCCCCCTGGGCGGCCAGCTGCGAGGCGATGCCCCAGGCGATGGAGTTGCTGTTCGCGACTCCCATGATCAGGCCCTTCTTGCCCTTCATGAGGTCACCCCTGGGCATGTTCCAGCCGCTCTCGCTCGTCATGGTCTGTCTCCTGAACTGTTGGGCCGAGGGTTAGCAGGGGGCCGCGCGCGGGGAAAGCGTCAGCTGATGGTCGTCGGGTCCTCGCGACCCCGGCGGCGCGCCAGTCGCATCAGCATCGGGCTGGCGCTGACGCCGTGGATCAGGATCGAGGCGAGGATGATAAAGCCGACGATGGCCCACAGCCGCTCGCTGTTGCCGAAATCGCCGTGGTTGATGGCATAGGCCACATAATAGATCGAGCCGATGCCGCGGATTCCGAGGAAGGCCATCAGCAGTCGCTTGCGCCACGGCTGGGGCGAGCCGATCATGGCGATCAGGCCGGCGACCGGACGCACCACCAGCAGGATGGCCAGGCCGATGGCGGCGTCGGTCCAGGTCAGGGCGTCCAGCAGGCCGTTGGCCAGGGCCCCGCCGAACAGCACCAGCAGCAGCATCATCAGCAGCCGTTCGAACTGGTCGGAGAAGTCGTGCATCTCCTTGTGGAAGTCGTTGTCGCGCTCCCGGGCGCGGATGGTCAGGCCGCAGATGAACACAGCCAGGAAACCATAGCCGTGGGCCAGCTCGGTCACGGCATAGGCGAGGAAGGTGGCCGCCAGCGCCACCAGACCGTCGCCGAGGCGCGACAGCCCGGCCTTCTGGCTGTGAAAGATCAGAAAGCCGAGACCGCGCCCGACCAGATAGCCGACTCCGGCTCCGGCCAGCAGCTTCCACACCACCTTGATCGTGAACCAGTCGACCAGGGCGGCGGTCGAGGCGAGGCCTCCCGCGGCGGCGAGGATGGCCAGATGCACCAACGGGAAGGCCAGGGCGTCGTTGAGACCGGCTTCGGAGGTCAGGCCGAAGCGGACCTCGTCGTCGTCGCCCGAGCGCGGCGGCCCGACCTGGACATCGGCGGCCAGCACCGGGTCGGTCGGGGCCATGGCCGCCCCCAGCAGCAGGGACATGGCCAGGCTGAAGCCGAGGCCCATGAAGCCCAGCCAGGCGGTGGCGGTGATGGTCAGGGGCATGGCCACGGCCAGTAGTCGCCAGGTCGAGCCCCAGCGCTTCCAGCCCAGCGGCCGGTCCAGTTTGAGCCCGGCCCCCATCAGGCTGATGATGACGACCAGCTCGGCCAGCCGTTCGGTCAGGGTGTCCCAGGTGCGCGGGTCGGGATCGAAGGCCAGCACGCCGGCGCTGAATACCACCACGCCGATGCCGACGCACAGGATGGCCAGGGTCAGCGGCCAGCGCTTGAGCCCGACCGGGGCCCAGGACACCATCAGGATCACGGCCCCGAGGCCGAGCAGAAACAGGACGTAGGGACTGGCGTTCAGGGTCTCACCTCGATCTGGCAGACCCTTCTAGCGCGCAGAGGCCGGCTTGGCTCCCGGGATCAGACCTTGCTGAGGATCAGCGTGCCGTTGGTGCCGCCGAATCCGAAGCTGTTGGACATGACGTGGGTCAGGGGGCCGTCGTGGCGCTTCCTGAGGATCGGCATGCCCTCGAACTCGGGGTCCAGGGTCTCGATGTGCGCGCTCTCGGCGGCGAAGTCGTGCTTCATCATCAGCAGGCAGTAGATCGCCTCCTGCGCCCCGGCCGCGCCGAGCGAATGGCCGGTCAGCGACTTGGTCGAGGAGATCATCGGCAGGTCGTCGCCGAAGACATTGCGCACCGCGCCCATCTCCTTGGAATCGCCGACCGGCGTCGAGGTGCCGTCCGGGTTCAGATAGTCGATCTTCGGATTGCCGGCCATGTCCAGCGCGATCTTCATGCAGCGCTCGGCTCCCTCGCCCGAGGGGGCGACCATGTCGTAACCGTCCGAGTTGGCCCCGTAACCGGTGACCTCGGCGTAGATGGTCGCGCCGCGCGCCACGGCCCGCTCATACTCTTCCAGCACGACGATGCCGGCCCCGCCGGCGATGACGAAGCCGTCGCGGGTGGTGTCATAGGCGCGCGAGGCCGTGGCCGGCGTGTCGTTGAAGTTGGAGGACATGGCCCCCATCGCGTCGAACATGTTGGACATCGACCAGTCGATATCCTCACAGCCGCCGGCGAAGACCACGTCCTGCTTGCCCCAGGCGATCTGTTCGGCGCCGGCGCCGATGCAGTGGGCGCTGGTCGCGCAGGCCGAGCTGATCGAATAGTTGATGCCCTTGAGCTGGAACCAGGTGGCCAGAACGGCGGACGGTCCCGAGGCCATGGCCTTGGGCACGGCGAACGGGCCGATGCGCTTGGGCGAGCCCCTTTCGATCGTGGTGGCCGCCGCCTGCAGGATGATCTGGGTCGAGGGCCCGCCCTCGCCGACGATCAGGCCGATGCGTTCGGACTGGATCTCTTCGGCGGTCAGGCCGGAATCCTTCAGCGCCTCCTCAAAGGCGATGTGACCCCAGGCCGTGCCGTTGGCGAGGAAGCGGGCCGCGCGGCGATCGACCAGAGGGGCCCAGTCTTCGGCCGTCGCACCCAGCGCGGGCGGGGCCCAGACCTGGGAGCGGAAGCCGTGCTTGATGTGATCCGGAGCCGCCACCACGCCCGAGCGCGCCTCGCGCAGGGAGGCGGTGACCTCGTCCTGGCCCGTGCCGATGGAAGAGACGATACCCAGACCGGTGACGACCACACGCCGCATGCTGACTTCCTTACCTAAATCCGTATCCGCGTTGACCGCGATTGTTGTGTGCCGCCGATCAGCCGCCGGCGGCGGCGTCAGTGCCTGAAGGCGCACCGAACAGGCCGACCCGCATGTCCGTTGCAGTATAGATCGGGACGCCGTCGGCTTCGAGCACCCCGTCGGCGATTCCCATCACCAATCGGCGATTGATGACCCGCTTGAGATTGATCTTGTAGACGACTTTTTTCACGTCCGGCTGGACCTGACCGGTGAATTTGACCTCACCGACCCCGAGCGCGCGACCGCGACCGGGGCCGCCGATCCAGCCCAGATAGAAGCCGACCAGCTGCCACATGGCGTCGAGGCCGAGACAGCCGGGCATGACCGGGTCGCCGATGAAATGGCACTGGAAGAACCAGAGGTCGGGATGGATGTCGAGTTCGGCCTCGACATAGCCCTTGCCGTGTTCACCGCCGTCGCCATTGATCGTCACGATCCGGTCGAACATCAGCATGGGCGGGGCCGGCAGCTGGGCATTGCCCGGGCCGAACAGCTCGCCACGGCCCGAGGCCAGCAGGGCCTCGTGATCGAACGACGACGGGTATTTCGACTGGGTCACTCAGGCGCTCCGGATGTCTTTCGACCCGCCGCGCGTCGCGCTGCATGGGGCCGGTGTTGCGCCGGGTTACACGAGGCGGGCGGACGGCTCAACTGGCGGGGAGTGGGTCCGGGCCCTGTCCCGCCGGACGGGCGGCGTCGCACAGGGGCTGGCCCTGGGTCCCGAACACGGCATCGGCGCGGACCCAGCCGCGCAGCTTGCGGGCGCGGATACGACACCAGCCGGATTCGCACGCGTCCAGCGGCACGGTGGCCCGGGGCGACAGGCGCGCGCGCAGGGGCGACTGGTCCGACTGCCCGGTGTGAACCGGAACCTCGACGGCCGTCGGATTGAAAACGGTACGCCGGCCGGAGGCGACGGTGCGGTGGATCCAAGGCGACCGATCCCTGGGGGTCGCAGATCTTGCGCCATTCCCGGGTTTCCGCGATCACCTGGACCGGGCAGGCCCGAGCCCCGGTATTCCCAAGCAGGATGCGATAGTCGAGGCCCGGACCCTGACGGGCGCGCACGCGCGACGACTTCAGGGTGACCCAGCGCGGCACGTCGAAACCGGTCGGTGTCGGGCGTCCGTCGGGCATCGTGGCCCCGGCCCCGACCATCAGGCCCAGGCCGATGGTGGCCGCGCCGAGAGCAATCCGTCTCGACAGGCTTTGGCGGCGGGGGACAGCTTTGCTAGACACCGGTATGAAATCCGTCGCGGGCGGGCACCCCTGGGCGCTGTCGCCCGTCGTCACCCGTCAATCCGAAGGCTCCGAATGTCCGTGCGCAAGCTTAAGGTCGTATTAACCAGACGCCTGCCCGACGCGGTCGAGACGCGGATGCGCGAACTGTTTGACGCCGAACTGAACCTGTCGGACCGCCCGATGGACCGGGCGGCGCTGGAGGCGGCGGCCGTGCAGCGCGCCGACGTGCTGGTGCCGACCATCACCGATGCGATCGACGCGACCCTGATCGCCGGGGCCGGAGAGCAGTTGAAGATGATCGCCAGTTTCGGGGCCGGGGTCGATCATATCGACATCGAGGCGGCAGTCGGGCGCGGGTTGATCGTCACCAATACGCCGGGGGTGCTGAGCCGAGGACACGGCGGATCTGGCCATGGGGCTGATCCTTGCGGTGTCGCGTCGATCGTCGAGGGGGCCCGGGTGGTGGCCGACGGTGGCTTCGAGGGCTGGTCCCCGACCTGGATGACCGCGGCGCAAGCTTCTGGGGCAAACGGCTGGGTATCGTCGGCATGGGCCGGATCGGCCAGGCCCTGGCGCGGCGGGCCAAGGCCTTCGGCATGCAGGTCCACTATCACAATCGCAAACCGGTCCCGACGATGATCGCCGAGGAACTGGGGGCCACCTACTGGGATGATCTGGACCAGATGCTGGCGCGGATGGACCTGATCTCGCTGAACTGCCCGGCGACGAAGGAGACCTACCACCTGATCTCGGCCGAGCGACTGGCGAAGCTGCAGCCGCATGTGATCCTGATCAACACCGCGCGCGGCGAGCTGATTGATGAGGCCGCGCTGGCCGATGCCATCAAGGCCCGGTCCATCGCCGGGGCAGGACTGGACGTGTTCGAACACGAGCCGGTGGTCCATCCGGGCCTGCTGGGTCACGCCAATGTGGTGCTGTTGCCGCATCTGGGCTCGGCCACCATTGAAGCGCGTCAGGACATGGGCGACCGCGTCATCGGCAATATCCTGACCTTCCAGAACGGTCACCGTCCACCGGATCGCGTCATTCCCGCGATGCTTTGAATTCCGCGCTTGACCACCCGCCAATCTCCACGGCCTGATGCCCGGATGGGTTTTCGGGGGGGGTCTGTGCAATCTAATCGTGTGTCCTCGGCCCGGGTGGCCGTCGTGGTTTCAAGCCCGCCGGCGTCCGGGTTGAAATCATGAGGTCTGTCCGCGTCGCCGCGGCCCGGGCAGCAATGTCCCGCCGCGCCCTGCTGGCGGGGGCCGGAGCCATGGTGGGTGTCGCCGGCCTGGCGGCTCCGCGTGCGGCCGCAGCCAATACCGCAGCCTACCCGCTCGAGAGGTTCTTCAGCCCGGCGCTCACCCGGGCCGTCGTTCTGTCGCCCTCCGGTCAGCGCATCGCTGTTCTGCAACAGATCGGCACCGAGGCCGAACCGCGTGGCGTCATCGACCTGATCGAGGCCAACGATCCGGAGGGCCAACGTCGCCGGATCCATCTCGGGGCCATCACCGCCGAGGCCCTGGAGTGGGCCAATGATAACCGGCTTCTGGTGCGCGTGGCGGTGAAGGGCAAGACGCGTGCGCGTGCGCCGACGGGGTCCAACATTCACCGGGCGGCGGTCGAGTACACCTCGCGTCGCATTCTCTCGGTCGGGGCCGACACTGGCGACGTTGTCGTGATGT
>JAUCCG010000068.1:0-24430 GCA_034676465.1 Brevundimonas sp. | reverse complement strand
CCTCGAGGGCGCAGTGTCCGAACTGACCGCCGCCGGTGGTGAGCGTCTGCACTGAGCCTGAGCCCGATCGAGGCCGCGCTGAGCGTGCTGGGGGAACGCGGCTCGCGACGGCGACGGGGTGCTGGCCCTGATTGGCCGCGACGAGGCCCCGGCCCTGATCCGCGCCCTGGTCGCACAGGGCGTCGACATCACCGAGGCCCGCTGGATCGGGACCGATCTGGAGAGCATCTTCATGACCGAGACCGGGGCCGCTGAAGCCAGCCGGGGGGAGCAGACCCATGCTGGTTGACGCCATTCGCGCTGAGGGCTTTCGCCTGACGAAGAACCGCACGGCCGTGTTCTGGAGCGTGGTGTTCGTGCCGATCCTGAGTGTGGCGATCGCGACCCTGACCAGTTTCGTGCTGAGGGGCGCCGAAACCAGATTGCTGGGCGATGACAAGGCACCGCCGGAAATCACCGACATGCTGGCCCGCGGAACCCTGGACATGGGCGAGGCCCTGGTCTCCGCCGCCGGCAGCCTGGCCAATCCACTGGTGCTGCTGTTCGTGCTGATCGGCGCGGCGACCCTCTATGCCGGCGACTATCGCTGGGAGACCTGGCGGCTGATCAGCGCCCGCAACAGCCGCTCGAACCTGATCCTGGCCAAGCTGGGCATCGTCACCGCCCTGGCGCTGGCCGCCATGACCTTCATGCTGGTCGGCAGTGTGATCGAAGGCCTGATCAAGGCGGCGGTGTTCGAGCGCACCCTGGCCTTCACGCTGAGCGGCGACCAGATCGGCCAGGCCTTCGGCCTGACCGGCCTGTCGTGGCTGCGGATCGTGCAGTTCACCATGGTCAGCCTGCTGGCGGCGGTGTTCACCCGCTCGCTGCTGGCGGCCCTGTTCATCCCGCTGGTCGTCGGGGTGGCGCAGTTCTTTACGCCACAGATCCTGATGCCGATGGGGATCATGCCCGACGCCTGGCCGGCCATGCTGTTGAACCCGGCCGGGGCCACCGACGCCATCCAGGCGATGATCGTCGGGGGAGAGGCCGCCGCCGCCCTGCCCGCCGGTCTGGCGCTGAAGGCCTGGGTCAGCCTGGGGCTGTGGACCGCCGTTCCTCTGGCCGGGGCGCTGGCCTGGTTCCAGCGGCAGGACCTGTCGCGGGAATAGAGGGCTGAGGCCGCCTTTTCATCCCGCGGCCCCACACGGTCGGCGGCGACGGGGACGGCCTGATGACGCCAAACAAAAAGGGCGACCGGATCGCTCCGGCCGCCCTTCAGATCGTGTGTGGCGAAAGCCTAGCCTTCGTCGTCGTTCTCGGCCGTGTAGACCGGACCCGAGTCCAGACCCTTGGCATCGACGTCGCGGTCAACGAACTCGATCACGGCCATGGCGGCGTTGTCACCGTGACGGAAACCGGCCTTCATGATCCGGATATAGCCACCGCTACGCTCGGCGTAGCGCGGGCCGATCGTTTCGAACAGCTTGCCGACCTGCGGCACGTCGCGCACGGCACTGATGGCCTGGCGACGGGCGTGCAGGTCGCCCTTCTTGGCGAGCGTGACCAGCTTTTCGACGAAGGGACGCAGTTCCTTGGCCTTGGGCAGGGTCGTGGTGATCTGCTCGTGCTTGATCAGCGATGCCGCCATGTTGGCGAACAAAGCAGTCCTGTGGCTGGCCGTGCGGCTGAGCTTGCGATAGGCGGCGCCGTGGCGCATCGGGGTCTCTCCTACTCAACCCCGCGTATCCTCTTGAGGACCTAGGGCCGTATCTTAACCGCCCCGCATCCCCGAGTGGGAAATGGGCGGAGGGTTGAAACTAGATCTTTCGTAGACGCTTGGCCAGATCTTCGATGTTCTCGGGCGGCCAGTTCGGCACATCCATGCCGAGGTGCAGGCCCATCGTCGCCAGAACTTCCTTGATCTCGTTCAGCGACTTGCGGCCGAAGTTCGGGGTGCGAAGCATTTCGCCCTCGGTCTTCTGGATCAGGTCGCCGATGTAGACGATGTTGTCGTTCTTCAGGCAGTTGGCCGAACGGACCGAAAGCTCCAGCTCGTCGACCTTCTTCAGCAGGGCCGGGTTGAAGGCGCAGGTCGGGCTTGCCGTCGGCAACCTCGACCACCTTGCTGGGCTCATCGAAGGTGATGAACATCTGCAGCTGGTCCTGCAGGATGCGGGAGGCGTAGGCCACCGCGTCAACCGGCGAGACCGCGCCGTTGGTTTCGACGTCCAGCATCAGCTTGTCATAGTCCAGCGACTGGCCCTGGCGGGTCGGCTCGACGCGATAGGAGACGCGCTTGACCGGCGAGATACAGGCTGTCGACCGGGATCAGGCCGATCGGGGCGTCTTCCGGACGGTTCAGCTCGGCCGGCGACATAGCCCTTGCCGTTGTTGACCGTGAACTCCATGCGGATCTCGGCCCCCTCGTCGAGGGTGCAGATCACATGTTCGGGGTTCAGCACTTCGATGTCGCCGACGGTAGCTGGATGTCGCCGGCGGTCACGGCACCGGGGCCCGTCGCCTTCAGGGTCATGCGCTTGGGGCCCTCGCCCTGCATCTTGAGCGCGAGTTGCCTTGATGTTCAGCACGATGTCGGTCACGTCCTCGCGCACGCCGGCCAGCGACGAGAACTCGTGCAGGACGCCGTCAATCTGGACGGCGGTGACGGCGGCGCCCTGCAGCGACGACAGCAGCACGCGGCGCAGGGCGTTGCCGAGCGTCACACCGAAGCCACGCTCGAGCGGCTCCGCGACCAGCCGTGGCCTTGCGCTGCGGATCGCGAACCCGATTTCGACCTGCAGCTTGTTCGGCACGGATCAGTTCTTGCCAGTTTCTCTGGATCATCACCGCCTGTGTCCCTTCCAATTCGCGGCTTTCGCCGGATCCGCGCGCCCAGCAATGTGGGCACCCGCGGATCCGGCCGTTGCAATAGCGGGTAGGCGGCAGCTTAGACGCGGCGACGCTTGCGCGGACGGCAGCCGTTGTGCGGGATCGGGGTGACGTCACGGATGGAGGTGATGGTGAAGCCGGCGGCCTGCAGCGCGCGAAGCGCCGACTCACGGCCCGAACCGGGGCCGCGAACCTCGACTTCGAGAGTCTTCATGCCGTGCTCCTGCGCCTTCTTGCCGGCGTCTTCGGCGGCCATCTGGGCAGCGTACGGGGTCGACTTGCGCGAACCCTTGAAGCCCATCGTGACCGGCCGACGACCAGGAAATGGCGTTGCCCTGGGCGTCGGTGATGGTGATCATGGTGTTGTTGAACGACGAATTCACATGGGCGACGCCCGAGGTGATGTTCTTGCGTTCGCGACGGCGTTACGCGACTTAGCCGTGTCTTCCTTGGCCCGTATCGGTTCGGCTCTCATTCTCCCCGAAATTACTTCTTCTTGCCGGCGATCGGCTTGGCCGGGCCCTTGCGGGTGCGGGCGTTGGTATGGGTGCGCTGACCGCGCACCGGCAGGCCCGTGCGGGTGACGCAGGCCGCGGTAGCAGCCGAGGTCCATCAGACGCTTGATGTTCATCGAGGTCTCGCGGCGCAGGTCGCCCTCGACCGTGTAGTCGCGGTCGATCGTCTCGCGGATCTGCAGAACTTCGGCGTCGGTCAGCTGGTTGACGCGGCGCGAAGCCGCGATCCCCACCTTCTCGGTGATGTCCTGGGCAGCGTGTGCGCCGATGCCATGAATATACTGCAGCGCGATTACAACGCGCTTGTTGGTCGGGATGTTGACGCCAGCGATACGGGCCACGTAGTTCTCCAGATACGCGTTGACAGACGCAGGAAACGCTCCGGTCAACAGACCAGGAGCGTGTGCGTCCTTCGCGGAAGTCGGTCCTTATATAGCCGATTTACTTTCCGTCAATGGCCAGTCGGACTTTCCCTGCCGCCAATCAGCAGTGCCAGCAGGCCTCGGCCCCGATCGGACTGCCCGGCGGCAGCGGCGTTTCGTGCCTGTCCGCCTCAAGCAGCTGGTCCAGACGTTCGCGATCGGACAGCAATTCGCCGAGCCAGCGGTCATGGGCGCGCTGCACCGGATCGGCGGCGCGCGACGTCTGCAGCCGCGTCGACAGGCCGGACAGCCGCTCGGCGATCAGCGCCGCCGAGGTAGCCGACAGGTCATCGTCGCGCAACAGGCCCGCCAGCGTCAGGGCGGTGCGGGCCTGGACCCGCCGGGCCGGACCGGCCAGGCGTCCCGCCGCCGGAGCGAAGGCGGCGGCGACGATGCGGTCCACCACCTCCCCTGTGCCCAGGGCGTCGGGGTCACGGCGCACGGCATCGCTCAGACGATTGATGCGGCGCGGATCGAACAGGGCCTGCAGCGTCACATCGGCGGCGGTGTCGACCGCCGCCCCGGGGTCGAAGGCCCGCCCGGCCCCTCCGTGGAACACCTCGATGTCGTTCTGGGGGTCGTCCTCACCCGACTGCTGGGCGGCCAGCAGGGCCAGCAGCGGCTCGGGCAGGTCCAGCTCGGCCGGATCGAGGGTGGCCACCAGCGCCGCCAGCGCCGCCCGCTGCGTCGCCGCCGGCACGGGCCGGGCCGCCTCCTGACCGTCACCGACGACCGGATAGCCATAGTCGATGCCGCCGATCAGCTTGGCCGCCGCATCGACCTGGTAGCGGTGGAACAGATAGACGGGCACCAGCCGACGACGCAGGTCGTTGACCGCCGAACCGGCCGGCAGATTGCCGAGACCGAACCGGTCCAGGGCGATACGGCGCACCCGCATGATGTGGCCCAGCTCGGCCACCGGGTCGGCCCCGTTGTCCCACAGACTGCCCCAGGGCTGGGCGTCGCCGCCGACGCGGGCGTCCGCATCGGCGACGAACCGCATGCGCGCCGCGCCGGCCTCGGCCTTGCGCTGCAGGGTGGCGGCATCGGCGTCGGCGTAGCTCCAGTCGATGGCGAACCGGTCCCAGTCGCCCAGACCGATGCCGTAGGCCTGGCTGAAATCCAGGCCATCGTCGCTGATGCCGATCACCGGCACCGGATAGTCCATCACCGAGCTGCGGTCCTGGGTGCTTCCCGCGAAATTATTCATCAGGCCGATGGCGTGGCCGACTTCGTGGGCCGACAGTTGGCGCACCCGGTCCAGGGCGATGCGTTGCGGGTCGTCCTGGGCCCCGGTGCCGGTGCGGTCGGCCCCGACCAGCCCCTCGAAGATCAGCATGTCCTGACGCACCCGCAGCGACCCCAGCAGCACCGAACCCTTGACGATCTCGCCGGTGCGCGGATCGACGATACTCTGGCCGTAGGACCAGCTGCGCGTCGCCCGGTTGACCCAGTTGATGACGTTGTAACGGGCGTCCAGCGGATCGGCCCCCTCGGGCAGGACCTCGACCCGGAAGGCGTCGATGAAGCCGGCCCGGTCGAAGGCCTCGGCCCACCAGCTCGCCCCGTCGACCAGGGCCGAGCGGAGCGGTTCCGGGGCCGCCCGGTCGACGTAGAAGACGATGGGCTCGACGACCGTCGACCGTGCCGCCGTCGGGTCGGTCTTGACCAGCCGGAAGCGGTTGACCAGCCGACGCACGACCGGCGCATCCAGCGGGGCCGAGAAGTCGGTGACGACCGTGCTGATGGCCCCGGTGCGCGGATCGAACGGACGGGGCACGAAACCGGCGTCCGGCAGGCGGATGAAGCTGTGATGCACGGTCAGGGTGATCAGTCGCGGATCCGGGGCGATGCGCGAGACCTCGCGACCCGGTCCGTCGACGGCGAAGGTCAGGCGGGCCTCCAGCTCGACATTCTCGGGAAAGGCGCGCGCGGCGGCCGAGTCGACCAGGCTGAGGTCAGCGACCGGGCGCAGGGTCCCCTGCCCCACCGCCTTCAGGGTCTCGGCGATGCCGTGGGCGTCGCGCGTCAGGAAGCCGGCGATATCGACCAGCACCGCCCCGTCCGGGCCCGTCGCCACAGCGGGACCCGACCAGACGGTCGAGCCAAGGAAGGCGTCGCGGGCGGCGGCCTGCTCCTCGACCGAACCGGCGTCGGCGCGATAGCCGGGGTTTTCGAACTCGGCCAGCACCCGGTCGCCCATGCGGCGGAAGACGAGAATGCGGGTGGCACCGGTCTGGGCCCGGTCCAGGCCGGTCAGGGCTGATCCGACGCCGGTGCGCAGGGTCGTGTGGTGAATGACCCGGGCCATGACCCCGTCCGCGCCGGCGGCCGGCAGTTGCACCAGCACCTGACCGCCGGCGCGGTCGACGAACAGCGGCAGCAGGCCGTCCTGACGCTGCAGCGAGGCGGTGGTGGCGGCCCAGGAGGCCGGCTGGGGGTCGGCCGCGGCGGCGGCGGTCAGCGGCGGGGCCGACAGGGCCAGAACCAGGGCGATCGCCGTCGCCGTCTTCAACACCATCGTCGCCATGCCATCCCCCGTGCGTGATCGCGATTAGGGCGGGATCGGGCCGGGCCTGTCAACGCGACGCTCGCCGCCTCAGGGCGTGAATTCGATGCCGATCGGCATTTCGAAGCCCTCACGCGGGCGTCCGTCCACCATCGGCGGCCGGAAGCGGAAATAGGTCGACGCCCTGAGGGCCGCGGCACCGAAGCCCGCGCCCGCGGGAGTCTCCTCGATCACCCGGCAGCCCTCCAGCCGGCTGTCCGCACCGATCCGGCAGCGCAGCAGGACCCGGCCCGGTTGCCGGGCGGCCAGGGCGGCGCGCGGATAGGCCCGCACCAGTTCCTGTCGCGTCGGTCCGCGCACGAACCGGGGCGGCGTGCCGCCGGAGCCGGGGCCCGCGCCGGAACCCGAGCCCGTGCCGGTTCCGGTGCCCGCCTCGCCCCGACCGGAACCCGGGTCCGGAGTGACCTCAGGGGCCAGGCCGACGGTCAGCGCCGGTTCCGGGGCCGGAACCGGCGGGGCGATCAGCTCGACCGGCCGGGGCACGGGCACCGGCGGCACATGCACGCGTGACGGCGCTGACGGGGCCCCGCCGCCCGCAGAAACGGCCGGGGGGCTGGAGGAGGTGGCGGGGGCGGTTCAGGCCGGAACAGAACCACGTCAATGCTCTGGACCGGCGTGAAAGGCGGAACCGGCCGCGACGGGCTCATGGCGGCAAACAGGGCCACATGCACCCCGGCGACAAGGGCAACGACCATCAGCCGGCGTCTGCGAGCGGCATCCAGAAGAGGAGATCGGTGGGGTACGCCGGTCACGTGGATGGTCCTGCTGCGACCGCCCGTCAGGCGGCGACCGCGCGACCCGGGTCCGCGGTCAGGTGTCGGTGCCGTCCAGCGCCGCGTCGATGGCCGAGGCCACCGCCTCGACCGTACCCATGCCGTCGACCTCGGTCAGCAGACCCTTGTCGGCGTAGTAGGGCAGCAGCGGGGCGGTGTTGCGATTATAGGCCTCGAGGCGAACCTTGAAGCTATCAGGATTATCGTCCGGCCGCCCCTGCTCAGCGAACCGCCGGGCGACTCGTTCCAGCAGGGCCGTATCATTGACCTTCAGACGGACCACCCGGTCGATCTTCTGACCCAGTTTGGCCAGCATCGCGTCCAGCGCCTCGGCCTGGGCGACGGTACGGGGGAAGCCGTCGAAAATGGCACCATTGGCGTCTCCGGCATCCTTCAGCCGGGCCTCGATCAGGGCGATGACGATGGCGTCCGACACCAGATCGCCACGTGACATGATGGCCTGGCACTCCCGTCCCAGATCAGACCCGGAGGCGATCGCTTCGCGCAGCATGTCGCCGGTCGAGAGCTGCACCATGCCGCGGCCGGCGACCAGACGCTTGGCCTGGGTACCCTTGCCCGCCGCCGGCGGTCCGAACAGGATCAGATTCTAAGACGCGCCCTCCCCGGCGACTGTTAGCGACGTACGGGTGCCGGAGCGCCCCGGCCACCCGAGCTCTTGCCACCGCGTCCGCGCAGCTTGGCCTTCTTGATCAGGCCTTCGTACTGGTGCGCGAGCAGCTGCGACTGGATCTGGGCGACCGTGTCCATGGTCACTGACACGACGATGAGGATCGAGGTGCCGCCGAAGATGATGCCGTTGCCGAACTGGGCCCCGATGAACTCCGGGATCAGACAGACCGCGGTGATATAGGCCGCCCCGATCGTGGTCAGACGGGTCAACACATAATCGAGATATTCCGCCGTGCGCTTGCCCGGACGGATACCCGGCAGGAAGCCACCGTATTTCCGCAGGTTCTCGGCCGTGTCTTCCGGATTGAAGGTGATCGAGGTGTAGAAGAAGGTGAAGAAGATGATCAGCAGGCCGTACATGACGGTGAACAGGATCTGACCGTGCTGCATCTGGGCGGTGACCAGCGGCAGCCAGCTCATCCACGGCGGCAGGTTGGCCTGGGCCGTCAGCTGGGCCACCGTGGTCGGCAGCATCAGCAGGGACGAGGCGAAGATCGGCGGGATCACGCCGGCGGTGTTGACCTTCAGCGGCAGGAACGAGCGCTCGCCCCCGGCCATGCGGTTACCTTCCTGACGCTTCGGATACTGGATCAGCAGACGACGCTGGGCCCGCTCCATGAAGACGATGAAGACCACCACACCCACGGCCATGACGGCGATGAACAGCAGGGCGAACGCCGACATCTGGCCCTGCTGCGCCAGGCCCAGCATCCGGGCGATCGTGCCCGGCAGGACGGCGACAATGCCGGCCATGATGATCAGCGAGATGCCGTTACCGATACCCCGCGCCGTGACCTGCTCACCGAGCCACATCAGGAACATGGTGCCGCCGGTCAGGGTGGTGATCGTGGAAACGATGAAGAACAGCCCGGGCGTGTCGATCAGACCGGCCTGGGCGTTCAGACCCAGGGCGATGCCGGTCGACTGCAGCAGGGCCAGAACGACCGTCAGATAACGGGTGTACTGGTTCAGCTGCTTGCGGCCGCTCTCGCCGCCTTCCTTGAGCTTCTCCCACGGCGGATAGACCGCGCCCATCAGCTGGACGATGATCGACGCCGAAATATAGGGCATGACGTTCAGGGCGAAGACCGCCATCCGCTCCACGGCGCCGCCGGAGAACATGTTGAACATGTCGAGGATGCCGCGCTGTCCGTCCGGGTTCTGGAAGAACTGCAGGAAGGCGTCGGAATTAATGCCCGGGATCGGCACATAGGTGCCGATGCGGTAGAGCACCAACGCCCCGAGCGTGAACAGGAGACGTTTATGCAGCTCGGTCGCCTTGGCGAACGAGCCCATGTTCATATTGGCTGCGAGTTGTTCGGCGGCCGAAGCCATAGGTCACTACCCCGACTGGTCAGAATGAGGCGGCCGGAATCGTATTCCGGGGCCTTCACCCAGATAGGCGATGGGCGGCCCCATAGCGAGGGCCGCCCGTAAAGCTTATTTCGCGGCGGTGCGCGTCGTGCGTGCCGAGATCTTGTTGGCGTCGCCACGCGGGGCCTTGGGAGCCGGAGCCTTGCCCTTGGCGGCGTTGCGTTTCTCGACCCGGGCCGCTGCCTTGGCTTCAGCAGCGATACGCTCCTGGACCACGGTACCGCCGGCCGCCTCGATGGCCTTGACCGCGCCGGCCGAGGCCGACCAGACGACCAGGTTCAGCTTGGCCTTGATCTCGCCGTTGCCCAGCAGGCGAACGCCGTCCTTGACGCGACGGATCACGCCGGCGGCGACCAGGGCGTCGCCCTTGATCTCGCCCTTGATGTCCAGCTTCTTGGCGTCGACGGCGTCCTGCAGACGCCACAGGTTCACTTCGGCCAGCTTCAGGGCGTTGGGATTGTTGAAGCCGCGCTTGGGCATCCGCATGTACAGCGGCATCTGCCCGCCTTCGAAGCCGCCGATGGCGACGCCCGAACGGGACTTCTGACCCTTGACGCCACGACCGGCGGTCTTGCCCTTGCCCGAACCCGGGCCACGGCCGACACGCATGCGCTTCTTGTGAGCGCCCTCGTTGTCGCGGATTTCATTGAGTTTCATGGGGCCTGATCCTTTCGGGTACTAGCGCCAGACCCGCGGGTCTGACTCGGCGGATAAACCGAAGGGCCGCTTCTATGCGGCCCCGTGCAGTATCGCAAGATGGCGAAACGCCCTCTCCCGGTCCGGGAGAGGGCGAAACGACCTACTTTTCGACGATCTCAAGCATGTGGGCGACCTTGGCGATCATCCCGCGAACCGAGGGCGTGTCTTCCAGGGTCGACTGACGACCGACCCGGTTCAGGCCGAGGCCCGAGAGGGTGGCGCGCTGATCGGCCTTGCGGCGGATCGGGCTGCCGGTCTGGCGAACCGTGACGGTGGGTGTCTCTTTCTTGGCCATGATCAGCTCTCCATGGCTTCAGGCGAGGACGCGCCGTCGTTGCGACGGCCCATCAGTTCCGCCACCTTCTTGCCGCGCTTGGACGCGATCTGACGGGGCGAGGACTGGACCTTGAGGGCTTCGAACGTCGCGCGGATCATGTTGTAGGGGTTCGAGGAGCCGGTCGACTTGCCGACGACGTCCTGGACGCCGAGGGTTTCGAGCACGGCACGCATCGGACCACCCGCGATGACGCCGGTCCCGGGAGGGGCAGCGCGCATCATGATCTTGCCGGCGCCCCAACGGCCGTTGCCGTCGTGGTGCAGGGTGCGGTTTTCGCGAAGCGGAACACGGATCATCGTCTTCTTGGCTTCTTCGGTCGCCTTGCGGATGGCTTCCGGCACTTCACGCGCCTTGCCATGGCCGAAGCCGACCCGGCCCTTGCCGTCTCCGACAACCATCAGGGCCGCGAACGAGAAACGACGTCCACCCTTAACAGTCGCGGCCACACGGTTGATGTGGACCAGTTTTTCGACGATGTCGCTGTCCGGACCTTCGGGAGCGTTACGGTCACGACGGTTGCGATCGTTACCGCCGCCGCCGCGTTGGGGTTGAGGAGCCATACGTCCCGTTCCTTAGAAGTTCAGGCCGGCTTCACGCGCGGCCTCAGCCAGCGCCTTCACCCGTCCGTGATAGATGTAGCCGCCGCGATCGAAGACGACGTCGGTGACGCCCTTCTCGATTGCACGTTCCGCGACCAGCTTGCCGATCCGCGATGCCGCGTCGACGTTCGAACCCTTGGCCTTCTTGCCCTTTTCGCCTTCCAGCGAAGAGGCCGAAGCGATCGTGACGCCGTTGAGGTCGTCGATGATCTGGGCCGAGATGTTCTTGTCCGAACGATAAACCGACAGACGCAGACGCCCGTTGGCGACGGCCTTGAGACGGCGGCGGGTGCGCTCCGAGCGGCGCTTGGCTTGTTGCTGAAGAGAAAGAGCCATGACTTACTTCTTCTTGCCTTCCTTGCGCCGGACCTTTTCGCCCGTGTAGCGGACGCCCTTGCCCTTGTAGGGCTCCGGCGGACGCAACTTGCGGATGACGGCGGCGATCTGACCCACGGCCTGCTTGTCAGCACCGGAGATCTTGATTTCGGTCTGCTTGGGCACCGTGAAGGTGACACCGGCCGGCGGCACGATGTCGACTTCATGCGAGAACCCGAGCTGCAGCGAGAGGTTCGGGCCCTTCAGTGCGGCGCGATAACCCACGCCGACCAGGTCCAGAGACTTCTCGAAGCCTTCGGTGACACCGACGACCATGTTGTTGACCAGGGTGCGGGAAAGACCCCACATGGCCCGGGCACGCTGGGTGTCGACCTTCGGGGCCAGGGTCAGACCGTCGTCACCCTGGGTGACTTCGATCTCGTCGGCCACGGTCCAGGAGCGTTCGCCCTTGGGACCTTTGACGACGATGGTCTGGCCGTCGATGGTGACGGTGACGCCTTTTGGCACGGCGACGATGCGTTTTCCGATACGGGACATCTTAATAGACCCTGCAGAGGACTTCGCCGCCGACGTTGTTGTCGCGGGCGTTGGCGTCGGACATGACGCCCTTCGAAGTCGAAAGGATCGAGATGCCCAGGCCGTTCTTGATCGGCTTCAGGTCGGAGATCGCGGAGTAGACGCGGCGGCCCGGCTTGGACACGCGAGCGATCTCGGCGATGACCGGCTGGCCGTCGAAATACTTGAGCTCGATCTCGAACTGCGGGAATTCACCGGGGTTCTGAACCAGCGAATAGCCGCGGATGTAGCCCTCGTCCTGCAGCACGTCGAGGACGCGCTGGCGCAGACGGGAGGCCGGGGTCAGCACCTTCGAACGCTTCCGCATGGCGGCGTTCCGGATGCGAGCGATCATGTCGCTCAGGGGATCGTTGATCATCATATCTGTTCGCTCCCCTTACCAGCTCGACTTGGTCAGGCCGGGGATTTGCCCCTTGTTACCGAGTTCGCGAAGCGCGATCCGGCTCATCTTGAGCTTCCGGTAGAAAGCCCGCGGACGACCCGTCACTTCGCAGCGATTGCGAATGCGGTTCGGCGCGGAGTTCCGCGGCAGTTCAGCCAGCTTGAGACGCGCCTCGAAGCGCTCCTCCAGCGGCAGGGATTTCATCGGTAGCGATCGCCTTGAGGGCGGCCCGCTTGTCGGCGTACTTCGCAACCAGGGCTTTCACCATGTTGTTGCGGTTTACGGCGCTCTTCTTAGCCATTGTCTGTTTCCCTTCCCGCTCAGTTCACGAACGGGAACTTGAACTCGGCGAGGAGGGCTTTGGCCTCCGCGTCGGTCTTGGCCGTGGTGCAGACGATGATGTCCATGCCCCACATCTGATCGATCTGGTCGTAGTTGATCTCGGGGAACACGATGTGTTCCTTGAGGCCCATGGCATAGTTGCCGCGACCGTCGAAGCTCGTGCCCTTGAGGCCGCGGAAATCCTTCACGCGCGGCAGCGCGATCGTGATCAGGCGGTCAAGGAACTCGTACATCTGGTCGCCCCGGAGAGTGACCTTGCCGCCGATGACCATGCCTTCGCGCAGCTTGAAGCCGGCGATGGAGTTACGGGCCTTGGTGGCAACCGGCTTCTGGCCGGCGATGGCGGCCAGATCCTTGAGGGCCGCATTGGCCTTCTTGGAGTCGGCGACCGCTTCACCGATGCCCATGTTCAGCACGATCTTGTCGAGCCGGGGCAGCTGCATCGGGTTGGTGTAACCGAATTTCTCGGTCAGCACGCCCTTGATGCGGTCGTTGAAGTCGTCCTTGAGACGAGGTGTGTATTTGGTGTCGGCCATCAGATGACGTCTCCCGTCGTCTTGGCGAAGCGCACCTTCTTGTCACCCTCGACCCGGAACCCGACGCGGGTTGCCTTGCCGTTGGCGTCGGCGACCGCGACGTTGGACAGGTGAAGCGACGCTTCCTTGTTCTTGATACCCGCCCTGGGGGTCGGCCTGGGTGGGACGGGTATGGCGCTGGACCATATTCACGCCCTGGACCAGGACGCGGTTTTCAGTCGGCAGCACCTTGGTGACCTTGCCGGTGCGGCCCTTGTCCTTGCCGGCGAGCACCACGACGGTGTCGCCCTATTTGATCTTGGCGGCCATCACAGCACCTCCGGAGCCAGCGAGATGATCTTCATGTGGTTCTTGGCGCGCAGTTCACGGGGAACCGGGCCGAAGATCCGCGTGCCGACCGGCTCGTTCTGCTTGTTGACGATGACAGCGGCCGACTTGTCGAAACGGATGACGGAGCCGTCCTTGCGCTGGATGTCCTTGGCGGTGCGAACGACGATGGCGCGCACGACGTCGCCCTTTTTCACACGTCCGCGAGGAATGGCTTCCTTCACGGAGGCGACGATTGTGTCACCCACCGAGGCGTAGCGGCGCTTGGAGCCGCCCAACACCTTGATGCACATGACCCGGCGAGCACCCGAATTATCGGCTACCTCCAGGTTAGTTTGCATCTGGATCATAGGATCCGATCCTTCCTGATTACGAAGCCGAGGCCGGGGCGTCCTTGGCAGGACCTCCCAGCGCTTCAGCTTGGACTTGGGGGCACACTCACGGATGCGAGCGATGTCGCCTTCCTTGAAGGCGTTGCCTTCATCGTGGGCGTGATATTTCTTGGACAGGCGCACGATCTTCTTCATGACCGGGTGCAGCAGGGTGCGCTGGACGACGACGACGACAGTCTTGTCGCCCTTGTCGGAGACGACCACGCCTTCGAGAATACGTTTCGGCATCGGTGTTTCCTTACGAAGCCGTCCGCTTCTCACGCAGAAGCGTTGAGATGCGGGCGATGTCTTTGCGCACTTCACCCACACGGTGGGTCTTTTCCATCTGGCCGGTAGCCGCCTGGAAACGCAGGTTGAACTGTTCCTTTTTCAGGGACAGCAGCTGGCGTCACCCAGCTGATCGGGGGTCAGGGACCGGAGGTCGGCGATCTTGGTCATGCGCCAATGTGCTCCACATGCGCGATGCCGGCGTCGAGGCGGGTCACCACCTTGGTACGGATCGGCAGCTTGGCGGCACCCAGACGCAGCGCTTCACGCGCGACGTCGTCGGCAACGCCGTCGATTTCAAACAGGATCCGGCCCGGGTGGCAGCGTGCCGCCCAGTGATCCACGGCGCCCTTGCCCTTGCCCATGCGGACTTCGGCCGGCTTGCCCGAGACCGGGATATCCGGGAATACGCGGATCCAGACGCGGCCCTGACGCTTCATCTGGCGGGTGATCGCGCGGCGGGCCGCCTCGATCTGACGCGCGGTGATGCGTTCCGGCTCAACCATCTTCAGGCCATACGACCCGAAGTTCAGCGAGAAGCCACCCTTGGCGGCACCGTGGATGCGGCCCTTGAAGGCCTTGCGGTATTTGGTTTTTTTCGGTTGCAGCATGGCTTAGCCTTCACGCCCTCTGCGTTGGCCACGGCGCTCGTTACGACGCGGACCGCGATCGCCGCGTTCACGGCCTTCGTCCTCGACCCGAAGGACCCGACTTCCAGGGCCCAGCGCTTGTCCTGGGCCATCGGATCGTGCTCGAGGACCTCGCCCTTGAAGACCCACACCTTCACACCGATGATGCCGTAGGTGGTCTTGGCTTCGGTGAAGCCGTGGTCGATGTCAGCGCGCAGCGTATGCAGCGGCACGCGACCTTCGCGGTACCATTCCATACGAGCGATTTCCGCGCCGCCGAGGCGACCCGAAACGTTGATCCGGACACCCTTGGCACCCGGACGCATGGCCGACTGCATCGCGCGCTTCATCGCACGACGGAAAGCGATACGGCGCTCGAGCTGCTGGGCGATGTTCTCGGCGATCAGCTGGGCGTCGGTCTCGGGCTTGCGCACCTCGACGATGTTCAGGTGAACCTCGCCTTCGGTACGGGCCGCGATGTCCTTGCGCAGCTTCTCGATGTCAGCGCCCTTCTTGCCGATCACGACACCCGGACGGGCGGCGTAGATCGTGACGCGGCACTTCTTGTGCGGACGCTCGATGATGATGCGCGACACGCCGGCGGCGTTCAGGCGTTCCTTGAGCCACGTACGCAGCTTGAGGTCCTGATGCAGCAGGTTGGCGTATTCCGGACCCGGCGGCGCAAACCAGCGGCTGTCCCAGGTGCGGTTGATGCCGAGCCGGAGCCCGATCGGATTGATTTTGTGACCCATCAGGCGGCCTCGCCGGCTTCACGGACCACGATAGTGATCTCGCTGAACGGTTTCAGGATGCGCGACGAACGACCACGAGCACGGCTCGCGAAACGCTTCATCACCAGGTTCTTGCCCACGAAGGCCTCGGCGACGACGAGGTTGTCGATGTCGAGGTTGTGGTTGTTCTCGGCGTTCGAGACGGCCGAATACAGCACCTTGCGGACGTCAGTCGCGATACGCTTGCGGCTGAACTCCAGCTCGTTCAGCGCACGCTGCACCGGCAGGCCGCGGATCGAGGCGGCGACCAGGTTCAGCTTCTGAGGGCTGATGCGTACGTTGACCAGCTTGGCGCGGGCTTCGGTCGCGGCGACGCGACGGGGATTGTTGGTCTTGGCCATCGGTTACTTCCTTTTGGCCTTCTTGTCGGCCGCGTGGCCGGGGAAGCTGCGGGTCGGCGAGAACTCGCCGAACTTCATCCCGACCATTTCTTCGGACACCGACACCGGCACATGCTTGTGACCGTTGTGGACGCCGAAGGTCAGACCGACGAACTGCGGCAGGATGGTCGAGCGACGCGACCAGGTCTTGATCACATCCTTGCGACCCGAACCCTGAGCGGTCTCGGCCTTTTTCAGCAGATACCCGTCGACAAACGGGCCTTTCCAGGAGGAGCGGGCCATTCTTAGCGAGCCTTCTTCACGTGGCGGGTACGGATAATGTATTTGTCCGTAGCCTTGTTCTTGCGGGTACGAGTTCCCTTGGTGTCCTTGCCCCACGGGGTAACCGGGGTACGACCACCAGAGGTCCGGCCTTCACCACCACCGTGCGGGTGGTCGATCGGGTTCATGGCGACGCCGCGAACGTGCGGACGGAAGCCCATGTGACGAACGCGACCGGCCTTGCCGAGGTTCTGGTTCATGTGGTCGGCGTTGGAAACGGCACCGACCGTGGCCATGCAGCCGTCCAGGACCATGCGCAGCTCACCCGAGCCGAGGCGGATCTGGGCGTAGCCGGCGTCGCGGCCGACCAGCTGGGCATAGGCACCGGCCGAACGGGCCAGCTGGGCACCCTTGCCCGGCTTCATCTCCACGCAGTGGATGATGGTGCCGATGGGGATGGAGCGCAGCGGCATCGCATTGCCCGGCTTCACGTCGGTCTTTTCGCCGGCCACGATCGTGTCGCCCGCCTTCAGGCGTTGCGGCGCGATGATGTAGGCCTTTTCGCCGTCCTCGTACGAGACGAGCGCGATGAAGGCGGTCCGGTTCGGGTCGTATTCCAGACGCTCGACAGTCGCGACAGCGAACTTCCGGCGCTTGAAATCGATCTTGCGGTACAGGCGCTTGGCCCCACCGCCGCGGAAACGGACGGCGATACGGCCACCGGCACCACGACCGCCCGACTTGGTCAGGCCTTCGGTCAGCGACTTCTCCGGGCGGCCCTTGTGCAGCTCGGAGCGATCGATCAGCACCAGGGCGCGACGGCCCGGCGATGTCGGATTGTAATGTTTAAGAGCCATCGGTTCAGAGCCCCGTGGTGACGTCGATGGACTGGCCGTCGGCCAGCGTCACGATCGCCTTCTTGATGTCCACCCGACGGCCCATAATGCCGCGGAAACGCTTGGTCTTGCCCTTTTGAACCAGGGTGTTGACCTTCAGGACGTTGACCTTGAACAGGCTTTCGACCGCAGCGGCGATCTCATCCTTGGTCGAGGTTCCGGCAACCCGGAAGACGACCTTGTTCTGCTCGGACAGGATCGTGGCCTTCTCGGTGATGATCGGGGCCAGGATCGTGTCGTAATGCTTGGCGGTAGGTTGAGCGCCGGCCATTATGCGGCTTCCTTCTCAGCTTGCCGGGCCATCTCGCTGCGCGAGGGCTTGTAGTCGGCATAGGTGGCTTCGATGGCTTCCAGCGCCGCCTTGGTCAGCACCAGCTTGTCGGCCCGCAGGATGTCATAGACATTCAGACCGGCGTTCGGCAGCACATTGACGTTCGGGATGTTGCGGGCGGCGAGGCCGAAGTTGGCGTCGACTTCCGGACCGGCGATGATCAGGGTGCGGTTCCAGCCCAGCTTGGCGAAGGTTTCGCGCAGCTTGGCGGTCTTGGCATCCTTGATCGAGACGTTGTCGACCAGAACCAGTTCACCGGCCTTGAGCTTGGAGCTCAGGGCGTGACGCAGGGCCAGGGCACGAACCTTCTTGGGCAGCGAGAAGCCGTGGTCGCGAACGACCGGGCCGAAGGCGCGCGAACCACCGACGAACTGCGGAGCGCGACGCGAACCGTGACGGGCGCCGCCGGTTCCCTTCTGCTTGTACATCTTCTTGCCGGTCCGCGAGTTCTCGTTCCGGGTCTGGACCTTGTGGGTACCGGCACGGCGCTTGGCCAGCTGCCAGTTGACGTAACGGGCCAGGATGTCGCCGCGGATGTCGGCGATACCGAAGACGGTTTCCGACAGTTCGACGTCACCGGCGGCCTTGCCGTCGAGTTTGATGACAGAGACTTTCATCAGGCTTCACCACCCTCAGCGGTTTCAGCGGCCGGAGCCTCGGCTGCCGGAGTCTCGGCAGGCGCAGCGGCGGCGGCCTGACCGGCCTTGCGGAACGAACCCGGGAACGGGGTTTCTGCAGGGGCGGTCTTCTTGATCGCGTCGCTGACCTTGAGCCAGGTGCCGTCGTGACCCGGGACAGCGCCCTTGATCATGATGAGGCCGCGATCGATGTCGACGCGGAACACGGTGAGGTTCTGCTGGGTGACGGTTTCCTGGCCATAGTGGCCGGCCATCTTCTTGCCCTTGAAGGTCTTGCCCGGATCCTGACGCTGACCGGTCGAACCGTGCGAACGGTGCGAGACCGAGACACCGTGCGACGCCCGCAGGCCGCCGAAGTTCCAGCGCTTCATGGCACCGGCAAAGCCCTTGCCGATGGTCAGACCCTGAACGTCCACCTTCTGGCCGGGGACGAAATGGTCGGCGATCAGCTCGGCGCCGACGTCGATCATCGCATCTTCCGTGACCCGGAATTCAGTGACGTAGCGCTTGGGCTCGACTTCCGCTTTCGCGAAGGTCGTCCGTTGAGCCTTGTTGGTGTTTTTTGCCTTTTTGGTGCCGGCACCGAGTTGCAGGGCGACGTAGCCGTCCCGCTCCCTGGTGCGCTGACCCACCACCTGGCAGCCGTCAAGCTGCAGGATGGTGACCGGAACATGAGCGCCATCTTCAGCGAAGATGCGCGTCATTCCCAGTTTCTTGGCGATCACGCCCGTACGCATGTCGGATCCCGCCTCTTCTTTCTTAAATCTTGATTTCGACGTCCACACCGGCGGACAGGTCGAGCTTCATCAGCGCGTCCACGGTCTGCGGGGTGGGGTCGATAATATCGAGAACACGCTTGTGCGTGCGGATTTCAAACTGCTCGCGCGACTTCTTGTCGACGTGCGGCGAGCGGTTCACGGTGAATTTTTCGATCAGGGTCGGCAGCGGAATCGGACCGCGAACGGTCGCGCCGGTGCGCTTGGCGGTATTGACGATTTCGCGCGTCGAAAAATCGAGGACGCGGTGATCGAAGGCCTTGAGCCTGATGCGGATGCTTTGATCCATATCGGTCGTTATTCCCAAGCAGGCGAACCTGCGTCCCTGTGAACCATTTCAAAGACCGGAGGTCTTCAGGCTTTCGCCCTCAGAGTACGCACGTCCGCAAAAACGATCGGCCCACGCAGCGAACCGCGAAGGCCGTTAAAGTCCTGGATCGCTGCAAAGAACAGGGTCTCAGGTCGTTCCGCGAACCGCGTCTGCATCTCGCGATGCACAGCCGGTCCAGCAAGAGGGGGGCTTATGCCGTTCGATTCCGTCTGCGTCAAGCGGCGAAACTGTGTCGGCGCGGGCTTTTCGCTCCCGGGGTCGCTCGGGATCATCGAGTCCGGCCACGGCACCAGATCGGGGGCTGTCCCCTGTCCGTCCGGCGGCAATGAACGGAGCCGGACACGACGGGGCCCCGACGGTGTGTACCCTCGGGGCCCGGCCGGTTTCTGTCAACGGGGCCCGCGGGGCCCGGCCACGACTCAGCGCTCGTAGGTGCGCTCACCGATGGTGATGCTGCCCGAGCCCATGATCGCGCGGTCGACCTGGCCGGTCACACCGGCGACGCGGACGTCGCCCGAGCCCATGATGCTGGCATCGACCGAGGCGGCCGTGGCGCGGATGTCGACGTCGCCGGAACCGGCGATGCTGACGTCCACGGCACCGACCTGACCACCGGCGACAACGACGTCGCCGGAGCCGGCGATGCTGACGTCGACCGGACCGTTGGCCTCGGCCACCCAGACGTCCCCAGACCCGGCGATGCTGACATCCAGATTGCGCGTCGCGCCGGCCCTAACCTCGCCGGAGCCGGCAACCGAAACCTCGAGGCGCGACGAGGTGCCGGCGCGGACACTGCCCGATCCGGCCATCGAGATGCTGAGGTCTTCGGTATTGGCGACCGTCCAGTCGCCGCAACCGCCATTGCCCAGTTCGATCTCGGTCGCGCCCCGGCCGACCGCACCATACACGGCACCGCGGACGCTGAGGTCGACGCTGCGGGGCGAGCGAATGACGATCAGCGGGGCGTCGCTGACATTGATGCGGCCCAGTCGGCTGACCTCGACCGAGGCCCCCTCACCCGGCTGGCGGGCGTCGGCCGGGCCCGACCGGCAGCTGCCGATCCGGTCGCCGCCGAGGCGCAGGCCGGCCACACGGCCGCGACCCAGACCGCCCTCAATGCGCACCTGATCGCCGCGACGGCGCACGGTGACCTCGGGAAGGCCGGAGTTGCCCTGTTCGATCTCGACGCCGACGTCGGCGCGATCCTCGACAATGACGACGACCCGGGCGACGGCGTCGCGGACCTCGACTTCGGGGCTCCGGGCCAGGGCCGGTCCGGCCAGGGCCACGGCGGCGGCGACGGTTACGATGGCGAGTTTCATGACGAGTGCTCCCTCTCTGTCTCGGCAGAAAGGTGCGCGCCGGGGCCGGCGAAGTCATTTTAAATCGAGGTCGTGGCTCGCTTGTAACCTGCGGGCTTCAGGCGTGCAGGGGCCGGGCCCCGTCGGGCGCACCGACGACCGGCTCGAAATCCCTCTGGAAATCACCCAGTCGGCTCTTCAGTGCCCCGGCCCGGCGCAGGGCCAGGGGGAAACCGCCCACCGGGCCGCCAGTTCCGGCAGACCCATGGCCTCGGTGCTGCGCGGCGCGCCACCCCCGGCTGCGCAGAACGGCATTGGTATAGAGGGCACCGGTCCGCAGTCGCGAGGGCCAGGTCTGGTATTCCATCGACAGCGAGACGCAGAAGGCGTCCAGGTTCTCGACCCGGTGCGGCGCATAGACCGGCCAGGTCAGCGCCTGTCCCGGGGTCAGGTCCAGCACCCGGGCATCGGCCTCGAAGGCCCGGTCATAGGGCAGTTCCTCGGTCGTCTGGCGCGCGACCACCTGTTCCATACAGTGTTCGGGCAGGTGGGCCTCGTCGCCCGGATAGACGAACACCCGCTTGCGTCCGCGCAGATGGAACAGCACCACCCCCGGCGGCATCGAAATGATAGGGCACCCGGGCCTTGGGCGAGGACAGGATCAGCTGACCGGCGTTGCTGACCGCCCCATCCCGGGGTAGGCCGCCTGGATACGCCGGAAATCGGTCAGGGCCGCATCCCACAGTTCGGGCCAGCCGGTCTCAATACCGCGCAGATTGACCCAGAGCCGTCCCTGGCGGATCGCCGCCAGCAGATCCGTCCCCGACAGGCTGCCGCGCGTCCCGGTCCGCAGCGACGCCTGTCCGGCGTCGTCGAAGTCATACAGGTTGATATCGAACAGATCGGCCGGATAGCGGTCCAGCACAGCGGCCAGGGCGGCGTCGCTGCCAAAGCCCTGGCTGACAAGGTCATGATCGTGGACGCCGGCTTCGGCGACGGGTCCGGGATAGCGGGTGGTTCGCGTCATCGATGGTTCCTCGCGCCCTATGCCAGCGCCCGGCCCGCCTTGCCGGCGGCGGCGCGGGCGGCCGAGACCGCGCCCAGCAGCCGGTCGACCCGCCGGGTCTCACAGGCCTCGATCGCATTCCAGCGCCGGCGGACACTGGTGCGCAGACGCTCGCCGCGATCCCCGCCACCGGCATTCATGACCGACACCGCCGCCTGGCTCAGGCTGGCCGCCAGTCCGGGCTTCAGCACCACGGCCTCGTGCACGGTGCGCCGGGCGTTGCAGAAATATTTCTTGTAACCCTCACCGCCGAATCCAAAGTCGAAGCTGCGCAGGCCGACGGCCGCGCCCTGCTTCATCGTCTCCAGCGTCAGCAGGATTTCCGGCGAACAGCGCGCCAGCCCGGGCTCATAGGCCGGGAACCAGAAATGGCACTGGTCAGCTCCGGTCAGCGAATATTCGATCGCGCACAGCCGGTCACCCGCCCACAGCGCCGCCATATTGCCGCCGAAGCCGTCCCGGCCGCTGCGCATCAGCGCGTGCAACAGTTCAGCGGTCCAGCCGCAGGCGAAGATGTCGTGCCGGGCGGTGCGCCGGTACTGATCGCGCTTCAGGTCGATCAGATGGTCCAGCAGGGCGGAATCGCGCAGGCCCCGTTCGACGCGGATGGCCCCCAGTTCGGCCTCCATGCTGCGTCGGGCGCGCTCCTTGTCCTTGTAGTATTTGCCGAAAGTGGCACGCCGCTCGGCATACCAGGCGTCATACCCCTCGTCCGGCAGCACCGTCATCATCGTCTCGCGCGCCAGACCGGTCCGCGCCGGACCAACCCAGGCGTTGACGCTCAGACGCGCGCCCCCCAGCAGGCCGGCGACCGTTTCCAGATCAGGCATGGTGCCCGGGCGGGCGATGACGCCGTGATAGTCGTTCATCGGCGCGGCCAGCGGCTGGATCGCGCCGCCGCGGCGCTGGTGCGGGAAGAAGCCGACGATCTCACCCTGCCGATGCAGCACCGCCACCGCGGCGTCGGGACAGACCGCCGCAGCGATCTTCGTAAAGGCCGGATCGAATAGGGGCTGGCCAGTTCGGGGTTGGCGGCGACCATCGTCCGCCACAGGTCGACATCCCCCGCAGACAGGGACTTCGGCCTTGACGATCTCGACGTTCAATCCGGGCATTGGGCATCCTGACGCGGGCCGCCAGCCGACCCGTTCACATGCCACCCTAGTCTCAGCCCGTTGCGGGACGGTTTAGCGGCATGGTGAACGAAGCCTTGCGGGAGCCGATGAGGGTCGCGGCGCGTTCAGCAACGAAACAGGAGCACCACCATGACCGTCACCCCCCGCCCGCCGCGCCGAGAGCGAGACCGAAGATCAACGTCGTCCGCCCCGCGACGGCCAGCCGCCCCGGCCCGCCACCGAGCCGCGTGGTGCGGAAGGCAGCAGCAATTCCGGCGAAACACGCACCGACCCGGCCACGGGCAAGCCCAACCGCTGCACCGCCCCGCCCCCCTATTTCACGAGCAGGACAATCAGGGCCACGGCGGTCAACACGGGGACGGCCCAGGCCCAGACCGGCACGCCCCGTCTGTGCTTCGCCTTGGGGGCCAGGGCGCAGGTAGACGGGCGGCCGCGGCCGACCGACTTCGCTTCCGACAATATTATGGCGCTCTCTCATAGAGGGTCTCGTCTGGAAGGGGGTGTGAGCCAGCCGCGGAACATCTGCCCCACCAGGTCAGACTCGCCGAGGACAGGTCCTCGGCACGGGCGCGCAATTTCGGTATCGAGCACAGCATCGTCAGACGCACAACTATCCCGGCCCGGGATTTCCGGATGATCCCACAGGGGCTTCCTGCAGGACCGCGTCCTGCAGCAGACACTGCGCCAGCAGACCCGAACAGACATCCTGACGCAGACGGGCCGCATGACGCGCCTCGAGCGCCAGCACCAGGGCTTCGGTGTCCGCCGCCTTGTGGGGGACCCAATGCAAAAACGCGGCTGGCGATCCGGGCACGGTCACCGGCGGCGTCGGCCTCACCGATGAGCGGGGCGTCCGTCTGTTGACCCTGGCCGACGCGCTCCAGCGCCAGCGACATCAGCTGGTCCCGGGCGACCGGCGACATCGCCAGCTCCGCCGCCTTGGCCAGCATCAGATCGGAATGCGTACAGTCCGGCCGGCGCGTTTCCAGGTCGATGCGCTCCCAGCGCGCGCCGGAAACCGCTTCAGCAACCGCAGCCTCGATCAGCCGTCGATCAAAACTACTCGAGCTTTGCATCACGCTCGTCCCCGACATGCAGGACCTTGAGCCGGTGCGGCCGGCCACTGTCGTCGGTCCAGTCGAACTCTGCGTCCGCCACCAGTCCGAGCAGGGACGCGCCTACCAGGCTCAGGATCGACACCTTCTGCTGGTCGATATCCGCCTCTGCAGGCAGGACGATCTGGATGGTTGCGAACCTGACCGGTCGTCAGGTTTTCGTAGGTCACCCAGCTGCCGATGCGGCAGAATGGCTGGGCGCTGTAGCTGTCCTTCACCACGACCGCCCGGTCCAGTTCCTCCCTCGAGCAGCAGGATCGCCGCCGTTCCGGAGCTGGCGTTACCGACCATCGATCCCAGGATCTTCAGATCCTGGCCGGTGATGAGAATACGCGGCCTCCTGGCCGGTTTCTTGCCTGTCTTCGTCATGTCGGAGTTCCGCTCTCACGCCACCGATGGGAGCCAACGGTTTGTTGGCCACGGCATGACGCTTTGAATGATTGAAGTAGTGAATCGCGCTAAAGCACCCGAACCGCCACCCGTCACGAATAATCGGATCGGGGGACTCACTATTCAGCGTGCAGGAAACTGTCCCCCTAAACTCTGAGCTGTCGCTCGTTACGAGTTTGGGGCTAGTCGCATCCGACGAAACGTCCGACGTGAAGCGTATTCCGCGAAAGAGAAGGCGCATTTCCACATACGCACCGATGATGCGCCGGGGCCTGCCTCGCTGTCAATGTGAGGTTCTGTCCATCGCCTGACGAAACGGTGAGCGCCGGCGGCTGCAACCCGCGCCTCGATCGACCGGCAGTTTGCGGCCCAACCGGAAGGCTTTCGATGCCGACCCGTCGTGCCCGACAGACAAAACCCC